>NZ_MOYN02000018.1:0-407261 GCF_001896795.1 Thermomonospora sp. CIF 1
ATGGCGGAGGGGAAACACCCGGTCCCATTCCGAACCCGGTAGTTAAGCCCTCCAGCGCCGATGGTACTGCATGGGAGACTGTGTGGGAGAGTAGGTCACCGCCGGAACACACACGTCGAAAAGGGTTGGGGCTGGGTTCCCCGGGGGTGTCACCCCGGTGGAATTCCAGCCCCAACCCATGTCCAGGATCCGCTAAATATGCTGGATCCATTAGGTGACCAACGATAGTGACGGACGTGATGAGCGCGGAAAAGAACCGTCGCAGCGGCGACGACCGCGAGCGGCGTGGCAAGGGGC
This sequence comes from Thermomonospora sp. CIF 1, assembly GCF_001896795.1. Classification (NCBI taxonomy): domain Bacteria; kingdom Bacillati; phylum Actinomycetota; class Actinomycetes; order Streptosporangiales; family Thermomonosporaceae; genus Thermomonospora; species Thermomonospora sp. CIF 1. The sequence goes on from NZ_MOYN02000018.1 coordinate 298, forward strand.
GGGGCGACGACGGGCACCGTGGGGCGTCTGCCGACCGGGAGAACCCCTCCCAGAGCGGGGGCAGGAACGGTGGAGCTTCGCCGCGCTCAGGAGGTCCCAAGGACGGCGGTCGGCGTGATCGCCGCAGAAACGACTCCCCGGGCGGAGCGAGATCGGACCGGCGTTTTCCGACATCGGGAGAACGCGGTTCTCGCCGTTGGTCCTCCGAAGGACGGGGCGGAAAGCGTCGTTTTGAAGGCTCCGATCCCCGACGGGAGGGATTCCCCCGAAAAGGCCGGGACGGCGGGCGGGAAGAGTTCGATTCGGCCGGATCGGAAAAGGGGGGCTCTGCGGTTTTCCGGCGAGGCCGCGATGAAGGCGATCGCCGCACGGGCTCTTGGCGGACTCGGAACGCAGATCAAGGACCCGGCGGCCGCCGTGGGGACGACGAGCGCGGTTTTGAGAAAGCGTCCAAGAGCGGTTCGTGGTACGAACGCCGGCGTGATGCGGCGGACCGGGCCGGGAGACGCCACGGCAAATCTCGTCCGGTGCGGGCCGGCAAGGGACATCCGGGCGGAGCCCGCTGGGAGCGCCGAGGAGAACCGGTCACCGGCAAGAACCGTGTGAACGAGCGGCGGGAGCCCGTCTCTGCGGCGCCGGAAGTGCCCCAGGACGTCACCGGGGAGGAACTGCACGCCGAGGCGCGCGCCGAACTGCGCACGCTGCCCAAGGAACTGGCGACCAAGGTGGCCAGGCATCTGGTGATGGCCGGGCGGCTGATCGAAGAGGACCCGGCGACCGCCTACCTGCACGCCAAGGAGGCCCGCCGGCTCGCCTCGCGGGTCGGTGTCGTCCGGGAGGCGGCGGGACTGGCCGCCTACCACGCCGGTCAGTGGGCGGATGCGCTGGCCGAACTGCGGGCGGCTCGGCGGCTGCACCAGACCGAGGACGCCTACCTGCCCATCCTCGCCGACTGCGAACGCGGCCTGGGGCGTCCGGAACGGGCGCTGGAACTGGCCAAGTCGCCGGCGGCCCGGCGGCTGAGCCAGGCCGACCGGGTCGAGCTGCGGATCGTGGAGTCGGGAGCGCGCCGGGACATGGGGCAGCCCGAGGCCGCAGTGGTGACCTTGCAGATCCCCGAGCTGCGGGACACCCGGCTGCGTCCCTGGTCCACCCGCCTGTTCTACGCCTACGCCGACGCGTTGCTGGAGGCGGGACGCAAAGAGGAGGCCGGCGAGTGGTTCGCCCGGGCGGCCGCCGCCGACCGCGAGGGAGAGACCGACGCCGCCGAACGCTACGCCGAGCTGGAGGGCCTGCAGATCCTCGACCTGGAGGACGAGGAACCCACAGAGCCCGCACCCCCTTCGCAAGTCTCGGGCGAGGAGCTGAAATCGGAGGCCCCTGCCGACGGTCCGACCGGGGGCGGAGAGTCCTCGGAGGACGGCCCGCAGCGGTCCGCCGCTGCGGACGATGAGGAGCCTGCGGAGTCCGCCGAGGCCGAGGAGCCGAAGGCGGACGTTCCCGATGAGAGCCTCCCGGAGAGCTCGCAGCAGTCCACCGGCGTGGACGGCGAGGGACCGCGTGGGGAGACGGGCACTCCGAAGGCCGGCGACTGACCTTTCCGCGCAGTGGCTGCGGGTGAACGGTCCGCGGCCTCACCGAACCCGCGCAGGCGGACGATCGTGCCGCCGCACCCCGCTGCGAAAACGGGGTGCGGCGGGCCGCGCTCTGAACGTGCTCTTCTGGAACCGGTGTCCTGAGACCCGTCCCGGACCAGGCACCGGATACAAGCCCTCACCTGGGTGAACCCGAAAAATTCACGTTCAGGTCAATAAAGGCGGCGAAACATGTGACTTGACGGCAAAGGCTCTTCGCACGATAGTCACCAGATTGCGCCCCTCCGGATGTGATCGCTGTCACCTTCCGGCGGGGGCCGTCCTGGTCTCGGGTGAACAGTTGGAGAGCACCATGCCGATCGGGCTGAGCCGCCGAGCCTTCCTGCGCACCACGGCCATCGCGGGTGGAACCGCGGCCTTCACCGGAGGACTGTGGCAGCAGGCGTTCGCAGGACCCGCCCAACCCGGGGTCGGCCCGTACGGGCCGCTGCAGGCGCCCGACGCCAACGGCATCCAGCTGCCCGCGGGTTTCACCAGCCGGGTGATCGCCCGGTCGATGCAGCGGGTGCCCGGAACCCGCTACACCTGGCACCCCGCCCCCGACGGCGGCGCCTGCTTCCCCGACGGCGACGGCTGGATCTATGTCAGCAACTCCGAGGTGCCGGTGGTGGGCGGCGCCTCGGCCGTCCGTTTCGACGCCTCCGGCAACATCGTCGACGCCTACCGCATCCTCAACCTGACCACGCTGAACTGCGCGGGCGGAGCCACCCCCTGGGGGACCTGGCTGTCGTGCGAGGAGTACGCCTTCGGCATCGTGTACGAGACCTACCCGCAGGGCGGCCGGCCCGCCGTGCAGCGTCCGGCGATGGGGCGTTTCAAACACGAAGCCGCCGCCTGCGACCCCGTCCGGAAGGTCGTCTATCTGACCGAGGACGAAAGAGACGGCTGTTTCTATCGCTTCCGCCCCAAGGTCTGGGGCGACCTGTCCGAGGGGGTGCTGGAGGTTCTGGTCGGCTCCGGCACCGGCCCCGTCACCTGGCGGAAAGTGCCCAACCCCCGGCTGTGGACGACCCCGACCCGCGACCAGGTCCCGGGCGCCATGCGTTTCAACGGCGGCGAGGGCTGCTACTACACCGGAGGGGTCTGCTATTTCACCACCAAGGGGGATGGACGGGTCTGGGCCTATGACGCCGAGGCCGAGACACTCGACCTGGCCTACGACGACGACCTGGTGACCGAGGGGGAGCCTCCGCTGACCGGCGTCGACAACATCACCGGCGCCTCCAGCGGCGACCTGTACGTGGCCGAGGACGGCGGGAACATGGAGATCAACATGATCACCCCGGACGGCGTGGTGACGCCGTTCCTGCGCGTCCTCGGCCATGACGAGTCGGAGATCACCGGCCCGGCCTTCTCCCCGGACGGCACGCGGCTGTACTTCTCCTCCCAGCGGGGCCGCAGCGGCTTCATCGGCGGCACCGACGGCTACACCTACGAGGTCACCGGCCCGTTCCGGCGCTGACGGAGACGGCCCGGCCGGTTGCGCCGGAGGGCGCAGCCGGCCGGGAGGCGCCCCTCAGGCGTGTTTGTCGAGGGAGTGCATGATGCCGGCGACGTTGCTGCGGACGCCGCTGAGCATCTCGTACTTGCCGGCCAGCTCCGGGTCGGCGTCCGGACCGTAGGCCCGGTAGCGCCCGGCGGTGCGTTCCTGGACGGCCGCGACCGCGTGGTCGAGGTCCAGGCCCTGGTCGCGGGCGTCCCGGACGGCCTCCACCCAGATCCGCAGTTCCTCGGCGGAGCGGTCGAGGGTGTCCTCCACCGCCTCGACCGGCCCGTAGTGGGCGAACAGCAGCCGCTGGGGACGCAGCGCCCGGAACTTCTCCAAGGAGGCCAGCGCGGTGTCCAGGTCGAAGTCCGGCGGGGGCGTCGCCGGGCGCACGTCGGCGGTCTCGGGGATGTAGACGCCCGCGGCGTCCCCGACGTACAGGTCGCCGGTGAGCGAGTCCAGCAGCCCTATGTGGTGCTTGGCGTGGCCGGGGGAGTAGTGCGACTGCAACCGCCGCCCGCCGCCCAGGTCGATCACCCCGGTCTCCTCCACCGCCCGGATGCGCGCCGCCTCGGTCGGCTTCAGCTCGCCGAACAGGGTGTCGAGCAGGTCGCCGTAGACCATCCGGGCGCTGCGCATCAGCCGCTGCGGGTCGGCCAGGTGCCGGGCGCCCTTTTCGTGCACGACGATCTCGGCCTGCGGGTACATCCGCGCGATGTCGCCGACCCCGCCGGCGTGGTCGAGGTGGATGTGCGTCACCACCACGGTCGCCAGGTCCCGCGGCCCGATCCCCAGTTCGGTCAGCGCCCGCTGCACCGTCGGCGCCGACCCGCTGGTGCCGGGCTCCACCAGGCAGGGCCGGTCGGAGCGGATCAGGTACCCGGCGGTGATGCCGGGGTGGCCGGCCAGCTGGGTGTCGATCTCATAGACCTCATCGCCCAGCGGGGTGATCAAACTCTGGGTGCTCATCGGCGGCTCCGCTCACAAGGCGGACCTTCGCAGCGTTTCGGCCGGTTGCGGCGAGATCCCGCCGGGCCTGCTGGAAAGGTCCGCTCGTCCACAGTTGCGGACGGGCCTGGCAGGGCCGGCCCGCCGGTCCCATCGTAGGAGCGGAAAGGGATCAGTCCAGGTCCAGCAGCCGCAGCACCAGCCCGGTGCGCGGTTTGGGAGCAAAGGAGGTGGACTTGCGCGGCACCCGCTCGCCCCCCGCGGCCACCGCCAGCACGTCGGCGACCGACAGCGGGTTCACGATGACGGCGGTGCCGCCGGCCCGCCGGGCCTGCTCTATGGCGGCCTCTGGATCGTCGTGGACGACCCGGACGGTGCGCTCATCGGCCGTGATGCCCCATAGCCGTGCGATGAGGAGCCGGTCCAGCACCGCGGTGTCCAGCCGCCGCCACCGCTCGGAGCGGCCCGCGGGCATCGCCTGCGCCAAGTGCCGGGCGTCGGGGTCGGTGAGCAGATACAGCCGCTCCCCGCCGCCCAGCAGGAACGCCGGCCGTCGCGTCGCCAGTTCCTTGACGGCCTCCTGCAGCCCGCCCTGGAGCTCGGTGACCCGGAAGGCCGCCTTGGCGCGTTCCACCGCCGTCTCGGGCGCCAGCCCCGGCAGCACCCGGTGAATGGCCCCCAGACGCGGCGGATGGCGGGCGGAGTCGACCAGCAGCGCCAGCCCGTAGTCCCACGGCCCCGGCCCGTCCCCGGCCGCACGGTGCCGGGCCTGCAGCGCCCGGTAGGTGGCGTACCGGTGATGCCCGTCGGCGATGAGCGCCCGGCATTCCCGCAGCCCCGCCGCGAGCCGCTCCTGCACCGCGGGATCGGTCACTCGCCACAGCCGATGGCGGGTCCCGTCCCTGCCGTGGAACTCCACGAGCGGGGCGGTCCGGTCGGCGATCGCCTCCACCAGGTCCGAGGTGCGCCGCGGCGCCGCGGCCTCGCCGTCGTAGACGAGGAAGATGGGTTCCAGATTGGCGCCGGTGGCGCTCATCAGCGCCAGGCGGTCGCGGACCGGGCCGGGAAAGACGTCCTCGTGCGGCAAGATCACCCCGGCCGACTCCGGGCGCAGCCCGAGCGCGCCGATCAGCCCGCGCTGGTGCAGGCCGTCCCCGGCGTGGACCTCGTAGATGTACAGGGCGGGAACCTCGTCGGCGATCAGCACGCCCTCCGCCAGCCACCGGCGCAACGTGGCGGCGGCCCGCCGGTAGCCGTCGGCGTCACCGGGCGGCAGGATCAGCCGGACCACGTTGTGCCCGTCGCTGGCCAGCAGCCGCTCGACCTCACCGGCGTCGATCAGGTCGTAGGGCGGGGTGGTCACCGCGGCCAGGTCCCCCACCGCCTCGGGCGCGAACCGCACTCCCCGAAACGGCCTCAACTCCAGCCCTTGGGCGCCGGCGTCACCGGCCGGCCACGGTTCTGCGGCGCCGAAGATCTGGGCGCTGAATTCCTCGGGAGTCCCGTTAAAGGGGAGATCGGCATCCACCGTGGGCATGGTAATTGGGGAGGCAATCGTGTCTGACGACCGGGTACGGTCGAGACCAGGGTCTGAGGGGAGGTCCATATGGGAGTACAAGGACCACAGGGAACAGAGGATTCCCCCGGCGAAGAACCCACCACACCCCCGAACACCACCGACGGCACCGATCCGAGAACCGGCGAAGCAGACCTCTCCACGACCCCTGGTATGCACACCGCGCCCGGTGGTGGTCATCCAGGCATCACGCGAGACGAATCCGCAGCACCCGGCATGACCGGTGGCGGCGCTCAGGAGGCGGAAAGCGGCGCTCCCGGCGGGGGCGTCTACGAGTGGTACATGCGGGGGCTCGAACTGCTGGGATCGGGGAGCCCGGCGGCGGCCGCGCAGCTGCTGCAGCGGGCGGCCGATGCCGAGCCGTCCTCCCGCAGCATCCGGGAGGCGCTGGCACGAGCCCAGTACGGGGCGCGGCGTTTCGCCGAAGCGGCCGAGAGCTTCCGCTGGATCGTCCAGGAGAACCCCGCCGAGGACTACGCGTTGTTCGGGCTGGGGCTGTCGCTGTCGCGGCTGGGCGACTTCGAGGAGGCCGTGGAGCCGCTGGCGCTGGCCGTGGCGATGCGACCGGAGAACAAGCACTACGCCCAGGCGCTGCGGCACGTGCGGGCGACACTGGCGGCACGGCGCTGACCCGGGCTCTTCGCCGGCCGCCTGGCCCCGGGCGGCCGGCGAAGACCGGGCGCACCACCCTCCGCCGGCACGAAGCGGTCACCGGCGGTCTCCCACCCCCGGGGGAGGACGAGCCGCCCCGCCGGGGGACGATGATGAGCCGTGGCCGGAACCGAGCGGAGGAGGAACGTTTTCCGTGCGTGGATGCGACCGTCCCCTGTGCGAGGCCTACGACGTGGCGCTGCTCGACCTCGACGGCGTGGTCTACGTCGGGCAGCGCGCCGTGCCCGGTGCGCCCGAGGCGCTGGCCAAGGCACGGGCGGCCGGGCAGCGGACGGCGTTCGTCACCAACAACGCCTCCCGCACCCCCGGCGCGGTCGCCGCGCTGCTCACCCGGGTGGGGGTGCCGGCCGCCGAACAGGACGTGGTGACCTCCGCGCAGGCCGCCGCCCGGCTGCTGGCCGAACGGCTGCCCCGCGGCGCCAAGGTGCTGGTGGTCGGCGGGATGGGCCTGCGGCACGCGCTGTACGCCCAGGGCCTGGTGCCGGTTTCCACGGCGGCCGAACGCCCCGCCGCCGTGGTCCAGGGCTATGACCCGAATCTGTCGTACGGGCTGATCGCCCAGGGGGCGCAGGCGGTGGCGCAGGGCGCGCTGTTCGTGGCCTCCAACGGCGATCTGACCATCCCGCGCGGGGACGGCCCGCCCGCCCCCGGCAACGGTGCGCTGATGCAGGTGATCCGGGCGGCGACCGGGGTGGAACCGATCGTCACCGGCAAACCCGAACGCCCTCTGCACGCCGAGTCGATTCTGCGGACCGGGGCGCGCCGCCCGCTGGTGGTGGGCGACCGGCTCGATACCGACATCGAGGGCGCCCACAACGGCGGCGCCGACAGCCTGCTGGTCTTCACCGGCGTCACCGACCCGCTCGCCGCGCTGACCGCCCCTCCCCGGCACCGCCCCACCTATCTGGCCGCCGACCTGGGCGGCCTGCTGGTGCCCCACCCTGCGGTGCGGCGGGACGAGCACGGATGCCACTGCCGGGGCTGGAGCGCCCGCTGGAACGGCACGGAGATCGAGCTGACCGGCGAGGGGGACCCCTATGACGGTCTGCGCGCCCTGTGCGCGGCCGCCTGGCGCTCTGATGAGCCGGCGAAGGCGGCGGCCGTCGCCCCGGCGCTGGCCCGCCTCGGCCTGGCGTGACCGCCTGCGGCCCGTGCGGCGGCAGCCGTCATAGCAGCTTGCGCAGTCGCAGCAGGTCCCGGAAGCCGGCCTCCACCTTCAGCCGTCCGGTGGCCCACGCCTTGGCCGCGTGCAACTCGTCGTTGGCCAACGCCACCAGGTCATCGCTGCTGACGGTCAGCCGCACCTGGGCCGGCCGGGCGTCCTCGGCGGGCTCGAACGGGTCCAGCCCGCCCCGGTGAATCGCAGAATGCAACGTCAGGCCCAGATCGCTGATCCGGCAGCTGATCGTCCGCTCCACCACGTGCTCGGCGAACAGCTCGGGATGCACCTTCGCCAGCCGGGCGCGGATGAGGTCCAGCGCGGCCCGGCACTCCTCCTCGTTCGCCATGATCAGGCAGTTCCCCCATCGGTCGCCGACGATGCCGCCCCCAGGACGGTAGCGTTCACCACGACGCGAAGCGACCCGGGCGGCCGGCCCGGGGCTGTCTTGGAGGGAGCACATGTCCGGTGAACCCCCGGCGGACCAGGCCGGGACCGCGCCCGCCCTGGAGATCTCCGAGGACGGGACCTGGCGCCCCGCCCCCGCCCCGCCCCCGCCCGCCGCGGTGCCCTTCCCCGCCGCCCCGCCCCCCGAGCCGACCGGCGAGGAGAAGGTGGACGCCGCGCTGGGCAGGCTGGCGGAGCTGGCCCGCCTGCCGGTGTCGGAGCATGTGGCGGTCTTCGAGGACGTCCACCGGCGGCTGCAGGACGTCCTGACCTCCGTCGACCAGGAGACGGCCGGGCCGCCGACGCCCCGTCCCCCCGGACCGGGTATCGTCCCTGCGCGCCCTGACGGACGCCCGTGACCGCCCGTGCGGTGAACGCCGGGGCCCACGGCGTCCGTACCGAGGGCGGGGAGGAAACGACAGAGGCAATAGGGGACCGGGCCGAAACGGGAATGGTGACGAGCGAGGGAGGCGGGGAGGCGCCGCGATGGCGGTGACGAGGCGACGGCTGGACGCCGAGCTGGTGCGGCGCAACCTGGCCCGCTCCCGGGAGCAGGCCCGCGAGCTGATCGAACAGGGCCGGGTACGGGTCGGCGGCCGGCCGGCCACCAAGGCGGCCACCCAGGTGGCGGCCGACGCGGCCATCGTCGTCGCCGGCGCCGGGCAGGACCCCGAGTACGTCTCCCGCGGCGGGCACAAGCTCGCCGGGGCGCTCAAGGCGTTCACTGCCTTGCGGGTCGAGGGCCGCCGCTGCCTGGACGCCGGGGCCTCCACCGGCGGTTTCACCGACGTGCTGCTGCGCGCCGGCGCCGCCCATGTGATCGCCGTCGATGTCGGCTACGGCCAGCTGGCCTGGTCGCTGCGCACCGATGCGCGGGTCACCGCCCTGGAGCGGGTCAACGTGCGCGACCTGACCCCCGAGCAGCTGCCGGGCGAGCCGCCCACCCTGGTCGTGGGCGACCTGTCGTTCATCTCGCTGCGGCTGGTGCTGGCGCCGCTGCGGCGCTGCGCGGCGCCCGAGGCCGACTTCGTGCTGATGGTCAAGCCGCAGTTCGAGGTCGGCCGGGAGCGGGTCGGGGCCGGCGGGGTGGTGCGCGACCCGGCGCTGCGCGCCGAGGCCGTCCGGGAGGTGGCCGCCTGCGCCGCGACGCTGGGACTGGGCGTGCTCGGGGTGACCGCCAGCCCCCTGCCCGGTCCGTCCGGCAACGTGGAGTACTTCCTGTGGCTGCGCTCCGGGGCGCCGCCGTTGCAGGAGGCGGATCTGGAGCGGGCCATCGCGGAGGGGCCGCAATGAGCTCACCCCGGCAACCGGCGATGATGCGTGAGGGCACCGGGGACCGCGCCGCAGGCGGCGGGGGTGATCGGTGAGCGGCAGGTCGGTGCTGGTCGTCGCGCACACCGGACGCCCGGAGGCGGTCCGCAGCGCGCAACTGGTCATCGAACGGCTCAGCAAGGCCGGCATCACCGTGCGGGTCCTGGACGAAGAGGCCCCCGAGCTGCACTGCGCCGGGGTGCAGGCGCTGCCCGGCACGGCCGCCGCGGCCCAGGACGCCGAACTGGTGATCGTGCTCGGCGGGGACGGCACCATCCTGCGCGCCGCCGACCTGGTGCGCATGTCGGGCACCCCGCTGCTGGGCGTCAACCTCGGCCACGTCGGCTTCCTGGCCGAGGCCGAACGCGACGATCTGACCTCCACCGTCGAACGGGTCGTCGAGCGGCGCTACCACGTCGAGGAGCGGATGACCATCGACGTGACCGTCCACCGCAACGGCACGGTGGCCGCCACCACCTGGGCGCTCAACGAGGCCACCGTGGAGAAGGCCGAACGGGAGCGGATGCTGGAGGTCGTCGTCGAGGTCGACGGCCGGCCGCTGTCGCACTGGGGCTGCGACGGGGTGGTGTGCGCCACCCCGACCGGCTCCACCGCCTACGCCTTCTCCGCCGGCGGCCCGGTGGTGTGGCCGCAGGTGGAGGCGATGCTGGTGGTGCCGATCAGCGCGCACGCCCTGTTCGCCCGTCCGCTGGTGGTCTCCCCCCGCTCGGCGGTGGCCGTGGAGGTGCTGCCCGACACCCCCCGCGCCGTGCTGTGGTGCGACGGGCGCCGCACGGTGGGCCTGCCGCCGGGGGCCCGGGTGGAGGTGCGGCGCGGCGCCGTGCCGGTCAGGCTGGCCAGGCTCCACCAGACCCCCTTCACCGACCGGCTGGTGACCAAATTCGGATTGCCGGTGACGGGCTGGCGTGGCCGGGCACTCCCTGAAGAAGGGGGCGGCGGGCGACGGCAACGCCGGTGACCGAGGCGCGGGATAATCTTCGGACCGTCGACCAAGGAGAGGGTGTGACGCTCGTGCGGCCGATGGTCGAGGAGGTTCGGATCCAGGGCCTCGGCGTGATCGACGAGGCGGTCCTGGAACTGTCCCCGGGGTTCAACGTGGTCACCGGAGAGACCGGGGCGGGCAAGACCATGGTGGTCACCAGCCTGGGCCTGCTGTTCGGCGGGCGCGCCGACCCCCAGCGGGTGCGGCCCGGCGCCGGACGCGCCACCGTCGAGGGCCGGATCGTGGTCGACCCCGCCGGGCGGGTGGCCTCCCGGGTCGCCGAGGCCGGCGCCGAGCTGGACGAAGACACCCTGATCATCACCCGGTCGGTGTCGGCCGAGGGCCGCTCGCGGGCCCATCTGGGCGGCCGGTCGGTGCCGGTCGGCCTGCTGATCGCGCTGGCCGACGACCTGGTGGCCGTGCACGGCCAGTCCGACCAGCAGCGGCTGCTGCAGCCCGGCCGGCAGCGCGCCGCGCTGGACCGCTACGCCGGGCGGGAGCTCGCCGCTCCGCTGCGCGCCTACACCGCCGCCTACCAGCGGCACCGCAAGGTCACCGCGCAGCTGGAGGAGCTGACCGCCCAGGCCCGCGAACGCGCCGCCGAGGCCGAGATGCTGCGTTTCGGCCTGGAGGAGATCGAAAAGGTCGACCCCAAGGCCGGTGAGGACGCCGAGCTGGCCGCCGAGGCCGAGCGGCTGGGCAACGCCGACGCCCTGCGCACCGCCGCCACCACCGCCCACCAGGCCCTGCTGGGCGACCCGGACGCCGCCGCGCTGACCCCCGCCGACGTGATGACCCTGCTGGGGACGGCGCGCAACGCCCTGGAGGGCGTCCGCGACCACGACCCGGCGCTGGGGCAGCTGGCCGACCGGCTGGCCGAGGCCGGCTACCTGATCTCCGATGCCGCCACCGAGCTGGCCGCCTACGCCGAGTCGGTGGAGGCCGACCCGATCCGCCTGGCGGCCGTGCAGGAACGGCGCGCCGAGCTGAACGCGCTGACCCGCAAATACGGCCCCACCCTGGAGGACGTGCTGGCCTGGGCGCAGCGGTCGGCGGCGCGGCTGGCGGAGCTGGAGGGCGACGATGAGCGCATCGAGCGGCTGCGCGCCGAGCAGGCCGAGCTGGAGCAGCGGCTGGGGGAGCTGGCCGCCGAGCTGACGGCGGTGCGCTCCCGCGCCGCCGAGCGTTTTTCGGCCGCGGTCACCGAGGAGCTGACCGCGCTGGCCATGCCGCACGCCCGGGTGGTGGTGAACGTCACCGCCACCGAGGAGTTCGGCCCGCACGGCGCCGACGAGGTGGAGATCCTGCTGGCCCCCCACCCGGGGGCGCCGCCGCTGCCGCTGCACAAGGGCGCCTCCGGCGGCGAGCTGTCGCGGGTGATGCTGGCGATCGAGGTGGTCTTCGCCGGCGCCGACCCGGTGCCCACGTTCGTCTTCGACGAGGTCGACGCCGGGGTGGGCGGCAAGGCCGCGGTCGAGATCGGCCGCCGCCTGGCCCGCCTGGCCCGCACCTCCCAGGTGATCGTGGTCACCCACCTGCCGCAGGTCGCCGCGTTCGCCGACCAGCACCTGCTGGTCGCCAAGTCCGACGACGGCTCGGTCACCCGCAGCGGCGTGACCGTGCTGGACCACGAGGGCCGCGTCAGGGAGCTGTCGCGGATGCTGGCCGGGCTGGAGGACTCCGAGCTCGGCCGCGCCCACGCCGAGGAGCTGCTGGAGCTGGCCGCCCGGGAGCGGCAGGCCACCTGAAGGGGCGGACACGCCCAAAGCGCCGCCTTGGCGGCCTGCGGCCTTCCGGCTCTGGCAGGATGGCAGTCGCCGGCCTCCTCCCGCGCGGAGGGAAGTTCCACGGTCGCCGTCAGGCGGGTCCGCTCCGCGGCCGACCGCCTCGCCGGGAGGGATATCCTCCTTCGGCGAGGCCGCACGCCGCCTGCGCAGGCGGCCGGCCTCCGTGCCGCCGCGACGGCGGGGGCGGCGCTTTGGCGCGTATCAGCTCGCTTGTCGCTGACACGCCGCAACGCAGCATGTGCAGACAGGGAGGAATCACGTGTTCTGCGAACCGGACGGCAAGGCGCGCACTCTCCTCATTCCATGAAGGTCTTTCCACAGGCGGCCGAGCGGCGCGCCCGCCTCCTCCCGTTGCGGCTGCCGCGGCGCATCCTCAGGCTCGGCGCGGCCGGGGCCGGCGAACGCCCGGGGGTGTGGGCCACGGTCCGGCTGGACCGCCGCACCAAGAAGCTGACCAAGCGGCTGCAGCCCGGCGAGATCGCCGTGATCGACCATGTGGACCTGGACCGGGTCAGCGCCGAGGCGCTGGTGTCCTGCCAGGCCGCCGCCGTGATCAACGCCGCCCCCAGCATCTCCGGCCGCTACCCCAACATGGGGCCGCAGATCCTGCTGGAGGCCGGCATCCCGCTCATCGACGACGTCGGCCCGGAGATCTTCACCAAGCTCAGCGAGGGCGAGACGGTGCGGGTTCGCGGCGGCGCCGTGCTGCGCGGCGACGAGGTGATCGCCCAGGGCATCGAGCAGACCCCCGAGTCGGTGGAGGCCGCGCTGACCGCCGCCAAGGCGGGCCTGGCCGACCAGATCGAGGCGTTCGCCGCCAACACCATGGAGTACATCCGGCGCGAACGCGAACTGCTCATCGACGGCGTCGGCGTCCCGGACGTGGCCACCCCGATCGAGGGGCGGCACGCGCTGATCGTGGTGCGCGGCTACCACTACCGCGAGGACATCGCCACGCTGCGCCCCTACATCCGCGAGTACCGGCCGGTGCTGATCGGGGTGGACGGCGGCGCGGACGCGCTGCTGGAGGCCGGCTACCGGCCCGACATGATCGTCGGGGACATGGACTCGGTCTCCGACGAGGCGCTGACCTGCGGCGCCGAGCTGGTCGTGCACGCCTACCGGGACGGCCGGGCCCCCGGCCTGAAACGGGTCAAGGAGCTGGGGCTGGACGCGGTGATCTTCCCCGCCACCGCCACCAGCGAGGACATCGCGATGCTGCTGGCCGACGACAAGGGCGCCTCCTTGATCGTGGCGGTCGGCACGCACGCCAACATGGAGGAGTTCCTCGACAAGGGCCGCGCCGGGATGGCCAGCACCTTCCTGACCCGGCTGCGGGTGGGCAGCAAGCTGGTGGACGCCAAGGGCGTCTCCCGGCTGTACCGCAGCCGCATCTCCGGCGGGTCGCTGCTGCTGCTGGTGCTGGGGGCGTTCATCGCCATGACCGTGGCCGTGCTGGTCTCCCCGACCGGGGAGGTGATCTGGCCGCTGTTGGCCGAACGCTGGCACGCCTTCCTCTTCTGGTTGACCGGACTGCTGACGTGATCGATTTCCGTTACCACCTCGTCTCCCTCGTCGCGGTGTTCCTGGCCCTGGCGGTGGGGCTGGTGCTGGGCGCCACCGCGCTCAGCGACCCGCTGCTGGGCACCTTGAAGAAGGAGGCCGCCGCCGCCGGCAAGCGCAACGAGGAGCTGCGCGCCCGCCAGCGCGAGCTGCAGCGGCAAAGCGACGGCGAAGAACAGTTCGCCCGCACGCTCGCCCCGCAGCTGCTGGCCGGGCGGCTGAAGAACCAGTCGGTGGTGCTGATCGAGACGCCCGGCGCGGGCCAGGAGAGCCTGGACCGGATCGCCGAGCTGCTGGGCGACAAGGGCGCCGGGGCCACCGTCACCGGCCGCGTCACCGTCCAGAAGAAGTACCTGGACGACGACCAGGTGGCCACCGTGGACCAGCTCGCCGAGCAGCTGCGGCCGGCCGGCATGACCTTCTCCGGCAACGCCGGCCCCTACGACAAGGCCGCCCGGGTGCTGGCCGCGGCGCTGGTGACCGACGACGCCTCCGAGGCGCTGCGCGACGACGCCTCCGGCAAGTCGATCCTGGAGGCGTTCAAGTCGGCGGGTTTCGTGACCACCAGCGGAAAACCCGCCCAGCATGCGACACTCGCCGTCATGGTCGCACCCTCCTCCCCCTACCAGGACGGGGCCGACGCCGACAACAAGGCGCTGATCGCGCTGGCGGACGCGCTGGATGCGGCCGGGCGCGGCAGTGTGGTGGCCGGTCCGCTCACCGCCGCCGGCGAGGGCGGGCTGATCGCCGCGCTGCGCGACTCGGAGGCCGGTGAGCGGGTCTCCTCGGTCGACGCCATCGACTACTCCTCCGGCCGCATCGTCACCGTGCTGGCCCTGCAGGAGCAGCTGGCCGGCCGCACCGGGCACTTCGGCACCGGCGACGGCGCCGGCTCCTACCTGCCCTCCCCGGCCCCAGGAGGCAGCGGATGACAGTGCAGAAGACGGTGAAGTCCCTGATCGTCGGCGGGCTGGCGGGAGCCGCCGCGGCCCGCCTGGCCTACGCCGCGCTCACCCGCAACCCGCCCGGCTGCAAAGGGCGGGACGGCCGGCGGGTGTGGGGCCGCACCAACCACCGGGGCGAGCCGGTCACCCTGCTGGAGGGCCCGGCGCTGGTGGCCGGGGCCGCGGTGGGGGGAGCGCTGACCCCCGGGCTGCCCGGCCGGGTGCGCGCCGCCGCGCTGCTGGCCGGCACCGTCTGCGGGGCGCTGGGCGCCTACGACGACCTGGCCGGCTCGGCCTCCTCCCGGGGATTCAAAGGGCACCTGGGGGCGTTGGCGCGCGGCGAGGTCACCAGCGGCGCGGTCAAGATCGTCGGGATCGGGACCTGCGGGCTGGCCGCCGCCGCCCTGGCCGGCACGGCGGCGCCCACCCGCGCCGGACGGGCCTTCGATGTGCTGACCGGCGGCGCGGTGGTGGCCGCCGCCGCCAATTTGATGAACCTGTTCGACCTGCGTCCCGGACGGGCCATCAAGGTGGGGCTGCTGACCGGGACGCCGCTGGCGGCCGGGGGAGCGGGCCGGGCCGCCGTGGTGGCCGCCCCGCTGGGCGCCGCGATCGCGCTGCTGCCCGAGGACCTGGGAGAGCGGGCGATGCTGGGTGACGCCGGCGCCAACGCCCTCGGCGCCCTGCTGGGATTGGCCGCGACGCGGCTGGAGCGCGGGCCCCGCCTGGCGGTGCTGGCCGGCCTGGTCGCCTTGAACGTCGCCAGCGAGTTCGTCAGCTTCACCAAGGTCATCGCCGGCAACCCCGTCCTGAACCGCCTGGACATGCTGGGCCGCCGCCCGCCCGCCCCGTCCGCCGGGGCGGCGCCGGGAAGCGAGGCAGAAAAGGACATCGCCTAGGTGAACCCCCCGTCGAACCCCCTGCAGTGCGGAAGCTGACCCAAGGGCTGGCCGGGGCGGCCGTCCTGATCGGTGCGCTGACGGTGCTGGCCCGCCTGGCGGGCTTCGGCCGCACCGTGGTGTTCTCCCAGACCGTCACCGCCCAGTGCGTGGGCCAGGTCTACAACGCCGCCAACATGATCCCGACGATCGTGTTCGAGATCGTCGCGGGCGGGGCGCTGGCCGGCATGGTCGTGCCGGTACTGGCCGGCCCGGCCGAGCGCGGCGAGCGCGACCACGTGCGGCGCACCGCGTCGGCCATGCTGACCTGGGTGGTGCTGGCGCTGACGCCGCTGTCGGTGCTGATCGCCGTGGCGGCCGGCCCGATCATGGCGCTGCTCATCCCCGGTGAGGCGCACGGCTGCTCGGCCGCCGACGCGGTGGCCGTCGGCGCCGACATGCTGGTGGTGTTCGCCCCCCAGGTGGTGCTGTACGGCCTGGCCGTGGTGCTGTACGGGGTGCTGCAGGCGCACCGGCGCTTCACCGCCCCGGCGCTGGCCCCGCTGGTGTCCAGCCTGGTGGTCATGGTCGCCTACCTGGCGTTCGTCCCGCTGGGCGCGGGCCACCGCGACGACCTGGCCGGCCTGCCGGAAAGCGCCGAGCTGACCTTGTCGGTGGGCACCACGCTGGGCGTGCTGTCGCTGCCGCTGACCGCGGCGGTGGCCGCCCGGTCGCTGCGGCTGCGGCCCCGGCCGACGCTGCGTTTCCCGCCCGGCGTGGCCGCCCGGGTGCGGCATCTGGCGGCGGCGGGCCTGGCCACGGTGGTGGCCCAGCAGGTGGCCACCTTGGCGGTCATCGTGCTGAGCTGGCACGGCACGCCCGGCGCGCTGGCCGACTACAACTACGCTTGGGCGATCTACCTGCTGCCGTGGGCGGTGCTGGCGGTGCCCATCGCCACCAGCGCCTTCCCGACGCTGTCGGCGCGGGCGGGCGATGCGGACCGCTTCGACGCCATCGCCGCCGCCACCACCCGGGCGGTGCTGCTGGCCTCCGGGCTGGGCGCCGCGGTGGTCGCCGCCGTGGCGGTGCCCGCCGCCCACTTCCTCGACAGCGCCGAGGGGACGCATCCGCAGGTGCTGGCGCGGGGCGTGCTGGCGTTCGCGCCCGGGCTGATCGGCTATGGGCTGGTGGCGCACCTGGGGCGGGTGCTGTTCGCCTGCGGGCGGGGCCGGGCCGCGGCGATGGCCACGGTGGTCGGCTGGCTGGTCGTGCCGGTCGCCGACATCGCGCTGGTGGCGGCCGTCCCGCAGGAGTGGGTGGTGGCCGCGTTCGGGGCGGGCAACACGCTCGGGATGACGGTGGCGGGCGCGCTGCTGCTGGGCGCGCTGGTGCGGGTGCGCGGCCGGGCGGTGCTGAACGGGTTCGGCCGCGCGGTGCCGGCCGGGCTGCTGGGCGCCCTGGCGGGCGGCGCGGCCGGCTACGGCGCGGCCGCCGTGGTGGGAACCGGCGGCCGGCTGCTGAACGTGGGCGCGGCGGCGCTGGCCGCGGCGGTCGCCGGGGCGGTCTTCCTGGCGCTGGCCCTCATGGTCGACGGCCGTGACCTGCGGGCCGTCCTCAACCGGAAGGTGTGACGCGATGGACCTGGACGGCGTGAAGATCGCTCTCGTCCTGGCGAGCAGCGCCGGGGGAGTGGGCCGGCACGTCCGCTCGGTCGCCGAACGGCTGGTGCGGCGCGGGGCGCGGGTGGTGGTCTGCGGCCCCGCCGACACCGAGCGGCTGTTCGGCTTCACCGCCGGCGGGGCGCGCTTCGCCGCCGTCGAGATCGCCGACCGGCCCCGGCCGCCGGCCGACGCCCGGGCTATCGCCCGGCTGCGCGCCCTGCTGCGCGGCGCCGACCTGGCGCACGCGCACGGGCTGCGCGCCGGCGGGCTGACCGTGGCCGCCTGCGCCCGTCCGCTCGCCGGGCCGCTGCGCATCGGCAAGGGCGGCCCTGCCGTGGTGGTGACGCTGCACAACGCGCTGCTGGCGGGCGGGCTGGTCGGGGCGGCCTACCGGGTGCTGGAGCGGATCGTGGCGGTGGGCGCCGACCGGGTGCTGGCGGTCTCCCCGGACCTGGAGGAGCGGATGCGCGCCCTCGGCGCCCGCCGGGTCGGCCGCGCCCTGGTCCCCGCGCCCGCCGCCCCGCCGCCGGACCCGGCCGCCCGCCGGGCGGTCCGCGCCGAGCTGGGGGCCGACGGCCGGCCGTTGATCGTCACCGTGGGGCGGCTGGCCGAGCAGAAGGGGCTGTTGACGCTGCTGGAGGCGGCGGCCGGGTGGGCGCGCCGCACCCCGCCTCCGCTGGTGGCCGTCGCCGGGGACGGGCCGCTGCGGGATGAGCTGCAGGCCCGCATCGACGCTGCGGCCCTGCCGGTGCGGCTGCTGGGCCGCCGCTCGGACGTGCCGGATCTGCTGGCCGCCGCCGACGTGGCCGTGGTGCCCAGCCTGTGGGAGGGCCAGCCGCTGATCGTCCAGGAGATCCTGCGCGCCGGCCGTCCCCTGGTGGCCACCCGGGTCGGCGGGATCCCCCCGCTGCTGGGCACCGAGGAGGCCGGGGAGGTGGCGGGCCTGCTGGTGCCGCCCGGCGACGCCGCCGCCCTGGAGGGGGCGGTCTCCCGGATCCTGGACGATGCGGCGCTGGCCGACCGGCTCGCCGCGGCGGCGGCCCGCCGCGCCGCCGCGCTGCCCACCGAGGACGAGGCGGTCGACGCGCTCGTCCGCGTCTACCGCGACCTGCTGCGCTGATCGCCCCAGCGGGCGGATCCGGGCGCCGGCGGCCGTGCTCGGCGTGGGCGGTCATGGCGTCTTGTGCCGCGCGTGCGCAATGGGCGCCGCAGAGCGCATGGCACGGACTTGTGCCACCGGGTTTTCGCCGGTTGTTTTCCCACGGCCGGTGCACCTTTCTCAACGCGCCGTCTCCGCGGATCGAGACGGGCATCGCAGCCGGGGACGATGCCGTGACTTGGAACGTGCCGGTACCGGACGCCATCGGGGTTCCCGTCCCCGGCGCCTGAGGCCGCGTGTGGAAAAGGCGCGGTGCGCCGGAACGGCGCGAGGAAGGTTGTGAAAGCGTCGCGTGTTTCGGCGCTGTGATTGTCACCGGGCACCGAATTCCCGGCGCGGGCAACGCGTGCGGTGACCGGCTCTGACCTGCGCGGTCGCCGTGAAACGGGGCGGGCGGTGCGGTCAATGGTGAGCGGATGCCAAATTTCGGCCGGTCACGGCGATGACGGCTGAGTAGCCGTCGCCGTGCGGTGGCGCAAGGCTGGCCCTCCAGGTACTGGAACGGGACTCGGGTTTGGGAGTAGGGTCTGCCCCAGGGAATCCGAATCCTGTTCTAGAATCTGCGTCGAGCAGGTGTGGGACCCGGGAAACCCCCACCGGTACGGAGCCACTAGCCACAGCAGAGAAGGTGACCAATGGCCATCGGGCTTACCGAAGAGCACGAGGCGCTAGCGGAGTCGGTGCGCGGATTCGCCGAGCGCAACATCTCCACGCAGGTCGTGCGGACGGCGCTGGATGCGGACACCGAGAGCCGGCCGGCGTTCTGGCCCGCGCTGGCCGAGCAGGGGCTGCTGGGCCTGCACCTGCCCGAAGAGCACGGCGGCCAGGGTTTCGGGCTGCTGGAGCTGGCGGTGACGCTGGAGGAGCTGGGCCGCGCCGCCGCCCCCGGGCCGTTCCTGCCCACCGTGCTGGCCAGCGCCGCCATCAACGCCTGCGGCAACGCCAAGGCCAAGGCCGAGCTGCTGCCCGCGCTGGCCGACGGGTCCAAGACCGGGGCGCTGGCGCTGACCGCCGAGCTGACCGGGCGGCGTGACGGCGACGCCCTGGTGATCAGCGGCGCCGCCGAGCCGGTGCTGGGCGCGGCGCTGGCCGATGTGATCGTCCTCCCGGTCGCCACCGACCAGGGCGAGGAGTGGGTCGCCCTGGACGCCGCCGACCTGACCGTCACCGCCGTGCCGAGCCTGGACAAGGTCCGGCGGGTGGCCAAGGTCGAGGCCGCCGAGCTGACCGTGGCGGCCGACCGCGTGCTGGACGGCCTCAAGGGCCGGGACGTGCAGAACCTGGCCGCCGTGCTGCTGGGCGCCGAGGCCGCCGGGGTGGCCTCCTGGTGCGTGACCACCGCCGCCGAGTACGCCAAGGTCCGTGAGCAGTTCGGCCGTCCCATCGGCCAGTTCCAGGGCGTCAAGCACAAGGCCGCCCGGATGCTCATCGCCCTGGAGCAGGCCCGCGCCGCGGTCTGGGACGCCGCCGTCGCCCTGGGCGACGAACCCGGCCCGCAGGTGGAGTTCGCCGCGGCGGTGGCCGGCACGATCGCCCCCGAGGCCGCCGTGCAGACCTCCCGCGACTGCATCCAGATCCTCGGCGGCATCGGCTTCACCTGGGAGCACGACGCCCACATCTACCTGCGCCGGGCGCTGACGCTGCGCGCCCTGCTCGGCCCGGCCAAGGACTGGGCCGCCACCGTCGCCACGCTGGCCCTGGACGGCCACCGCCGCCCGATCGAGCTGGAGCTGGGCGAGGACACCCAGCCGCTGCGCGAGCGCATCCGCGCCGAGGTCGCCGAGCTGGCCGCCATCACCGACCGCAAGGAACTGAACGCCAAGATGGGCGATGAGGGCTGGACGATGCCGCACTTCCCCAAGCCGTGGGGACGCGGCGCCGGCCCGGTGGAGCAGATCCTCATCGCCCAGGAGCTCAAGGCCGCCGGGGTCAAGCCGCCCAGCATGGTGATCGGCGCCTGGCTGGTGCCCTCGCTGGTGGCCTACGGCACCGAGGAGCAAAAGGAGCGCTTCCTGCGGCCCACGCTGCGCGGGGAGATGGTCTGGTGCCAGCTGTTCAGCGAGCCCGGCGCCGGCTCGGACCTGGCCTCGCTGTCGATGAAGGCCGAGCGGGTCGAAGGCGGCTGGAAGCTGACCGGCCAGAAGATCTGGACCTCCATGGCGCAGATGGCCGAGTGGGGCTTCTGCCTGGCCCGCACCGACCCCGAGGCCCCCAAGCACGAGGGCATCACCTACTTCCTGGTGGACATGAAGTCCCCGGGCGTGGAGGTGCGCCCGCTGCGCGAGCTGACCGGCGACGCCCTGTTCAACGAGGTGTTCCTGGACGGGGTGTTCGTCCCCGACGACTGCGTGGTCGGCAAGGTCAACGAGGGCTGGAAGGTCGCCCGCAACACCCTCAGCAACGAGCGGGTCACCCTGTCGACCGGCAGCGGCCTGGGCATGGGCATGGACGACCTGCTGAAGTTCTTCCAGGGCACCGAGCTGGACCCGGTGACCCGCGTGGAGGTCGGCAAGCTGGTCGCCCAGGGCCACTCCATCGACCTGCTGGCGCTGCGCACCACCCTCAAGCAGCTGAATGGGGTCGAGCCGGGCGCCGAGGCCAGCGTCCGCAAGCTGCTGGGCGTGCAGTTCAGCCAGGACGTGGCCGACTACTGCTGGGCCGCCCAGGGCGCGGCGGCCGCCACCGAGGTGCCGGCCGAGCGCAGCGGCATCGTCGGCCGGGCCATGCTGTTCAGCCGCGCCATGACCATCTACGGCGGCACCACCGAGGTGCAGCTCAACATCATCGCCGAGCGGCTGCTGGGTCTGCCGCGCGACCCGGAGCCCGGCAAGTGACCCTGCCGGAGTGAAGGCGCCACCGCGTCCCCCGCCGCGGCGGGGGACGCGGTCACCGGCCGTGAGAACACCACCGGAAAAGATGAGGCGCCGCATCGCGGCCCGGGCCGTCCGCGCCGGGAACGCCCCGGGAGCCGCTCGGGCCGATGGGCGCGCCATGGCAGAAGAACCTGTCCGTTGATGGGACCATTTGTCCGTCCCTTCCGGGTGTGAACCGTTGGTTAAACTGCCGCAATTTCCACGAGCTTTTCCGGAGGTCCACGTGCGAGGTCCATCCCGGCGACCCAGACCGATGCTGGTGACGGTGCTGACCGCGTCCGTGATCGCCCTCGCCGCATGCGGCGGAGGCGACGGGCACGGCGGCGGCTCCCCGGCCGCGGCGGGCGGCCACGGAGCACCCGGCGGGCAGCAGGCCGAGGGCGGCTCGTCCGCCACCGAGACCTCCGCTCCGCTGCCCAAGGTCCAGCCGTCCCAGGTCAAGGCGCTGGTGGGCACCTGGGTCAGCCGAGGGGGACCCGAGGGGCAGCCCAAGGACTACTTCGTGTTCAAGGCGGACGGCACGGCGACGTGGATGGCGCGGAAGCAGACCCTGTGGAGCGGGCAGGTGATCCCCGAGGGGAACCGCAAGTTCCGCTTCTCCTGGAACGGCGGTGACCCCAAGGACGCCTCGTACTGGGGCGTCACCCTCAACGCCGACGGCAAGTCACTGATCTTCAACGGCACCAACCAGACCTATACCAAGGTGACTTCGTGACCTCTTTGTTCTCCTCGCCCGAGGATGTCTCCCGGCGGCTGGCGGCCGTCGGCTACCTGGCCGACGAGGCCATCGCGACCACCGTGTTCCTGGCCGACCGGCTGGGCAAACCGCTGCTGGTCGAGGGCCCGGCCGGGGTCGGCAAGACCGAGCTGGCCAAGGCGGTCGCCGCCGCCACCGGCGCCGAACTGGTCCGCCTGCAGTGCTATGAGGGCCTGGACGAGGCCCGCGCGCTGTATGAGTGGAACTACAAAAAGCAGCTGCTGCGCATCCAGGCCGCACCTTCCGACCAGGCCTGGGAGACCACCCACGACGACATCTTCACCGCCGAGTTCCTGCTGGAACGTCCCCTGCTGGCGGCCATCCGGCGCACCGGCCCCACCGTGCTGCTGATCGACGAGACCGACAAGGCCGACGTCGAGATGGAGGGGCTGCTGCTGGAGGTGCTGTCGGACTTCCAGGTCACCATCCCCGAGCTGGGCACCATCACCGCCACCCGCCGTCCGCTGGTGGTGCTGACCTCCAACGCCGCCCGCGAGCTGTCGGAGGCCCTCAAGCGCCGCTGCCTGTACCTGCACCTGGACTACCCGGCCCCGGAGCGGGAACGCGACATCGTGCTCGCCCAGGTGCCCGGCATCGAGGCGGAGCTGGCCGAGCAGCTGGTGCGCACCGTCGGCGCGCTGCGCGCCCTGGAGGTCAAGAAGGCCCCCTCCATCGCCGAGACCGTGGACTGGGCCCGCACCCTGCTGGCGCTGGGCCTGGACGAGCTGAACGAGGAGGCCGTCTCCCGCACCCTGGGCGTCGTCCTCAAGCACGTCACCGACCAGCAGCGGGCCGTCCGGGAGCTGAAGCTGCCGGCCGACGGCCGCTGAGGGCGGGAGAGTCCCGGCCATGGCTTCGCTCGTCGACCGCCACACCGGCTTCGTGGCCGCGCTGCGGGAGGCCGGGCTGCCGGTGTCGGTCTCCGAAGGGCTGGACGCCGTGCGCGCCCTGACGGTGATCGATCTGATCGACCGGGAGGCGCTGCGCGCCGCCTACGCCGCCACGCTGGTCAAACGCCCGGCCCACCGCAAGACCTTCGACACGCTGTTCGACCTGTGGTTTCCCGCCGCGCTCGGCGACGGGGTCGCCGCCGCCCGGCGGCCCGCCCCTGCCGCCGAGGCCGGCGCGGACCGTGCCGCGCCGCTGCCGCCGCCGCTGGACCCGGAGGTGCAGCGCTACCGGCAGGAGCTGTTCGAGCTGCTGCTGAACGGCGACGATGTGTCCCTGGCCCAGTTCGCCCGCGCCGCCGTGGCCCGCTTCGGCCGCTCCCCGGGCCAGCAGTCGTGGTTCTCCTCCGGGGTGCTGCGCGCACTGTCCCCGCAGACGCTGATGGCCGGGCTGCTGAACGCCGTGCTGGCCGGGCGGGAGCGCGGCGGCATGGCCGAGCAGGTCGCCCGGCAGACCTTCCGCGAGCGGATCGGCCGTTTCGAATCCCTGGTGGCCACCGAGGTGCGGCGCCGCATCGCCGAGGACGGCGGCGTCGAACGCGCCGCCCGCATGGCCGTGCGCCCCCCGCTGGAGCAGCTGGACTTCAACCGCGCCACCCGCGCCGACCTGGCCGCGCTGCGCCGCCAGGTCTACCCGCTGGCCCGCCGGCTGGCCACCCGGCTGGCCCAGCGGCAGCGCCTGGCCGACCGCGGCCGGCTGGACTTCCGCCGCACCGTGCGGGCCTCGCTGTCCACCGGGGGAGTGCCGCTGACCACCCATCACCGGCCCCGCCGCCCGCACCGGCCGGAACTGGTCATCTTGTGCGACGCCAGCGACTCGGTCGCCGCCTTCGCCCACTTCACCCTGCTGCTGACCTTCGCGCTGCGCGAGCAGTTCACCAAGGTCCGCGCCTTTGCGTTCATCGACACCACCGACGAGATCACCCGCTTCTTCACTCCCGGAGCGGACGTGGTGGACGCGATGACCGCCATGGTCAAAGAGGCCGACCTGGTGTGGATCACCGGGCGCAGCAATTACGGCAACGCCATCAAGGTCTTCGCCGAAAAATACGGCGACGCCATCACTCCGCGCACCTCGTTGCTCATCCTCGGCGACGCCCGCTCCAACTACGGCCCGCTGTCGCTGCCGATCCTGCGCCGCCTGGTCGACCAGGCCCGCAACGCCTACTGGCTCAACCCCGAACCCCGCCGCAACTGGGACACCGGGGATTCGGCCGCCTCCGCCTACGGCGAGATCGTCCCGATGCACGAGTGCCGCAACCTCACCCAGCTCGCCCAGTTCATCGAGGAGCTCGCCGGCTAGGGCGGCGGGCCGTCAGGTTCCCAGGGAGCGGGCGATGAGGTCGGCGACGGCGTCGGGGTCGATGTGCTCGCCGGTGAGCTGGGAGAGATTCTCCTGGTAGAGCAGGACGGCGGTGAAGGTGGCGGCGGCGACCTCCAGGCGGGCGGCGTCGCCGCGGGCGCCGGGCAGCGCCATCTCCAGGGCCAGGCGGGCGCGGCGCAGCACCTCCCGGTTGAGGCTGCGCAGCCGCTCGCGCACCGAGCGGTGGGTGTCGGCCTCGCGGAACAGGATGCGGCGCATGGCGGGGGAGGCGCGCAGCGGCAGGCGGCGGGCCAGGCGGGACAGGGTGCCGGCCGGGTCGCCCGGGGTGGCCTCCACCGGCTCCTCCGGCAGCGTCTCGATGAAGGTGCGCTCTTCGACCAGGGCGATCAGCAGGTCGATCTTCTGCGGAAAGTAGTGGAACACCAGGCCCTTGGGCACCTTGGCGCGGCGGGCCACCTTGGCGGTGGAGGTGGCCTCATAGCCGTCGGCGGCGAACAGCTCCTCGGCGGCGTCCAGGATCCTGGTCCGGGCGTCGCCCCCGGCACGCCCGCGTCGTCTCATCGCCCCTCCAGGTGGACGTCCCGGCCGCCGCCCGCCGCGCGCGTGGCCCCGGTGCGCCGGGGCGCACGGGGCCACGCGGGGCCGGAAGCCGGGATCGCCTTGTGATCGAACCGCTCAGGCGACCGCCTGATCGGCGCGCCGGCCGGGAGCGTTCCCGGACGGGCCGTCTCAGGCGGCGACCCGCTCGCCGGTCTGCGCCGATGTGGTCTGCGTCGCCGTCCACAGGCCGACGATAGCGGCCACGCCTCCGGCGATCCATGCCGTCCAGGCGGCGGCCGCCTCACCGGTGAAGCCGAACGCCCAGGGCGAGATGAAGATCAGCACGGCGAAGGCCGTGGTCGTCCAGGCCGACGGGCCCGCCGCGCCCAGCAGCGCGTACAGGCCGGCCAGCGCCAGCAGCGCGCCCAGCACCATCAGCGGCTGCTTGCCGGCGTCGTCGGCCCACAGCTCCGGGGCCAGGACCGCCGCAAGTCCCGCCACGAACGCCACCGCGTCCTGCCACGCGAACTTGCCCATGGGACACCTCCAGTGGATCACCTAGGACTGCTTTGTCCTGGTTTGGGAAGTTCCTGATTGACCGGCCGGTCAATCTCACCGAAGGTGGACAGTGGGCTTACCTTTCCTTGCCCTCGCCCCGGGTGATCCGCTAGAAGATCTTGGTTTGCGGGATCGCGGCGCAACCGGCTCCCCGTCGTGACGCTCGGCGTCCACGGCGGCGCGAATCGTGAAAACCCGCCCGGGGAGAAGACCGCCCGAGCGGGAAGGGACGTCCCGGCGCCTTTTGGGACGGGCTACCCTCCACCGATATGGACGACAAGGGGCCGAAGCCGATCCTGCCGCGACCGTTGCGCACCCTCCTCGGCCCCTTGGCGAGGCTGATCGACGGACCCCCCGACGCGACCCCCGCGCAGATCGCCGCCCGCGCCCACGTGCTGGTGACGGTCTCCGCCGCGGTGGCCAACCTCGGCGGCGCCCTGGTGGTGCTGCTGCTGGCCACCCTCGTGGTGCCCGTCCCCGAGACCGGCTCGGAGCGGCTGCGGCTGGTCAACGTGGCGGTCTTCACCGCCTACGTGGTCGCCGCGGTGCCCACCGGGCTGCTGCTGGGGGAGCGGTTCTTCCGGCAGGTGCGCCGCCTGATGGAGCAGGACCGCACCCTGGACAAGCGGGAGCGCTTCCTGCTGCTGTACGGGCCGCTGCGGCTGATGACGGTGCACCTGACGCTGTGGGCCATCGGCACGGTCGGCTGGGCGGCCATCAACCTTCCCTTCGCGCCGCCGCTGGCGCTGAAGTTCGGCGTCGCCGGCACCCTGGGCGGCCTGGCCACCTGCACCATCGTCTACCTGATGACCGAGCGGATCCTGCGCCGGGCGGTCACCACCGCGCTGCGGGCCGGCGTGCCGCGCGCCACCGGGCTGCCCGGCGTGGTGGCCCGCTCGATGCTGGCCTGGTCGCTGGGCACCGCCGTGCCGCTGCTCGGCCTGCTCGCCATGGCCGTCGGGGTGTTCTTCATGCCCGACCCGCACGTGGAGGACTTCGCCATCGGGGCGCTGGTGCTGGGCTGCACCGCGCTGGCCCTCGGATTCAGCGTCACCTACATCGCCGCCCGCGCCATCGCCGACCCCATCGAGTCGGTCCGCCTGGCCATGGCCCGGGTCGAACGCGGCGACCTGAACGCCGAGGTCGCCGTCTACGACGGCAGCGAGGTCGGGCTGCTGCAGGCCGGGTTCAACCACATGGTGGCCGGGCTGCGCGAGCGCGAGCGGCTGCAGGACCTGTTCGGCCGCCAGGTCGGCGAGGACGTGGCCAAGGTCGCCCTGGAGCGCGGGGTGGACCTGGGCGGCGAGATCCGCCAGGTCGCGGTGATCTTCGTGGACATCATCGGCTCCACCCGCCTGGCCGCCGACCGCCCGCCGACCGAGGTGGTCGCGCTGCTCAACCGCTTCTTCGCCGTGGTGGTCGAGGTGGTCGGCGAGCACGGCGGCTGGATCAACAAGTTCGAAGGGGACGCCGCGCTGGCGGTCTTCGGCGCCCCCCAGGACCTGCCGGACGCCCCCACCCGGGCGCTGCGGGCCGCCCGCGAGCTGGCCGTCCGGCTGCGCGAGCAGGTCCCCGAGCTGGCCGCGGCGGTGGGCGTGTCCGCCGGCGAGGCGGTGGCCGGGCACATCGGCGCCGAGGAGCGCTTTGAGTACACCGTCATCGGCGACCCGGTCAACGAGGCGGCCCGGCTCACCGACCTGGCCAAGACCACCCCGCAGCGGGTGCTGGCCGCCGGAACGGCGCTGGCCGGCGCCGACGCCGAGGAGGCCGCCTGCTGGACGCTGGGCGAGGAGGTCACCTTGCGCGGCCGCACCCGCGGCACCCGCCTGGCCGCCCCCCGCACCCCCGACGCGGCGCCCTCTGACCGCAGCGCGGCCGGCACGGCGTGAGCGGCGTGCCGGCCGCCGCGGGGAAGCCGGAGAGAGCCGGCGCGGAGGACCTCCCGCCTCGAAGAGCGCGCCGAAAACCGCCGGAACCCCCCGAAGACGGACCGGCCTCGGCACGATGAGGAGGAAGCACGCCGGCGATCGACCTGGGAGACCACCGATGACCGACCACGACCTGCCGACCGGCTTTCCACCCGGCTTCCTGTGGGGCGCGGCGACCTCCGCCTACCAGATCGAAGGCGGCGTCGACGCCGACGGGCGCGTCCCGTCCATCTGGGACACCTACAGCCACACCCCCGGCCGGGTGCGGGACGGGGACACCGGCGACGTGGCCTGCGACCACTACCACCGGTGGGCCGAGGACGTCGCCATCATGGCCGAGCTCGGGCTGAACGCCTACCGCTTCTCCATCGCCTGGCCGCGGATCATGCCCGGCGGCCGGTTCAACCCCAAGGGCGCCGACTTCTACTCCCGGCTGGTGGACGCCCTGCTGGAACGCGGCATCGCCCCCGTGGCCACCCTCTACCACTGGGACCTGCCCCAGGAACTGGAGGACGCCGGCGGCTGGCCCGCCCGGCAGACCGCCTTCCGTTTCGCCGAGTACGCCGAGGCGATCGGGCGCGTCCTCGGCGACCGCGTGCACATCTGGACGACCCTCAACGAACCGTGGTGCTCGGCCTTCCTGGGATACTGCTCGGGCTCACACGCCCCCGGCCGCACCGACCCGGCCGCCGCCCTCGCCGCCGCCCACCACCTCAACCTCGCCCACGGCCTGGCCGTGCGGGCGCTGCGCCGGGCGGCGCCCGGGGCCCGCTGCTCGGTCACCTTGAATCTGCACCATGCGCGCGGGGCGTCCGCCGCGGACGCCGACGCGGTCCGCAGGGTGGACGCCGTCGCCAACCGGATCTTCCTCGGCCCCATGCTGACCGGCCGCTACCCGGCCGACCTGATCGACGACACCGCCTCCATCACCGACTGGGCGTTCGTGCACCCCGGCGACGAGCAGACCATCGCCGCGCCGCTGGATGTGCTGGGCGTCAACTACTACGCGCCCGTCCTGGTCCGCCGCTGGGACGGCAGCGCCCCCCGCCAGAGCGCCGACGGGCACCGGCCCGGCTCCCGCAGCGCCTTCCCCGGCTGCGAGGAAGTGGAGTTCCTGCCCATGCCGGGCCCCCGCACCGCCATGGGCTGGCCGATCGACCCGGCCGGGCTGACCGAGCTGCTGATGCGGCTGCACCGCGACCATCCCGGCGTCCCGCTGATGATCACCGAGAACGGCGCCGCCTTCGAGGAGGAGGCGGACGCCGACGGCCGCGTCCACGACGCACGCCGCATCGGCTACCTGCGCGACCACCTGGCCGCCGCCAAGGCGGCCATGGACGCCGGAGCCGACCTGCGCGGCTACTTCGTCTGGTCGCTGATGGACAACTTCGAGTGGGCCCGCGGCTACTCCAAGCGCTTTGGGATCGTCCGCGTCGACTACCGCACCCAGCGCCGCACCTGGAAGGACAGCGCCCACTGGTACCGGAGGGTCATCGCCGCCAACGCCCGGTCTCACCAAGCGCCCCGCCCGTGAAGCGCAAAAGGCCTCCCCGCTGTTTGAAGGCGGGGCGGCCTTTTGCAGGAATGCGCAGGTCAGGCGCGCCAAGAACGCACCAGTTCCTCCAGCGTGGCCGCGTCGAACTCGATGCCCCGCGAGGTCAGCTCCTGGCGGACCATCTCGCCGTCGCCCTTGTACTTGGCCAGCAGGCGGTACACCGCGTACGGGAACCAGTGGTTGTCGCGGATGCGCCGGATGTCGGCCTCATCGGCGTGGTACCCCTCGGCGCGCACCGCCTGCAGCGCGGCGGTCAGGTCGCCGTCGTGCTTCTCCAGGGCGTCCATCGCGACGTTGCGCAGGCCCTCGGGGTTGGTGACCGTCGGCACGTCGGGCTGGGGGGCCAGCACCGGCTGCTCCAGGGCGTTGGTGTCCAGCGTGCCGTGGCCGTTGACGCTGGCGCGGGCGGCGGCGCCGACGGCGGCCAGTTCCGGAGCGGGCTCGGGAGCGGGTTCGGGAGCGGCGTGCTTGGGACGGGAACGGCGCGGGGCCGCAGGGGCCGGCTGCGGCTCGGCCTGCGCGGTGGCCTGCGCGGTGCGGGTGGCGGCCGGAGCCTGCTCACCCTGGTTGTTCTTGCCGGTCTGCGAAGCGCGGGCGCTGCCGGACTCCAGGGCCTTGTCCACGCGGACCGCGCCGATCTGGGGCATGGGCCCGGTGACGCGCATCGGCATCAGGGTGATCTGCTGCAGCGTCACCGGGGAGGCGATGGCGCGCGGCTGGCCGCCGTCGGGCGGCGACAGCTTGCGGGCCGTCTCCTCGTTGGTGCGCTGGGAGACGTACCTGTGCAGCGTCCGCAGCAGCACGAACAAGCCCAGCATGGACACGATCGGCGGCACCGCCGCGGTGGCCTGGTAGGAGAACTTCGCGGTGCCCACGTGGCCCACGTTGAAGATGAGGCTGGCGGTCCATCCGGCCATCGCGATGGTCAGCGGCAGGCAGAAGTCCAGCCAGCTGAGCATGTTGCGGCGGTGGACCACGTAGGCGTCGATGGCCAGCAGGAACAGGCCCAGCTCGCCGACGATGATGAACAGGTCGACCAGCAGCGGGAAGGACTGGGCCTTCCAGCCGCTGAGCCCGTGATCCAGTGCCCAGTGGTAGAGACCGGCGTAAGACTGGGCGAAGCCGCTCGCCGTGGCGGTCAGGACCGCAGCGGCCATGACGGCCACGGCTGCCCAACGGGTGATGGCCTGTGCGCGAGTGGCGGCGGACATGTGGCGTGCGCTCCCAAGGTCGTGATCCAGGCAAGAAGGTGTGATCTGTTGGAGACTACCGTTGTCGGTGTGGCGTGTGGGACTTTCCTTGTTACGTTCTCCGCACAGTTCACAGAAGGTTGCCCGATTTGGGAGTTTTGTCGTTTTATTTCGCGTCCTGCTATTCCAGTGCCAGCGTCGCGCCGTCGAGCGTGGTGTAAAGCGGCGACTTGGTGAAGCCGGGCCCGGTCTCCTCCCCGATGTAGACGTCGGCGTGGTGCGCCCCGCCGTATCCGGGAGCGAACACGTCCACCACCGTCCACCGCGCCGCCCGGAACCGGGCGCAGACCTCGGGCGGTACGGGACGGCCCGCCCGGCCCCGGCCGCAGGCGGTGATGACGAAACGCGACCCGCGCCTCAGCACCGACCGGTCGGCGGCGGCGGTGACCCAGGGACGCAGCGGCCGGCCGGTGGCGTCCTTGGCGGCCTCATCCAGCCAGAACTGGCCGACCCGCCGTGACCAGGCCAGATAGCGGCCCTTGTGCGGGCCGCTGGTGATCCGGCCGGCCCCTTCGGTCCGCACCGCCTCGATGAAGCTCTCCGGGTAGGAGCCCAGATCGGCCTTGGGACGGCCGCATCCGTAGACCGGGCATCCCCGCACCCGCTTGCGCGGGCCGCTGTGGAAGGACTCGACCGGCGTGTAGTAGACGGTGATCCGCCAGCCCGCCGACAGCTTCGTGGGCGTGACCGTCACCGCGGCACGGGCACGGGGCGGGTCGGCCGCGGGCGGCGCGGCGGGCGGGGCCGCCGCGGTGGGCGGCGCCACCGGGAACGCCGGGGACACCTGCGAGGCGGCCGTCCCGCACCCCGCCGAACCCGCGCACAGCACGGCCATCACGGCACCGGCCCACCGGCTCCGGCGCATCCGGTCTCCTCCCCAAGGCGCCGTCGGCGGCGTCCGCTCCGGACGCCCGGACCAGGATGCCCTCTCGCGCCCGCCCCGGTCACGCCTTCGGCGCGGCGGAGGCGGGTTCGGGCACCGGTTCCAGCCGGACCGCCAGCCCGTTGAGGTGGGCCATTCCCGCCAGCGGCTCCAGGTCGCCGGGGTCGGCGGAGGCCAGGGCGTTGACGTTGGCGCCCCCGGCGGCGTTGGCCACCCGCCAGCCGCCCCGGTGCCCCCAGCCGTGCGGGACGGCCACCACGCCCTCGGTCATCTCGTCGGTGATCTCCACCGGCAGCTCCACCGACCCGTGCGCGGAGACGACCCGGCAGAGCGCACCGTCCCGCAGGCCGCAGGCGGCGGCGTCCTTGGGGTTGACGCGGACCCGATGGGTCCGCTTGCCGCGCATCAGGGACGGGGCGTTGTGCATCCAGGAGTTGTGCGAGCGCAGCTCGCGCAGCCCGATCAGCCGCAGCGGCAGCTCCGGCGGCGGCTCCGGTGCCCGCTGCAGGCGCCGGAACTCCCCGATGATCTCCGGGGGCGCCAGATGCACCCGCTTGTCGCGGTGGACGATCCGGCGGCGCAGCGTGCCGGCCTCGTGGTGGTCGGCCAGCACCAGGCCGTGCGGGAAGCGGCGCAGCCTGCGCAGGCTCAGCCCGTCGCGGCGCAGCCCGAACAGATCCCCGCGCCGGCCGGTGCGCAGCAGCAGGTCGGCCAGCATCCGGGGGGTGGGCCGCACGCCCAGCCGGTGCGCCAGCCGCTGCAGGGGGAGGGCGCCCAGCCCCAGCCCCATGCGGCGGGCCAGATCCTCGATGATCTCCCACTCCTGCCGGGCCTGGCCGCGCGGCGCCACCACCGGCTCGGTCCAGGTGATGTAGGGCACCAGGTAGTTCTGCAGGAACGGCAGCGGCAGGTCCTCGCGCTCCAGGAACGTGGTGGCCGGCAGCACGTAGTGGGCCTTGGCGGCGGTCTCGCTGAGGTAGAAGTCGATGCACACCAGCAGCTCCAGCCGCTCGAAGGCGGCCGCCAGGCGCTCGCCGCCGGGCACGCTCAGCAGCGGGTTGCCGCCGGAGACCAGCAGCGCGCGCAGCCGCCCGGGGCCGGGTGTGGTGATCTCCTCGGCCATCACTCCCGCCGGGGCGGTGCCCAGCACATCGGGGTAGCCGCCGACGCGGGAGAAGGTCTTGCCGTAGGTGCCCTTGCCCGACAGGCGCAGCAGCTCGTCCACATGCAGCGGGGAGCGGCCGAAGATGGCGCCGCCCTCGCGGTCGAGGTTGCCGGTGACCAGGCACAGTGCGTCGATGAGGAACGCGGTGAGGGTGCCGAAGCGGCCCAGGCAGGTGCCGATCCGCCCGTAGACCGCGGCGCGCTCGGCGGCGGCCAGGTCACGGGCCAGCTCCCGCACCGCGGCGGCGGGCACGCCGCTGCGGCGCTCGGTGCGCTCGGGCGGGAAGGCGGCGACCAGCCGGCGCAGCGTCTGCGCGCCGCGGGCCTGGCGGGCGATGGCCGCCTCGTCGGCCAGGCCCTCGGCGAAGATCACCTGCAGCAGGGACAGCAGCAGCCACACGTCCCCCTCGGGCAGGATCGGCAGGTGCTCGTGAAGGCGGGCGGTCTCGGTGCGGCGCGGGTCCACCACGATCACCCGGCCGCCGCGCCGCTCGATGGCGGCCAGCTCGTCCTTGATGCGCGGGGCGGTGATCAGGCTGCCGTGCGAGACCAGCGGGTTGGCCCCCAGCATCAGCAGCAGGTCGGTGCGTCGCAGGTCGGGGATGGGCACCAGGACCGGCGAGCCGTACAGCAGCGCGCTGGCGGCGAAGCGGTTGTTGGTGTCCTGGGAGCCGGCCGAGTACAGGTGCGGCGAGCCCAGCGCCGCCATGAACTGGGCGATCCACAGCGGGTGGCTGTAGGAGAAGGCGGCGGGGTTGCCGAAGTACCAGCCGATGGAGTCCCCGCCGTGTTCGGCGCGCAGCCGGCTCAGCCGGCCGGCGATGTCCTCCAGCGCCTCGTCCCAGCTCACCTGCTCGAACTCCCCGTCGGGGCGGCGGCGCAGGGGGTGGAGCACGCGGTCGGGGTCGTTTTGCACCTCCGCCATGGCGATGCCCTTGGGGCAGGCGAAGCCCTTGGAGAGGGGGTGGTCGCGGTCGGGGCGCAGCTGCGTCACCGTGCCGTCCTCGACGGTGGCCACCAGTCCGCACAGCGGCTCGCAGATCCGGCAGTAAGTAATTACTTGCGAGGTGCCCATGGTGGAATTGTTCCCCCCTCCCGGGGCGCTGTCCAGGCTTCCCCGCCCGCGCTCACTCCGGCCCGCCGAAGCGGAACGCCGTCAGCCGGTCGGCGGAGGGACGGTCCAGCACGGTCACGGTGCGGGCGGGCGGCAGCGTCCCCCGCCGGGCCCGGGCCACCAGGCGCCGCCAGCGGCGGCAGTGCCGGGCGAAGACGGCGGGGGTCAGCACCCGCCCGCGGGCCACCTGCCCGGCGCGCGCCACCTCCGGGGGCACGTCCAGCAGCACCAGGTGCAGACTCGCCCCGCGGCGGCGGGCCAGCCAGGCGAGCCCGTGCAGCAGGTGCGGCCAGGTCCCCCGGGTGTGGGCGACCACCGCGCGCCCGGCCGTCAGCGCCCGCGCGATGCGCCACACGTGAGTGGTGTAGACGAACGGGATCTGAGCGCGCGGCGGCAGCGCCCACAGCCGCCGCGCCCACCAGTTGCGCGCCTGCCGGGAGTCGATCACACAGACCCCGCCTGAGACCACCGGGTGCGTCTCGTCCCCGCGCAGCCCGTACAGGCGCGCCAGCAGCGTGCTCTTGCCCGCCCCGGGCAGCCCGGCCACCAGCACCAGCGCCCGGGCCGGGAAGCCCAGCACGATGGGCGCGGCATCGGGCGCCGCGCCCGCGTCACCGGCCGGTGCGGTGGGCGCGGCGGCGGGACCGGGAACCTCGTCGCGCTCGCGAATGGGCCGATCTCCTGTCCACAGGGGGCGGGATCATCCACGATATGCGCCGGGCCTCCCGATCGTCCCTCCCCGGCCGGGACCGGCCGCCCGCCGGGGAAGGGGAGTCACCAGCCGCGCTCGCGCCACTCCGGCAGGTGCGGGCGCTCGGCGCCCAGCGTGGAGTCCTTGCCGTGGCCGGGGTAGAACCAGGTGGCGTCCGGCAGCCGGTCGAAGATCCGCTCCTGGACGTCGGTCAGCAGCTGGTTGAACAGCTCCGGATCGCCCCAGGTGTTGCCGACCCCGCCGGGGAAGAGGCTGTCGCCGGTGAACAGGTGGGGGGAGCCGGCCAGCTCGCCGCCGGCGTCGTACAGCAGCGCGATCGAGCCGGGGGTGTGCCCGCGCAGGTGGATGACCTCCAGCTCGGCCTTCCCCACCCGCACCCGGTCGCCGTGCTCGACCGGCTCGGTCACCGGCTCCGGCAGCTCGCCGGCGTCGATGGGGTGCGCCGTCACCGCCGCCCCGGTGGCGCGCACCACCTCGCTGAGCGCCTGCCAGTGGTCCTGATGGCGGTGGGTGGTGACGACGCGGGTCAGCGGCCCCTCGCCGATCAGCTCCAGCAGCCGCTGCGCCTCTGCGGCCGCGTCCACCAGCAGCTGCTCGCCGGTGGCGGTGCAGCGCAGCAGATAGGCGTTGTTGTCGAAGGGGCCGACCGCCACCTTGGTGATCGTGAGGCCGGGCAGCTCCCGCACGTCGGGCGGTCCCCCGACCTGGACATCTCCGGTGTAGGCCATAGGGCAATCCATATCTCATCATCGGCCCGCCGATCGAGCCCGCCCCCGCCCGTGCCCCCGATCACATTCGTCCGGTTTGCGGCACCGGTCACCAAATCCGCCCGGGCGGCGCTGTTTTCTGGACGGTGGAGGTGAGGCGGTGCTGGCCAGACGGGGGACCGTGACGGAGGGGGAGGCGCGGCAGGCGCTTGCCGAGCTGCTGAGGGCGATCGGGCGGGACGTGGCGGCGACGGGGGCGATCTTGACGCTGGTGCTGGCCGGTCTGCTGGTCCGGCTGCCGGCCGGGCCCGCGCTCGACCCGCTGGGGCTGCCGATCCTGCTCGCCGAGGTCGGGGCGTTCCTGATCTCTGCCGGGTACGCGGTGCGCACCCGGGTGGTCATCCGGCGGGCGCTGGAACGGCTCCGGGAAAGGAGTGGCGCCCCGCTGCACCCCGGGGTGCCCTGGGAGCCGCTCGGCTCATCCGCCGCGCTGGATGAGCGGGAGCTGCGCCGGGAGCTGCGGCATCTGGTGAGCACCGCCTGCCGGTGCCACGACCTGTCCCTGAACGCCCTGGTCTGGGCCTTGATCACCGGCCTGCTGGCGGTGCTGTGGCACGTGATGTGACCGGTGGAACGTGAGGGAAAGCCTCATCTCGGTGGCAGGAGATCTTCGAACACGTGTACGGTTCATAGCGTCCGAGCCGGGT
Organism: Thermomonospora sp. CIF 1; assembly: GCF_001896795.1. Taxonomy (NCBI): domain Bacteria; kingdom Bacillati; phylum Actinomycetota; class Actinomycetes; order Streptosporangiales; family Thermomonosporaceae; genus Thermomonospora; species Thermomonospora sp. CIF 1. The sequence continues at coordinate 35,566 of NZ_MOYN02000018.1, forward strand.
GCCCGTCATGACGGACCGTTCCGTCGGCGCCCGCGGTTAGCCTGATGCCGACTTGTCTGAGACCGGCTCGTCATGAGACCAGCGCGTCTCACCGAGCGGGCCCCAAGGGAGCCGAGTACCGTCGTGCATGACCGTCTCATCGTGCGCGGAGCGCGCGAGCACAACCTCAAGGACGTCTCGCTGGAGTTGCCGCGGGACTCCCTGATCGTGTTCACCGGGCTGTCGGGGTCCGGCAAGTCCAGCCTGGCCTTCGACACCATCTTCGCCGAGGGGCAGCGCCGCTACGTGGAGTCGCTGTCGGCCTACGCCCGCCAGTTCCTGGGCCAGATGGACAAGCCCGACGTCGACTTCATCGAAGGCCTGTCGCCGGCGGTGTCCATCGACCAGAAGTCCACCTCCAAAAACCCCCGCTCCACCGTCGGCACCATCACCGAGGTCTACGACTACCTGCGGCTGCTGTACGCCCGCATCGGCCGCCCCCACTGTCCCGAGTGCGGCCGCCCCATCAGCCGGCAGACCCCCCAGCAGATCGTCGACCGGGTGCTGGAACTGGAGCCGGGCACCCGCTTCCAGGTGCTGGCGCCGGTCATCCGCGGACGCAAGGGCGAGTACGCCGAGCTGTTCCGCGAGCTGCAGTCCAAGGGCTACTCACGGGCCCTGGTGGACGGCGTCATGGTCCGCCTGGACGACCCGCCCAAGCTCAAAAAGCAGGAAAAACACGACATCGCGGTGGTGGTGGACCGGCTGACGGTCAAGGACTCGGCCCGCCGGCGCCTGGCCGACTCGGTGGAGACCGCCCTGGGGCTGGCCGGCGGCACCATCGTGCTGGACTTCGTCGACCTGCCCGAGGACGACGAGCGCCGCACCCGGATGTTCTCCGAGCACCTGTACTGCCCCTACGACGACCTGTCGTTCGAGGAGCTGGAGCCGCGCTCGTTCTCCTTCAACTCCCCCTACGGGGCCTGCCCGGAGTGCACCGGGCTGGGCACCCGCATGGAGGTCGATCCGGAACTGGTCGTCCCCGACCCGGAGAAGACCCTCGCCGAGGGCGCCATCCAGCCGTGGTCCAACGGCCATGTCAGCGAGTACTTCCTGCGGCTGCTGTCGGCTCTCGGCGACGCCATGGGCTTCACCCTGGACACCCCCTGGGAGAAGCTGCCCGCCAAGGTCCGCAGGGCCATCCTCAAGGGGTACGACACCCAGGTCCACGTCAGCTACAAGAACCGCTACGGCCGCACCCGCTCCTACTACACCACCTACGAAGGCGTCATCCCCTACATCCACCGGCGGCACGCCGAGTCCGAAAGCGACGCCACGCGCGAGCGGTTCGAAGGCTACATGCGGCAGGTGCCCTGCCCGGCCTGCGACGGCGCGCGCCTGAAGCCCTCCGTCCTGGCGGTCACCGTGGGCGGCAAGTCGATCGCCGAGGTCGCCGCCATGCCCATCAGCGAGTGCGCCGAGTTCCTGCGGACGCTGGAGCTGGACGACCGCGAGGCGCACATCGCCGCCCGGGTGCTCAAAGAGGTCAACGCCCGGCTGGGCTTCCTGCTGGACGTCGGGCTGGACTACCTGACGCTGGACCGCCCGGCGGCCACGCTGGCCGGCGGCGAGGCCCAGCGCATCCGGCTGGCCACCCAGATCGGCTCCGGCCTGGTCGGCGTGCTGTACGTGCTGGACGAGCCGTCCATCGGGCTGCACCAGCGCGACAACCACCGGCTGCTGGAGACGCTGCTGCGGCTGCGCGACATGGGCAACACCTTGATCGTCGTCGAGCACGACGAGGACACCATCGCCGCCGCCGACTGGGTGGTGGACATCGGCCCCGGCGCCGGCGAGCACGGCGGCCAGATCGTGGTCTCCGGCCCGGTGGAGGAGCTGAAGGCCTCCCCCAAGTCGATCACCGGCGCCTACCTGTCGGGCCGCCGCCGCATCGAGGTGCCCCAGATGCGCCGTCCCCGCACCAAGGGCCGCGAGATCGTGGTCAGGGGCGCCCAGCAGAACAACCTCAAGAACATCGACGTGACGTTCCCGCTGGGGGTCTTCACCGCCGTCACCGGCGTGTCCGGCTCCGGCAAGTCCACCCTGGTCAACGACATCCTCTACAACGCGCTGGCCAAGGAGCTGCACGGCGCCCGCACCGTCCCCGGCAAGCACCGGCGCATCACCGGCCTGGAGCACGTCGACAAGGTGGTGCACGTCGACCAGTCCCCGATCGGCCGCACCCCCCGCTCCAACCCGGCCACCTACACCGGGGTGTTCGACCACATCCGCAAGCTGTTCGCGGCCACCCCCGAGGCCAAGGTGCGCGGCTACCAGCCGGGCCGGTTCTCCTTCAACGTCAAGGGCGGGCGCTGCGAGAACTGCGCCGGCGACGGCACCATCAAGATCGAGATGAACTTCCTGCCGGACGTCTACGTCCCGTGCGAGGTCTGCCACGGCGCCCGCTACAACCGCGAGACGCTGGAGGTCCGCTACAAGGGCAAGACCATCGCCGAGGTGCTGGACATGCCGATCGAGGAGGCCACCCGCTTCTTCGAGCCGATCAGCGCCATCCACCGGCACCTGTCCACCCTCAACGACGTCGGGCTGGGGTACGTGCGGCTGGGCCAGCCCGCCCCCACCCTCTCCGGCGGCGAGGCCCAGCGCGTCAAGCTCGCCGCCGAGCTGCAGCGCCGCTCTACCGGCCGCACCATCTACGTGCTGGACGAGCCCACCACCGGGCTGCACTTCGAAGACATCCGCAAGCTGCTGGGCGTGCTCAACGGCCTGGTCGACAAGGGCAACACCGTGGTGGTCATCGAGCACAACCTGGATGTGATCAAGACCGCCGACTGGATCATCGACATGGGCCCCGAGGGCGGCTCGCGCGGCGGCACCGTGGTCGCCGCCGGCACCCCCGAGGAGGTCGCCCGGGTCGAGGCCAGCCACACCGGCCGTTTCCTGGCCAAGCTGCTGGATCGGTGATCTGCGCGTCCCGCCTCACGACGGCACCGCGCGCCGGTTTTGCTCCGGCGGGGTGGCGGCGGGGGGTATGGGGGTGGACCGGAATCATGGACGCCATGAGCGAGGATGCGAAGAACGCGCCGGCCGGTCAGGTGGGCAGGCGTGCGGTGGTGTGCGGGGCCGCGGCCGTGGGCGCCGCCGCGCTGGCCGGCTGCGGGGTCGGGCAGCCGCGCCGGGCGGAGCCGGCCGCCGAGCTGAAGGGCAAGGAGATCGCCAAGGTCGCCGACGTGCCGGTCGGCGGCGGCAAGGTGCTGCCCCAGTACAAGATCGTGGTCACCCAGCCCACCGAGGGCACCTTCAAGGTCTTCGACGCGCGCTGCACCCACTCCGGCTGTCCGGTGGACCGCATCCGGCAGGGCGCGATGTACTGCCCCTGCCACGGCAGCGAGTTCAAGATCACCGATGGCTCGGTGGCCCGCGGCCCCGCCTCCCGCGGCCTGCTGGAGTACCCGGTGCAGGTCAAAGGGGACGGCCTGGTGATCGTCTGAACCCCGCCGGCGGGCCGGGAACGCAAAAAAGTTGAACGTTCATGGAACTGGCGGTCGTCCCCGTTCGTGATAGGTGGTGTGGACGGGGCCACAGGGGTCCCGGGGGAAACGGAGGACGACGTCCATGGCTCAGGAGACCGCACCGGGAACCGGCGTTTCCGCCCCCGCACCGCAGGCGGACCCGCCGCGGACGGGGAGCACCCGGCGCGGAATCCTGGTCGGCGCGGGGCTGCTGGGGGTGGCCGGTGCCGTGGCCGCCTGCGGCGGCGGGGATGAGACCTCGGGGGCGTCCGGGTCGGGAGGCGGCGCGCAGGCCGCGGCCGGCGGCGTGCTGGCGCAGACCGGCGACATCCCGGTCGGCGGAGGCAAGATCTTCAAAGACCGGGAAGTGGTGGTCACCCAGCCGGCACAAGGCGAGTTCAAGGCCTTCAGCACCAAGTGCACCCACCGGGGCTGCCCGGTGACCTCCGTGCAGAACGGAGTGATCAGGTGCGAATGCCACGGCAGCACCTTCAGCATCGCCGACGGCTCGGTGCAAAGCGGCCCGGCCGACAAGCCGCTGCCCGCCAAGCAGATCATCGTCGAGGGCGGCGGCATCAAACTGGCCTAGCCCCATCCCGGCCGGCCCCGGGTGCGGCGTCGCGGGCGCCGCACCCGGGGCCGGCCTCGCCCGGACGCAAAGTCCCGCCGGTTCCTCTGCGGCGGACGGCGAGCCGGCAGAGGGTGCAAAAGGCGGCAAAGCGCGAGAAAAACGGTGCCGCATCGAGCCGCCCGCGCCGCTGAAAGTTCTCCACGCCCACAACAGGGGAGTTCGTCCATCTCTTTCTTCACCGCCGATCCGCCCGCGCGGCGTCATGATCATGCGGGCGGTGCGCTGAACGATATTCGGATCATGCCGGCGGCGGGCCCGCCGCGCCGTCCCGCGCGTTCTGTCACGGCGCCCCACTAGGCTTTTACCGTGGCTGATCCGGCGAACTACCGTCCCGCGCCCGGGACGATCCCCGACTCGCCGGGGGTCTATCGCTTCCGTGACGAACACGGCCGGGTGATCTACGTCGGCAAGGCCAAGAGCCTGCGCTCCCGGCTGAACTCCTACTTCGCCGATTTCGCGAGCCTGCACCCCCGGACCCAGACCATGCTGCGGACCGCCGCGGGAGTCGACTGGACGGTGGTCGGCACCGAGGTGGAGGCGCTGCAGCTCGAATACTCCTGGATCAAGGAGTTCAACCCCCGCTTCAACGTCCGTTACCGCGACGACAAGTCCTACCCGTATCTGGCCGTCACCCTGGATGAGGAATTCCCCCGGGTGATGGTCATGCGCGGAGCCAAACGCAAGGGCGTGCGCTATTTCGGGCCCTACTCGCACGCCTGGGCGATCCGCGAGACGGTCGATCTGCTGCTGCGCGTCTTCCCGGTGCGCACCTGCAAACCGGGGGTCTTCAAACGCGCCCGCCACAGCGACCGGCCCTGCCTGCTGGGCTATATCGACAAGTGCTCGGCGCCGTGCGTGGGCCGCATCGACGCCGCCGCCCACCGGCGCCTGGCCGAGGACTTCTGCGCCTTCATGGCCGGCGACACCGGCCGCTTCATCAAGGAGATCGAGCGGCGGATGCTGGAGGCCGCCGCGGCCGAGGAGTACGAGCGGGCCGCCCGGCTGCGCGACGACATGCGGGCGCTGCAGCGGGCGCTGGAGAAACAGGCGGTGGTGCTGGGCGAGGCCGTCGACTGCGATGTGATCGCCTTCGCCGAGGACCCGCTGGAGGCCGCCGTCCAGGTGTTCTACGTGCGCGGCGGGCGCATCCGCGGCCAGCGCGGCTGGGTGGTCGACAAGGTCTCCGACGTCACCACCGCCGACCTGGTCGAGCACTTCCTGCTGCAGCTTTACGGCGAGAGCGAGGCGGTGCCGCGGGAGGTGCTGGTGCCGGCCGAGCCGCCGGACGCCGCGGCGATGGCCGAGCTGCTGGCCGAACGGCGCGGCGGCCCGGTGCGCATCCGGGTGCCGCGCCGCGGCGACAAGAAGGCGCTGCTGGAGACCGTCGCCCGCAACGCCGCCGAGGCGCTGCGCCAGCACAAGACCCGCCGCGCCGGCGACCTGACCACCCGCAGCAAGGCGCTGCAGGAGATCCAGGAGGCGCTGGAGCTGCCGGAGGCGCCGCTGCGCATCGAGTGCTACGACGTGTCCAACCTGCAGGGCACCAACGTGGTGGCCTCCATGGTGGTCTTCGAAGACGGCCTGGCCCGCAAGAGCGAGTACCGCCGCTTCGCCATCAAGACGGTGCAGGGGCAAGACGACGTCCGCTCCATCCACGAGGTGATCACCCGCCGGTTCAAGCGCTACCTGGCCGAACGCGACAAGGCCGGGCAGGAGGGCGGCGACGCCGGCGGCGTGCTGGCCTCCTACGGCTTCCAGGAGGCCGGGGAACGGGAGCAATCCGCACCGGCCGGCGGGGCCCGCAAGTTCGCCTACCCGCCGAACTTGGTGGTGGTGGACGGCGGCCCGGCCCAGGTCGCCGCCGCCCAGCGGGCATTGGAGGAGCTGGGCGTGGCGGACGTGGCGGTGTGCGGGCTGGCCAAGCGGATGGAGGAGATCTGGCTGCCCGGCGAGGAGGACCCGGTGATCCTGCCGCGCGGCAGCGAGGGCCTGTTCCTGATGCAGCGGGTCCGCGACGAGGCGCACCGGTTCGCCGTCGCCTATCACCGGCAGCGCCGCTCCAAGGCGATGACCGCCGGTGAGCTGGACGGGGTGCCCGGGCTGGGACCGGCCCGCCGCACCGCCCTGCTCAAGCACTTCGGATCGCTCAAGCGGCTGCGGGAGGCCACCGTGGCCCAGATCGCGGAGGTGCCCGGCATCGGCCCGCGCACCGCCGAGCAGATCGCCGCCGCCCTGCACGGGGGCGCGCCGCCGAACGGGCGTGCCGCAGGGAAGGCCGCGGCGTCCAGGGGGGCGCCGCCGGGGGACGCACCCGGCCGCGTCCCCACCGAGGAAGACAGTGCCGATGGGGGAGGCAGATGACCATCGAGGGCCATAAAGGCAGCCCGGACATCGTGATCGTCACCGGGATGTCCGGGGCCGGCCGCAGCACGGCCGCCAAGGCGCTGGAGGACCTGGACTGGTTCGTGGTCGACAACCTGCCGCCCGGGCTGCTGGCCACCATGGCCGACCTGGGCGGCCGGGTCCGGGAGGCGGTGCCGCGCATCGCCGTCGTGGTGGACGTGCGCAGCCGCGCCTTCACCAGCGACCTGCACTCGGCCATCGCCGAGCTGGAGGCCCGCGGCGTGCACCCGCGGGTGGTGTTCCTGGAGGCCGCCGACGAGGAGCTGGTGCGCCGGTTCGAGGCGGTGCGCCGCCCGCACCCGCTGCAGGGGGACGGCCGGCTGGTCGAGGGCATCACCCAGGAGCGCGAGCTGCTGCGCGAGGTGCGCGCCGAGGCCGACCTGGTGATCGACACCACCGGGCTGAACGTGCACGAGCTGCGGGCCAAGATCGTCGGTTTCTTCGGCGCCCACGGCGGTGAGTCCGGCCTGCGCTTCACCGTGGTCTCCTTCGGCTACAAGTACGGCCTGCCGGTGGACGCCGACCTGGTGGTGGACTGCCGTTTTCTGCCCAACCCGCACTGGGTGCCCGAGCTGCGCCCCAAGAACGGCCGCGACGCTCCCGTCCGCGACTATGTGCTGAGCCGGCACGGCGCCAAGGAGTTCCTCGACTCCTACACCGAGGTGCTGCGGCTGCTGGCCGAGGGCTATGAACGCGAGGGCAAGCACTATGTGACGCTGGCCGTCGGCTGCACCGGCGGCAAGCACCGCAGCGTCGCCATGGCCGAGCAGCTCGCCGCCCGCCTGCGCGACGCCGGCATGGACGTCCAGGTCACCCACCGCGACCTGGGCCGGGAATGACGGGGATGCGCCCGCCCGCGCCCGCACGCCGGGACCGGGGTGCCGGGGCGCCGCGGCCGTGGCCGAAGATAGTTCCGTTCGCTCGTTTCGCCGGGTTGGCCTGAGGCTGGTATAGGGAATTTCCTGCACAGATCGTTCCCGAGGCCGCTGGCCGACGCGCCGCGGGCGGAGGATGATCGGTACCGTCGGCTCTCCGGCGGGACCGCAGAGCAGGCGAAGGCGGACGAGGCGAGGCAGTGCGGGGAGAGGGCGGGCGGAGCCGTGATCGAGCGCGGTAGCCAGAAGGTGGTGGCCCTCGGCGGGGGGCACGGGCTGTACGCGTCGCTGTCGGCGCTGCGCAGGGTGACCGATCGGCTCACCGCCGTGGTCACCGTGGCCGACGACGGCGGCTCCAGCGGGCGGCTGCGCCGGGAGCTGGGCGTGCTGCCGCCCGGCGACCTGCGCATGGCGCTGGCCGCGCTGTGCGGCGACGACGAGTGGGGGCAGACCTGGAGCCGGGTGGTGCAGCACCGCTTCCGCAGCCAGGGCGACCTGCACGGGCACGCGGTCGGCAACCTGCTGATCGTGGCGCTGTGGGAGCTGCTGGGCGAGGGCGAGGCCGGGGCGGCCATGCCCGAGGCGACGGTGGCCGGGCTGGACTGGGTGGGCCGGCTGCTGGGCGCCCAGGGCCGGGTGCTGCCGATGGCCGCGGTGCCGCTGGACATCGTCGCCGACGTCCAGGGCGCCGACCCGGCCCGGCCCGAGGAGGTCGTCCAGGTCCGCGGCCAGGTGGCCTGCGCCACCACCCCGGGCAAGGTGCTGAGCGTGTCGCTGGTGCCGCCGGACCCGCCGGTGTGCCCGCAGACCCTGCAGGCCATCGAGGAGGCCGACTGGGTGGTGTTCGGCCCCGGCTCCTGGTTCACCAGCGTGCTGCCCCATCTGAAGGTGCCGGAGCTGGCCAGGGCGCTGATCGGCACCCGGGCGCGGCGGATCGTCGCGCTCAATCTGGCGCCGCAGCCGGGGGAGACCGACGGGTTCTCCCCGCAGACCCACCTGGAGGTGCTCCAGGCGCACGCTCCCGACCTGCGCATCGACGTGGTGCTCGCCGACCGGGGGGTGGTGGAGGACCCCGATGCGCTGGAGAAGGCGGTGCGGATGCTGGGGGGCCGGCTGATGCTGGCCGATGTGGCGGCCGCCGACGGCTCGCCGCGTCATGATCCCGCCCGGCTGGCTCAAGCTTTCGCACAGATCTTGCGTGAGTGACCACCCGCCCGCCGGGAATCGGCGAGACTGCTGAACGGATTCGCAAAGGGGGAGGGCGTCCATGGCGATGACCGGTGTGGTGAAGGACGAGCTGAGCAGGCTGCAGATCTTGAAGCCCTGCTGCCGCAAGGCCGAGGTCTCGACGCTGCTGCGCTTTGCCGGGGGGCTGCATCTGGTCGGCGGGCGGATCGTGATCGAGGCCGAACTGGACACCGGCTCGGTCGCCCGCCGGCTCCGCAAGGACATCGCCGAGGTCTTCGGCCACACCTCCGATGTGGTGGTGCTGGCCCCCAGCGGGCTGCGCAAGGGCAACCGGTACGTGGTGCGGGTCTTCCGCGAGGGCGAGTCGCTGGCCCGCCAGACCGGGCTGATCGACAACCGCGGCCGCCCGGTGCGGGGGCTGCCCCGCCATGTGGTGGCCGGCGCGGCCTGCGACGCCGAGGCCGCCTGGCGCGGGGCGTTCCTGGCGCACGGCTCGCTGACCGAGCCGGGCCGGTCGATGTCGCTGGAGGTCACCTGCCCCGGGCCGGAGGCCGCGCTGGCGCTGGTCGGCGCCGCCCGCCGGCTGAAGGTCCACGCCAAGGCCCGGGAGGTGCGCGGGGTGGACCGGGTGGTGGTGCGCGACGGGGACGCCATCAGCGCGCTGCTGACCCGGCTGGGCGCCCACGACAGCGTGCTGGCCTGGGAGGAGCGGCGGATGCGCCGGGAGGTGCGGGCCACCGCCAACCGGCTGGCCAACTTCGACGACGCCAATCTGCGCCGCTCGGCGCGGGCGGCGGTGGCGGCCGGGGCCCGGGTGGCGCGGGCGCTGGAGATCCTGGGCGACGACGCCCCGCCGCACCTGGTGGCCGCCGGCAAGCTGCGGCTGGAGCACAAGCAGGCCTCGCTGGAGGAGCTGGGCCAGCTCGCCGACCCGCCGCTGACCAAGGACGCCATCGCCGGGCGGATCCGCCGGCTGCTGGCCATGGCCGACAAGCGGGCCAGCGAGATCGGCATCCCCGGCACCGAGGCCAATCTGACCGCCGAGATGCTGGCCCCCTGATGCCGCCCTGACCTCGCACAAGATCGTTCCAAGGGCGTGCGGGGCGGCGGGAAAGGTCTAGACCACAAGGCGCTGGACCTGTCGATTGGTCTAGACCAAAATGGTCTAGACCCATGCAGGAAGGGGAAATCCCCCTCCGGAGTGAACCCGGCTCACCCCCGCTTCACCCCCGGCCGGTGTCGGGACGGCGCACGCCCATTGGATAGGGTCGAGCAGGTGGGGACCGGCTCAGGCTGGGTAACTCCCGTGGGACTATCCGCTGGGCCCGGGAGACCGGGCGGGACGAGGTTCGAGGAGAACTGTTCGGTGACCATCCGCGTAGGCATCAACGGGTTCGGCCGGATCGGCCGCAACTTCTACCGCGCCCTGCTGGCCAGCGGGGCCGACGTCGAGGTCGTGGCGGTCAACGACCTGACCGACAACGCCACCCTGGCCCACCTGCTCAAGTACGACAGCATCCTCGGCCGGCTGGACGAGGAGGTGAAGGCCGCCGCCGATGAGATCTCCGTCGGCGGGCGCACCATCAAGGCCTTCGCCGAGCGCGACCCCGCCAACCTCAAGTGGGGCGACCTGGGCGTGGACATCGTGATCGAGTCCACCGGCCTGTTCACCGACGCCAACAAGGCCAAGGTGCACGCCGACAACGGCGCCAAGAAGGTGATCATCTCGGCCCCCGCCAAGAACGAGGACGTCACGGTCGTGATGGGGGTCAACCACGAGACCTACGACCCGGCCGAGCACACGATCATCTCCAACGCCTCCTGCACCACCAACTGCCTGGCGCCGATGGCCAAGGTGCTGCACGACACCTTCGGCATCGAGCGCGGCCTGATGACCACCGTCCACGCCTACACGCAGGACCAGAACCTGCAGGACGGCCCGCACAAGGACCTGCGCCGCGCCCGCGCCGCCGCCCTCAACATCGTGCCGACCTCCACCGGCGCGGCCAAGGCCATCGGGCTGGTGCTGCCGGAGCTGAAGGGCAAGCTGGACGGGTACGCGCTGCGGGTGCCCATCCCCACCGGCTCGGCCACCGACCTGACCGTCACCTTGAGCCGCGAGACCACCGCCGAGGAGGTCAACGCCGCGCTCAAGGCCGCCGCCGAGGGCCCGCTGCGGGGCATCCTCACCTACACCGAGGACCCGATCGTCTCCGCCGACATCGTCACCGACCCGGCCTCCTGCATCATCGACGCCGGCCTGACCAAGGTCATCGGCGACCAGGCCAAGGTGGTCGGCTGGTACGACAACGAGTGGGGCTACTCCAACCGGCTGGTGGACCTGGTCCAGTACGTCGGAGCCCGGCTGTAAGACCCGCCGCCGCCGTGACCGCGCCGCACCGGCGCGGTCACGGCGGCGCTCCTATGACGGCGGCCGCCGCGCCGGCCGTCACGCCGGGGAACCGGCTGCCACTGTGAGCGAACCTTTTCCGGCACGCCGCTCCCGCGGGCCGGGACGGGTGCGTCGCGGCCAAGGATGAGGCTGCGACCCGCAACGGCGCGATGCCGGGGCTCCCGTCCTCCGGCCGCCGGGGCCACGTGCTTGAGATAAGGCTCAGTGGAAGGACATCCATGCGCACCATTGACGATCTCGACGTACGCGGGAAGCGGGTGCTGGTCCGCTCGGACCTCAACGTTCCCCTCGACGGCGACCGCATCACCGACGACGGGCGGATCCGGGCCAGCCTGCCGACGATCAACACGCTGCGCGAACGCGGCGCCAAGGTGATCGTCTGCGCCCACCTGGGCCGCCCCAAGGGCCAGGTCAAGCCGGAGTTCTCGCTGGCCCCCGTGGCCCGCAGGCTGGGCGAGCTGCTCGGCACCGAGGTGGCCTTCGCCTCCGACGTGGTCGGCGAGTCCGCCGCCCGCACCGTGGCGGGCCTGGCCGACGGCCAGGTGGCGCTGCTGGAGAACCTGCGTTTTGAGCCGGGGGAGACCAGCAAGGACGACGCCGAGCGCGGCGCGTTCGCCGACAAGCTGGCCGCGCTGGCCGACCTGTACGTCGGCGACGGGTTCGGCGCCGTGCACCGCAAGCACGCCAGCGTCTACGACGTCCCCCGCCGCCTGCCGCACGCCGCCGGCGGCCTGATCGTCGCCGAGGTGGACGTGCTGCGCAAGCTCACCGAGGAGGTGGAACGGCCGTACGCGGTGGTGCTGGGCGGCTCGAAGGTCTCCGACAAGCTCGGCGTCATCGACAACCTGCTGAACAAGGCCGACCGCATCCTCATCGGCGGCGGCATGGTCTTCACCTTCCTGGCCGCCCAGGGCCACCAGGTCGGCAAGAGCCTGCTGGAGCAGGACCAGCTCGACACCGTGCGCGAGTACCTGGCCCGGGCCGAAAAGAACGGGGTGGAGCTGGTGCTGCCGGTGGACATCGTGGCGGCCACGGCGTTCGCCGCCGACGCCGACCACCAGGTGGTGCCCGCCGACGCCATCCCCGCCGACCGGATGGGGTTGGACATCGGCCCGGCCTCCGGGCGGCTGTTCGCCGAGCGGCTGGCCGGCGCCAAGACCGTCTTCTGGAACGGCCCCATGGGCGTGTTCGAGATGGAGCCCTACTCCCACGGCACCCGCGCGGTCGCCCAGGGCCTGATCGACTCGGGGGCGTTCACCGTGGTCGGCGGCGGCGACTCGGCCGCGGCGGTGCGCAGCCTGGGCTTCGACGAGTCCGCCTTCTCCCACATCTCGACCGGCGGCGGCGCCAGCCTGGAGTACCTGGAAGGCAAGACGCTGCCCGGCCTTGCGGCACTGGAGGACTGATCTGCGATGGCCACTGCCAAGAAACCTTCCCGTAAGCCGATCATGGCCGGCAACTGGAAGATGAACAACAACCACCTGGAGGCGATCAAGCTCGTCCAGCAGCTCGCCTTCGCCCTCAAGGAGGCCGACTACGAGGCGGTCGAGGTGGTGGTGCTGCCGCCGTTCACCGCGATCCGCTCGGTGCAGACGCTGGTGGACGCCGACAAGCTGCCGATCGCCTACGGCGCCCAGGACGTCTCCGCGCACGCCTCCGGGGCCTACACCGGCGAGATCTCCGGGTCCATGCTGGCCAAGCTGGGCTGCACGTACGTGGTGGTGGGCCACTCGGAGCGCCGCCAGTACCACCACGAGGACGACGCCCTGGTCAACGCCAAGATCAAGGCCGCCTTCGCCGCCGAGCTGACCCCGATCCTGTGCGTGGGGGAGGGCCTGGAGGTGCGCAAGGCCGGCGAGCACGTCCCCTACACCCTGTCCCAGGTCGACGGGGCGCTGGAGAAGATCCCCGCCGAGCAGGCCCGCTCCCTGGTGATCGCCTACGAGCCGGTCTGGGCGATCGGCACCGGCGAGGTCGCCACCCCGGCCGACGCCCAGGAGGTGTGCTCGGCCATCCGCGGCCGGCTCGCCGAGCTGTACGACGAGGAGGTGGCCTCCCAGGTCCGCATCCAGTACGGCGGGTCGGTCAAGTCCGGCAACATCGCCGGCATCATGGCCCAGCCGGACGTGGACGGCGCGCTGGTCGGCGGGGCCAGCCTGGACGCCGGCGAGTTCGTCAAGATCTGCCGGTACCGGGACCTGCCGGTGTGAGTCCGGCTGACAAAACACCGGCGAAAGGTGGTAACACACCCCCACAAGCCGGGGTTCTTGCTGAACCAGGAGTCACTTCGTCGTACCCTCGATACCTGACGGGCAAACCGCCCGGCTTCCTCAGCCGTTGTCGACCAGTGCTCCGCAGGCGCGGGGCGGGCCAGAAGAGGCGCTGAACTACCGTGATCCTCGCAACCTCGATCGTCCTCATCATCACCAGCCTGCTGATGATCCTGCTCGTCCTCATGCACAAGGGGAAGGGCGGTGGATTGTCCGACATGTTCGGTGGTGGGATCTCCTCGTCCCTGGGGGGCTCTTCGGTGGTCGAGCGGAACCTCGACCGGCTGACGATCGGGGTCGGGATCATCTGGTTCGGGTCGATCGTGGTGTTGGGCCTGCTGCTGAAGTCCAACGGCGCCGGCTGAGCCGGGCGTTCAGGTAGTCCCTGGTAGTACGAGCGCCGTCGCGTCCCGTCACGGGCGACGGCCGATCAATCGAGGAGTAGTCCGTGGCTAGTGGCAACGCCATCCGGGGCAGCCGGGTCGGGGCCGGTCCGATGGGAGAGGCCGAGCGCGGGGAGGCGGCGCCCCGCGTCTGGGTCAGCTACTACTGCGCCAACCGGCACGAGACCCGACCCAGCTTCGCGACTGACGTGGCGATTCCCGAGACGTGGGACTGCCCCCGCTGCGGGTTCCCGGCAGGCAAGGACCCCGACAACCCTCCTGCCCCGCCGAAGACCGAGCCCTACAAGACGCACCTGGCGTACGTGAAGGAGCGGCGCAGCGACGCCGACGGCCAGGCGATCTTGGAGGAGGCCCTGGCCAAGCTGCGCGAGCGGCGCGCCGCGGTCAAGGCCGCCATGGAATCGGTCAACAACCGCAACTGAGCGCAAGCGGCCCGTCACGGCATCCGGTCCGGGTCCGCCCCGAGCGGACCCGGACCTTTGCTTGCCCGCAGGAGCCCGGCGTGAGGATCCGGGGCGCCGGGCAGGTCACGGCCGCCCGGCCGATGCCGGGAGCGGTTCGGGCTCGCGGGTCTGCGGGGCTTTCGCGGCCGGCGGCGGGGCCAGCCGCCGGGCCAGGCGGCGTCCCAGCCGCTGTCCCGGCCGCTCCACCAGCCGCTGGGTGAGGGCGGAGGCCGCCACCAGGACGGTCAGCAGGGCCGCCAGGTGGAGCGGGGAGTCCTCGCCCGGACGCCCCAGCAGCGCGTCGGAGAGCACCAGCAGCACCGGGTGCAGCAAGTACACCGAGTAGCTGATCACGCCCAGCCCGGTCAGCGGACGCGGCATCGGGCGGCGGCGCAGCGCCAGCCCCGCCAAGAAGACCAGCGCCGCCAGCGCCAGGCTGGAGGCCCAGGCACGCCGGTACCCCAGCAGCTCGTCGGCGGGCACCCCCCAGCCGCCCATGTGCCACAGCCCGGCCGCGGTCGTGACGGTGAACACCACGGCGCCGCACAGGGCGGCCGTGCGGACCTTGATCTGGCCGTGCTCGGCCCGGTGGGCGGCGGTGCCGGTGAACATCACCGCCAGCAGCGCCAGCCCCTCCCACACCGGCAGCCGGCTGTTGCCGACCAGCAGCACCAGGGCCAGCAGGCCGCCCAGGACGGCGCCGCAGCTTCGCACCGCCGGCCGCCGGGAGAAGACGCAGCCGATCGCGACCGCCAGGGTCAGCGCCGTCACGGCCACCACCGGGCCGACCCCCGCGGCCGCCGCCAGCGCCCCGGCGGGCAGCAGCCCGCTGAACGCGATCGCCGCGCCGCCGGCCGCGGCCAGCGCGGTGGCGATCCCCGCCGAGCGGCGGTGCAGGCCGACCGCGAACAGCGCCGCGACCATCAGGTAGAACAGCATCTCGTACGACAGCGTCCACAGCACGTTCAGCGCGTTGGGCACCGCCAGCACGTCCTGCAGCATCGTCAGATGCGCCGAGACGACCGTCCAGGGGTTCAGCTCGGCCAGCCCGTCCCGCGCCGGCCACAGCCGGGTGAGATTGATCAGCGCGATCGCGGCCAGCGCCACCAGCAGCAGCGGGTAGATCCGGAAGGCCCGGCTGATCCAAAACCGGCCCAGCGAGCGCGACCGCTCCAGGGAGGCGGGAATGATATAGCCGCTGACCAGGAAGAACACCACGACGCCGAAGGTGCCGGGGTCGAACCAGGCGGTGATCTGACGGCGCAGCCCGGGGGTGTAGTGGTAGGTGGCGTGGTGGAAGGCCACCGCCAGCGCGGCGAGCCCGCGCAGCGCGTCCAGCCATGCCAGTCGCGCCGTTCCGGTGCTCGCCTGCGCTGCATCCATATCTCAATCGACCCTATATGCACTTGTGACCCAAAGGTACCCCTGGGTGAAGGGTCGATTACCGGTCATCGTCGTGCGGCGGCGAGGATGACCAGCAGCGGGACGACCTTCTCGGCCGGGACCGCGTACTGCCCGCGGGCCGTGGTGCGCAGCCACCCGGCCGCCACGAGCTGGCGGAGATGGTGGTAGAGCTGGCCGCTGGTGCCGAGCCGCCGGTGGGCGCCCAGCTCGGCGGCGGTGCGGGTGCCGTGCAGGATCTCCCGCAACAGCAGCAGCCGGATCGGATGGCCCAAAGCGGCCACCGCCGAGGCGGCCTGGCTCCAGTCGTCGGCCAGCAGCTCTTCGGCCGGGTGCGCCTGCTGCCACTCGGCGCGCTCGCCGCCGGGCAGCGTCACCGAGCCGGTGAACAGCACCATGCCGGGTTCTTCGGCGCGCTCCTGCAGCCCGTGCAGCGCCCAGAAGACATCGGGGTCGGGGGTCTGCTCACCGTGCCGTGCGGCCGGGCGGGCGCGCTCCAGCGCGGCGACGCGGGCCTCCAGCCGTTCCAGCCGCTCGCCCAGCGATGGTTCCTGCTCGGTCAACCACGCTCCTTCGCCCACGCTCCGGCGTCCACCCGGCCCGGCCCGCCGGTCCGGCCCGCGGGGCCGGCGGTGAACGCCTGCCTGCCTTTGGGCACACCGTAGTGCTCCGTGCCGTCGATCCGGTAAGCGAAGGCGAACGGCAGCCCGGCGGCGATCGCCGTCCGCGGGCTGTCCATGAGCTGAAAGTGCAGGTGGGGTTCGGCGGAGTTGCCGGAGTTGCCGCACTCGGCGATCTGCTGCCCGGCCCGGACCCGCTGGCCGGGGCGCACCCGCAGCGAGCCGCGCCGCAGGTGGGCCAGCGCCGCGTACACCCCCTCGTCCAGCTTCAAGATCACATGGTTGCCGAGCACGAAGCGTGGGCTGATGACGGCGCCGATGCCGCGGACGATCCCCTCCACGAGGAACAGGTAGGCCAGGCCGGGCCAGGAGTTGCGGCTCCAGTGGTCGCGCTGCCCGTCCACCGCCCGCACCACCACCGCGTCGGCGGGGGAGAGGATCGGACGGCCGTAGGAGGGAAAGGAACGGGCCCGGCGGGCCGGGGGCCAGAGCCGCACGCTCTTCCACTGCACGTCCGGGTCGGGCTGGTAGATCAGGTCGATGGCGTGGCTTTGGCCGAACTCGTGCGTTCCGTGGCTGGGGACCCGGTCGGCCGGGCTGTTGACCGCCATCCAGCGGCCCTCGACCGGGGCGCGGACCGCGATCGGGGGACGGCGCACCGCGCCGCCGGGCATCAGCACCAGCGTCAGGCCCGCGAGGATCATCGCCAGGCCCGCCCAGCCCACCCAGCCGGCCTCGTGGAACCTGGCGCTGAACGACAGGACGACGCCGATCAGCAGCAAGGGGGTCCGCACTCGGGCCAGCCGCCCGGCGAGCCTGCCGTTCATCGATGCCTCCCGAAGGTCTCGCCCCGCCTTTTCTCCAGAGTTACGAAAATACGTAATTTCGTCAATAGAGGGTTGCGGAGGTGCGGCCAAGACGGAAGCGGCCACCGGGGAACGGATGCAGCCCGAACGCTGCACACCCGGGCATGCGGGACTTCAGGCGAGGGCCTGCACAGCTCTGTGGTGCGGCCGCCGGGCACCGGCCCGGTCATTGCCGCCCGCGCACCGCCGACCCCGGCCCGCCGTGCGGACCGGGGTCGGCAAGAGCCGGAGGATGAGCCACAAAGCCTTGAAAACGCACCCTCGGCAGGACGGGGAGAGGCCTTGGCCGCCGGGGCACCGGCCCGGCGCCCGGCCGGTCACCGCTCGGCGGGCCGGAACACCGTGATCAGCCGCCAGGCCTCCGGATCGCGCGGGCCGATCCCGGTGAAGTCGCCGTACTGGGCGTCGATCTGCAGCGCCCCCGACAGGCGGACGGCCGCCTGCAGCTCGGTGGCCGTCCAGAAGCGGTAGGGCACCACGCCGCGGATCGTCTCGGTGCGGCCGTCGGGATGGGTGACGGCGATGGTGACGCGCTCGCGGGCGATCTGGGTGATCGGGTCCAGCCGGTCGCCCGGCTCGCCCCAGCGGACCTCGGCGCGCACGCCGTCCCGCTGCACCGTCCACGCGGTGCCGGTGGACGGCTCGTCGGTGAGCCGGTCGGCCGGGTGGCTCATCTCCAGGATGTAGCGCCCGGCGGGGTTCAGATGCGCGGCCACCCGGTCCAGATGGGCCACGAAGGCGTCCAGGCTCATCAGGTGGGCGGTGGAGTCCAGCATCGTCACCACCAGGTCGAAGCGGCGGCCCAGCGCGAAGCGGGTCATGTCGGCGCACACGACCTGCAGCGCCACCCCCTCGTCCTTGGCGCGCCGCTCGGCGTGGGCGCACATGGCCGGGCTCAGGTCCAGGGCGGTCGCCGCGATCCCGCGCCGGGCGAACTGCCGGGCGTGCTCGGCGGGACCGGCGGCCAGCTCCAGGACCGAGGCGGGCGGCCCGCCGCCGCAGGAGCGGCGGTACCACCTCAGCAGGGCCTCCACCTCGGCGGGCACGTCACGGAACGCGCACGCCAGCTCATAGGCCCAGGGATTGCCGTAGATCGGGTTGTCGGCGGGGTCGCAGGCGCTGGTCACCCGCCTATCCTGCCAGCGCGCCCCCCGTGCCGGGGGTCGCGGCGGCGGCCCGCGCGGCCCGGGCGTCCAGCCGGAGCCTGATCTCCAGCGTCCCCGGCTCGTCGGTGCGCCGGACCCGGCCGCCCAGCGAGGTCAGCAGCCTGCGCATCCGCGCGTTGTCGGCCAGCACCGTGGCGCGCAGCTCCACCACCCCCCGCTCGCGGGCCGGCACCAGCAGCAGGTCGGTCAGCGCCCGGCCCAGCCCGCGGCCCTGCCAGGCGTCCTCCACCAGCAGGGCCAGCTCGGCCACTCCCGGGTCCACCGCGTGCATCAGGTGCGCCAGCGCCAGGATCGAGCCGTCCGGCCCCTGGGCGACCAGCGTCAGCCCGTGGGAGGGCTCGCAGAACAGCTCCAGCGCCCGCTGCGACAGCGTCGGCTTGGGGCTGAAGTACCGGGCCCGGCGGCTCGCCGGCGAGCACCGCTCGTGCATGGCCTGCACGGCCTCCCGGTCGCGGCGCTCCATCGGGCGCACCACCACCTCGGTGCCGTCCCGCAGCAGCACCCGCCGGGAGAGCGGGCCGGGCTCCCCGGCCGGCAGCACCGACCGCACCAGTGCGTCGGCACGGGCGGCCTCGGTGGCGGTGAACGGCAGCCCCACCCGCCGCAGCCGCACCGCCCGCAGCGGCCCGACCGGCACCAGCAGCTCAAAGGACCGGAACGGGGCGCCTGCGCCGTCGCGTGCGGGCTCGCCGCTCGGGTCGCAGGCGGCGCTGCGGGGCTCCCGCAGCGCCGCCGCCCCCCGCACCCAGGTCGCCGACTCGGCGCGCAGCAGCTCCGCCAGCACCTGCGGCAGGGAGCGCGGCTCGGCCTGCACCCGGGCGGCCAGCAGCATCGCCCGGGTGGGCTCGTCGACCAGCTCGTGCGGACGGGCGGGCACCACCGTGGTGTCGCCTCCCCCGGCCCGTTCGATCGCGGCGGCCAGCTCGCCCGGCCACGCTCCGCCGCGCTGGACGTCCACGATGAACTCGTCCACCACGCCCTCGGCGTCCACCTGGACGGACAGGTTGAGGATGTTGGCGCCGTGCTCGGCCAGCGCGGCGGTCAGCCCGGCCAGCCGGCCGGGCCGGTCCTCGATGTGGGTGCGGATGCGCAGCAGTGGCATTTGGAGCGTTCCCCCCTTCCGGGGTTCTTCGGTCTCCCCAAATCTGGCGCAGCGTTGTTACGGAATCGCTACATCGTCGTGAGCCCGTGGTTTCGCCCAGGGTCAGGGGGAGGCGATGCGCTCCAGGCCCGGGGGCAGTTTGCTCGCCGCCGCCCGGTCCAGCAGGACCAGCGTCCGCTGGCGGCCCCGGGCCCCGGCGGCCGGGGCCGCCAGCGGACCCGCCTCCGACAGCGCCAGCCGCACCGCGTCGGCCTTGGCCTCGCCCGCGGCCAGCAGCCACACCTCCCGGGCCGCCCGGATCGCCGGCAGCGTCAAGGTGATCCGGGTCGGCGGGGGCTTGGGCGCCCCCCGCACCGCCACCACCGTCCGCTCCTCCTCATACAGCGCCGGCATCTCCGGAAACAGCGACGCCACGTGCGCGTCCGGTCCCACGCCCAGCATCAGCACGTCGAAGGACGGCACCGGGCCGTGGTCTTCCGGCCGGGCGGCCGCGCGCAGCAGCGCCGCGTAGCGCTCGGCCGCCGCCTCCGGGTCGTCGCCGTCCGGCCCGTCGCTGGCCGGCATCGGGTGCACCCGCGCCGGATCCAGCGGGACGTGGTCCAGCAGCGCCCGCCGCGCGCCGGTCTCGTTGCGGTCCGGGTGCCCCGACGGCAGGAACCGCTCATCCCCCCACCACAGGTCCAGCCGGCCCCAGTCGATGGCGTCACGGGCGCCGGTGGCGGCCAGCTCGGCCAGCACCGCGGTGCCGATCCCCCCGCCGGTCAGCACCAGCGCGGCGCCGCCCCGGGCGGCCTGCACGTCCACGATCCGGGTGACCAGCCGGGCCGCCGCCGCCCTGGCCAGCAGGGTCGGGTCGCGGTGGATCAACACGGTGGGCACTGTCATGATCGGTCCTCATCCAGTTCGGGGGCCGGCTGCTCCGTTCCGCGCGCAGCGGCCAGGTCCTTGGCGTAGCGGACGGCCGACTCGTGGTACACCTCGTCGGGGTCCAGCCGCCGCAGCTCCTCGGCCAGCAGCTCGGCCATCGGGCGGCGCGGCAGCGCCACCTGCCTGTCCGGCTGCCCGGGCCGCGACAGCGTCGCCACCCGGCCGTCCGGGCGGGTCAGCGAGATGTCGCCCTCCACCGTGGTCAGCGTGACCTCGGTCAGGCCGGGCCCTTCGGAGAACTGCCGGGCCACCGGCACCCCCAGCCGCAGCGACAGCCAGGCCGCCAGCAGCTCGGCGCTGGGGCTGTCGGGCTCGGCCACCACCCTGCCGGCGGTGATCTCCGCGAAACCGGAGTCCAGCGCCGCCGCCAGCAGCGTCCGCCACGGGGTCAGCCGCGTCCAGGCGAAATCGGTGTCGCCCGGCTGGTAGTTCTCGGCCAGCCGGGCCAGCGTGCCCAGCCGGTCCCGGGCGGCATAGGAGTCGGTGATGCGCCGCTGGGCCAGCACCCCCAGCGGGTCGGTGCCCGGCTGGACGGGTGCGTTGCCCGGCCACCAGGTGACCACCGGGGCGTCCGGCACCAGCAGCGGCACCACCACCGAGTCGGCGTGCTCGGCCAGCGGCCCGTACATGCGCAGCAGCACCGTCTCACCCGGCCCGGTCTCGCCCATGCGGATCTCGGCGTCCAGCCGGGAGGAGCTGCCGCGGGAGTCCCGGGAGATCACCGTCAGCACCCGGCAGGGATTCTCGCGGGCCGCCTCGTTGGCCGCCCGGACCGCGTCGTACTGCGCCGACTCGTCCGTCACGATCACCAAGGTGAGCACCATGCCCACGGCCGGGCCGCCCATCAGGTGCCGGGCCTGCCGCAGCGAGCTTTGGATGTGGCGGATCGAGGTGTCGGCCAGGTCGATGTTCATCGATCGGACTCCAACAGGGTGGTCGCGGTCACAGACGTCTCCAGGCACGCCCGTCGCGCGCCATCAGCAGATCGGCCGACGCCGGGCCATAGCCGCCGGACTTGTACGGCTCCGGCCTGCCGTGCTCGGCCCAGTACTCCTCGATCGGGTCGAGGATCCCCCACGACAGCTCGACCTCCTCCTGCCGGGGGAACAGCGGCGGGTCGCCGATCAGCACATCCAGCAACAGCCGCTCATACGCCTCGGGGGAGTGCTCGGTGAAGGACTCCCCGTAGGCGAAGTCCATGTTCACATCCCGGATCTCCATGGCGGTTCCGGGCACCTTGGAGCCGAAGCGCACCGTGATGCCCTCATCCGGCTGCACCCGCATCACCAGGGCGTTCTGCCCCAGCTCCTCGGTGTCGGTCTCGGAGAACGGCAGGTGCGGGGCGCGCTGGAAGATCAGCGCCACCTCGGTGACCCGGCGCGACAGCCGCTTGCCGGTGCGCAGGTAGAACGGCACCCCGGCCCAGCGCCGCGACTCGATCTCCAGCTTGATCGCCGCGTAGGTCTCGGTGCGCGAGTCGGGCGGGATGCCGTCCTCCTCCAGGTAGCCGCGCACCCGCTCGCCGCCCTGCCAGCCGGCCGCGTACTGGCCGCGGGCGGTGGTGCGGCTCAGATCGTCCGGCAGCCGCACCGAGGAGAGCACCTTGGCCTTCTCGGCGCGCACCGCCTCGGCGCTGAAGGAGGTGGGCTCCTCCATCGCGGTCAGCGCCAGCAGCTGCAGCAGGTGGTTCTGGATGACGTCGCGGGCGGCGCCGATGCCGTCGTAGTAGCCGGCCCGGCCGCCGATCCCGATGTCCTCGGCCATGGTGATCTGCACATGGTCGATGTAGGAGCGGTTCCACACCGGCTCGTACATGGTGTTGGCGAAGCGCATCGCCAGGATGTTCTGCACGGTCTCCTTGCCCAGGTAGTGGTCGATCCGGAAGATCGACTCCTCGGGGAAGACCCGGTGCAGCGTGGCGTTCAGCTCCCGGGCGCTCTTGAGGTCATGCCCGAAGGGCTTTTCCACCACCACCCGCCGCCAGGAGTGCGGGCCGTGCTCGGTCAGCCCGCACCGCTGCAGCTGCTCCACCACCATCGGGAAGAACTTGGGCGGGATGGACAGGTAGAAGGCGTAGTTGCCGCCGGTGCCGCGGGTGGCGTCCAGTTCCTTGACCGCCATGGCCAGCGCCTCGAAGGCCCCCGGGTCGCTGAACTCGCCGGGCACGAAGTGCATGCCCTCGGCCAGGTGCCGCCAGACGTCCTCCCGGAAGGGAGTGCGCGCGTTCTCCTTGACCGCCTCATAGGCCACCTGCCGGAAGTCCTGGTGCTCCCAGTCGCGGCGGGCGAAGCCGACCAGGGAGAAGCCCGGCGGCAGCAGGCCCCGGTTGGCCAGGTCGTAGATCGCCGGCAGCAGCTTCTTGCGCGACAGATCGCCGGTCACCCCGAACAGCACCAGCACACTGGGCCCGGCCACCCGCGGCAGCCGCTTGTCACGTGGATCACGCAACGGATTCGTCGTGGTCACCTGTACGCCCCCTGCCGGCCTTGTGGGCCGCTCCAGTCAACTCCGGTCATGCTCGTTGAGCCTTGTGCAACGCGCCGTTCCCGCAGGCCGCGGGCGGGCGGGTCCCACACGGGGACGGCGCCGGTGCGGGCACGGCACCGGGCGTCACCGGGGCTCCCGTCCCCGGTACCCGCGGCCGCATGGCGGAAAAGGTTCATCGGTACGGACGGGCGTTCTCCCCGCACGTCCCCTCCAGCTTCGTTCCAGTGGGTCTCCGGGAGGCCCGCGGGAGAAGGGGGCGGGCGGGCCGCACCCGTCCCCGCCGCATCCCGCAGGACGTTCCCGGCCGGTATGAGGTGTACGCGCACGGTCGTTGCGAACGCGGTGATTTGTGTCTCTTCGGCGGGCCCGGCTCCCGGCTCATCTACGGCCCCGCACCGTCTCGGCGAGGCGGGCGGCGCCGTCGGCCGGCTCGCGCAGGTGCAGCCACAGCACCGGCAGGCCGCGCCGGCGCAGCGCCCGCACGTCGGCCAGCGCGCGGGCCAGGTGCAGCCCGCCCAGCGAGTAAGGGCGGCCGGGCACCGGCAGATCGGCCCCCGGGGTGCCGGTCACCACCAGGAACACCCCGTTGCGCGGCCCCTGCTTGTGCAGGGACCCGGTGTCGTGCAGGTAGGACGGGCCCGTGCCGTGGCACACCGGGCGGCCGGACCGGTGGGCCAGCGCCGGCGCCAGGCGGGCGCCGGGCAGCTCGTCGGGCAGGTAGCTGATCACCGCCAGGTAGCCGGTCGCCGGGATGCCCTGCAGCATCGCCTCGATCGCCGCCGGCAGATCGGTCGGCACCGCCGCCCCGGCCAGGGCGGGGTCGCCGCGCACCTCGATGCCGCCGTCGACGAAGTCCGGCTCCTCCAGCAGCGGCGGCAGCGCGGGCGAGCGCCGCAGGATCGCCGCCGCCTCCTCCTCGGCCTCCCGCACCAGGGCCGCCGCCTCATCGAAGGGGTCGACGCCCAGCAGCCAGGCGGCCACCGCGGTGGCGTACTCCCACAGCAGGAACTGGGCGCCCGGCGGCCCCCACACGAACGTGTCGGCCTCCTGAAAGGCCCCGCCCAGGGCCACCGAGTGCAGGTCGGGCGCCTGTCCGGCGGGCCGTCCGGCGGCCGGCAGCGGCACGATCCCCCGGCCCCGTTTGCCGGTGCCGGTGGCCAGCAGCTGGCCCACCCAGCCGGCCAGCGCCGCCGGCCCGCCCTCCAGCGCCACCTTGTCGCGGCAGGCCCAGGCGGGGACCTGCCGGGCGCAGCCGCCCAGCACCGCCCCCAGCAGCAGCGCCGGGTTGTCATCGTCCTTGCCCAGCGACGGCACCACCGCGGCCGCCTCCTCCAGCAGGGTGGACACCTGCGCCCCGGCCAGCGCCGCCGGCACCAGCCCGTAGGCCGACAGCGCCCCGAAATGACCGGGCAGGGCCGGATCGGTCAGCCCGATCCGGTAGCCGCGGTGGCGGGCGAATCCGTGCAGCGGGCTGTCGTGGTCGGTGATCACCAGGAACCGCTCGGCGATCTGGCGGTCGCTCAGCCCGATCTCCCGGAACGCCCCGCTGAGGATCCGGTGGTAGGCGTCGCCTTCGATGGAGACCCCGGCCTTGCTGGACAGCACCACCAGCGTGCGGTCCAGCCGCTGCAGGACCGTCTGCAGGGCCTGCCGCCCGCCGCCGTCCAGGACGGTCAGCGCGCCGGATGCCGCCCGGCCCGGGTCGGCGGCCTCCAGCACGGCCCGCGCGGCCAGCCCTTCGGCGCCCACCCCGACCAGCGCCACATGGTCCAGCCCACTGTGGCGGAGCTCGGCCACCAGATCACCGAGCCGCTCCAGCAGCATCCGGGAGGCGAAGGGCAGGTCCAGCCAGCCCAGCCGGCCCGGCGCGACGTTCCCCCGGCCCCACAGCCGGGGGTCCTTGGCCGCCAGGGCGGACGGCACCCCGCAGGTGACCAGGTGGTCACGAGCCTGGAGGGCCGAGTCCAAAGCGTTGCCGCGGGTCATCACGTCGAAGGCCGGCACGGTTCCTCCCTCCCCGCCCATCGTTTCAGGACCGTCCGCACCGCGCGACCGAAAACGCAACGATCCCCACCGATGTCCGATATCGATGGGGATCGACGCGGATTGTCGCAGGGCGCGGCGGAAGGGAGTCTTCGCCGGTGCCCGCGCTAGGCCAGCGCGCTCAGCAGCTGCCGCACCCCCGCCGCACGGTCCCGCAGGTGGAACCGGACGGCCGGGCGGCCCCGCGAGCGCAGCGCCCGCAGGTCCCCGAACGCCTGGGCCAGCTGCAGCTGCCGGAGCGTGTACGGCTTGCCGGGCACCGGCAGGTCCTCGGCGCACTCCCCGGTGATCTGCACGAACACCCCGTTCTGCGGGCCGCCCTTGTGGTACTGGCCGGTCGAGTGCAGAAAACGGGGCCCCCAGCCGAACGTCACCGGCACCGCGGTCTTGCGCAGCCGGGCCGAGGCCTCGGCCAGCAGCGGACGCAGCCGCTCGGCGGCGGCGTCGCCCATCCGGTCCAGGTAGGCCATGACCGCCAGGTAACCGCGCTCGGGGACCGCCGTCACCACCGCCTCCAGCACGGCGGACAGGTCCTTGGCGCCCTTGACCAGCTCGGGCGGGGCGTGCACCTCCACCGCGTCGACGACCAGCGCGGGCTCACCGGCCACCACGGTCGGCGCGTCCCCGTCGGCGGCGCGCAGCAGCGCCGCGGTGTTGTCCTTGGACTCCTGGACGTTGGGCTGGTCGAAGGGGTTGATGCCCAGCACCCGCCCGGCCACCGCGGTGGCGTACTCCCACAGCAGGAACTGCGCGCCCAGCGGACCGGTGACGCCCAGCCCGTCGCCGTCGAAGCCGCCGCCCAGCACCACCGGGCACACGTCCTCGCCGCCGGTGAAGCCGGGGGCGTCGACGCCCTCGACCACCACCGGCAGGATGCCCTTGCCGTCCTTGCCGGTGGACTCGGCGATCAGCTGCTCGGCCCAGTCGCCGAAGGCGACGATGCCCGAGCCGCGGTCGGCGATGGCCAGCTTGTCCCGGCCGGCCAGCGCCGAGGCCCCCAGCGCCGCCCCCAGCGTCAGGGACGGGTTGTCATACGGCTGGCGCAGCGACGGCGTCAGCGCCGCCGCCTCCTCCAGCAGCCCGGCCACCTGCGCCCCGGCCAGCGCGCTGGGCACCAGCCCGAAGGCGCTCAGCGCGCTGTAGCGGCCGCCGACGTCGGGGTCGGCCAGCACCACCGTGTAGCCGGCCTGGTGGGCGGCCTCCTCCAGCGGCGAGCCGGGATCGGTGACGACCACGAAACGGCGGGCCAGCTCGGCGCCGGTGATCCCGGCGGCGGCGAAGGCGCCCTCGAAGACCCGCCGGTGGCTGTCGGTCTCGATGGTGCCGCCGCTTTTGCTGGAGACCACCACCACGGTGCGCTCCAGCCGGTCGCCGACCACCGCGGCGACCTGCTGGGGGTCGGTGGTGTCCAGCACGGTCAGCTCCACCCCGGCGGTGCGGGTGATGACCTCCGGGGCCAGCGAGGAGCCGCCCATCCCGGCCAGCACCACCCGGTCCAGCCCGTCGGCGCGCACCCGCTCGGCCAGCTCGGCCAGCCGCGGCAGCAGCGGCCGGGACGATTCGGCCAGCTTCAGCCAGCCCAGCCGCTTGCTCGCCTCGGCGACCGCGCCCGGCCCCCACAGCTGGGGATTGCCGGCGGCCAGGGCGGCCGGCACGCCGTCGCTGATCAGCCGCTCGGTCACCGCGGCGGCCCGGTCGACCACCGCCCCGCGCAAGGTGACCGAGACGCCGCCCGCGGTGACGACCGAGGTCACTTGGCGGCCCCCTCGCCCTTGTCGGCCAGCTCCCGCTCGATGGTGCTCAGCAGCTCCGCCCAGGACGCCTCGAACTTCTCCACGCCCTCCTCCTCCAGGACGCGCACCACATCGTCGTAGTCGACGCCGACCTCCTTGAGGGCGGCCATGTGGGCGCGGGCCTCCTCGTAGGAGCCGCGCACGGTGTCGCCGCGGATCTGGGAGTGGTCGGCGGCGGCCTCCAGCGTCGCCTCCGGCATGGTGTTGACCGTGCCGGGCGCCACCAGCTCGTCCACATACAAGGTGTCGGGCAGCGAGGGGTCCTTCACCCCCGTGGAGGCCCACAGCGGACGCTGCGGCCGGGCCCCGGCCTCCCGGAGCGCCTGCCACCGGTCGGAGGAGAACTTCTCCTCATACAGCGCATAGGCCAGGCGGGCGTTGGCCACCCCCGACTTGCCCTTGAGCGCCGCGGCCTTCGCCGAGCCCAGCTTGTCCAGCCGCTTGTCGATCTCGGTGTCGACCCGGCTGACGAAGAACGAGGCCACCGAGGCGATCTGGGAGAGGTCGCGCCCGGCCGCGCGGGCCTGCTCCAGCCCGGCGAAGTAGGCGTCGATCACCTGCCCGTAGCGCTCCAGGGAGAAGATCAGCGTGACGTTGACGTTGATGCCCTCGCTGATCGCCTGCGTGATCGCCGGCAGCCCCTCCGCGGTGGCGGGGATCTTGACCATCAGATTCGGCCGGTCCACCATCCACCACAGCGCCCGCGCCTCGGCCACGGTCGGCTCGGGCCGGCGGGCCAGCCGCGGGTCCACCTCGATCGACACCCGGCCGTCCAGGTGAGCGGTGCGCTCGAAGACCGGGCGCAGCACATCGCAGGCCCAGCGGATGTCGTAGGTGGTGATGGCCCGCGCCGCCTCCTCCACGTCCACCCCGCGCACCGCAAGGTCGCGCAACTGGGCGTCGTAGGCGGTGCCCTTGCTGAGCGCCTTGGCGAAGATGGTCGGGTTGGAGGTGACCCCCACCACCCTCCGGTCGCGGATCAGCGCCTCCAGGTTGCCGCTTTGCAACCGGTCCCGGCTGATGTCGTCCAGCCAGATCGCGACGCCCTCGGCAGAGAGCCTATCGAGTGTCTCGCTCACCGGTGTCTCCTCACCTGTGACGGGCTGTCAGTTCCCGGTCGTCTCACCGCGGCCCTGGCCCTCCACACCGGCCTTGATCAGGCTGGAGCGGGCGGCGGCGACCACACGGTCGGGCGTGAAGCCGAACTGCTGGAACAGCGTCTTGTAGTCGGCCGAGGCGCCGAAGTGCTCCAGGCTGACCATCTCGCCGGCGTCGCCGACGAACTGCCGCCAGCCCAGCCCCACGCCGGCCTCCACCGACACCCGGGCGCGCACCGAGTGCGGCAGCACCTGCTCGCGGTAGGCCTCGTCCTGCTCCAAGAACCACTCCACGCACGGCATGGACACCACCCGGGTCGGGGTGCCCTCCGCCTCCAGGATGCGCCGCGCCTCCAGCGCGATCGAGACCTCGCTGCCGGTGGCGATCAAAATCACCAGCGGCCGGCCGGTGGAGGCCTCGGCCAGCACATAGCCGCCCTTGGCGACCCCTTCGGCGCTCGCCAGCTCCCCGCCGCGCTCCAGGGTGGGCACCTTCTGGCGGGTCAGCGCCAGCGCGGCGGGCCGGTCGGTGTGCTCCAGGATGGTCCGCCAGGCCACCGCGGTCTCGTTGGCGTCGGCCGGCCGCACCACGTCCAGGCCCGGAATGGCGCGCAGCGACCACAGGTGCTCCACCGGCTGGTGGGTGGGGCCGTCCTCGCCCAGCCCGATGGAGTCGTGCGTCCACACGAACGTCACCGGCAGCTTCATCAGCGCCGACAACCGCACCGCCGGGCGCATGTAGTCGCTGAAGACCAGGAACGTGCCGCAGTAGGGGCGGGTGCCGCCGTGCAGCGCGATGCCGTTGCAGATGGCGCCCATGGCGTGCTCGCGCACCCCGAAGTGCAGGGTGCGGCCGTAGCGGTTGCCGGGGAACTCCTTGGTCTGGAACTCCTCGGGGATGAAGGACGGCTCGCCCTTCATCGTGGTGTTGTTGCTGTCGGCCAGGTCCGCCGAACCGCCCCACAGCTCCGGCAGCACCGGGGCCAGCGCGGTGAGGATCTCCCCGGAGGCGGCGCGAGTGGCGATCTCCTTGCCCGCCGGGAAGGACGGCAGCGCCTTCTCCCAGCCGGCCGGCAGCCGCCGCTCGGCGATCCGGTCGAACTCGGCGGCCCGCTCCGGGTGCGCCGCCCGCCAGGCCTGGAAGCTCTCCTCCCAGGCGGCGCGCAGCTCCCGGCCCCGGTCGAGCACCTTGCGGGCGTGCGCGAGCACCTCGGCGGGCACCGCGAAGGTCTGCTCGGGGTCCATGCCCATGATCCGCTTGGTGGCGGCCACCTCCTCGGCGCCCAGCGCGGCGCCGTGGATCTTGCCGGTGTTCTTCTTGTTGGGGGCCGGCCAGCCGATGATGGTGCGCAGCGCGATGAAGGACGGCCGGCCGGTCTCGGCGCGGGCCTTCTCCAGCGCCTCCGCCAGCGCCCGCACGTCCTCGTGGTAGTCGCCCCCGGCGGTCCAGTCCACCGACTGCACGTGCCAGCCGTAGGCGGCGTAGCGGGCCAGCACGTCCTCGGACGTGGCGATGGCGGTGTCGTCCTCGATGGAGATGTGGTTGTCGTCGTAGATGACCACCAGGTTGCCCAGCCGCTGGTGGCCGGCCAGCGCCGAGGCCTCGTGGCTGATGCCCTCCTGGATGTCGCCGTCGGAGGCGATCACCCAGATGGTGTGGTCGAACGGGCTGCGGCCCGGCTCGGCGTCCGGGTCGAACAGGCCGCGCTCGCGGCGGGCCGCCATCGCCATGCCGACCGCGTTGGCGATGCCCTGTCCCAGCGGGCCGGTGGTGGTCTCCACGCCGGCGGTGTGCCCGTACTCGGGGTGGCCGGGGGTCAGGCTGCCCCACTTGCGCAACGCCTTCAGGTCGCTGAGCTCCAGCCCGTAGCCCGACAGGTACAGCTGGATGTAGAGGGTCAGGCTGGAGTGCCCGGCCGAGAGCACGAACCGGTCGCGGCCGACCCAGGCCGGGTCGGTCGGGTCGTGCCGCAGGAAGCGCTGGAAGAGCAGGTAGGCGGCCGGCGCCAGGCTCATCGCGGTGCCCGGGTGGCCCGAACCCGCCTCCTCGACCGCGTCCATCGCCAGGGCGCGGACCACGTCCACCGCCCGCCGGTCCAGGTCGGACCATTCAAACGTGCTGCTGTCCGTAGTCACCGGAACGCTCAGCTTCCTCTCTCAGGGGTCGGCGCCCGTCCCGCGGACGGGCGTGTGCTGTTCACTCTCCGCCGTACGGCCTGGACCGTTGCCTGGACCAACGCGCCCGATTCCGGTCGGCCGGGGGATCACCGGTCGCCGTCGCGCAAGACGCCCCGCGCCGCCGGGGCGCCATCGCGCCGCGCCCTCCGAACCCTATCCAACCGGCGGCCCCTGTCTTCGATCACCGAAACGGCCGGAAGGGGCGGCGGCGACGGCGTGTCGCCGTACGCTTCGACCCTTGCCCCCACGGCTGCGCCGCTAACCACCCCGCAGGGGGAAGTACAGGGTGGGGCTTGCCTCACACAGGCGGGTCTTTGACCATCCCTCGCCTCCTCCCCGGAGCCGACCCGGTGCGCGACCCTCGCGGGCGGCGCATTACAGTGATTGCGCGGTTGACGGGAGTGGCCGCGACAGAAATCACAAGCTCGACAAGCCCAGGTGCGGCCCGCTCGGGGGGCACCGCCGAAGGTCGGGGCACCTTCGGAATACATACATGGACATGGACCAGCTGTGACGGTGCTCATTAACAAGCCCGGGACCCCGGTCGCCAGGACGACCGCCCCCGTCCCGGCCGACACCCCGGCGGCGCCGCGGGCCGCGGCCCGCCGCTCGCTCGGCGCACTGGTGGGCGCCTATGTGGCGCTGACCAAACCGCGGGTCATCGAACTGCTGCTGATCACCACGCTGCCGGCGATGTTCCTGGCCGCCGGCGGGCTGCCGCCGGTGGGCACGGCGCTGGCGACGCTGGCCTTCGGCACCATGTCCGCGGGCGCGGCCAACGCCATCAACTGCTTCATCGACCGCGACATCGACGCCAAGATGCGCCGCACCCGCCGCCGCCCGCTGGCCCGCGCCCAGGTCAGCCCGGCCGGGGCGCTGACCTTCGGCATCGTGTTGGCCATCGCCTCCACCGCCGGCTTCGTCCTGGCCGTGAACGCCCTGGCCGCGGCGCTGTCGGCGGGGGCCATCGTCTACTACGTCTTCGTCTACTCGCTGCTGCTCAAGCGGCGCACCGCCCAGAACGTGGTGTGGGGCGGCATCGCCGGGTGCATGCCGGTGCTGATCGGCTGGGCGGCCGTCACCGAGAGCCTGGCGGCGGCCCCCTTCGTGCTGTTCATGGTGGTGTTCTGGTGGACGCCGCCGCACACCTGGACGCTGGCGATGCGCTACCGGGAGGACTACGCGGTCGCCGGGGTGCCGATGCTGCCGGTGGTGGCCGGCGAGCGGCGGGTTGTCATCGAGAGCCTGCTCTACACCTGGGCCACGGTGATCTTCTCGCTGCTGCTGTGGCCGGTCGCCGGCATGAGCGTGGCCTACGGGGCGGTCGCGGCGGTGCTGGGCGGGGTGTTCCTGGCCGAGGGGCACCGGCTGCTGCGCGATGTGCGGGCCGGCGTCAGCGGCGTGAAGCTGCGGCCGATGCGGTTCTTCCACCTGTCGAACGTGTACCTGGCGCTGCTGTTCACCGCCGTCGCCCTCGACCCGCTGCTGCTGCACTGACGCGACCGGGCGCAGCCGGCGACGTGAACGCGACCGTGTGCGCGCCGCCGCGGGACCTCTCCCGCGGCGGCGCGTCCATTACGCTCACCTCATGGCGCGCGTAGATCCCAAAGCGGTGCTGGAAGGGCGGATACCCGGACGGCCCTCCATCGGGCTCATCGCCGGGCTGACCGTCTCCTCACTGTGCGCGCTGGCCGTGCTCGGCATGTACGCCTGGTTCGGCCGGATGGACTTCGTGGTCGCGCTGCTGCTGGCGCTGCTGCCGATCCCGCTGCTGGTGGCGCTGGTGCTGGCGCTGGACCGGATGGAGCCGGAGCCGCCGCGCGCCGTGGCGCTGGCCTTCCTGTGGGGCGCCGGGGTGGCGGTGCTGGGCGCGCTGGTCCTCAACACCGCCGGGATGATCTACCTCACCGTGCCGATCTTCGGGGAGACCACCGGCCACTTCGTCAGCGCCACGGTGGGCGCCCCGCTGATCGAAGAATCCCTCAAAGGGGCGGTGCTGTTCGGTCTGCTGTGGTTCCGCCGCACCGAGATCGACGGGTTCGCCGACGGTCTCATCTACGCCGCCATGGTCGGCCTCGGCTTCGCGATGATGGAGAACATCACCTACTACATGCGGGCGCTGGAGGAGGGCGGCGCCGACCGGCTCACCGCGGTGTTCGTGCTGCGCGGGGTGGTCGCGCCGCTCAGCCACCCGCTGTTCACCTCCATGCTGGGGCTGGGCGTGGCCTGGGCGGCCACCCACCGGCACGGGCGGGTCGCGGCGCCGCTGCTGGGCCTGGCCGCCGCGATGGTGCTGCACGGGTTGTGGAACGGCTCGACCGCCTTCGGCGGGGCCGGGCTGCTGGTCGTCTACGCCCTGGACTTCTGCCTGCTGGTGGTGCTCGTGCTGATCGTGCTGGTGGAGCGGCGCGGCACCGTCCAGCGCATCGGCCGCTACCTGCCGCTGTATGAGAGCACCGGCCTGGTGACCCCGCAGGACGTGCAGATGCTCGGCCGGCTGTCCAGCCGCCGGGCGGCCCGCCGGTGGGCCCGCGAGGTCGGCGGCCCGGCGGCGGCCCGGGCCATGGGCGACTACCAGCTGGCCGCCACCGAGCTGGCGCTGCTGCACAAACGGGCCGAGCGGGGCACCGCCGACCCCGCCTGGCTGGCCCACCGGCGGGATGCGCTGCTGGGGCTGATGGCGCTGGCCCGCCAGGCGTTCCTGCACGCCCCGCTGCACGGCCCGGCGGGACCTCCGTGGGCGGGCGGGAACCCGTCCGGCTTCCACCGCCCCGGCCCTTGACAGCGGGCCAGGGGGTGTGGACGGGACCTTCCGGGGGCGGCCATACGATGAACCCGTGGCCGAGCGTTCCAAGAACCCCCTGGCCAGAGCGCGCGATGCGGTGTGGCGGCCGACCCCGTCCTCGCTGCGGCTGCTGGCCCTGCTGTCGGTGATCGTCAACGCCGGGATCATCGTCACCGGCGGGGCGGTCCGGCTCACCAAGTCCGGCCTGGGCTGCTCCACCTGGCCCAAGTGCACCCCGGAGAGCATGATCCCGACTTCCGCGCCGGGCCACTCGCCGGTCCACATGGCCATCGAGTTCGGCAACCGGACGCTGACCTTTGCGATCCTGGCGGTCGCGGTCGCGGTGTTCGTGGCGGCGCTGCGCACGGTGCCCCGCCGGCGCGACCTGGTGTACCTGGCGGCGGTCCAGCCGCTGGGCGTGGTGGCCCAGGCGGTCTGGGGCGGGGTGACGGTGCTCACCGACCTGCACCCGGTGACGGTGGCCGGGCACTTCATGCTCTCGCCGCTGCTGCTCATCGCCTGCGTGGCCCTGTACGTGCGCGCCGGGGAGGGGGACGGGCCGGTGCGCGTCCTGGTGGACCGCCGGCTGCGCGCCCTGGCGCTGGCCCTGGTGTGGGTGACGGGGCTGCTGAT
Organism: Thermomonospora sp. CIF 1; assembly: GCF_001896795.1. Lineage (NCBI taxonomy): Bacteria > Bacillati > Actinomycetota > Actinomycetes > Streptosporangiales > Thermomonosporaceae > Thermomonospora > Thermomonospora sp. CIF 1. Next base: position 68,803 of record NZ_MOYN02000018.1, read on the forward strand.
GGTGGCGGGCACCGTCGTCACCGGCACCGGCCCGCACGCCGGCGACGACCGGGCTGAGCGGTTCGACTTCGCCATCGAGCAGGTCACCCGGGTGCACAGCCTGCTGGCCTGGCTCACCGTGGCGCTCACCGTCGCCCTGCTGGCCGGGCTGTGGCGCCACGACGCCCCCCCGCGGGTGCGGCGTGCGGCGCTGACGCTGCTGGCGGTGGAGGCGGCCCAGGGCGCGATCGGCTACATCCAGTACTTCCTGGGCGTCCCGGCACTGCTGGTGGGCCTGCACATGCTGGGCTCGGCACTGGTGTGGATCGCGGTGCTGAACGTGGCCTTCGCCACCCGCGAGCGCGGTCCTCTGGCCTCCGCCGAGTCCGCCGCGCCGCCGGCCGGGGCCGGGTCCGCGGGCGCGCAGTTGGGCAACCCTCGTCCGCAGCCCGCCTGACCGCCTGCCTGCGGGCCGGTCAGCCCTCGCGTTCCCGGGTGGCGCCGATGCAGGCGACCATGACGCAGCCGATGGCGGCCCACTCCAGGACCGACAGGACCTCGCCCAGCACCAGCAGCCCCACCAGGGCCGCCACGGCCGGCTCCAGGCTCATCAAGATCCCGAAGACCCGCGCCGGCATCCGGCGCAGCGCCTCCAGCTCCAGGGTGTAGGGGATCACCGACGACAGCAGCCCCACGCCCAGGCCCAGCAGCAGCCACTGCGGCGCCAGCAGCGCCGTCCCCGCGGTGGCCGCGCCCAGCGGCAGCATCACCGCCGCCGCCACCGCGCTGGCCGCCGTGAGCCCCACCGACCCGGGGAAACGCCGGCCGGTGGCCGCGCTGAGCAGGATGTAGGCGGCCCATGCCGCGCCCGCCACCAGGGCGAACGCCACCCCGGCGAGGTTCACCTCGCCGTCGCCGCGGGCCAGCAGCGCCACCCCGGCGAACGCCAGCACCGCCCACAACAGGTCCAGCAGGCGCCGGGAGGCGGCGATGGAGACCGCCAGCGGGCCGAGGAACTCGATGGTCACCGCCACGCCCAGCGGAATCCGGGCGAACGACAGGTAGATGGCGGTGTTCATCACCGCCAGCGTCAGCCCGAAGGCGGCGGCCACGCCCAGGTCGCCCCAGGAGTGGTCGCGGGTCAGCGTGCGCAGCGCCCGGCGGCCGAGCACGCCCAGCACCAGCGCCGAGGTCGCAAGGCGCAGCGACGCCACCGCCACCGGCGGCAGCGCCGCGAACAGATGCTTGGCCAGGCCCGCGCCGACCTGCACCGACACCACGCCCAGCAGCACCAGCACCGGCGGCGGGACCGACGCCGGCGACAGCGCTCGCCCGCCCCACCGGGACCAGCCCCGCGGCCCCAGCGAGCCGGAGGAGTCAACCGAGGCGGCCACTCATTCCCACCGGAAGAACCGGGCCGCCAGGGCCAGTCCCACCGCCGCCCAGGCCAGCAGGACCAGCAGGGAGGCGACCGGCAGGGCCGTGCCCTGCTGCAGGACCTGCCGCAGCCCTTCGGCCAGCGCCGCGATCGGCAGCGCCTCCAGCACCGCCGCCACCGGGCCGGGGAACTCGGTGAGCGGGAACACCACGCCCCCCAGCGCCAGCAGCAGCAGGTAGACCAGGTTGGCGGCGGCCAGCGTGGCCTCGGCCCGCAGCGTCCCGGCCATCAGCAGCCCGAAACCGCTGAAGGCGGCGGTGCCGGCCAGCAGCAGCACCGCCACGGCCGGCGCCCCGCCGAACCCGCCGTGGGGGCTCCAGCCCAGCGCCAGCGCCACCGCGCAGATCAGCGCGGTCTGCACCGCCTCCACGGCCAGGATCGCCAGCGTCTTGGCGACGATCAGCCCGCTGCGCGGCAGCGGGGTGGCGCCCAGCCGTTTGAGCGCCCCGTAGCGCCGCTCGAAACCGGTGGCGATGGCCTGCCCGGTGAAGGACGTCGACATCACCGCCAGCGCCAGCACTCCCGGCGCCAGGAAGTCCACCCGCTCGCCCGGGCCCAGATCCAGCAGGGCGGTGGTGGAGAACAGCACCAGCAGCAGCACCGGGATGATCATGGTGAGCAGCAGCTGCTCCCCGTTGCGCAGCATGCCGCGCAGCTCGAAGGCGGCCTGGGCGAGCACCATCCTCGGCAGCGGCGCCGCGCCCGGCGCGGGGGTCAGGTCCAGTGCGGGAGCGCCCGTCACGACCGCAGCTCCCGTCCGGTCAGCTCCAAGAACACATCCTCCAGGGTGCGCCGCTCGATCCGCAGGTCCTCGGTCATCACCCCGTGGGAGGCGCACCAGGCGGTCACCGTGGCCAGCAGCTCCGGTCCCACCTCGCCCTCGATCAGGTAGTGACCGGCCGGGGACTCCTTGGCGGCGCTGCCGGGCGGCAGCGCCGCCAGCAGCTCATCCAGCCCCAGCCCGGGCCGGGCGCGAAACCGCAGCTGCCGCTCGGCGCCGGTCAGCTCGGCGGGGGTGCCCTCGGCCACCACCCGGCCCCGGTCGACGATCACCACCCGGTCGGCCAGGCGTTCGGCCTCGTCCATGTGGTGGGTGGTCAAGATCACGCTCACCCCGGCCCGCCGCAGCTCACTCACCAGCTCCCAGGTGGCGTGCCGGGCCTGCGGGTCCAGCCCGGCGGTCGGCTCGTCCAAGAACACCAGCTCCGGCCGGCCGATCACGGCGGCGGCCAGTGACAATCGCTGCTGCTGGCCGCCCGACAGCCGCCGGAAGGGGGTGCGGGCGTGCCCGCTCAGCCCCAGCCGCTCCAGCAGCGCCGCCGGGTCCAGCGGGCGGGCGTAGAAGGCGGCGATCAGGCGCAGGAACTCCCCGGCGCGGGCGGTGCCCGGCACCCCGCCCGACTGCGGCATCACCCCCACCCGGGGACGCAGCGCCCGGGCATCGCGCAGCGGGTCCAGCCCGAGCACCCGCACGGTGCCGCCGTCGGGTCGCCGGTAGCCCTCGCAGATCTCGATCGTGGTGGTCTTGCCCGCGCCGTTGGGACCGAGCAGCGCGGTGATCGCGCCGCGCTCGGCGCGCAGCGAAAGACCGTCCACCGCGGTGGTGGCGCCATAGCGCTTCACCAGCGCGTTCAGCTCGACCGCGGCCTGGCCGGGGGGACTCATGCCCCCGAGTCTAGGTCGGCCCCGGCCGCGTCGCGGCACGCCCCCCGCCGGCCGGGGTTTGCCGGCCGGCGGCACGGGCATTCCCAGCGAGCGGCTTCGCCGGAAGGCGCCGACCGCCGGTGGGCGCTGGGGACACCGGGGGGATTCGTGGACACCAGGCAGGCAGGGGCCCGGCACGGTTCACCGTGGGGTTCCCTGCTGCGCAACCTGCTGCGCACCAAGCCGGTCGACCGGATCGTCGCCGAGGGCGGCCACGGCGAGGGCGGCGACCTGAAGCGCACGATGGGCCTGCTGCAGCTGACCTTCTTCAGCGTCGGCGCCACGCTGGGCACCGGCATCTTCGTGATCCTCGGCGAGGCCGTGCCGCTGGCCGGGCCGGCGATCGTGCTGTCGTTCGTGCTGGCGGCGCTGACCGCCCTGTTCTCGGCGCTGTCGTATGCGGAGCTGGCGGGCACGATCCCGGTCTCCGGATCCTCCTACTCCTACACCTACGCCACCATGGGCGAGCTGGTCGCCTGGGTGTGCGGCTGGTGCCTGCTGCTGGAGTACGGGGTGTCGGTGTCGGCCGTGGCGGTGGGCTGGGGGCAGTACCTCAACGAGTTCTTCGCCCAGACGGCGGGGTTCACCATGCCCGCCGCCATCAGCTACCCGCCCGGCGGGCAGGAGGGCGGCGTGATCAACGTGCCGGCGGTGGTCGTCGTCCTCATCGCCACCTTCCTGCTGCTGCGCGGGACCTCCGAGAGCGCCACCGTCAACACCGTCATGGTCTTTTTGAAGATCGGCGTGCTGGTGTTCTTCTGCCTGGTGGCGGCCCTCGCCTTCCGCCGCGGCAACCTGGAGCCGTTCGCGCCGCTGGGAGCGGCCGGGATCAGCGCCGCCGGCGCCCGGGTGTTCTTCTCCTACATCGGCTTCGACGCCGCCTCCACCGCCGGGGAGGAGGCCCGCAACCCCCGGCGGGACCTGCCGCTGGCCATCGTGCTGTCGCTGGCCATCGTCACCGCCCTGTACGTGCTGGTGGGGCTGACCGCGGTGGCGGCGATGCACTGGAGCGACTTCGCCGAGGGCGGCACCGAGGCGTCGCTGGCGGTGGTGCTGGAGGTGGCCACCGGGCAGGGCTGGCCGTCGGTGGTGCTGTCGCTGGGCGCGGTGATCGCCATCGCCAGCGTGGTGCTGACCGTGATGTACGGCCAGACCCGCATCCTGTTCGCCATGTCGCGGGACGGGCTGATCCCCGAGGTCTTCCAGAAGGTGAACCCGCGCACCGCGGTGCCCACCGCCAACATCGTGCTGGTGTCGCTGTTCATCGCGGTGCTGGCGGCGCTGGTGCCGCTGGGCCGGCTGGCCGACGCCACCAGCATCGGCACCCTGTTCGCCTTCGCCCTGGTCAACGTGGGGGTGATGGTGCTGCGCAGGACCAAGCCGGCGATGCCGCGCAGCTTCCGCACACCGCTGTTCCCCTTCACCCCGCTGCTGGGCGTGGTGTTCTGCGTGTACCTGATGATCAGGCTCAACGCCATCACCTGGGTGGTGTTCGCGCTGTGGACGCTGGTGGGGCTGCTGGTCTACTTCGCCTACGGCTACCGCCGCTCGCACCTGGCGCACGCCGGGGCGGGGCGGGGGAGGGAGCGCGGGTGAGCGGACGCGTCCTGGTGGGGTATCTGCCGGACGAACGCGGCGACGACGCCCTGGAGCTGGCCCGCCTGGTCGCCGATGCCGACGGTTCTCCGCTGACCGTCGCCTGCATCTACCCGCCGCCCTGGCCGGTCCCCGGCCCCGGCCGGGTGGACGCCGAGTGGCTGGGCCACGTCCGCGGATACGCCCGCTCCGCCGTCGAGCAGGCCCGTGACCGGCTCGCCGGGCGCATGCCCGCCGAACGGGTGCGGACGGCGACGGGGGCGCACCGGGGCAGCGGGCGCGGGCTCATCGAGACGGCCGAACGGGAGGGCGCCGACCTGATCGTGATCGGTTCGGCGCCGGGCGGCCCGGCGGGGCGGATCGTCATCGGCAGCACCGCCGACCAGCTGCTGCACGGTTCTCCCGTCCCCGTGCTGATGGCCCCGCGCGGCTATGCGGCCGGCCCGCCGGCGCGGCTGAGCGGGCTGACCGTCGCCCACCGCCCCAGCCGCGGCTCGGAGCTGGGGCTGGCCGCCGCGTTGCGGTTGGCTAGGCGGTTGGATGTGCCGATCCGGCTGCTGACGCTGCTGGAGCGGCCCTCTTGGCTGAGCGGCGTGCTGCGCGGCGAGGAGATCATGCGGCGCCAGCGCGAGTACGCCGTGCGCGACCTGCAGGCGGCGGCCGAGCTGCTGTCCGGCCACGCTCAGGTGACCACCCAGGTGGCCGAGGGCGACGGCATCGAGGGGGCCGTGCGCAACTGCCACTGGCCGCCGGGGGAGCTGCTGGCCTGCATGTCCGGCAGCCACGGGCCGTTGCGCCAGGTCTTCCTGGGCGGCGTCTCCGGCAAGATCGTCCGGGCCGCCCCCTGCCCGGTGGCGCTGCTGCCCGGGACCGCCGGCCGGGCGGGCGGCGCAGCTTAGGTAAGGCTTTCCTGCGTGAGGGATGGCACGTCGGTACGTTTGTGCACCGGGAAGGAATTACGCCACACTGATGTTGTGAAAAACGTGGGCGAGCAGACGGGCAGCGGCGGCGTGCGCGCCTCCGTCATGCCGTCGTTCGCCGCGGACGGGCACGGCGAGCGCAGCACGCGCGCCCGCGTGGCCCGGCTGATCCTCGAGCACGGCCCGATCACCGCCTCCGCGCTGGGGGAGCGGGTCGGGCTCACCCCCGCCGCCGTCCGGCGGCACCTGGACGCGCTGCTGGTCGAGGGCATGATCGAGGTTAGGCGGGTGCGTCCGCAGGGCGGCCGGGGACGCGGCCGTCCCGCCAAGTGGTTCGCCATCACCGACGCCGGGCGCAGCGCCTTCGTGCACGCCTACGACGACCTGGCCGGCGCGGCGCTGCGCTTCCTGGCCGAAAAGGCCGGTCCCGGCGCCGTCGCCGAGTTCGCCCGCCGGCAGGTCGCCGAGCTGGAGCGGCGCTACCATCCGGTGGTCCGCGCCGCCCCGCCGCAGCATCGGGTCCGGGCGCTGGCCGAGGCGCTGTCGGCCGACGGCTATGCCGCCGCGGCCGGCCGTTCGCCCCGCGCCGGCGGCGAGCAGCTGTGCCAGCACCACTGCCCGGTCGCGCACGTCGCAGCGGAGTTCCCGCAGCTGTGCGAGGCCGAGACCGAGGCCTTCAGCAGGCTGCTGGGCACCCCCGTCCAGCGGCTGGCCACCATCGCCCATGGCGATGGGATCTGCACCACGCACGTCAGCCCGCGCGACCTGCGCGCCGCAGCGGGCCACGACACCGCAACGCACACCGACGACGAGGAGTCCGGGAGGACCTCCCTATGACTGTTGAGACCCACCCCGAGCTGGAGGGGTTCGACCGGTACCGGTTCGGCTGGGCCGACCCCGACATCGCCGGGGCCACCGCCCGGCGCGGCCTGAACGAGGAGGTCGTCCGTGACATCTCGGCCAAGAAGAACGAACCGCAGTGGATGCTGGAGCTGCGCCTGAAGGGGCTGCGGCTGTTTGAGAAGAAGCCGCTGCCGACCTGGGGCGCGGACCTGACCGACATCGACTTCGACAACATCAAGTACTTCGTCCGCTCCACCGAAAAGCAGGCCACCACCTGGGACGACCTGCCGGCCGACATCAAGAACACCTACGACAAGCTCGGCATCCCCGAGGCCGAGAAGCAGCGCCTGGTGGCCGGGGTGGCCGCCCAGTACGAGTCGGAGGTCGTCTACCACAAGATCCGCGACGACCTGGAGCGCAAGGGCGTCATCTTCGTCGACACCGACACCGGGCTGCGCGAGTACCCGGAGTTCTTCAAGGAGTACTTCGGCACGGTCATCCCCGCCGGCGACAACAAGTTCGCCGCGCTCAACACCGCGGTGTGGTCGGGCGGCTCGTTCATCTACGTGCCGCCGGGCGTGCACGTGGAGATCCCGCTGCAGGCCTACTTCCGGATCAACACCGAGAACATGGGCCAGTTCGAGCGGACGTTGATCATCGTCGACGAGGGCGCCTATGTGCACTACGTCGAAGGGTGCACCGCGCCGATCTACTCGTCGGACTCGCTGCACTCGGCGGTGGTGGAGATCATCGTCAAGAAGAACGCCCGCTGCCGCTACACCACCATCCAGAACTGGTCCAACAACGTCTACAACCTGGTGACCAAGCGCGCCGTCGCCTACGAGGGCGCCACCATGGAGTGGATCGACGGCAACATCGGCTCCAAGGTCACCATGAAGTACCCGGCGGTCTACCTGCTGGGCGAGCACGCCAAGGGCGAGACCCTGTCGATCGCGTTCGCCGGGGAGGGCCAGCACCAGGACGCCGGCGCCAAGATGGTGCACGCCGCGCCGAACACCTCCAGCACCATCGTCTCCAAGTCGGTGGCGCGCGGCGGCGGCCGCACCTCCTACCGCGGCCTGGTGCAGGTGCAGGAGGGCGCGGTGCGCTCCAAGTCCACCGTCAAGTGCGACGCGCTGCTGGTCGACACCATCAGCCGCTCCGACACCTACCCGTATGTGGACGTCCGCGAGGACGACGTGGAGATGGGGCACGAGGCCACCGTCTCCAAGGTCTCCGAGGACCAGCTGTTCTACCTGATGAGCCGCGGCCTGAGCGAGGAGGAGGCCATGGCGATGATCGTGCGCGGGTTCGTCGAGCCCATCGCGCGCGAGCTGCCCATGGAGTACGCCCTCGAACTCAACCGCCTGATCGAACTGCAGATGGAAGGAGCCGTCGGCTGATGGGGCTGGAGACCAAGCCTCTGTCGACCCTGCACGGCAAGTCCTCCTACGACGTGGCGGACTTCCCCGTGCCCACCGGCCGCGAGGAGGAGTGGCGCTTCACCCCGCTGCGCCGGCTGCGCGACCTCCACAAGGGCGCCGAGGGCGGCGGAGAAGTGGACGTCGTGATCGAGGCGGCCCCCGAGGTCAAGGTCGAGCGGGTGGGCCGCGACGACCCCCGGCTGGGCGGCGCGTACGCGCCCACCGACCGGGTCAGCGCCCAGGCCTACTCGTCCTTCACCGAGGCCACCGTCCTCACCGTCCCCAAGGAGGCCGTCGCCTCCCAGCCCACCGTGCTGCGCATCACCGGCCGGGACGCCGCCCAGGCCGCCTACGGCCACACCACCGTGGTCGTCGAGCCGTTCGCGCAGGCCACCGTGGTGCTGGCGCACACCGGCTCGGCCACCTACGCCGACAACGTGGAGTTCGTGGTCGGCGACGGCGCCAAGCTGTCGGTGATCAGCGTCCAGGACTGGGCCGACGACGCCGTCCACCTGTCCCACCAGCACGCCCGGCTGGGCCGCGACGCCTCCTTCACCGGGTTCGCCGTCTCCCTCGGCGGCGACCTGCTGCGCATCGCCCCGTCGGTCGCCTACACCGCCCCCGGCGGCGACGCCGAGCTGTACGGGGTGTACTTCGTCGACGCCGGCCAGCACATCGAGCACCGGCTGCTGGTGGACCACGCCGTCCCGCACTGCCGCAGCCGCGTGGACTACCGCGGCGCGCTGCAGGGACAGGACGCGCACGCGGTGTGGATCGGCGATGTGATCATCCGGGCCGAGGGCGAGGGCACCGACACCTACGAGCTCAACCGCAACCTGGTGCTCACCGACGGCACCCGCGTCGACTCGGTGCCCAACCTGGAGATCCTCACCGGCGAGGTGGTCGGCGCCGGGCACGCCAGCGCCAGCGGCCGCCTGGACGATGAGCACCTGTTCTACCTGCAGGCCCGCGGCATCTCCAAGGAGGACGCGCGGCGCATGGTGGTGCTCGGCTTCCTCGGGCAGCTCGTCGAGCGCATCGAGGTTCCCGAGATCCGCGAGAAGGTGCAGGCGGCGATCGAGGCGGAGTTGGAGCGATGAGCGGGGAGCAGGACGGGTTCGTCAAGGTCTGCGCGCTGGAGGACATCCCCGAGGACGGGGCGCTGGCGGTGGAGATCGACGACACTCCGGTGGCGCTGGTGCGCACCGGCGGCGAGGTGTTCGCGCTGCACGACGTGTGCTCGCACGCCGAGGTCGCGCTGTCCGAAGGCGAGGTCTACGACGGCGCCATCGAGTGCTGGCTGCACGGCTCCTGCTTCGATCTGCGCACCGGCAAGCCCACCAACCCGCCGGCCAGCGCGCCGGTGCCGACCTACCGGGTCCGGGTCAGCGACGGCCAGGTGCACGTGTCGCTGCGTCCCGCATCCACCGACCAGACCTGAAGACGACGACAGAAGGTTTCACGATAGATATGGCCACGCTAGAGATCCGCGACCTCCATGTCTCCGTCGGGGACGGCTCCGACGGCGCCAAGGAGATCCTGCGCGGTGTCGATCTGACCGTCCGCGCCGGCGAGACCCACGCGATCATGGGGCCCAACGGCTCGGGCAAGTCCACCCTGGCGTACGCGATCGCCGGGCACCCCAAGTACCAGGTCACCTCCGGCTCCATCACGCTGGACGGCGAGGACGTGCTGGCCATGAGCGTGGACGAGCGCGCCCGCGCCGGCCTGTTCTTGGCCATGCAGTACCCGGTGGAGGTGCCGGGGGTGTCGGTGTCGAACTTCCTGCGCTCGGCGGTCACCGCGGTGCGCGGGCAGGCGCCCAAGCTGCGGGAGTTCACCAAGGAGATGAAGGCCGCCATGGAGGCGCTGTCCATCGACCCGGCCTTCGCCCAGCGCAGCCTGAACGAGGGCTTCTCCGGCGGCGAGAAGAAGCGCCACGAGATCCTGCAGCTGGAGATGCTCAAGCCCAAGATCGCGGTGCTGGACGAGACCGACTCCGGGCTGGACGTCGATGCCCTGAAGGTGGTCTCCGAGGGCATCAACCGCTTCAGCGCCGGCGGCGACACCGGGGTGCTGCTGATCACCCACTACACCCGCATCCTGCGCTATGTGAAGCCCGACTTCGTGCACGTCTTCGCCGGCGGGCAGATCGTCGAGGCCGGCGGCCCGGAGCTGGCCGAGGTGCTGGAGAACGAGGGCTACGAAAAGTACGTGAAGGCGGGCGCGTCCGCATGACCGCCGCGCGAAAGAGCGGAGGACGCCGATGAGCTTCCTGCTGCCCGAGGAGATCAAAAAGGACTTCCCGCTGCTGGCGCGCACCGTCCGCGGCGGGCGTCCGCTGGTCTACCTCGACTCCGGCGCCACCTCCCAAAAGCCCTACCAGGTGCTGGACGCCGAACGGGAGTTCTACGAGCGGCACAACGCCGCCGTGCACCGCGGCGCGCACCTGCTGGCCGAGGAGGCCACCGACGCCTTCGAACGCGCCCGCGCCACCGTGGCCTCCTTCATCGGGGCGGCGCCCGGCGAGATCGTGTTCACCAAGAACGCCACCGAGTCGATCAACCTGGTGGCCTACTCGCTGAGCAACGCCGCCACCGCCGGCCCCGAGGCCGAACGGTTCCGCGTCGGCCCCGGCGATGAGATCGTCACCACGGAGATGGAGCACCACGCCAACCTGGTGCCCTGGCAGCAGCTGTGCCGCCGCACCGGGGCTGCGCTCCGCTGGTTCGGCATCACCGACGAGGGCCGGCTGGACCTGTCGAACCTGGAGGAGCTGATCACCGAGCGCACCAAGCTGGTGGCACTGACCCACCAGTCCAACGTGCTCGGCACCATCCCCCCACTGGAGCAGATCGTCGCCCGGGCCCGCCAGGTCGGCGCGCTGGTGCTGCTGGACGCCGCCCAGTCGGTGCCGCACCAGCCGGTGGACGTGACCGCCCTGGACGTGGACTTCGTGGCCTTCTCCGGCCACAAGATGCTCGGCCCCTCGGGGATCGGCGTGCTGTGGGGACGCCGCGAGCTGCTGGAGGCCATGCCCCCGTTCATCACCGGCGGGTCGATGATCGAGGTGGTGCGCATGGAGGAGTCCACCTTCCTGCCGCCGCCCCAGCGCTTTGAGGCCGGGGTGCCGATGACCGCCCAGGCGGTCGGGCTCGCCGCGGCCTGCGACTACCTGTCGGCCCTGGGCATGGACAAGGTCCAGGCGCACGAGGAGACGCTCACCGGCTACGCCCTGGAGAAGCTCGGGCAGCTGCCCGGCGTGCGCATCATCGGCCCCCGCTCCACCGAGGCGCGCGGCGGCGCGGTCTCGTTCGTGGTCGACGACCTGCACCCGCACGACGTGGGACAGGTGCTGGACGAGCTGGGCGTGGCGGTCCGCGTCGGGCACCACTGCGCCTGGCCGATCTGCCGCCGCTTCGGCATCCCGGCGACCACGCGGGCGACCTTCTACGTCTACAACACCCTGGCGGACGTGGACGCCCTCGCCGAAGGGGTGCGGCACGCCCAGAAGTTCTTCGGAACACTGTGACCGTTTTTGCGGTTTCACCACACCGACGCACCGGATAGACGCACCCGGCCACCGGGTCGCCGCAGGAAGGACGCCATGCAGCTCGAGTCGATGTACCAGGAGATCATCCTGGACCACTACCGCAACCCCCACCACAAGGGGCTGCGGGAGCCGTACGAGGCCGAGGTGCACCACGTCAACCCCACCTGCGGCGACGAGGTGACCTTGCGCGTGCACCTGGAGGGGCAGGGGGTCGACGCCGTCGTCGCCGACGTCTCCTACGAGTCGATGGGCTGCTCCATCAGCCAGGCCAGCGCCTCGGTGATGAGCGAGTTGCTGATCGGCAAGTCGGTCAAGGAGGCCATGGCCGTGGGCGATGAGTTCCTGGCCCTGATGCAGTCGCGCGGCCAGGCCGAGCCGAACGAGGAGATCCTGGAGGACGCCGTCGCCTTCGCCGGGGTCTCCAAGTACCCCGCCCGCGTCAAGTGCGCCCTGCTCGCCTGGATGGCGTGGAAGGACGCGACCGCCCGAGCCCTGGGAGAGGCACCATGAGCGAGACCGAGACCACGGCACCCGAGCAGCAGACCGCCGAGTCCGCCCCTGAGCACGAGGAGATCCTGGAGGCCCTCAAGGACGTCGTGGACCCCGAGCTCGGCATCAACGTCGTCGACCTCGGCCTGGTCTACGGCATCGACGTCGTCGACGGGGTGGCGACCTTGGACATGACGCTGACCAGCGCCGCCTGCCCCCTCACCGACGTGATCGAGGACCAGGCCGCCAGCGCCCTGGACGGCCTGGTCAAGGAAGTCAAGATCAACTGGGTCTGGCTGCCCCCGTGGGGCCCCGACAAGATCACCGAGGAGGGCCGCGAGCAGCTGCGGGCCCTCGGCTTCAACGTCTGACAGACCTTCGCGTTCCGTCTCCGCCCGGCCGCCGGGCGGAGACGTTCGCCTGCGCCCGGCGGGAGACGGAGCCCGGGTGCGGCCCAGTGGAGGGCGTTCGACGTCTGCTGACGTGCTGATGCCGTCCCCTTGTGGGACGAGTGCGGTGCACCTGGGGGAGAGGCGGGCGGCTCATGCGCACAGCGGTGGGGCCGCCCCGGACCGGGGCGGCCCCACCACTTGCCGGTTCCCCTGAGCCTTCCCGCGTACGCGAGCCGGCAGGACGGCCTCCCGTCTGCGTCAGTGCACCCGTTCCCGTTCCAGGGCCGGCGCGCCGTCCTTCGGCTTGGCGGGCCAGATCGTGTAGGAGATCGGCCACAGCGCCCAGATCCCCAGCACCATCGTCAGCCGGCCGACCCACACCAGCAGCTCCCGGGTGCGCTCGACGTCGCCCACCAAGACGACCGCGCCGAGCAGCAGCGCGCAGCTGATCGCCCAGGCCACGAACGCCTTGCCGAACTCGCGCCACTCGTAGCGGGCCCGCGCCATCCCGTATTTGGGCGGCTTGGGCGGCGGGGGACCGCCGGCGAAGCGGTGCGCAAAGCGCGCGTCCGCCCAGCGGATCATGCTGTGCCCGAACGCCACCGAGAAGCCGATGTAGGCCGCGGCCAGCCCATGGGTGAAGTGCGCCGTGGCCCCGCCGCGCAGGTCGATCACCGTGGCCGCCAGCAGCACCAGGTCCACCAGGGGCACGCTCACCAGCAGCGCCGCGCCGGTGCGCCGCATCCGCAGCAGGTAGCGGGCGGCCAGCCCGGCCAGCAGCAGCACCCAAAAGCCGATCTCGCAGCCGATGATGACGCCGAGCAGCAGGGCGTTCCCACCGTTGTCGTCCATGCTTCGATCCTCCCGGCGGGAAACCGGCGGATTCTCCGCACGCCTGCCGAAATGCGGCATCCTCCAAAGGATGTACGACCGCGGCCGGCGCCTCCGCGCCGGGAAGGAGACCGGGCGGAAGTGCCTTTGCGGCGAAGATGGTGAGATGGACGGGTGCGTTCCACCGGCCTCACCACCCGTCAGGACCTGCTGCTGGCCGTCGCGGCGCTGGCAGGCGGACTGCTGGTGCTCAGCGCCCGCGGATACAGCCACTGGAGCGCCGAGGGCACCGGCCCGGCGGTCGGCTGGCGCGTGCTGCCGCTGCTGGGCGTGTGCACGGCCATGCTGTTTCGGCGCACCTCCCCGCTGACCGACCTGGCCATCGCCACCCCGGCCGCGATCGCCGACATCGCGCTGGGCCCCAGCCTGGGCACCCTGCTGATCTACACCGACGCGCTGTACGCCGCCGGCCTGTACGGGCCGCGCCGCACGGGTGAGCGGCTGCTGGTCGCCACGGCGGCCGTCACCGTGCTGCTGGCCGGCGCGGCCCTGCCGCTGGCCGCCGACTGGCGGGCGGCGGTCATCGTCGGCGGGGTCGCCGGGATGACCTTCGTCAGCCCGGTGCTGACCGCGATGGTGGTGCGCGGCCACCGCGACAGGGCCGAGCTGGAACGGCAGCGGGCCGAGCAGCTGGCCCGCCTGGCGGAACTGGACCGGCGCAACGCGGTGGCGGCCGAACGCGCCCGGATGGCCCGCGAGCTGCACGATGTGGTCGCCGGCCATCTCAGCGCGGTGGCGCTGCACTCTGCGGCGCTGCTGCGGCTGCCCGACATGGACCGCGACAGCGTCCACCGGGCCATGACCGTGATCAGGGAGAACAGCGTGCAGGGGCTGGCGGAGATGCGCCGCATGATCGGCCTGCTGCGCGAGGGGCGCCGGGAGGAGGCCGACTCGCCCGCCGCCCCCCGGCTGGCCGACCTGGAGCAACTGGCCGAACGCGCCGCCCGGCCCGACCTGACGGTGGGGCTGAAGGTGACCGGGACGGTGCGGGAGCTGCCCGCCGCCGTCGAGCTGGCCGCCTACCGCATCGTCCAGGAGTCGCTGACCAACGCGCTCAAGCACGCCGGGCCCGGCCGCGCCGAGGTGCTCATCGAGCATCACCCTCAGCGGCTGTGCATCACCGTCGACAGCCCGCTGGGCGCGCAGCGGACCGAGCTGCCCGGCGCCGGCAGCGGCCTGATCGGGATGCGCGAGCGCGCCTCGATCCTGGGCGGGACGTTCCAGGCGGGCCCGGACGCGGGGCGCTGGCGGGTGCGGGCCGAGCTGCCGACCGCCCCGCCCGACGGCGAAGAGGAGGAGGGACGGCGGCAGTGATCAGGGTGCTGGTGGCCGACGACCAGGCGGCGGTGCGCGCGGGACTGGTGCTGATCTTGCGTTCGGCCCCGGACATCGAGGTGGCCGGGGAGGCCGCCGACGGGCTGGAGGCGGTGGAGCTGGCCCGCCGGCTGCGGCCCGATGTGGTGCTGATGGACGTGCGCATGCCCCGCCTGGACGGCATCTCCGCCACCGGCGAGCTGACCGCCCTGGGGGTGGACGTGCTGGTGCTGACCACCTTCGATGTGGACGAGTACGTCTTCGGCGCGCTGCGCGCGGGCGCGGCCGGCTTTCTGCTCAAGGACATCGACGCCGACCGCCTGATCGAGGCGGTGCGCACGGTGGCGGCGGGGGAGGGGATCTTGGCGCCCGCCGTCACCCGCCGGCTGATCCGGGAGTTCGCCGCCCGGCCCGGGCGGCCCGCCGCCCCTCTGGCCTCCCCGCCGCCGGGGCCGGCCGAGCTGACGCCGCGCGAACGGCAGGTGCTCGGCTGCCTGGGCGAGGGCCTGTCCAACGCGCAGATCGCCGCCCGGCTGAACATGGCCGAGACCACTGCCAAGACTCATGTCAGCCGGATCCTGGCCAAGCTGGGGCTGCGCAGCCGCGTCCAGGCGGCGATCCTCGCCCAGGAGCTGGCGCTCCAGGGGCCGGCCGAGGACACGGTCGGGCGGACGGACCGAGAACCGGACCGCTGACCGCTGCTGCGGCGCCCGCGCGCAGATCCACCACCGGGCGGAACATCACGGGCACCGGCGGCGGAACGCCCACGAGGACACGGCTGCATCACCCGGACGGGACCGATGAACGGAAACCCGCCCGGAATTCAGGCGGGCTACACGCCCCGGCCTGCGATCATCGCCGACAGCATGTACACGACTCCGGCCAGTGCCGCCGGCCACAGGTAGGGCAGCCACTCTCCGCCCCGCAGCGCCTGCACCACCACCGCGCCCACCAGGGCGGCCACGGTCACGTCCCCGGTGACCGCCGCGGCCCGCAGGTGGGCGCGCGCCCGGTGGCCGCTGCCGAACGCGGCGCTGATCGGCAGTGCCGGCTCGTCCCGCCGGTAGGCCAGGTGGGCGGCGTACCCGGCCAGCACCGCCAGCGCGGCCAGCCCCGCATCGGTCCGGCCCTGCAGGGACAGTGCGACCGCCAGCGTCAGGCCCGCCGCCAGCGTCAGGCCGGGCACGATCCAGCGCCGCCCGCTGCGGCGCTCGGGTGCGAACCACATGGGGACATCTTCCACGATCCCCCAGTCACCGGACCAGTGGCTCCTTGAGCGGCGAATCCGGCGGTTCGGGTCCGGGCGCCGATGGGTCCGGAGGTTTCCAGCATTTGAGACGACGTGCCGAAAAAGGTCCAGTATGTTGGGGCTTCGTGGCGCAATTCCGGCTGAACGGCTCGAAGGTGCTCGCCGTGGACCTCATGGGCGAGACCGTCGTGGCGATGAACGGCTCCATGGTCGCCTACGACGGTCAGATGAGCTTCAAACGCCAGGGGCTCACCGGGGGCGAAGGGCTGCGCGGGGCGATCCGCCGCCGGGTGGCGGGGGAGAGCATGACCATGATGGAGGTCACCGGCCACGGCACGGTGTACCTGGCCCATGAGGCCACCGAGATCACCTTGATCCCGCTACAGGGCGACACCTTGTTCGTGGAGTCCGAGAGCCTGCTGGCCTATGAGCCGCAGCTGCGCACCGGGGTGCAGTTCACCGGGCTGCGCGGGATGACCACCGGGCAGGGCCTGGCCACCACCAAGGTCGAGGGGCACGGCATGGTGGCGATCCTGTCCGACGGCCCGGCGATCGCCCTGGAGGTCACTCCCGGCGTGCCGCTGTGCGTGGACCCGCAGGCCTACGTGGCGCACCGCGGGCAGCTGCAGCAGGACCTCGTCACCGACGTCAACTGGCGCACCGTCCTCGGCCAGGGGTCGGGGGAGAGCGTGCAGCTGCGCTACCAGGGCCACGGGGTGGTCTACGTTCAGCCGGCCGAACGCGGCGGCGGGATCATGGAGTTTTGACGATGCCCGGATTCAGCCCCATCAACGGCAAGATGCTCCAGGCACCGGTCGGCCCGGGCCGGGAGCTGTACAGCAGGCGCGGCGCGATGCTGGCCTATGTGGGCCGCGTCCACTTCGAGCCGACCGTCACCGCCGGGGCGGGCATCACCGGCGCCATCGGCCGGGCCATGGCCGGCGAGAGCGTCCCGCTGATGCGGGTCACCGGCCAGGGCAGCGTGATGTTCGGGCACGGCGGGCTGGATGTGACCGTGGTCGAGCTGCAGGGCGACACCCTGTATGCGGAGGCCGACCGGCTGCTGGTCTACGACGCGAGCCTGCGGGCGGACACCGTGTTCCTGGGCGAACAGGGCGGGCTGGCCGGCGTGATCCGCGGCCAGGTGACCGGCCAGGGCCTGTTCACCACCGCCCTGACCGGCCACGGTTCGGTGGGCCTGCTGTCGCACGGCGGCGTCATCGAACTGCCCATCGGCCCGCAGCGGCCCATCTACGTCGACCCGCAGGCCTATGTGGCGCACCGCGGGCAGGTGACCACCCGGCTGAAGACCTCCCTGGGGCTGCGGGATGTGATCGGCCGCGGCTCGGGCGAGGCGTTCCAGCTGGAGCTGTCCGGCCACGGCATCGTGTACGTGCAGGCCAGTGAGAAGAAGATCTGAGGCGTCCGGATGAGCGTTCCCGTCTTCAACCACCTGTCCCTGCCGTCCAACGACAACGTCAACCCCTACGCCTTCTGCGTGGACCTCAACGGGCAGTGGTTCGCCCAGAAGGGCAAGATGATCGCCTACTACGGGCAGATCCGTTTCGAGTCGCTGTCGGCCGGGCCGCTGGACGCGCTGGTCGCCGCCCACTTCCACTCGCCGCTGTATGCCCGGGACTGGATCGTGGCGCAGGGGCAGGGCAAGCTGCTGCTGGCCGACCGGGGCTTTGACGTCAACTCCTACGACCTCACCGACGGCAACCTCACCGTGCGGGCCGGCAACCTGCTGGCTTTTGAGCCCACGTTGGAGCTCAAGCAGTCGATCGTCCCCGGGTTCCTCACGCTGATCGGCACCGGGCGTTTCATCGCCGCCTCCAACGGCCCGGTGCACTTCGTCGAGCCGCCCATCCGGGTGGACCCGCAGGCGCTGCTGGGCTGGGCCGACTGCCCGTCCCCCGCCCACCACTACGACCACTCCTACATGCGGGGGGTGCTGGGCACGGCCCGTGCGCTCTTCGGCATCGGCGGCACGTCCGGGGAGGAGCACCAGTTCGACTTCACCGGCCAGGGCACGGTGCTGATGCAGTCGTCGGAGACGGTCAGGGACGGCGACGCCGTGCTGCGCGACCTGGAGCACCAGATCGGCATGCTGGGCGTTCCCGGCCTGCGGCGCCTGCAGCGCGTCATCGCCCAGCGCCTCGCCGCCGAACGGGACTGACCGGCCGCGCCGGCGCCTTGGCGTGCGTACCGGTTCCGTCACGAGGGGTCCCGTACACTGATCGGGTGCCGCTCCTGATCTGACAGGCCCTCCAACGCGCCGCCGACCGCCCCCGGCGCGTTTGCCGCCCTGCCGGCCGCCCTCGGCCCTGCCTGTCCCCGCCACCCGTTCACGAGCGGCCGCATCGTGTCGTGGGGAGCCCTGTCACTGTGATCACTGCCACCGATATCGAGTTGCGGGCCGGTGCCCGACTGCTGATCGAGAAGGCCACCTTCCGGGTCAACCCCGGCGACCGGGTGGGGCTGGTGGGCCGCAACGGCGCCGGCAAGACCACCTTGACCAGGGTGCTGGCCGGCGAGGCGCTGCCGGCCGCGGGCACGGTCACCCGGTCCGGTTCGATCGGCTACCTGCCGCAGGATCCGCGGGAGGTGGATCTGGAGGAGTCGGCCCGCGACCGGATCCTGTCGGCCCGCGGGCTGGATGAGGTCATCCGCGGGCTGCGCGCCGCCGAACAGGCCATGGCCACCGCCACCGGCGCCGAACGGGACCGCGCGGTGCGCCGCTACGGGCGCCTGGAGGACCGGCTGCACGTGCTGGGCGGGTACGCCGCCGAGGCCGAGGCCGCCGCCATCGCCTCCAGCCTGGGGCTGCCGGACCGGGTGCTGAACCAGCCGCTGGGCACGCTGTCGGGCGGCCAGCGGCGGCGGGTGGAGCTGGCCCGGATCCTGTTCTCCGGCGCCGAGACGCTGCTGCTGGATGAGCCCACCAACCACCTGGACGCCGACTCCATCGTGTGGCTGCGGGATTTCCTGCGCTCGCACACCGGTGGGCTGGTGGTCATCAGCCACGATGTGGGGCTGCTGGAGGCCGTGGTCAACCGGGTGTTCCACCTGGACGCGGGCCGCTGCGTGATCGACGTCTACAACGTCGGCTGGAAGGCGTACCTGGCCCAGCGCGAGACCGACGAGCGGCGGCGCAAACGCGAGCAGGCCAACGCCCAGCGGCAGGCGGCGGCGCTGATGGCCCAGGCCGACAAGATGCGCGCCAAGGCCACCAAAGCCAAGGCCGCCCAGCAAATGGACCGGCGCGCCCGGCAGTTGCTGGCCTCGGTGGAGGGTGAACGCAAGTCCGATCGAGTGGCGAAAATCCGTTTTCCGGATCCGGCTCCTTGTGGGCGGACACCGCTCATCGCGGAGGGATTGTCGAAATCCTACGGATCTTTGGAGATTTTCACCGATGTGAACCTGGCCATCGACCGCGGCAGCCGGGTGGTGGTGCTGGGGTTGAACGGCGCCGGCAAGACCACTTTGCTGCGCCTGCTGGCGGGGGTGGACAAGCCCGACACCGGCCGGGTGATCGCCGGTCATGGCCTGAAACTGGGCTACTACGCCCAGGAGCACGAGACGCTGGAGGCCGGGCGCACGGTATTGGAGAACATGCGTTCGGCCGCGCCCGACCTGCCCGAGGTCGAGGTCCGCAAGATCTTGGGATCGTTCCTGTTCAGCGGCGATGACGTGGACAAACCCGCCGGGGTGCTCTCCGGCGGGGAGAAGACCCGCCTGGCGCTGGCCACGCTGGTGGTCTCCAGCGCCAATGTGCTGCTGCTGGACGAGCCGACCAACAACCTCGATCCGGCCAGCCGTCAGGAGATCTTGTCGGCGTTGCGCACCTTCACCGGAGCCATCGTCTTGGTGACTCATGATGAGGGCGCGGTGGAGGCGCTCCAACCGGAAAGGGTGATTTTGCTGCCGGATGGTGTTGAGGACATCTGGAGTGACGAGTTTGCCGATCTGGTGGCACTTGCGTGACCGCCTTGGCAAGGGAAGCAGATCTTTTCTGGCGTAGTGGGTAGCCGATCGGCCGGGAATGACTGATCATGGCGGGGGATAACGCAGCGGTCACCACATCACTACGGGAGGTACTCGTGGCCGAGACCCTTAAGAAGGGCACCCGCGTGACCGGTGCCGAGCGCGACAAGCTGGCGGCGGAACTCAAGAAGAGGTACGACTCCGGCGAGAGCATCCGCGCCCTGGCTGCCGCCACCGGCCGCTCCTACGGCTTCATCCACCGGATCCTCACCGAGTCGGGTGTCAACCTGCGTGGCCGCGGCGGCGCCACGCGCGGCAAGAAATCCTGACGCGTCCCTCCGGGACGGTCCCAGAAAACCGGCAGGCGTGCCTCGGGCGCCCGGTATCGCGCCCGGCTCCGCGTCCCGCCTCCGGGGGCGCCGCACAACGCCCTCGGAGGACGGAGACGCCTGTGCCCGCATCCCGCCGCCCCGGCCGACCGAGTATGGTTCGGTCGCGGCGGCGGACAGGCGGGCGCCCGGTCCACCGTGACGCCGCCGCGAGGTGAAGGCGGAAAAGGAGGCGTCCTGGTGGACACCGGCACGAAGCAGGCCGCCGTGGTACCGGCCGAGGACCTGGCGCAGGCCGGGCTCCTGCTGGACATCGACGGCCCGGTGGCGACGATCACGCTGAACCGGCCCGACAAGCGCAACGCGATGACGTTCGCCATGTGGCGGACGCTGGCGCGCATCGGCGACGCGCTGCCCGGCTCGGTGCGGGTGGTGGTCGTGCGCGGGGCCGGCAAGGCGTTCTCGGCGGGCATCGATTTGAGCATGTTCTCCTCGCCCGAGGGGCCGCGCGGCGACGACCCGGAGGCGGGAGACCGGTTCATCGCCGAACTGCAGGCCGGCTACACCTGGCTGCGCCGGCCGGAGATCGTCTCGATCGCGGCGGTGCACGGCTACGCCATCGGCGCCGCCTTCCAGCTGGCGCTGTCCTGCGACCTGCGGGTGATGGCCGAGGACGCCTGGCTCTGCATGAAGGAGCCCGCCCTGGGACTGGTGCCGGACCTGACCGGCACCAAGCCGCTGGTGGACATCGTCGGGGTGCACCGGGCGATCGACATCTGCCTGACCGCCCGCAAGGTGCCCGCCGAGGAGGCGGCCCGGCTCGGCCTGGCCGAGCGGGTGGTGCCGGCCGCCGAGCTGGAGACGGCGGTGCGGGAGCTGACCGGCGCCCTGCTGGCGGTCGACGCCGGAGCGGCGGTGGCCACCAAGCGGCTGCTGTGGCAGGCCCCCGGCAACACTCTGGAGGAGCAGTGCGCGGCCGAGCGGCGCGAGCAGCTGGCGCGGCTGCGGGCGCTGCGCGGCAACTGACCGCGGTAACCGAAGCGGCGTGCGCAAAGGGGGTCCGGCGGCCGGCGCCGGGCCCCTCTCGCCATGACGGCGGGATGTTCTTTTCGCCCTCGGCTGAGCAGGGAAGCAGTCCGGTGCCCGGTACGTTGAGTTCGGGCATCGGACTGATTACTTGATTACGCACGGGGAGGCCGATGTGGGAATGCCGGGCATGCCGGGCAACGGCTGGCAGCTGATGGCGTCCTACCGCAGGGACCGCTCGGTCACCCGGCAGAAGCTCAAGCCCGGCACCGTCCGGCGGATCGCCGGCTACGCCCGCCCGTACGTGCGGGAGCTGGCGCTGTTCTTGCTGCTGAACGCGCTGGCGGCGGGCATCGTGGTGGCCGGGCCGCTGCTGCTGAAGTCGATCATCGACCGGGGCGTGATCCCCGGCCGGCCCGCCGTGGTGATCTGGCTGGCGGTGGCCGTGGCGGCGCTGGCCCTGGTGGAGGCGGTGCTGTCGCTGGTGCAGCGGTGGTATTCGGCCCGCATCGGCGAGGGCCTCATCTACGACCTGCGCACCCAGGTGTTCGACCACGTGCAGCGCATGCCGGTGGCGTTCTTCATGCGGGCGCAGACCGGCTCGCTGGTCAGCCGGCTCAACACCGACGTGATCGGCGCCCAGCGGGCGCTGACCACCACCTTGTCGTCGGTGGTCTCCAACGTGATCAGCCTGATCCTGGTGCTGGGCGCCATGTTCTGGCTGTCGTGGCAGGTCACCGTGATCGCGCTGGTGCTGCTGCCGGTCTTCATCGTCCCGGCCAAATGGGTGGGCCGGCGGCTGCAGCGCATCAGCCGCGAGCAGATGCAGCTGGACGCGGAGATGAGCTCGCTGATGACCGAGCGCTTCAACGTGGCCGGGGCGATGCTGGCCAAGCTGTACGGGCGCCCGGAGGAGGAGTCGGCCATGTTCGCCGAGCGGGCCGGCCGGGTGCGCGACATCGGCGTGGTGTCGGCGATGTACGGGCGGGTCTTCTTCGTGGCGCTCACCCTGGTGGCCGCGCTGGCCACCGCCATGACCTACGGCGTCGGCGGCCTGCTGGTGGTGGACGGCACGCTGCAGCTGGGCACGCTGGTGGCGCTGGCGGCGCTGCTGACCCGCATGTACGGGCCGCTGACGGCGCTGTCCAACGTGCAGGTGGACGTGATGACCGCGCTGGTCAGCTTCGACCGGGTCTTTGAGGTGCTGGACCTGAAACCGATGATCGACCAGCGCCCGGGGGCGGTCCCGCTGGCCGCCGCCGGCTCCGGGCAGGCCCTGCGGGTGGAGTTCGACCACGTCACCTTCCGCTACCCGGCGGCCGAGGAGGTCTCGCTGGCCTCGCTGGAGTCCATCGCCCGCACCGACACCACCCCCGCCCGCACGGTGCTGCGCGATGTGAGCTTCACCGTCGAACCCGGCCAGATGGTCGCCCTGGTCGGCCCGTCCGGCGCGGGCAAGACCACCATCACCCACCTGGTGTCGCGGCTGTACGACGTCACCGACGGCGCGGTGCGGATCGGCGGGCGGGACGTGCGCGACCTGACCCTGGAGTCGCTGCGGCGGACCGTCGGCGTCGTCACCCAGGACGCCCACCTCTTCCACGACTCCATCCGGGCCAACTTGCGCTATGCCCGCCCGGACGCCACCGAGGAGGAGATCGTCCAGGCGCTCAAGGACGCCCACATCTGGGACCTGGTCGCCGCCATGCCCGACGGGCTGGACACCGTGGTGGGCGACCGCGGCTACCGGCTGTCGGGCGGGGAGAAGCAGCGCCTGGCCATCGCCCGGCTGCTGCTGAAGGCCCCCTCGGTGGTGATCTTGGACGAGGCCACCGCGCACCTGGACTCTGAGTCGGAGGCGGCGGTGCAGCGCGCCCTGGCCACCGCGCTGTCCGGGCGGACCTCGCTGGTGATCGCCCACCGGCTGTCGACGATCCGGGAGGCCGACCAGATCCTGGTGGTCGACGCCGGCCGGATCGTCGAGCGCGGCAGGCACGAGGAGCTGCTGCTGGCCGGCGGCCTGTACGCCGAGCTGTACCGCACCCAGTTCGCCTCCCAGGCCTCCGGCGGGGGCCGCAGCCCGGAGCCGCTGGGCGCCGAATGAACGGTAAGCCCCGCCCATAGCAGATCGTGTATGAAAAGTTACCCCTGGTCGCTGAAGAGGAGCGGGTCAGAGGGTAGATCTCATGCCGTGATCAGTGGGACGGCCGCGGCCCGGGACGGCCGGTCCGGCGATGATCACCGGTGCGGTACCGGGAAGCGACGGCTCCGCTTCGCCGCCCGGTGACCTCGCCGTCGAGCGGCCGTCACCGGGATGCGGGACGGTCGGGACGCACGACCGGCACGCCGCGGCCGTCCCGGCGCTCCCCGGCCGGCTTCCGGGCGCGGCCTGCGGCGGTGGAAACGAAGGGGGTGAGCATCCATGCGTCCGACGCGTCCGACCATCAAGATCACCAACCCGCTCAAAAGCTGGACCGGCCGCTATGCCCTCCTGCTGATCGGCCTGGGCGCCGCGGGCGTGATGATCGGCTGGGCCGGCCCGGATGCGCTCATGCGGCGCCGCTGAGCCGGTAGCCCAGCCGCTGCAGCTCCTTGCCGGCCACCCGCTCCACCTGGATGAGCTGTTTGGGGGTCAGCCGCCGGCGCCAGGCCCCCACGCCGCCGTCCCCGTTCTCCCCGGGCCGCACCAGCCCCGTCAGCGCGTTCTTGGGGATCGGGGCGCCCAGGTACTCCGACAAGGTCTCCACCACCTGGCCCGGCCGGCTGATCAGATCCTCATAGCGCACCGTCAGCAGCTGGTCCTCGGGGACCTGGGCGCGCAGCCGGGCGCTCAGCCGCACCGAGCCGCGCCAGCGCAGCGC
This sequence comes from Thermomonospora sp. CIF 1, assembly GCF_001896795.1. Taxonomy (NCBI): domain Bacteria; kingdom Bacillati; phylum Actinomycetota; class Actinomycetes; order Streptosporangiales; family Thermomonosporaceae; genus Thermomonospora; species Thermomonospora sp. CIF 1. The sequence goes on from NZ_MOYN02000018.1 coordinate 92,798, forward strand.
GCATTTGACCGCCATGGCCGCCTTGGGCCAGCGGGACCGGTCGGTGAAGTCCTCCACCCCCAGGAACGGGTTGGGGAAGACCTCCTCCAAATTGGCCACCCCCGGCTTGAACCAGGCCAGGCAGCGCTCGTCGGTCAGCATCCCGGCCACCACGTCCCGCCCGTCCCTGATCACCTGCAGCAGCTGGGCGTCGGGGAAGGCGTCCAGCAGCACATCGGCGCTGTAGATCAGGTCGGGGGAGGCGTCGGCGAACCGCTGCACCCGCCCCGGCTCGGTGCACACCTGTCCGGAGCGCACGGCGTCCTCTGCGGTCTCGGCGGGCGGCAGCCCGGCCAGAGTCCGGCACTCGGCCGGGCACTGGGCGCAGCCCCAGGGGGAGATCTGCCAGGCCTCGGCGTAGGCGTCCCGCAGCACCCGTGCGGCGCCCCGGCCGCGTTCGCTGGCGATCGTCGGCCGCCGGGCGAAGGCGTAGGTCACCCGCAGCACCCCGGGACGGCCGACCGTCAGGTGGAACCCCGCGGTCTGCTTGATCGCCCGCGCCAGCAGGTCGGTGCCCGAGTGCGGGGCGCCCAGGACGAACACCGGCCGGCGCACCTTCGTGCCGTTGATCACCAGGATGTGCGGGGCGGGTCTCATGACGATCTCCAGTGTCGCACTCCGTGCAGGGTACCGCCCCATATGTCCCTTTACCGGGCTGCCTGATCACGCGCAGTGCCGACCGGTTCGGCATGGCCGTCGGGCAGACCGAGTGAAGGCGTATTTAGCTCTGTATTCCCGGTATCTCGGGCCTAGCCTGGAGTGCATGGACATGCCCCCGAGCCTCGGCGAGTGGCTGCGCGAGGCCCGTTCGATCACCGTGCTGACCGGGGCCGGGATCAGCACCGACAGCGGCATCCCCGACTTTCGCGGGCCCCAGGGCGTGTGGACCAAGGACCCGTCGGCCGCCGCCTTGTCGTCCCTGGACGCCTACCTGGCCGACCCGCAGGTGCGGCGGCGGGTCTGGCAGGCCCGGCGCGACCATCCCGCCTGGCACGCCGAGCCCAACGCCGCGCACCTGGCCCTGGTGAAGCTGGAACGCGCCGGGCGGCTGCGCGCCATCGTCACCCAGAACATCGACGGGCTGCACCAGGCGGCCGGCTCCAGCCCGAAGACCGTCATCGAGATCCACGGCACGATGCGCGAGGTCGAGTGCCTGGAGTGCGGGCTGCGCACCCCGACGCAGCAGGTCCTGAAACGGCTGGAGGAGGGCGAGGCGGACCCGCCGTGCCTGGAGTGCGGCGGCATCCAGAAAGCGGCCACGATCTCCTTCGGGCAGGCCCTGCGCCCGCAGGTGCTGCAGGCGGCGGTGCGGGCCGCCCGCTCCTGCGACCTGTTCATGGCGGTGGGCACCTCGCTGACCGTGCACCCGGCGGCCGGACTGTGCCTGGAGGCCGTCGAGCACGGCGCGCGGCTGGTGATCGTCAACGCCCAGCCCACCCCCTATGACGGAATCGCCGACGCGGTGCTGCGCGAGCCCATCGGAGAGGCCCTGCCCGGCCTGGTGGAACTGGCCCTACGTGACGATCGGGTCACAGACGGCGGTTCGTGATCGACGAGACTTTCCTTCGTGACCTTCGCCTGCCAAGCTCTACCCCGTCGCGGGAGCTAGGAGGAGTGGATGCGCGGGGGCGCTCTGGACGAGGCGAGCGGCGTGCTGGACTCGTTGGTCGTGCTCGTGGCGGAGAGCCTCGGATACGCCTGCCATCGGCTGCCCGGCGACGTCATGGCGCTGGAGGGACCCACCCGGCTGCACGTCAGCATGCGCAACCTGCGCCAGCTGGCCCGGCTGGTGCCGCGGGACGACTGGCCGGCGCTGGTCTCCGACCACGTCACCACGATCGTGACCGCGATCGAAGAACCGCTGGACCTGTCGGACTTCGAGCTGGCCCAGCACCTGCTGCGCACCCGGATCTACCCGGCCGAGGCCGACAGCCCGGCGCTGGCCGCCCGGTCCTTCGCCCCGGGCCTGATCGAGGTGGTGGTGGTCGACACGCCCACCACCGTCCGCACGGTCACCGTCGAGGAGATGCGCGGCTGGCCGGTCTCGGGGGATGCGTTGTTCATGCTGGGCCGCGCCAACGTGCGCGCCGATGGACCGTTGCAGGCCGACGAGTCCCACCTGGGCGGCGTGCCGGTGACGGTGCTGCACGGCTGGAGCTTTTATGCCGCCACCCACCTGGCCTGGCTGGAGGAGTACGTCGAGATGGGCACCTACGGCGCGCTGGTGATCGCGCCGAACCGCAGCCTCATCATGGCGCACCCCATCCGGCCCCGGGCCGGCCACCGTGCCGCGGTGGCGGCGGTCCGGGAACTGCACCTGCACGCGCGGCGGGCCTATGAGGAGGGCCCCGGCTCCCTCAGCCCTCACCTGTACTGGTGGCACGCCGGACGGCTGAACCTGCTGGAGATCCGCTACGAGGGCGGGGTGCCGGTGCTGCCGCGCGGCTTTTCGAACGTGCTGGCCACCTTGGGCGCCGATTCTTGAAAAACGGCCCCTACATGGGTCTTTCCCTGCCGTCCGGAACGTGCGACCTTGTCAGGAAGAAGGAGATCCTCCTTCACCGACCCCGTGCCGGAGGGTGGGCTATGCGGATTCGCGACATCTTGCGCACCAAGGGGAGCTCGGTGGCCACGGTGGAACCCACCGCCACCGTCCGGGAACTGCTGGCCAAGCTGGCCGAGCTCAACATCGGCGCCGTGGTGGTCTCCCCGGACGGGGCCACCATCGCCGGGATCGTCTCCGAACGGGACGTGGTCCGCCGGCTGCACGAGCGGGGCGCCGCCCTGCTGGACGCCCCCGTCAGCGACATCATGACCGCCGAGGTGCGCACCTGCGCCCCGGAGGCGGCCGTGGACGAGCTGCGCAAGACCATGACCGAGCACCGGATCCGGCATGTGCCGGTGGTCAGCGGCGGGCGCATGGTCGGGCTGGTGAGCATCGGCGACGTCGTCAAAAGCGCCATCGACGAACTGGAGACCGAACGCGAGCACCTGGTCGGCTACCTGCACGGCTGAGCGCAGGCCCGGGCGCCGGGACCTAGACGTAGGCCGGCAGCGGACGCGCCAGGGGAGAGGCCTGCGTCCGGGCATGGGCGCCGGCCAGCCGCTCCACGGCCGTGCGCAGGGTCTGCGGGGGCAGCACATACGGCAGGCGCAGGCAGTCCTCCAGCACCCCGTCCACTCCGAAGACCGGTCCCGGCACCACCCGCACCCCGTGCCGCCAGGCCCGCTCGGCCACCGGCGTCGCCACCGGGGCCTCCAGCCGCACCCACAGGCTCATCCCGCCGCGCGGCAGGGTGAACTCCCACTCCGGCAGCAGCTCGCGCAGCGCCCCGGCCAGGGCGTCGCGGCTGCGCGTCAGCTCCTGCGCCCGCTCCGCCCGCACCTGCTCGATGCGCTCCAGCAGCCGCCAGGCGACCAGCTGCTCCAGCACCGGGCTGGCCAGGTCGACCGACGCGCGGGCGGCGATCAGCCGGCGCACCAGCGGGGCGCCGGCCCGGATCCAGCCGATGCGCAGGCCGCCCCACATCAGCTTGGAGGCCGAGCCGATGCTGATCACCCGGCCGCCGGTGTCGTGGGCGGCCACCGGACGCGGCCGGGGCGCCGCCGGATCCAGTGACAGCTCGCTGAAGGACTCATCGACGATGAGCAGCGCGTCGGCGCTGCGGGCGGCCGCCACCAGCGCGGCCCGCCCGGCGTCGTCCAGCAGATGACCGGTGGGGTTCTGGAAGTCGGGGATCAGGTAGGCCAGCCTGGCCGCGGCCTGCCGCATGCTCGCCGCCACCAGCTCCAGATCCCACCCCTCGCCGACCCCCACCGGCACCAGCCGTCCCCCGCAGCGCCGGAGGGCCTCCAGCGCGTGCGGGTAGGTGGGGCGTTCGATCAGCACGGCGTCGCCCGGCGTCACCAGCACGTGCGCCAGCAGCGAGATCGCCTGCTGGGCCCCGGTGGTCACCACGATCTGGTCGGGGCGGGTGGGGGCGCCCAGCTCGGTGTAGCGGGCGGCGATGGCCTCGCGCAGCACCGCCAGCCCGGTGGGCTCATAGCCGTGGCCGGCGCTGTGGCGCGGCAGCTCGGCCATGGCCTCGGCCGCCGCCTCCGCCAGGCAGGACGGGGCGGCGGGCGCGGCGCAGCCCAGGTCGATGAGGTCTTCGTCGGGGCGTTCGTCGGCCGAGCCCAGCGGCCCCAGGCGGCCCACGGCCCGGTGCGGCGCCGGCCGGTCCGCCGCCGGCAGCGCGGTCCAGCTTCCCGCCCCCTGCCGGCTCTCCACATAGCCCTCGGCGCGCAGCCGGTCGTAGGCGGCGGTCACCGTGGTCCGGCTGACCCCGAGCGCGGCGGCCAGGTCCCGCTCGGCCGGCAGCCGCATCCGCGGCGGCAGCCCTCCGCTGAGCACCAGTTCACGCACCGCCCGGGCCAGGGCGACATAGCGGGGACGCTCCCGCGGCGGCTCGCCCAGCAGCCGGGCGAGCTGCGGACCGCTGATGTACCGCGCACTCATGAAGGCCACTTTTGTGGATTGGCTCTTAAAAGGCAAGCCGGAAAGGGGCCATTCTGCTGACCGGCGGCCTTGGCCCGTCGATCCCCGTCTCGTTCGAAGGACCCCGTGCCGATCGTGTTCGCCCTCCTGGCCCCGAGATTCGGCGTCGACTCGCGAGACGGCCTGGACTGGAGGCCGGGGCCGCCCGCCATGGCTGCGGGACTGCGGGCGCCGTCGGAACGGAACGGAGAAATGGCCTTGCTGATTCGCCGGCTGATCCAGCTCTACATCGGATTGGCCTTCTATGGTCTTGGAATCGCCCTGCAGGTGGCCTCGGGCCTGGGCAACGACCCGTGGGACGTGTTCCACCAGGGGCTGTCCCGGCGGCTGGGGCTGTCCATCGGCGCCTGGATCATCATCGTCGGCGCCCTGGTGATGCTGCTGTGGATCCCGCTGCGGCAGCGGCCCGGCCTGGGCACCCTCAGCAACGCGCTCTTCGTGGGGCTGTTCACCGACCTGTTTTCGGCCCTGCTGCCCGACCCCCGCTCCCTCGCGATGCGGTGGGCGTACCTGGTCACGGCGATCGTCGTCGGCGGTTTCGCCACCGGCTGCTACATCGGCGCCGGGCTCGGCCCCGGCCCGCGGGACGGCCTGATGACCGGGCTGGCGGCGCGCGGCCATTCCATCCGGGTGGTCCGCACCGCCATCGAGGTGACGGTGCTGGGCGCGGGCTGGCTGCTGGGCGGCACGGTGGGCGTCGGCACGCTGCTGTATGCGGTCGCCATCGGCCCGCTGGCGCACGTCTTCATCCCGGCGCTGCAGATCGAAGGGCGCGCCGGGGGAGGGGAGGGGCGGCCCCGGCCGTCCCGGGCCGGCGAGCCGCACCTCCCCCCACTAGATGATCTACAACGTAAAGGCGTCGGTCAGGAGGGCGCCTGACCCCGCCGGGGCGTCTCCGCCCCGTCCTCCACCCGGGCGATGTGCTCGCTCACCCAGCGGGCGATCACCGAAGGGTGGGTGCGCGGCACCCAGTGCGCGGCCTCGATCCGCCGCAGCGTCAAATTCGGCGCCCACGCGCGCAGCCCGCCCACCAGGTAGGGGGAGACGAACACGTCCCGCATCGGCACGATCACCTGGGTGGGCACGTCCGTGCGCCGCTCCCGCGGGTCGCGCAGCCGGGCCCGCACGTTGGCCCGGTACAGGCCCAGCCCGGCCACCGCATCGGCGGCCGAGGTCCCCGAGGGGCGGTTGCCGTGCCGCAGCGGCCCTGCGCCCCGGCGCAGGATGCGGCGCAGCGGCTGAGCCAGGCCCGCCCGCCACAGCGCCTCCGGCAGCACCGGCACCTGGAACCAGGAGATGTACCACGAGCGCACCGCCTGCTCGGCGGCCATGCGCAGATTGCGGGGGGAGGGACGGGCCAGCCGGCTGCGCAGCCAGTGCCCCACGTGGTCCAGGCAGGGGCCGGAGATCGAGGTGAAGGAGGCGAAACGCTCCGGCATGGTGCACACCGCCTCCCACGCCTGGATGGAGCCCCAGTCGTGACCCACCAGGTGCACCGGCCCGCCGGGCGCGGCCTCCTCCAGCACCGCGCGCAGATCCGCCACCAGGTGCTCCAGCGCATACCAGGCCGTCCCGGCCGGATGCGAGGAGGCCCCGGCGCCGCGCACGTCGTAGCGGACGATGTGGAAACGCTCGGCGAGGCGGGCGGCGACCCCGTCCCACACGGCGTGCGTGTCGGGGTAGCCGTGCACCAGCACCACCACCGGCCGGCCGGGGTCGCCCTGCCGGTACACCGCCAGCTCCACCGCCTGCGCGCCGGAACGGGAGCGCACCCGGCTCCGGGCGACCTGCTCACCCAAGCCATTGGACATTGTGTCAATGAACCGTGCGGGCAGGCCGCCGGTCAAGCCGCTGCGGCGGTGACGCCCGTTACACGCGCGCCCGCCTGTCCGGGTCGGGTCTAGTACGGGTTGTAGCCGGCGGCGCGGGCGGCCGGGGAACGCATCAGGTACTCCAGCGCCTTCTGGGTGGAGCACACCTTGGACGGGTGGTGCGAGGGCCGCAGGTAGACCGGGGCCTCACCGAGCAGCAGCTTGAAGATCCCCGGGACCAGGCCCCGGCGCACCGAGCGCCGGTAGGAGCGGTAGACCCGCCACAGCGTCACCTTGCCCTTGACGGTGGGGTCCTGCTTGAGGAACAGCAGCGTCCCGCCGATCAGCGCCCAGTACAGGAAGAACAGCGCCACCAGCCAGGAGGCGACCCGCATCGGGTACTTGCCGCCCAGGTGCCGGTAGACGTCGAACACCACCGAACGGTGCTCGACCTCCTCGGCGCCGTGCCAGCGCAGCAGGTCCAGCATGGTCGGGTCCACCCCGGCCGCGTCCAGCTTGTCGTTGTCCATCACCCACTGGCCGAGCACCGCGGTGTAGTGCTCGATGGCCGCCACCGCGCCGAGCTCGAACAGCAGCCGCTGCTTGTACAGCCGCGGGTGGCGCTTTTTGAGCGCCTCCATCTTGGCGGGCCACTCGGCGTTGCCCTGGGCGGCCGGCTTGGTGACCACGGTGGCGTCGATGCCGTTGGCCAGCAGGAGCTTGTCGATCACTCCCTGGTGCGAGCGGGAGTGCACCATCTCCTGGCCGATGAAGCCCTTGATCTCCTGGCGCAGCCGCTCGTCGGTGATGTAGGGCATGGCGGCCTTGACGCAGTTGATGAACCACTTCTCGCCCTCGGGCAGCACCACATGGAAGGAGTTGATCATGTGGGTGGCCACCGGGTCGCCCGGGATCCAGTGCAGCGGGGTGTTCTCCCAATCGAACGAGACCCGCCGGGTCTTGATCGGAGGATGCCGTTCGTCGATCTGCGGCACGGCTCCCTCGGCTCCCAACGGGCTGGTCATTTCCTCTCCTCACATCGACGTGTTCTGCTCCCGCCGAGCGGGACGCATGGGGTCACAGTCACCCTTAGGGGAAGAAGTCAAGACCTATACGGAAAAGTCCGCTTGGCTGCAGGGCCACAAAATACCGGCCCGCTTTGGCTGCCGGGTGACAAGCGGCCGGCGGCGCAAGAGCCACAAGGCCCGTCCCGGACCTTCGGCGGCCGCTCTTTCCGGGCCGGACGGCGTCACGGCCGGGTGGCGGTCCCGGCCCGCGGGGTGAGACGGTCCCGGACGCCCGCCGCGGAAAGTCCCCCCACGGACGGGACAACGGACACTGGGCGGCGGGACGGACGGGCGGAGATCGTCGGGGAGTACGACCGGACAACGCCTCAAGGAACGTCGATGCGCAAGCTCCTGGCTCCCGCCCTGCTCGGCACCGCGCTGGTCGCCGGGCTCACCACCGGCTGCACCGACCTGCTGGACAAGAAGGTGACCGCCGCGGAGGTGGAATCCCAGATCAGCGACAAGCTGGCCGACCAGCTCGGCGGACGGCCCCGCTCGGTGAGCTGCCCGGCCGACCTGCGCGGCGAGGTCGGCGCGACCCTGCGATGCGACCTGGTCACCGCCGACGGCACCGAGCGGATCGTCAACGTCACCGTCACCGGCGTCGACGGCGACCGGATCAGCTACGACATCAACTCCCCGGCGCCGCGGCAGACCACGGCGCCCGCCCCCTCCGGCGGCGTGCCGCTGCTGACCCGGGCGCAGGTGGAGGCCGAGGCGCTGCGGCAGCTGGCCCCCCGGCTGGACGGCGACCCGCGCTCGGTGGTCTGCCCCGGCGACCTGCGCGGTGAGGTCGGCGCGACCATGCAGTGCGACCTGCACTTCACCGACGGCACCTGGCGGGCGGTCACCATCACGGTGACCTCGGTGGCGGGCACCACCGTCAACTTCGACATCCGGCTCAGCTGAGCCGCTGCGGCGACGGGACGGCCGGTGATCTTCGGACGCGTGAGCGCCGCCTGACCGTGGGAAAGACGATGCGCGGACTCCTGGCCTGCGCCCTGCTGTGCGCCGTGACGGCGATCGGGTGCGCCCTGCCGCCGCTCGGCCCCTCCCCGATCCCCAAGGCCGAGCTCGAACGGCGGATCGCACGGGAACTGACCGGCTGGGTCGGCCGGGTCCGCTCGGTGAACTGCCCCAGGGACCTGACCGGCGCGCCCATCGGCGGCATGACGTGCGACCTGACCACCGTCAACGGGACCGCGTGGGTGGCCTACGTGCACGTCCTGTCGGTGCAGGACGGCCGGATCGCATACAACGCCTACACCCTGCACACGGTGACGCTCCCTCCCGCCGCCCAAGGGGGAGCGGGCAGGCCCGTGATCGAACGGGCGCGCATGGAGGCCGGGCTGCTGCGGCGGCTGACCTCACGGCTGGAGGCCGGGATGCTGCGCGCCGTGACCTGCCCCGGCGACCTGGCCGCCGAGCGGGGCGAGAGCACGGCCTGCGTGCTGCACTACGCCGATGGGGTCGACCGGAAGGCCCAGGTCACGGTGCGCGGCGGAAGCGGGGCGGCGGGGCGGGGCGCCGGCGTCCCCGTGGAGGTCATGCTGGGCTGACGCCGCGGACGCCCGCTCAGCCGCCGAAGCCGCTCCAGCCGCCGGAATCGTCCCGTCCGCGCCGCCGGTCGCCCCAGAGCCGGCGGCGCAGCGGACGCTCCCGCGCCGCGCCGGGAACGGTGATCGCCTCGACCTTCGGCGGGGCCACGCAGATCAGGGTGGCGCGGGCGTGCGCGGCGCAGTGGCGCTGCACCGACGGCCGCAGCAGCCGCGACAGCGGGCCCCGCGAGGCGCGCCCCACCACCAGGATGTCCTCCTCGCGCGCCAGCCGGACCAGCGCATCCCCCGGGGAGCCCAGCAGCGTCATCCCCGACACCCGCACGGTGCCGCACCCGCCGCCCTCCCGCAGCTCGGCCAGCAGCCGGGAGACCAGCTCGCCGCCCACATCGCGCAGCCCGCACACCGCGCCGTGCCCGGGGACCCCCACCGCCGCCGGGTAGGCCGGAATGGGCGCCACGTGCACCACCAGCAGTTCCATCCCGCGCAGCCGGGCCTCTCCGAGCGCCCACGACAGCGCCCACCGCGAGGTCTCCGAGTCGTCCACGCCGACGATCACGCGCGGGGGAGCGGCGGTTGTCTCGGTCACGGTGGCCTCCTGGAGTCCTGGAGTCCAGGTTCGCGGCACCGGCGCTTCAAGGGAAGCCCTTCACTTCACTGTACTCGCGCGCTTCGCCCCGCCGGCCGGTTCGCCGTGACCCGCCCAAGCCGCCGCGGCGAGGGCTCAGGGCCGGAGCACCACTTTGACGGCGCCGTCCTGCTTCTTCTGGAAGATCTCATAGCCGTAGGGGGCCTGTTCCAGCGGCAGCCGGTGGGTGGCCAGGTCCTCGGTGCCCAGCGGGTCGGCCTCATCGGTCACCAGCGGCATCAGGTCGTCCACCCACCGCTTGACGTGGGCCTGCCCCATCCGCAGCGTGACGCCCTTGTCGAACATCCGCAGCATCGGCAGCGGGTCGGCCATCCCCCCGTACACCCCGATGACGGAGATGGTGCCGCCGCGCCGGACCGCCTCGATCGCCTGGTGCAGCGCCGCCAGCCGGTCGATCCCGGCCCGCGACATCAGCGGGGCGGCGGCCCGGTCCGGCAGCAGCCCGGTCACCGTCTGCGCCAGCTTGGCGCCGGGGGAGCCGTGCGCCTCCATCCCCACCGCGTCGATCACCGAGTCGGCGCCGCGGCCGCCGGTCATCTCCCGGATCGTCTCGGCGGCCGCATCGACCCGCCCGGGGTCCAGCACCCGGACGCCGTGCCGCTCGGCCATCGCGATCCGCTCGGGCACCGGCTCCACCCCGATGACCCGGTACCCCAGGTGACGGGCGATGCGGGCGCACATCTGCCCGATCGGCCCGAGCCCGAAGACCGCCACGGTGCCGCCGTCGGGGACGTCGGCCCACTGCACCGCCTGCCAGGCGGTGGGCAGCACGTCCGACAGGTACAGGAACCGTTCGTCCGGGGGTCCCTGGGGGACCTTGATCGGCCCGAAGTGCGCCTGGGGCACCCGCAGGTACTCGGCCTGCCCGCCGGGCACCTCCCCGTACAGCTTGGTATAGCCGAACAGCGCCGCCCCCATGCCGTGGTCGCGGACCTGGGTGGTCTCGCACTGGGCGTACAGCTCGCGGTCGCACATGTGGCAGCGGCCGCAGGCGATGTTGAACGGGATCACCACCCGGTCGCCGGGCTTGATATGGGCGACTTCGGCGCCCACCTCCTCCACGATCCCCATCGGCTCGTGGCCGAGGACGTCGCCTTCTCCCATGAAGGGCCCGAGCACCTCATACAGGTGCAGGTCCGACCCGCAGATCGCGGTGGAGGTGATCTGCACGATCGCGTCGGTGGGCTCCTTGATCGACGGGTCGGGCACTTCCTCGACCCGTACGTCGCGCTTGCCGTGCCAGGTCACAGCCTTCATGAGTGCCCCTTCGGCCGCCTCGCCGTGCACGGCGCGGCCGGCGACGGTCGCCCGCTCACGGCCTTCCGCCACCGCCCTACCCGCCTGTCGTCTCTCAAACGGCCCGGCGATTCCGCCGGAGACGAACGAGGAGGCCTTCGCCCGGCGGGTGCGCGCGCAGCCGCCGCGGGGGCGCGCTGATCTGCCCGTCCACCGGCGGCACCGGCCGTGGTGCGGGCCCGGCGCCCGGCAGGGGGCGCTGACCGGGCCGGTCCCGGGGCCGCCGGCCGGGATGCGCCATGCGGCGCCGGCGGGCGGGCCGTTGACCGTCGCCGGGGACGGCTCGCAGACTCCTTCGGTCTGCTAGGGGGACGGCACCGTCGCCGGTGCCCTCAGCCGGCGGGCCGGACGGCGGCCATGAACGCGGAGAACTCCGCCAGCGACAGTTTCCCGTCCCGGCTGCGGTCGGCGTCCACCATGAACTCCACGGCGCGGACGTGGTCGGCCTCCTGGCCGAGCGCCCGCATCAGGGACTTCACCTCATCCAGCGAGATGTATCCGTCGCCGTCACGGTCGATCATCCGGAACGTGGCGGCGTAATCGTCGGCGCCGGCACCACCGGCGGGCAGATCGTTCGTCACGCCCGGGACGTTAGCAGGTCCCGCTACGCGTCGGCGCACTTGGCGGCGAAGGCGCGCAATCCCGGCAGATCCAGCACGGTGACCCTCCGGTAGGCGGTGGTGACCAGCCCTCTTTCGCGCAGCTCGCCAAAGCCCCGGGCGGCCGTCTCCCGCGAGGCGTCCACCCAGCTGCCCAGGTCGGCCTGTGACAGCGGCGGCAGAATCGCCACCCGCCCGTCGGGGCCGGGCTCGGTGTAGCGCAGCGACAGCTCCGCCAGGTGCACCAGCAGGTGCGCCAGCCGGCAGGTGCCCTCGGCGCCGGCGTGCACCCGCAGCCGGTTGCCCAGCTCGCCCATGCGGTCCACGACCGTCGCCATCAGCGGCCACCAGCAGTGCGGGTTCTCGTCCAGGAACGCCTTGAAACGGACCGCCGGCACGCTCAGCGCCCGGATCGGCACCAGCGGCCGCACCGTGGCCGTGCGCCGGCTGTCGAACATCGCGGAGATCTCGCCGACCAGGTCACCGGGCCCGCGCACGGCCAGCACCACCTCCCGCCCGGTGTGGGTCGGGGAGATCACCTTGGCCCAGCCGTCCAGGATGATGATGACGTGCGTGGAGTCGTCGCCCTCGAAGGTGAGCGGTTCACCGCCGGGACGAAAGGAGCGCATGCGTCCGGCCCGCTGCAAAAAGGCTCGGTCGGCGTCGCTCAGCGCTTCCCAAAAAGGGGCTTTCACCGGCACCCGTTCCATGGGTCCTTCTCGCATGCATCCCCCCGTCCGGTTCCGTCCTCCATGAAGGCGTCAACGGTTCGTGCAAACAATTGACCCATTTCCCGCTCCTCCAGACAAGGCTCGCCGGCTGCGTTCGTCGCGCGCGGGCCGGTCCACGTCGTGAAATGCGGCCGGGCGCCGGGACGATGGGATGACGGCCCGGCCCGCCCGCCCGCTCCGCGGCATCCTGCAGGCCTTTGGCCGAAAAATTGGGATCGACCACAGCCGTGAGCGGGAATCGGGCTCGCCGGTGGGGTCATGGGGACGATTCACCTTTGCCGAGACGGTTGTGGGAGCTCCCAATGCGCCGGGTTCCAGTGGCCCGATCCGGCCGTTTTCGCCGATGACGGGGGATGTCTGTTGTGATTTATACGGTTATGGTCCCCCCATGCGACGGATGATCACTTCTGTGATGATGTGCGGACTGCTGGTGACCGGGTGCGGCGGCGGTTCCGAAGAAGGCGACGCGGCACCCGCGACCTCCGCCCCCGCGGCCGCCGCGCCCTCCACCCCGCCGCCCGGCGGGCTGTCGGAGAACGAGCGGCTGGGCTACATGACCCGCCTGGCCGAGATCGACCCCAAGCTGGCCACCGACGAGACGATGGCGATCCAGGCCGGCCAGGCGACCTGCACGGACATCGGCAAGGGCGTGCAGGGCGCGCCGCTGGTCGACGGCGTGCGCTCCCGCTTCTCCACCGGCGGCGCCCAGATCGACGCGGCCGCCGCCCGCAAGATCATCGCCGTGGTGAAGGAGCAGCTCTGCAAGTCCTGAGCGGTCTGCGCCCGGCGGCGCGGACGCGGCCCGGCGCTCCCACCGGGCCGCATGCCGCGCCGTCACCGGCTCAGCCGTTGTACAGCTCCTCGATCACGTCGGCGTACTTGCTGTGCACCACCCGCCGCTTGAGCTTGAGGGTGGGGGTCAGCTCCTCGCTCTCGGCGGTCCACTCGGTCGGCAGCACCTTCCACTTCTTGACCTGCTGGACGCGGGCCAGCCGGGCGTTGGCGTCCTGCACCGCCTTTTCGATCTCGGCCAGCACCCGCGGGTCCTCCGCCAGCGCGGCCACGTCGGTGTTCTCGATCCCGGCCGCCGCGGCCCACACCGGGGCGACCTCGCCGTCCAGCGTGATCAGCGCGACCACGTACGGGCGGCGGTCGCCGTAGGCCAGCGCCTGGCCGACCAGCGGGTGCTCCTTGAGCAGGTTCTCGATCAGGGACGGGGCGATGTTCTCCCCGCCGGCGGTGATGATCAGCTCCTTCTTGCGGTCGACGATCTTCAGGAAGCCGTCGGAGTCCATCTCGCCGACGTCGCCGGTGTGCACCCAGCCCTCGGCGTCCAGCAGCTCGGAGGTGGCCTCCGGCCGGTTGAGGTAGCCGGGGGTGCAGGTGGTGCCGCGGATCAGGATCTCCCCGTCCTCGGCCAGCTTGACCTCGATGCCGGGGAAGGCCCGGCCCACCGTGCCCAGCTTGAAGGCGTCCTTGGTGTTGCCGGTGGCCGCGCCGGTGGTCTCGGTCATGCCGTAGACGTCCATGATCCGCATGCCCAGGCCGGAGAAGAACCGGGCCACCTCGATCGGCAGCGGCGCGGCGGCGCTGAGCGCCTGCACCACCCGGTCCAGTCCCAGCAGCGCCCGCATGGGCCGCAGCACCGCGGCGTCGGCCTTCTCGAAGGCCTCGCGGACCTCGTCGGTGAGGGTGTTGCCGTACTCCTGGCCCCTGACGTAGGCGCGGCCGGCCTCCATCGCCTGGGCCACCGCGGCCTTCTTGGCCTCGTCGGTCTCGCCGCCGAGCACCGCCTGGATGCCCGCCATGATCTTCTCCCAGACCCGGGGCACCCCGAAGAAGAAGTGCGGCCGGGCCTCCCGCAGCACCGTGGTGAGCTGGGCGGGGTCGGGGCACATGTAGACGTGCGAGGCCCGCAGGGCCGGCAGGTACATGCTCAGCACCCGGTCGGCGATGTGGGCGTACGGCAGGTAGGAGACCGAGACGCTGTGGTCGGGCAGCTCGGAGACCTCATCGGAGACCGCCGCCTCATACAGCGCCATCCGGTGGGTGATCAGCACGCCCTTGGGGTTGCCGGTGGTGCCGGAGGTGTACAGCACGGTGAGGGTGTCGGTCGGCTTGACCGCCTGCCAGCGCCGCTCCACCTCCGCGGGGTCGGACGCCAGCCGCTCCCGTCCCAGCTTCAGGAAGTCGTCCCAGGTCATGAAGCGGTCGCCGGAGGGGCAGACGGAGGCGTCCAGCACGATCACCTTGCGCAGCGCCGGCAGCTTGTCCAGCACCGGCAGCCAGCGGTCCAGCTGGTCGCGCCCGTCCAGCACCGCGTAGGCGGCCGAGCAGTTGCCGGCCACGAAGGCGACCTGGTCGGGGGCGAGGGTGGCGTAGACGGTGGTCGGCGTGCCGCCGGCGTGCACGACGCCGAAGTCGGTGAGGACGTGCTCGGAACGGTTGGGCATCATCATCGCCACGACCTCGCCGGGCGCCAGGCCGAGCGCGACGAAGCCCGCGGCCGCCTCCAGGGTGCGCTGCCGGACCTGCCCCCAGGTCAGGGTCCGCCAGCCGTCCCCCTCGCGGTCGGAGAAGGCGGGCAGGTCGGGGTGGCGTTCGGCGGTGGCGCGAAGCTCGGTGCACAGGGTCTTGCCCTCGATCCTGCGCTCGAACTCCGCCCGCTCCTCCAGGATGTCGGCCTGCGGCATCTGGTGACCCCTTCGAAGTCAGTGGTTACTTGCAGAGCAGCATCGCACCATGTCCGGGCCGGTCCGGACAAGCCCTGTGATCGACCTTTGATCTGTCGCTGTGCACGGGTACACGGCCACCGCCCGCCAGGGGCGGTGGCATCGGGCCGTGGCACAGGCAGGCCCGCCGCGGCTCACCGATGCGGCCGGGGCCGGGCTGCTTGCGGCCCTTGGAAGGCCGCCGGCGGCCGGGCGGGTTGCGGCGCGGAACTTGGGGGTAGAGGCCCCGACGGTTCCTCTCCGCGGACGCGCGGAGGCGACGGAAAGGGGGCCGTCATGACCGTCGGGGGCATCTTCACCGCGATCATCTTCGGCGCGATCATCGGCGCGCTGGGCCGGCTCATCGTGCCGGGCCGGCAGAGCATTTCGATCTGGCTGACCATCCTCGTCGGCGTCCTGGCGGCGATCGCCGGCTCCTGGCTGGGGCAGGAGGTCTTCGGCTGGGGCAACGGCGGCTTCAGCTTCCCGGTGGCGCTGCTGCAGATCCTGCTGGCCGCCGTCGGCGTGCTCATCGTGACCTCGCTGTGGCCCAAGAAGGGCAGCGCCTAGCAGGGGCGCGGCCCGGCGCTCCCGGTCACCCGCACGTGGCCGTCGGCGCCCAGCCGCCCGGCGTCCCCGGTCAGGAAGTAGCCGGGCCGCCGGGCCAGATGCTCGGCGACGAACCGCTCATCGTCGCGCCACAGCGTGGTCAGCGAGCCCGGCGGCAGCGGCAGCCGGATGGCCAGCTCGCCGTCGGTCCCCGCGGCGGCCGGCGCTCCGTCCGGGGCCAGCACGTGCACATCGAATCCGGGCACCGGAGGGCCGGCGGCCTCCGGGTCCACCGGGGTCGGCTCCAGCCCGTGCGGGGCGGCGGCGATCGGCCGTCCGGTCTCCGGACGCTCCCACTGCCAGGTCACCGGGCGGCACAGCGCCCGGGAGGCGCGGGCGCAGATCCGCCGGTCCGGCCGCCGCCCGGCCAGGAAGACCGCCGCCGGCGCCCGGTCCGGCGCGCCGCCCGCTGCCCGCAGCGCGCCCGCCGTGGCCGCCGTGGTCAGCACCGCCTTCGCCCCGTGCTCGGCGGCGGCCGCCCAAAAACCCGCGCCCCCGTCGTGCAGCAGCAGCGTGCAGCCGGTCAGCAGCGGCGCGTGCAGCGCCCCCGACAGCCCGGCCGCCCAGCCCAGGTCGCAGGTCGCCCCGAACACCTCCCCGGGGCCGGCCCCGTAGATGTGCTCCATCGTCCACCGCAGCGCCACCGCGTACCCGCCGTGGTCGCGGACCACCCCCCGTACCACCCCCTCCGGCCCGGGGGCGAACAGGATGTGCAGCGGGTCGGTGGCCGCGGCCGGCGCGCACCCGGCCGGGCGCGCCGCCGCCAGCGCCTCTTCCCAGGTCACGTCGCGGGGCGGCACCACCCGGGCGTCCGGGCGGTGCCGGATCAGCCGGCGGGGGATGCGGTGCGAGGCCAGCCGCAGCGCGCTCTCCAGCACCGGTTTGGCCGTACCGTCCTCCCCGGCCGCCGCCACCACCGCCTTCGGCCGGGTCAGGTCGATCTGCGCCGCCAGCTCCCCGGCCCCGGCCCGTTGGGAGGGCACCACGTGCACCGCGCCCAGCCGGGCACAGGCCAGCACGGCGACCACGGCGTCCGGCGACAGCGGCAGATGCACCAGCACCCGGTCGCCGCCGCCGACGCCGAGCTCGGCCAGCGCGCCCGCGAAACGGGCCACCGTCTCGGCCAGCTCCCCGAAGGTGCGGACCTGCGGCGGGCCGGCCGCCCCGCCGGGGTAGATCAGCGCGGGCCGGTCGCCGTGCCCGGCGGCCACATGCCGGTCCAGCGCGTTGTCGCAGACGTTCAGCTCGCCGCCGGTGAACCAGCGGTAGAACGGCGGCGCCCCGTCGTCGAGCACCCGGTCGGGCGGCACCAGCCAGTGCACCTCGCGGGCGGCCATTCCCCAGAACCGGGCCGGATCGGTGATGCTGCGCTGATGCACGGCCGCATAGCCGTCCATGTCGAGCCTCCGGGGGTGGGGGCGGGAATCACTGCGGTGCGTCCACGGAGGGACGCCCACTCATGGGGGATTCCCGCGCCGCCGCCCATCAAGGGCGTCCGGATGCGGCCACCGCTCAAGGGGCCTTCGGCGCCCCGGCCAGGGGTGCCGAGCGGTCCCGCAGGCCCCGGACCAGGGCCACGCCCGCGGCCAGCGCGGCGCCCACCGCGGCCAGCAGAAAGCACGCCACATAGCCGCCCAGCTCGGGGGCGATCGCCCCGTGCGGGGTGCGGGCATCCAGCACGGCGGCGGTGACGGCCCCGCCGACGCTGCCGCCGGCCACCCGCAGCAGGGAGTTGATCCCGCTGGCGATGCCGCTTTTGTCCATCGGCACGTGCTGCACGGCCAGCGTGCCGAGCGCCCCGTAGGCGGTGCCCAGCCCGGCGCCCTGGATCGCCGAGTACACCAGCACATCCCCCGGGCCGTCGTTGAAGACCGCCAGCCACGCAAAACTCGCGGCCGTCAGCGCCGCACCGCCCGCCAGGGTGTAGGCGGCGCCCAGGCGCGCCACCAGCCGCCCGCACGACAGGGAGGTGGCGAGCATGGTGGCGGTGCTGGGCAGCGACAGCAGGCCCACATCCAGCACCGAGCCGCCCAGGCCGTAGCCGGTCTCCTCCGGCGTCTGGATGAACTGCGCCGACAGGGTGAAACCGGCGAACATCGCAAAGCCCAGCAGCAGCGCCGCCGAGTTGGCCGCCAGCGACCGTCCCGACGCCATCAGCCGCACGTCCACCAGCGGGGCTCGCACCCGCATCTCCACCGCCGTCCACAGCGCGCACAGCGCCGCCGCCCCGCCGAACAGGCCCAGCACGCCGGGCGAGCCCCAGCCCCAGGCGTCCCCTTCGCTGATGGCCAGCAGCAGGCACACCAGCCAGCCGGCCAGCAGCAGCGCCCCCGGCAGGTCGGGCCGGCCGCCGGGCCGCTCGCCCACATCGCGGGCGCACACCGCCACCAGCACCAAAACGGCGACCGCCAGGGCGACGTTGATCCAAAAGACCGGCCGGTGGCTGTCGGTGCGGGCGGCCACCAGCCCGGTCACGATCAGGCCCGCGGTGCCGCCGATGCCCATGGTGGCGCTGACGAAGCCGATCGCGCCGGCCATGCGCCTCGGCGGGAAGGTGTCCCGGATCAGCGCGATGGCCAGCGGGATCATCGCCGCCGACACCCCCTGCAGGGCCCGGCCGGCCACCAGCGGGCCCAGCGAGCCCGACAGCGCGCACAGCGTCGACCCGGCCACCTGCAGCGCCAGCGCCACCAAGATCATCGGCTTTTTGCCGTACATGTCGCCGAAGCGCGACAGCAGCGGGGTGGACACCGCCCCGGCCAGCAGCGAGACGGTGAACACCCAGGTGACCTCGGTGACCGAGGCGTCAAAGGCGATCATCAGCCGTGGCAGCAGCGGGATCACCAGCGTCTGCTGCACCGAGACCACCAGGCCGGCCGCCGACAGCGCCAGCAGCTGCAGCGCCAGGCGGCCGCCGGCGGCGGGGGATCCGGCACGTTCGGACGCCGCGGGGGCGGTGACGGCCATCGGCACCTCCAAGTCGAGCGCCGCAGCAGCATACAACTTGCTTAACTTAAGTAACCGAGCCCTCCCGCGCAGCCGGATATTCGGGCAGACTGCGGGGGTGGACCCCGCCCCGCTGGACATCGCCGAGATCGAACGGGCCCTGGACCGGGTGTCGCATCTGCTCACCCGGGCGCGGCGGCACGGCCGCACGGTCGCCGAGGCCGGCGTGCCGGTCGAGCGCGCCGCCGTCCCGGTGCTGCGCCTGCTGGCCGACGCCGGGCCGCTGCGCCCCGGCGAGCTGGCCGCCCGGCTGGCGGTCGAAGCGCCCCACATCACCCGGCAGCTGCAACGGCTGGAGGCGGCCGGATTCGTCGAACGGGTGCCCGACCCCTGCGACGGCCGCGCCTGCCGGGTGCGGCTGACCGCGCTGGGCCGCGAGGCGACCGAGCGCATCCGGGCCGTCCGGCGGCGCTGGGTGGCGCAGGCGCTGGCGCACTGGCCGGAGCAGGAACGCCGGCTGCTGGCCGTGCTGCTGCACCGCATGGTCGACGACTTTCAGGCATACGCCGCCGAACACGACACCGCGGGGGCCGGCGCCCGCCGCTCGCCGTGAGCGGGGCCGCGCGGGCGTTTCCGCGGCGGCCGGTGACGGTCTGCTCGCCTTCGGTGCCCGCCTGAGCACCCCGGAAGCGGCGAGGACGCCTGCGGTGAAAAACCGGTCGAATTCCCGTCAGACCTTTGGCCGCGTCGCGCTTTCGCCCCCTCACGGAGGTCCTTAAGGTTACGTCGCGTGGACTCCAGGCGGCAGGTGCCCCCCACCGGCGTCATGCCGGCCGACCCCCGGCTGGGAGCGGCGGGCGAACGGCTCGGATGTGCCCCGGCGAAAGCGGCGAAGATGCGCACACGGCGAAGAGCCCGCCGCGGCCGGACCCCGGCGGCCGCCGTCCACGCCGCCGGCGGGGAGGGCTGATGCAGGTCATCGCGACCGCCGGACACGCCGGCCACGGCAAGTCGGCGCTGGTGCGGGCGCTCACCGGAATGGAGGCGGACCGGTGGACCGAAGAACGCGGCCGCGGGCCGTCCGCCGCCCTCGGGATCGCCTGGACCCGCCTGCCGTCCGGGCGGCGCCTGGCACTGGTGGACGTGCCGGGCCATGAGCGCCGCGTCACCGACATGCTGGCCGGGGCGGGGCCGGTGCCGGCGGCGATGATGGTGGTCGCCGCCGACGAGGGCTGGATGCCCCAGTCCCAGGAGCACGCCGAGGCCCTGCACGCCCTGGGCGTGCGGCACGGGCTGCTGGCGATCACCCGTGCGGACCTGGCCGACCCGACCCATGCGCTGCGCCAGGCCCGCGCCCGGCTGGAGGACATCGGGCTGCGCGGCCTGGAGGCGGTGACCGTCAGCTCCGTCACCGGTGCGGGCCTGCCCGACCTGATCGCCGCACTGGACCGGCTGGTGGCCCGGCTGCCGGTGCCCGACCCCGGCGCCCCGGTGCGGCTGTGGGTGGACGGCGCCTACGCCGTCGACGGCGGCACCGTCGTCACCGGCACGCTCGGCGCCGGCTGCATCCGGGCCGGGGACGAGCTGGTCCTCACCCCCCGCGGGCGCACCGTACGGGTACGGGCGCTGGAGTCGCTGAACGAGCCCGTCGAGCAGCTCACCGGGGTGTCCCGCGTGGCGCTCCACCTGCACGGCGTCGACCATGACGCGGTGAGTCGCGGCATGGCCCTGGTGAGCGCCGACCGCTGGACCATGACCACCTGCATCGACGTGCGGCTGAGCTTCGCCGAGGCGTCCGGGCGGCTGCCCCGCCAGATGGTCTTGCACATCGGCGCGGCCGCCGTGCCGGTGCGGCTGCGCCCGCTGGGCCCCGACACCGCCCGGCTGACCCTCAACGCCCGGCTGCCGCTGCACGTCGGCGACCGGGCCATATTGCGCGACCCCGCCCGCCGCGCCGTGGCCGGGATGCGCGTGCTGGACGTGCGCCCGCCCACCCTGGTGCGGCGCGGCGCGAACACCGCGCGGGCCCGGGAACTGGCGAGCTGGCCGGACCGCCCCGACGGCGCGCTGCTGCTGCGCCGGCACGGGATGCTGCGCGAACGGGAGCTGGCCTTGATGGGCTGCCGGCCGCCCAAGGACGCCGTCCGGCTGGAACCCGACTGGCTGGCCGACCCCGCCCACTGGGAGCGGCTGCACCAGCGGCTGGCCGAGGAGCTGGCCCGGCATGCCGCCGCCCACCCGCTGGCCCCCGGCCTGACGCTGGAGGCCGCCCGGCTGCGGCTGGGGCTGCCCTCCCGCGCACTGGTGGCCGCACTGGCGCGCCCCCCGCTGCGCCTGGCCGGCGGCCGGGTGTACGGGCCGCCGCCCCAGGTGGCCGAGGCGGTGCGGCGGCTGCGCGCCGAACTGGCCGACGCCCCCTTCCGCGCCCCGGAGGCCGACCGGCTGGCCGAGCTGGGACTGACCGGCCCCACCTTGGCCGCCGCGGTGGCCGCCGGGGCGGTGCTGCGGCTGGCCGACGGGGTGGTGCTGCCCGGCGACGCCGACCGGCAGGCGCTGCGGATCCTGGCCGGCCTGCCGCAGCCGTTCACCGTGGCCGAGGCCGGGCGGGCGCTGGGCACCAGCGGCCGGGTGGCGATCCCGCTGCTGGAGCACCTGGACCGGCAGGGGCTGACCGAACGCGACGGCGACCACCGCCGCGTCCGCGCCCGCTGAACCGCGGAAAATGTGTTGAGCGCAGGCGGCGGCTTTTGGCGTCATTGAACGCGTCATCACATCCCGGGCGTTTGGCGCCGGAAGGTCATACCGGAAGGAACGACGATGCCGTACCGGACCCTGCGGAGCGGTCATGTCCCGATCCGCATGTGGGCGGATCCCGCCGAGGTCGAACCGGCCGCTCTCGACCAGCTGCGCAACGTGGCCGAGCTGCCGTGGGTCCATGGCGTCGCGGTCATGCCCGATGTGCACTACGGCAAGGGGGCCACGGTGGGCTCGGTCATCGCCATGCGCGATGCGGTCTCCCCGGCCGCCGTCGGCGTGGACATCGGCTGCGGCATGACCGCCGTGCGCTCCAGCCTCACCGTCGAGGACCTGCCCGACGACCTGGGCCGGCTGCGCTCCATGCTGGAGAAGGCCATCCCGGTCGGCCACCGCGCCCACAAGACCCCCATCGACCCCTCGACGGTGCCCGGCCTGAGGGAACGCGGCTGGTACGACTTCTGGAAGGGCTTCGATGAGCTGGTCCCGGCCGTGCGCGGCCGGCTCGGCCGGGCCCGCGCCCAGATGGGCACGCTCGGCGGCGGCAACCACTTCCTGGAGGTGTGCGCCGACGACGCCGGCGCGATCTGGATCGTGCTGCACTCCGGCTCCCGCAACATCGGCAAGGAGCTGGCCGAGCACCACATCGAGACCGCCCGCCGCCTGCCGCACAACCGGGACCTGCCCGACCCGGACCTGGCGGTCTTCCTGGCCGGCACCCCCAAGATGGACGCCTACCGCCGGGACCTGTTCTGGGCGCAGGAGTACGCGCGGCGCAACCGCGCGCTGATGATGGCGCTCGCCCAGAACGTGGTCACCGGCTTCTTCAAGGGCCGGAAGATCACCTGGGACGAGCAGATCTCCTGCCACCACAACTACGTGGCCGAGGAGGTCTACGACGGGGTGGAGCTGCTGGTCACCCGCAAGGGCGCGATCCGCGCCGGCCGCGGCGAGCTGGGCATCATCCCCGGCTCGATGGCGACCGGCACCTACATCGTGCGCGGCCTGGGCAACGAGCAGGCCTTCAACTCCGCCTCCCACGGGGCCGGCCGCAAGATGAGCCGCAACAAGGCCCGCAAGACCTTCACCCTGGCCGACCTGCAGGCCCAGACCGCCGGCGTGGAGTGCCGCAAGGACGCCGGGGTGCTCGATGAGATCCCCGGCGCCTACAAGGACCTGGAGTCGGTCATCGCCGCCCAGACCGACCTGGTGGAGGTCGTGGCGCACCTGCGCCAGCTGATCTGCGTCAAGGGCTGACAGCGGCCCGCCCGTCCCCGCGGCGGCCCGCCCGCCGCGGGGACGGGCGTTGCGCCGAATCTCCGGCCACCGGAATAGAGTGGGAGGAACCGCGCCGATGGGGCGGGGTCCCGGGGCAGGAGGGAGTGCCGGTGCTGGTCGATCGTTTCGGCCGGGTCGCTACCGATCTGCGGGTCTCCCTGACCGACCGGTGCAACCTCCGCTGCACCTACTGCATGCCGCCCGAAGGGCTGCCGTGGCTGCCCAAACCGCAGCTGCTCACCGACGATGAGGTGGTCCGCCTGGTGGCGATCGGGGTGCGCCGCCTGGGCATCACCGAGGTCCGCTACACCGGCGGCGAGCCGCTGCTGCGCCGCGGCCTGGTGGAGATCGTGCGCCGCACCGCCGAGCTGCGTCCCCGCCCGCAGATCTCGCTGACCACCAACGGCATCGGCCTGCGGCGCCTGGCGCCCGCGCTGGCCGAGGCCGGGCTGGACCGGGTCAACGTCTCCCTGGACACCTTGGACGCCGGCCTGTTCCGGCGCCTGGCGCACCGCGACCGGCTGGCCGACGTGCTGGCCGGGCTGGAGGCCGCCCACCGCGCCGGGCTGCACCCGGTCAAGGTCAACGCGGTGCTGATGCGCGGCGTCAACGACCATGAGGCGGTGCCGCTGCTGCGCTTCTGCCTGGAGCGCGGCTACCAGCTGCGCTTCATCGAGCAGATGCCGCTGGACGCCCAGCACGGCTGGCGGCGCGCGCAGATGGTGACCGCTGAGGAGATCCTGGCGGAGCTGTCGCGGGAGTTCGAGCTGACCCCCGAGGACCCGCGGACGCGCGGCAGCGCCCCCGCCGAGACCTTCCTGGTCGACGGCGGGCCCGGCCGGGTGGGGATCATCGGCTCGGTCACCCGTCCCTTCTGCGGCGCCTGCGACCGGGTGCGGCTGACCGCCGACGGGCATGTCCGCAACTGCCTGTTCGCCACCGAGGAGACCAATCTGCGCGACGCCATGCGCGCCGGCGCCGATGACGAGGAGCTGGCCGGACGGTGGGCCGCGGCGGTGCGCGCCAAGCGCGCCGGGCACGGCATCGACGACCCGGGCTTTCTGCAGCCCGCCCGTCCCATGTCGGCGATCGGCGGATGAAACCCTCTCCCGCACTGCCCGCCGGCTTCGACGCGGTGATCCTGGCCGGGGGCCGGGCCCGGCGGATGGGCGGCGCCGACAAGCCCGCCGCCCGCGTCGCCGGCCGGCCGCTGATCGG
This sequence comes from Thermomonospora sp. CIF 1, assembly GCF_001896795.1. Taxonomy (NCBI): domain Bacteria; kingdom Bacillati; phylum Actinomycetota; class Actinomycetes; order Streptosporangiales; family Thermomonosporaceae; genus Thermomonospora; species Thermomonospora sp. CIF 1. The sequence continues at coordinate 116,599 of NZ_MOYN02000018.1, forward strand.
CTGGGCGGCCGCCGCCGTGGCCGGCGCCGCCCGCCTGGTGGTGGTGGGACCGCCCCGCCCCGAGCCGCCCGGCGCCGTCACCGTCTGCGAGGACCCGCCGGGCGGCGGCCCGGTGCCGGCGCTGCGCGCCGGGCTGCGCGAGGTGCGCGCCCCCTGGGTGGTGCTGCTCGCCGCCGACCTGCCGTTCTTGCGCGCCCACCAGGTGGAACGGCTGCGACGGGCGGCGGCGCGGCAGGGCCGCGGGGCGGTGCTGGTCGATGCGGAAGGCCGCCCCCAGTGGCTGATCGGCTGCTGGCGCACCGCCGCGCTGCGCGCCGCCGTGCACGCCTACCGGGGCGCGTCGCTGCACGGCCTGCTGGCCCCCCTGGAGCCGCTGCCGGTGCGCCTTCCTGCGGGCGACCGGCCGCCTTGGTACGACTGTGACACCCCCGAGTCGCTCGAACGGGCGCGAAGCATCGCGGAGGGACGAATGCTGGAGGAATGGATCGAGGCGGTCTGCCTGGAGCTGGGGCTGGAGCGCGACCAGCTCGACCGGGACCTCGTCCTGAACCTGGCTCGCGACGTGGCCCACGGGGTGGCCCGGCCGGCCGCGCCGCTCACCGCCTATCTGCTGGGGCTGGCGGTGGGACGCGGCGCCGCCGCCCGCGACGCCGCCGCCCGGATCACCGATCTGGCCGAGGGCTGGGCGGGCCGGGACTAGGAGGGGGCCTGCTCGGCCTCCTCCACCGGCACCACCTCCCGCAGGAAGCCGCGGCGGCCCAGGAATTGCGACAGGCTCTGGCGGTGCCGGTCGCAGGCCAGCCAGATCTTGCGCCGCTCCGGCGGGTGGATCTTGGGGTTGTTCCAGCGCAGCGCCCATACGGCCGGGGCGCGGCAGCCTTTGGCCGAGCAGCGCGGCTCCTCGGCCGGCTCGCTGAGTGCGGACTCGCTCACGATGGGTCCTTATGCGGCGGGCGGCAAAGGCCCGGGGTCGGCATGGCGTTGACGATTTCAGTGTGCCCCGCTTCGGTGCGTCCCGTGCCGCCCGCCTGCCACGCGTGCGGCCGTGCATGAACGCGGCCGCAGGTGGCATGTGATGGCCAAGGGGGCAGTGGGCCCGTGACACCTGGAGGCCACATGACAACGCGGCAATTGCGGCGGCGGGGCACGCTGGGCCTGCCCGCCGAGCCCGCTTTGCTGGGGATCTATCTCAACGACCATCTGGCCGGGGCGACCGGGGGCCGGGAGCTGGCCAAGCGGATCGCCCGGGCGCACCGGGGCACCGCGGCCGGCCCGGAGCTGGAGCGGCTGGTCGCCGAGATCGCCGAGGACCGCCGGGAGTTGCTGGCCGTGATGAGGACGCTGGGCGTCCCGGTTCGGCGCTACAAGGCCGTGCTGGGCTGGCTGGGGGAGCGGCTCGGCCGGCTCAAGCCCAGCGGGCGGCTGCTGAGCCGTTCCCCGCTCAGCAGCGTGATCGAGCTGGAGACGATGCGGCTGGGGGTGGAGGGCAAGCAGTCGGTCTGGGTGCTGCTGCGCCGGCTCGCCGAATACGACCGCCGGCTGGACGCCGCCCGGCTGGACCGGCTGGCCGACCGGGCCGCGCGCCAGTCGCGGCTGCTGGAGGAGCTGCGGGTGCGCGCCGCCGACGACATCTTCGGCGTCGCCCGGCAGCCCACAGGGTAGATCTACAACGTAAAGGCGATGGGCGGTCTCCCGTGGCCGCGAGGCCGGCGACCGGCCCCGCGGCCACGGACGCGTTAACGGCCCGCGATAACGGGCAGTCTCCCCCCGCCGAAAACGACCGCGTGGAGGGAGCGGCGACATGCAGCACGACGAGTTCATCGGCCGGGTGCAGAACCGGGCGCGGCTGCCCAGCCGCGGGGCGGCCGAGCGGGCCTGCCGGGCGACGCTGGAGACGCTCGGTGAACGGGTCCCCGAGGGGCTGGCCGACAAGCTCGCCGCGCAGCTGCCGCACGAGATCGGCGAGCATCTGCGCCGCACGGAGGTCTACGGCGGCGCCGGCACCGGTGAACGCTTCGGGCGGCGCGACTTCATCAACCGCGTCGCCGCCCGGGCGGGGGTGGACGGGCCGAAGGCGGTCTACCTGGCCCGGTCCGTGCTGGAGGTCGTCCAGGAGGCCACCGAGGGGAGGATCACCGACAAGGTCGCCGAAAGCCTGCCGCCCGACATCAGGGAACTGGTCCTGAACACCGGCGGGCACTGAACTCCGCCGCCCGCACCGCGTCCCGGGCGGACGCCGGCCGGGACGCGTGATCCAAAGCGTGAGGATGGATGGACCTGCACGACAGCCACGATCACCGGGCGCCCACCATCGGCGTGCTCGGCTCCTACGGCGGCCTCAACCTGGGCGATGAGGCGATCTTGACCTGTGTGCTCAAGTGCCTGCGCCGGCACCGCCCTCAGGCGCGGCTGGTGGTCTTCAGCCGCAACGTCGAGCACACCCGCGCCCACCACGACGGCCTGCAGACCGTCTCCTGGCAGCGGGTGGGCCGCGAGCGCACCCACAGCGCGGTCGCCGAACTGGACGCCCTGGTGCTCGGCGGCGGCGGCATCCTCTACGACGGCGAGGCCTCCAAGTACCTGCGCATGGTCCAGGCCGCCCACGAACTGGGCATCCCCACCTTCGGGTACGCGGTCGGGGCCGGCCCGCTGCGCGAGCGGGAGGACCGGCGGATCGTCCGCGAGACGCTGGACGGGCTGACCGACCTGACCGTGCGGGACGAGGAGTCCAAGCTGGTGCTGGAGGACGCCGGCGTCACCCGGCAGATCACGGTGACCGCCGACCCGGCGATGCTGCTGGAGAGCGAGCCCTTCACCCGCCGCATGCTGGCCGCCGAGGGCATCCCGCTGGACGCCCGCCTGGTGGGCATGTCGGTGCGCGAGCCGGGCCGGGCCGCCGAGCACCTGGACGAGGCCAGCTACCACGCCCTGCTGGGGGAGGTGGGGGACTTCCTGGTGCGGCGGCTGGACGCCACGCTGGTGTTCGTCCCCATGGAGGCCGACGACGTCCGCCACGCCCACGCGGTGCTGTCGCACATGACCGCCGCCCGGCGGGGCCGGATCCTGCACGGCTCCTACCGTCCCGGCCAGATCCTGGGGCTGGCCCGGCACCTGGACCTGGCGGTGGGGATGCGGCTGCACTTTCTGATGTTCATGGCGATGGCCGGGGTGCCCTTCCTGCCGCTGCCGTACGCCGGGAAGGTGTTCGACTTCGCGCAGGCGGTGGGGGCCCCGGCGCTGACCGGGGTGGCCCGCGAGGAGGCCGGACCGCTGCTGGCCGAGGTGGACCGGCTGTGGGACGAGCACACCACCCGGATGCCGCAGCTGCGCTCCCGGGTGCGGGCGCTGCGTGCGCGGGCCGCGCTGACCTGCGAGCGGTACGGCGAGTTCATCGACAAGATCGGCTAAAAGGGGCGGGAGGACACCCACATGCCGGTGCTGCGGCCACTGACCGAGCCTGCCCCGTTGACGCTGCCCCCGCGCCGGGCGCGCCTGGCCGCCCGCACCCAGGTGCTCGTCGTCGGCGGCGGCCCCTCGGGACTGGGCGCCGCGCTGGGCGCCGCCGCGGCCGGGGCGCGCACCGTGCTGGTGGAGCGGTACGGGTTCCTGGGCGGCAACGCCACCGCCGCGCTGGTGATGCCGCTGATGTCCTTCCACAACGAAAAGCGCCAGCAGCGGCCGGGCGACCCCACCCGGCTGCTGCCCATCGACCACGGCGAGGGGGAGCCGGTGGTGGCCGGGGTGCTGTGGCGGCTGCTGGAGCGGCTGGCCGTGCGGGGCGGCGCGGTGCTGCCGTCGGTGCGCACCGGCTACACCGTCCCCTTCGACCCGGAGCTGTTCAAGCTGGTGGCGCTGGACCTGCTGGATGAGGCCGGGGTGGAGCTGCTGCTGCACGCGCTGGCCTCCGGGGTGCTGGAGGTGCCCGGCGGGCGGCAGGTGGTGTTCGAGACCAAGTCCGGGCCGGTGGTCATCGAGGCCGAGGTGGTGGTCGACTGCACCGGCGATGGGGACGTGGCCGCCGCGGCAGGGGCCTCCTATGAGGTGGGACGGGACGAAGACGGCCTGGTCCAGCCGATGACGCTGATGTTCCGGATGGTGGAGTTCGACCGCACCGCCTTCGGCGACTACGTCCGCGCCCACCCCGACCAGTGGCGCGGCGTGCACGGCCTGTGGGATCTGATCGAGCAGGCCGTGGCGGCGGGGGAGCTGCAGATGCCCCGCGAGGACATGCTGTTCTTCGCCACCCCCCACGAACGGGAGGTGTCGGTGAACAGCACCCGGGTGACCGAGGTGCTCGGCACCAGCGTGTGGGACCTGACGCTGGCCGAGCACGTCAGCCGCCGCCAGATGGAGCAGCTGGTGCGCTTCCTGCGCGAGCGGGTCCCCGGGTTCGCCCGGTCCTACCTGGTGCAAAGCGGCGTGAACATCGGGGTGCGCGAGACCCGCCGCATCACCGGCGACTACCGGCTCACCGGCGAGGACATCCTCAGCGCCCGCAAGTTCGACGACGCCATCGCCCGCGGCGCCTACCCGGTCGACATCCACCACCCCCGCGGCATGGGCACGATCCTGCGGCGGCTGCCGCCGGGGGAGTCCTATGACATCCCGCTGCGCTGCCTGCACCCGGCCGGGATCGAGCGGGTGCTGGTGGCCGGGCGCTGCATCTCCGGCACGCACGTCGCCCACTCCTCCTACCGGGTGATGCCGATCGCGATGGCCACCGGCCAGGCCGCCGGGGTCTGCGCGGCGCTGGCCGTGCGCTCGGGCCGGCCGCCGCGCCGGGTCCCGGCGGCCGAGGTGCAGCGCGAGCTGCGGGCCCAGGGCGCCAGCCTGCGCGCGGGCCTGGGCGAGGGGTGAGACGGCGGGCGGGGGAACGGTAAAAAGACCTCAAGCAGAAGACTTACGGTGCGTCTCGCCCAGGTCACGGCAAGAGAAAGCGGCGCCGGGTGGATACGGGGGCAATCCACCCGGCGCCGCGTCATCGGTGTTCCGACGGGGGCCCGGAACACCGGTACGGGCGCTCCGACGGGGGACCAGAGCGCCGGTACAAATCGTACACCGAAACCCCCCGCACTTAGTCAAGAAAGTCACCCGCCGATTTCCGGAGGACGGCCGGAAATCGCTTTACGGTCGATCCCTTGATGGTCTTCAAGGTGCACTCGCGGCTGCGGCTCGCGCCCTCCGTTGGCCATCACCACGCTGACGTAGGGCAGCACCACCGCCCCCACCACCAGCAGCCCCGCCAGCCACAGCGGCGCCCCGGCCGCGGCGGCCAGCACGGCGGCCACGAAGCAGACCGTGCGCACCCCCATCGAGATCAGATATCGGCGCTGCCGGTACCCGATGTCCTGCGACATCGGCAGCGGCGCGTCGGTGACGGTGTAAACGGCGGCACGTCTGCGGGAAATCACCTTCACACATCCACGTTAGGCCCGGCCACCGCCGCCGGCCACAGGAGGGGCACATGTCCGACCGTACTTATCGGGTGACCGAGATCGTCGGGACCTCCCCGGAGGGGGTCGAACAGGCGATCCGCAACGGAATCAGCCGCGCCGCGCAGACCCTGCGGCATCTGGACTGGTTCGAGGTGACCGAGATCCGCGGCCAGCTCGAAGGCGGCCGGGTGGCGCACTTCCAGGTGGGGCTGAAGGTCGGCTTCCGGCTGGAGGACGCCTGAGGCCGCCCGGTCCCCGGGGCTGACCGCCCGGATCACATGTCCTTTTCGGAGCGGTCAGGAAACAGCCGCAAGAGGCGCCGCCCGTGGCCGGATCCGGCCCGTCCGGATCCGGCCACGGGCTCGGGTCAGGACGCCTGGCTGACGGTCGACATGTTGAAGTCGGCCACCCGCACCGGCGGCATCGCCGCCCGGGTGAAGTAGTCCGACCACTCGCGCGGCAGCGTCCGGGCGGTGGCGCCCACCTCGGTCAGCCGCGACAGCAGGTCCACCGGGCTTTCGTTGAACCGGAAGTTGTTGACCTCGCCGACGACCTCGCCGCCCTCCACCAGGTACACGCCGTCGCGGGTCAGCCCGGTCAGCAGCAGGGTCCGCGGGTCCACCTCGCGGATGTACCACAGGCAGGTCAGCAGCAGCCCCCGCTCGGTGCGGGCCACCATGTCCTCCAGCGAGGCGCCGGCCCCGTCCGGCCCCCGCAGGATCAGGTTGTCGACCGCCGGGGTCATCGGCAGCCCGGTCAACGCCGCCGAGTGCCGGGTCTGGACCAGCGCGTTCAGCGTGCCGTCGCTGATCCAGTCGGTGGCCGGCACCGCCAGCCCGTTGTCGAACACCGAGGAGTCGCTTCCGGAGGCGCGTGCGATGACGAACGGGGCGCACTCCAGCCCGGGCGCGGCGGGGTCGCTGGAGAGCGTGACCGGCAGGGCGGCCAGCTTCTCCCCGACCCGGGTGCCGCCGCCGGGGGCGCTGAAGACGGTGCGGCCGTCGTGGGCGTCGCGGGCCCCGGCCGTCCAGTACAGGTAGATCATCAAGTCGGCCACCGCGCTGGGCGGCAGGATCGTCTCATAGCGCCCGGCCGGCAGCTCCACCCGCCGCCGGCTCCACTCCAGCCGGCGGGCCAGCTGGTCGGTCAGTGCGGGCACGTCCACGTCGGTGAAGTCACCGGTGCCCACCCCCGTCCACGCCGAGCCGCCGCCGCTGGCCCCCGCCAGCTTGGCGTTCAGCTCCATCAGCCCGGTCGGCTGATCGTGCCGCAGCCGCAGCCCCGTCGAGCTTCCCAGGTAGGTCGAGGTCATCTGGTGGTCGGCGAACCCGTACAGCCGGCGACCGCCCGCTTCGGCCTGCGCGAACGCCTCGCCCAGCGCCGGGGCCAGCCGCGCGAACACCCCGATGTCGGTCTCGGCGGGCGGGGCGGCCCACTCGCCGCCCAGACCGGGCGGGGCGTCGGCGGCCAGCGGCGCGGCGTCCTCGGCCGGCCGGCTCTCGGCGGCCGCCTGCTCGGCCTGCCGCACCACTTCCTCGAGCTGCTCGTCCCGGACCGCCGAACGCGAGACCACCCCGCTGCAGACGCCCTCGGCGGTGTGGCGCAGCGCGATCACGGTCAGCCGCCGGGAGCGGGTGACCCCGTTGGTGGTGAGCGTGTTGCCCGCCCACCGCAGGTTGGCCCGACTGGTCTCCTCGGCGATCACCACGCACTCGTCGGCGCGGGACAGCTCCAGCGCCCGCTCCACGCTCTCCTGCGGGGTCACTGACCGGCCTCCTTCAGTGCGTTGAGAATGTTGACGCCGCGGAACAGCGCCGCCGGGCAGCCGTGGCTGACCGGCGCCACCTGCCCGGGCTGGCCCTTGCCGCAGTTGAACGCCCCGCCCAGCAGGTAGGTCTGCGGGCCGCCCACCGCCTCCAGGGAGTTCCAGAAGTCGGTGGTGGTGGCCTGGTAGGCCACGTCCCGGACCTGCCCGGCCAGCCGGCCGCCCTCGATCCGGTAAAAGCGCTGCCCGGTGAACTGGAAGTTGTAGCGCTGCATGTCGATCGACCAGCTCTTGTCGCCCACGATGTACAGCCCGCGCTCCACCCCGGCGATCAGCTCCTCGGTGGAGGGGCCGTCCGGTGCCGGCTGCAGCGACACGTTGGCCATGCGCTGCAGCGGCATGCTGGAGGCCGAGTCGGCGAACGCGCAGCCGTTGCTGCGCTCGTACCCCATCAGGCGGGCGATGCGCCGGTCGAGCTGGTAACCGGTGAACACGCCCTCGGTGATGATGTCGAACCGCTGGGCGGCCACGCCCTCGTCGTCATAGCCGATGGTGGCCAGCCCGTGCTCGGCGGTGCGGTCACCGGTCACGTTCATCACCGGCGACCCGTAGCGCAGTTCGCCCAGCTTGTCGGGGGTGGCGAACGAGGTGCCCGCATAGGCGGCCTCATAGCCCAGCGCCCGGTCCAGTTCGGTGGCGTGCCCGATCGACTCGTGGATGGTCAGCCACAGGTTGGACGGATCGATCACCACGTCGTAGCGGCCCGGCTCGACCGACGGCGCCGCCAGCTTGGCCTCCAGCAGCTCCGGGATCTCCGCCAGCTCGGCGTCCCAGTCCCAGGCGCCCTCTTCGGGACGTCCGGTCAGGTACTCATAGCCGCGCCCGACCGGCGGGGCCAGCGTGCGCATCGTGTCGAACAGCCCGTCGCCGATCGCCACCGCCTCCACCACCGGGTGCACCCGCACCCGCTGCTGGGTGGTCACCGTGCCCGCCAGGTCGGCGTAGAACTTGTTCTCCTTGACCTGCAGCAGCGCGGCGTCCACATGGTCGATGCGGCGGTCGGCCAGCAGCCGCCCGCTCCACTCCGCCAGCAGCGCCACCTTTTCGGCGGTGTCCACCTGGAACGGGTCGATCCGGTAGGAGGAGACCCAGGTGCGCTCCCCGTGCACGGGCTCGTCCGCCAGCTCGATGGGCTCGCGGTTGAGCGCGGCGGCGACCTCGGCCACCCGCACCGCCTGCTCGGCCACCTTGGCGGCCCCTTGCACGGTCAGCTCCACGCCCGCGGCGAACCCCCAGGTGCCGTTCTTGATCACCCGGACCGACAGGCCCACATCGTCGGCGTCCAGCGCGGTCTGCAGCTTGCCGTCGTGCAGCCGCAGCGTCTGGCTGCGAATGCGTTCACAGCGGAAGTCGGCGTGCGCGGCGCCCAGCTCCCTGGCCCGGGCCAGGGCGGCGTCGGCGAGCGCGCGCAGCGGCAGCGCGGTGAAGGAATGATCGATCTGGTGCACGGGCTCGAACCTACCTTCGGATCGCCCTACAAACGCACCAGAGGGTTCTTGTGGGCAAGCGACATCTCCTTCGCCCCGCGCCGCCACTAGGCTCAGGCGCTGGCGCGGCGGAGGTCCCCGCGCGGACGATCCAGGAGGTTATGACATATGAGTCGGTCCGTCCTCGTGACCGGGGGCAACCGCGGGATCGGCCTGGCGATCGCCCGGGAGCTGGCGGCCGCGGGCGACGCGGTGGCCGTGACCTACCGTTCCGGTGAGCCGCCCGAGGGTCTGTTCGGCGTCAAGTGCGATGTGACCAGCAGCGAGGAGGTCGACGAGGCCTTCGGCAAGGTGGAGGCCGAACAGGGCCCGGTGGAGGTGCTGGTGGCCAACGCCGGCATCACCCGCGACACCCTGCTGGCCATCATGAAGGAGGAGGACTTCACCTCCGTCCTGGACACCAACCTGACCGGCGCCTTCCGGGTCGCCAAGCGGGCCGCCAAGCAGATGATGCGCAAGCGCTACGGCCGCATCGTGCTGGTGTCGTCGGTGGTGGGGCTGATGGGCTCGGCGGGGCAGACCAACTACGCCGCCTCCAAGGCCGGGCTGGTGGGCTTCGCCCGCTCCCTGGCCCGTGAGCTGGGCTCGCGCAACATCACCGTGAACGTGGTGGCGCCCGGCTTCGTGGACACCGACATGACCGCCGTGCTGGGCGAGGAGCGCAAGAAGACCATCGAGGCGCTGATCCCGCTGGGCCGCATCGCCGCACCCGAGGAGGTCGCCAAGGCGGTGCGCTTCCTCGCCAGCGACGACGCCGCCTACATCACCGGGGCCGTGATCCCGGTCGACGGCGGCCTGGGAATGGGGCACTGAGCATGGGACTTCTCGACGGCAAGCGGATCTTGGTCACCGGGGTGCTGACCGACGCCTCCATCGCCTTCCACGTGGCGCGGCTGGCCCAGCTGGAGGGCGCGCAGGTGGTGCTGACCGCCTACCCGCGGCCCACCCTGACCGAGCGGATCGCCAAGCGCCTGCCCTCCGGCCAGGCCGGCGACCCGCCGCCGGTGATCGAGCTGAACGTCACCGACAACGACCACCTGGAGTCTCTGGCCGACAAGGTCCGCGAACACGTCGACGGGCTGGACGGGGTGGTGCACGCCATCGCCTTCGCCCCCGAGACCGCGCTGGGCGGCAACTTCCTGAACACCCCCTGGGAGGACGTCGCCACCGCCGTGCACATCTCCGCCTACTCGCTGAAGTCGCTGACCATGGCCTGCCTGCCGCTGATGAAGGACGGCGGGTCGGTGGTCGGGCTGGACTTCGACGCCAGCGTGGCCTGGCCGGTCTACGACTGGATGGGCGTGGCCAAGGCGGGGCTGGAGTCCACCGCCCGCTACCTGGCCAAGTACCTGGGCCCGCAGGGCATCCGGGTCAACCTGGTGGCCGCCGGGCCGCTGGGCACCATGGCCGCCAAGAGCATCCCCGGCTTCGCCGAGATGCGGGACCTGTGGCCCAAGCACGCCCCGCTCGGCTGGGACGTGGAGAACGCCGAGCCCACCGCCCGGGCGTGCGTGGCGCTGCTGTCGGACTGGTTCCCCGCCACCACCGGCGAGATCATCCATGTCGACGGCGGCGTCCACGCGATCGGCGCCTGACGCATCACCCTGGTTCGTCACCCGGAGCGGGGGTGCCGCGGCACCCCCGCTCCGGCGTTCTCACGCCGCTTCCACAGACGCGAAGTTCCAAAGACGCGAAGGCGCGCGGGCGAAAGCCTCGCGCGCCTTGGTGAGCGGTGTCGGCGTCCTCACCCGGTCCGGCGGCGGGCCCGCCGGGCCAGCACGCTGATGTTCAACGCGCCCACGGCGCCGGCGGCCGCCGAGGCGACGGCCACCAGCACCAGCTGCTCCTGCTGATCCTGGGGCCGCTGGGCGGCCACCGGGGTGATCAGGCGGGTCTCCCCGGGCACCGCCGAGAAGGAGGCGGGCTGAGCGTGGGGGGCGACCTCCGGCGCCGGCAGCGTGCCGGGCAGATCCGCCGCGGCGGCCGCCGGCAGCGCCCGCACCGAGGCGGGGTCGGTGTAGAGGACGGTGCTGCCGGAAGACCCCGAGGGCGGCGGGGCCTGCGGGGAGCGGGGGCGCTGCGGGGACGAGCCGCCGCCCGAGCCGCCGCCTTTGGGCGTTGCGGGCTTGGACTGCTTGGGCTTGGGCTTGGGCGGCTTGGTCTTGGGCGCGGGCTCGGGCTTGGGCTCGATCGGCGGCTGGGACGGCTCGGGCTTGGGCTTGATGGCGTCTTCGATGTTGCCGCGCAGACACTCCCAGTACGCCGGGATGTCCTCTGGTTTCTTGGGCTCGGGGCAGGGCTTGGCCGCCGCGCCCGCCTGGGCGGGCAGCCCCGTCAGCAGCAGCGTGACGGTGCCCGCCGACACGATCGTGGCCGCCGTGGCGATCCGCCGCGTGCGTTGCGTGCCGGGCCGTCGCAGGCGCCGTTCCTCGGACATCGCCCTCCTTCGCCGTCAGGACTTTTGACGGCAAATCTAATGAAGTGGAGATGTGTCGCCAAGATCACAGACCCATCACTTGGGGCGATTTGCGTCCCGCCGGTGCAGTGGCGTCACCGGCGTCCCACCTGTTTCCCGCCTGCCGCCTGTGCCGCGCCCGTCCGCCTCACTGACGCATCAGCCGTGGCAGGCGGGTCTCCCGAGGAGAACCCAGGTTCTCCCGCACGGCGCGCGCCAGGGCCGGCCCGGCGGTGTGCACCACCGACAGGTGCCGCCGGGCGAGGCCGAAAGCGGTCACCGCCAGCGGCCGCGACAGCGCCGATGCGGCCTCCTGAGGGATCACCGCGACCACCGCCGGGTACCGGGCGGCGCGGGCCAGCGCCACCGGGGCCGCCCAGCCGTGCCGCAGCCGCGGCAGCGCCGTGGCGGGCACCTCGACCGGCTCCCGGCCGGTCCCGAACGCCACCCGCAGGCCGGACGGGGAGGCCGCCGTCACGGTGCCGTGCTCGCCCGCCGCCACGCCCGCCACCGGTGCCGCGGCGATCACCCGGTCGCCCGGGTCGAATCCGCCGCACACCCCCGGGCCGGGGTTCAGATGCGCCTTGAGCGCCGCGTTGAGGGCCGCCGCGCCCGCCCGGCCGCCCGCCAGCGGCGTCACCACCTGCACGTCCTGAGGCGCGATCCGCAGGGCGCGGGGAATGGAGTCGGTGACGATCTGGACGGCGCGGTGCACCGCCTCCTCCTCGGCGCGGGCGGGGACGATGACGACCTCCCGGCCGGGCGGGCGCACGGCGGGCAGCTCCCCGCGGCGCACCGCGGCCAGGAAGCCGGCCGGCTGCCCGTGCGCGGCGGCCTCCAGCTCGATCACCGGCACCGTCTCCGAGGCCGCCAGGTCGGCCAGCACCCGGCCCGGCCCGCTGGGCGGCAGCGCGGCCGGATCCCCGCCCAGCACCAGGTGGGTGCCGTCGCCGCACGCCTCCACCAGCGCCGCGGCCGCCTCCACATCCAGCGCCCCGGCGTCGGGGACGACCACCGCCGCGGCCTCCAGCGGACGCTGCTCGCCGCGTCCGAAACCCACCACCCCGGCGGGCGCCCCCGGCGGGCGGGCCGCCTCCAGCAGCTCATACAGCCCGACGGCCCCCTCGCCCAGGGAACGCGCCCCCGTCGCGGTACAGGCGGCCAGCGCCACCGGGACGTCGCAGGAGGCCAGGGCGCGGGCGATGGCGACGGCGGTCTGCTCCACCTCCTCCGGGGCGCCGTGCAGCACGCTCACCCCGGTGCGGGCCGCCGCCGTCAGCGCCAGCGCCCGGTCCTCGGGCAGGTCGGCGCGCAGCGCCCGGACGGTCTCATCGGGCAGCAGCGGCTCGGCGGTGGCCGACAGCCGCTGCAGCCCCTCGGCCGCGGCCTCCTCGGCCAGCGCATAGCGGGACAGGCCCAGTGACTCCTGCGGCTCGGGCGGCTCGTCCTCCTCGGCGAGGGGGTCGAACTCCGCCTCCTCCAGCAGCGTCACCACCTCGGCCTCCTCCAGCGCCGCCTCGATCGCCCGGCTCGGATCGGGCACGCCCAGCGCGCCCAGCGCCGAGACGACCGCCCGAGGCGTCATCGCGGTGTGCCCGCGGCGGGCGGCCTCGGTCAGCACGTGCACCACCAGGGCCCGGCCGCGCCGCACGTCCTCTGCGCGGGCCTGCTCGCCCTGCTGGGCCAGCACCCGGCCGGCGAAGTGGTCGGCCTGCTCGGGCCGTACCCCCGGCACCCGCAGCAGCCGCCAGGGGTCGGCGCGCAGCAGCGCGGCGGCGCGCTCCCCGAGGCGGTCGGCGGCGCGCACCGCATAGGGGGCCGGCACCCCCGCCGAGCCCAGCAGGGCGGCCAGGTCGGGGTCGATGGCGGACTCAGATGTCGGAGATGTCATCGAGGGCGTCGCGGATCTCGTCGGGCAGGGTGACCTTCTCGGCGTCCAAGATGGCCTGCAGCTGGGCGAGGGTGCGCGCGCCGACCAGCGGGGCCGTCACCCCGGGCCGGTCCCGCACCCACGACAGCGCCACCGCCAGCGGCGTGACGTGCAGCCCCTCGGCGGCGGTGACCACCGACTCCACGATCAGCCTGCTCTGCTCGCTGAGGTAGGGCCGGACGAACTCGGCGTAGCGGTCGGTGGCCGCCCGCGAGTCGGCGGGAATGCCGGTGCGGTACTTGCCGGTCAGCACCCCGCGGCCCAGCGGGGACCAGGCCAAGATCCCCACCCCGGCGTCCTCGGCGGCCGGCAGCACCTCGCGTTCGGCGTCCCGGTGCAGCAGCGAGTACTCCACCCCGGCCGACACGATGGGGGCGCGGCCCGGCCAGGCCCGCTGCCAGGATGCGGCCTTGGCCAGCTGCCAGCCGGTGTGGTCGCACACCCCCACGTAGCGGGCGCGGCCGGAGGTCACCGCCTCGTCCAGCGCCGACAGCGTCTCCTCCATCGGGGTCGCCGGGTCGTAGACGTGCAGCTGCCACAGGTCGACATGGTCGATGTCCATGCGGTCCAGCGACTCGTCCAGCGCCGTCAGCAGGTGCCGCCGGGAGGCGTCGTAGCGGCCGTCGGCCCGGATGGCGGACTTGGTGGCGATGACCAGCTCGTCCCGGGGCACCACATGGCGCATCAGCTCCCCGAGCACCCGCTCGCTGTCGCCGTCGCCGTAGATGCCGGCGGTGTCCACCAGCGTGCCGCCCGCCTCCACGAACGCCGTCAGCTGCGCGGCGGCCTCCTCGGGGGGCGTCTCCTGCCCCCAGGTCATCGTCCCGAGCCCCAGCCGCGAGACCCGCAGCCCGCTCCGCCCGAGGTGACGCTGTTCCATAGCTGCGCAGGGTATCGGTCACCGGCCGCCGCGCCATCCCGGTGACGCCTTTTCCGGCCCGCTCCGGTCACGGCCGGAAAGCCGCAGATGACCACAAGGCGACCAGAAACCGGCCGGTCGGTGAACGATGCGGCGAGCGGGCCGCCGGGCGCGCCGCGGCTCGCTACGCTCCCCGGGCGGAGACCGTCTCCGCCCGCATCCAGCGCGCATTTCACGCCGCGTCCGGCCCTGCCCGGACGCCTTGCGATCCGTGAGGGGACCAGCGTCGGTGAACGTCGTGGAAGCGACCGTGCTCGGCATCGTGCAGGGAGCCACCGAGTTCTTGCCGATCTCCAGCTCGGGGCACATGCTCTTTGTGCCGAGACTCCTGGGCCGGCCGGACCCGGGCGCGGCGTTCTCGGCGATCATCCAGCTGGGCACCATGGCCGCGGTGCTGATCTACTTCCGGAGGGACCTGGCGCGCATCGCGGTGACCTGGGCCCGCAGCCTGTGGACCCCGCACCTGCGCACCTGCCAGGACGCCCGGATGGGCTGGTACATCGGGCTGGGCACCGTCCCGATCTGCGTGATGGGCCTGGCCTTCAGCGACTTCATCGAAGACCCGGCCCGCAACCTGTGGCTCAACGCCGCCTCGCTGATCGTCATGGGGCTGCTGCTGATGGTGGCCGAGTGGGCCGGCAGGCAAAGGCACGGCATCGCCGACCTGAACCTGCGCGACGGGCTGATCATCGGCGGCTTCCAGTGCCTGTCGCTGATCCCCGGATCCTCCCGGTCGGGCTCCACGATGACCGGGGCGCTGTTCCTCGGCTACACCCGCGAGGCGGCGGCCCGCTACTCGTTCCTGCTGTCGGTGCCCGCGGTGGTGCTGTCGGGCCTTTACGAGATGCGGCACCTGGGAGACGAGGGGACCGTCCCCGTCGTGCCCACCGTGGTCGCCACAGTGGTGTCCTTCATCGTCGGTTACGCCTCGATCGCCTGGCTGCTGCGCTTCCTGGTGCGGCACTCGGTGATGATCTTCGTCTACTACCGGGTCGCGCTCGGCGCCGTCATCCTCGGCCTGCTGGCGGCCGGGCGGCTCAGCGCCACCTGACCGGCCGCCCGGTGCAGGCCGATGATCGCCGAAGGGCGGGCCGTGGGTTTTAATGCAACGGTGACGACGCTTGTGCTGGTGCGGCACGGACTCACCGAACTGACCGGCCCGGTGCTGGCCGGCTGGACCCCCGGGGTGTCGCTGGACGAACGCGGGCGGGCCCAGGCCCGGGCGGTGGGGGAGCGGCTGGCCCCCCTTCCGCTGGCCGCGGTGGTCTCCAGCCCGCTGGAGCGCTGCCTGCAGACCGCCGAGGCCATCGCCGCCGCGCCCGGCCGCGCCGGCGGCCCCCTGCCGGTGCTGCGCGAGGAGCGCTTCGGCGAGGTCCGCTACGGGCAGTGGACCGGGCGGCCGCTGCAAGAACTGGCCCAAGAGCCGCTGTGGCGCGTCGTCCAGGCCCACCCCAGCGCCGCGGTCTTCCCCGGCGGCGAGGCGCTGGCCGCCGCCCAGCACCGCGCGGTGAGCGCGGTGCGGGAGTGGAACGCGCGCATCGCCGAGCAGGCCGGAGCGCACGCGGCCTACCTGGTGTGCAGCCACGGCGACATCATCAAGGCCATCGTCGCCGACGCCCTGGGCCTGCACCTGGACCACTTCCAGCGCATCCAGATCGACCCGGCGTCGGTGACGGTGATCCGCTACACCGAGCTGCGCCCGTTCCTGGTCCGCCTCAACGACACCGGGACGGGCGCGGAGGGTCTGCTGCCGCCCGAGGGCGACAAGGCGGGAGGCGAAAGCGACGCGCCTGTGGGCGGCGGCGCATGAGGGGGACGGCGTAAGCTCTGTGGCACTCGCGCCGTCCGGGCTCCGCTCGAAGGGAGGTCCTCCCCATGCCCGTCATCTCCTACGACCTGCCCGACAGGTTCGTCGCGGGCGCCATCGGGCGGCCGGGTGAGCGCACCTTCTACCTGCAGGCCCGCTCGGGGAGCCGGATCACCAGCGTGGGGCTGGAGAAGTTCCAGGTCACCATGCTGGCCGAGCGCCTGGAGGAGCTGCTGGACGAGGTGCTGCGGCGCAGCGGGGGCAGCGCCTCGGTGCCCGCGGTGACCCCCGCCGAGCTGCGCGATGACGCCCCGCTGGACCAGCCGGTGGAAGAGGAGTTCCGGGTCGGCACCATGGCGCTGGCCTGGGACCCGCAGGAGGAACGGGTGATCATCGAGGCCCAGGAGCTCACCTCCGGGGGCGGCGTCGAGCCGCTGAGCGCCGAGCCGGGCGCGGGCGACCCCTCGGTGGCGGTGCTGCGGGTGCGCATCACCGCCGGCCAGGCCCGCGCCTTTGCCGAGCGGGCGCTGAAGGTGGTGGCCGCCGGCCGGCCGCCGTGTCCGCTGTGCGGGCTGCCGCTGGACGCCACCGGGCACGTCTGCCCCCGCCAGAACGGGCATCTGGCCTGAAATGCGGGCTCATGCGGGTGGACCCGGCTGGATGCGTCCCGTCCCCGTCGGGAGAATGGACATATGACGCAGCCCTCCCGCTCCTCCCGGGGCCGCGGCGCGCCCGGGGGAGGGATCGACCCCGCCGACACCCAGGCCGCAGAGCAGCTGCTCACCCACGGCAGGCTCACCGTCGAGGGCCGTCTCGTCCAGGCCTCCAACGCCACGCTGTACTGCTCGATCGAATACCAGGGGGTGCGCGCGGCCTGCGTCTACAAGCCGGTGGCGGGGGAGCGGCCGCTGTGGGACTTCCCCGACGGGACGCTGGCCCAGCGTGAGGTGGCCGCCTACCTGGTCTCCCAGGAGACCGGCTGGAACATCGTCCCGCCGACCGTGCACCGCGACGGCCCCTATGGGGTGGGCATGGTGCAGTTGTGGGTCGAGCCCGATCCCAACGTGGACCTGGTCGCCCTGTCGCGCTCCCAGGACGCGGCCATTCGCCGGATGGCCGTGTTCGACGCGGTGATCAACAACGCCGACCGCAAGATCGGGCATCTGCTGCCGCCGGGTGAGCAGTCCCGCGGCGGCCTGCCCGAGGGGCACGTCTACGGCTGCGACCACGGCGTGTGCTTTTCCGTGGACTACAAGCTGCGCACCGTGCTGTGGCAGTGGCGGGGCAAGCCGCTGACCGCCGAGGCCGTCGAGGGGCTGCAGCGCGTGGAGGCCGGGCTGCGCGGCGGGACCCTGGAGCGGCGGCTGAGCGAGCTGCTGACCGCCGAGGAGGTCGCGGCCACGCGGCACCGGGTGGAGCTGATGCTCAAGCACCGCATCCACCCCTATCCCCCCGAGGACTGGCCCGCCATCCCATGGCCCCCGCTCTGACCTTCCTTGGGAGGTAATGATCCAATAGGGGGCATGTGTACAGCCGTGGTGGACTTTGACCCGTCGTCTCCTGTTCCGCTGCTGCTGGTCGGAGTGCGGGACGAGTTCGCCGACCGCCCCTGGCTGCCTCCGGGGCCGCACTGGCCGGACCGGCCCGCCCTGCTGGGCGGGCGTGACCTGCGGGCCGGCGGGACCTGGCTGGCGCTCCACCCGCAGGAGCGGCGCGTCGCCTGCGTCCTCAACGGCCGTGGCCGCCCGGCCCCGGCCGCCGCCCGCGCCTCGCGCGGGGAGCTGCCGCTGCGCGCCGCCGGCGGCGAGGAGCCCAAGGAGTGGGACCTGACCCGCTTCGACCCGTTCCACCTGGTGTGCGCCGACCCGGCCGGGGCGCGGCTGTGGAGCTGGGACGGCCATGAGCTCACCGAGCGGACGCTCGGGGCGGGCCTGCACATCATCGTCAACACCGGGCTGGAAGGCGCCGGTCCCGCGGCGGCCACCGACCCGCAGGAGGCAGAAGGGGCGCGGCAGATGGCGGCCCGCATCGCCCACTTCCGGCCGCGCCTGGCCGCCGCCCGCCGTCCCGCGCCGCGCACGGGCACCACCGCCGCCGCCTGGGGCGAGTGGCTGCCGCTGGTGGAGGGCGATGGGCTGGATCGTTCCGACCCCCGGGCGCTGATCCTCACCCGCCGCTTCCCGCAGGGCCTGTGGGGCACCTCTTCGATCAGCCTGGTGGCGCTGTCCCCGCAGAGCGTGCGCTACGACTTCGCCTCCGCGCGCCGGGAACGGCCGGAGTGGACGACGCTGCTGCCGTCCCCGGGCAACTGAAAACGGGACGACCGGTAAGTGATCTCCCCGCCGAGGTCGAATCAGGGCAAGGATAAGCTTTCAGGCATGCGATCGTGGCCCGCCCCCGAGGTACCCAACCTGCCGGAAGCCGGACTGCCCGGCCCGGCGCTGCCGCTGCATCTCCACGACACCGCCACGGGCACGGTCCGGCCCACCCGGCCGGGCCCCACCGCGCGGATGTACGTGTGCGGCATCACCCCCTATGACGCCACGCACCTGGGGCATGCCGCCACCTATCTGGCCTTCGACCTGGTCAACCGGGTGTGGCGGGACGGCGGCCACAAGGTGTGCTACGTGCAGAACGTCACCGACGTCGACGATCCCCTTTTGGAACGCGCCGAGCAGACCGGGCAGGACTGGCGGGAGCTGGCCGACCGGGAGATCGCCCTGTTCCGCGACGACATGACCGCGCTGCGGATCCTGCCGCCGGACCACTACGTCGGCGCGGTGGAGGCGATCCCGCTGATCGTGGAGATGATCGAGCGGCTGCGCTCGCGCGGGGCCGTCTACGAGGTGAACGGCGACCTGTACTTCCCGATCTCCGCCGACCCCGATTTCGGGCGGGTCAGCGGGCTGACCACCGAGCAGATGCTGCCGCTGTTCGCCGAGCGCGGCGGCGACCCGCAGCGGCGCGGCAAGAAGGACCCGCTGGATGCGCTGCTGTGGCGGGCGCAGCGGCCGGGCGAGCCGAGCTGGGAGTCGCCCTTCGGCCCCGGCCGCCCCGGCTGGCACGTGGAGTGCTCGGCGATCTCCATCCACCACCTGGGCATGGCCTTCGACGTCGAGGGCGGCGGCTCGGACCTGGCCTTCCCGCACCATGAGATGAGCGCCTCGCACGCCCAGGTCGCCACCGGGCGGCACCCGCACGCCAAGGCCTACGTGCACACCGGCATGGTCGGCCTGGACGGCCAGAAGATGTCCAAGTCGCTGGGCAATCTGGTGTTCGTCTCCCGGCTGCGGGCCGACGGCGCCGACCCCATGGCGGTGCGGCTGGCGCTGCTGGCCCACCACTACCGCTCCGACTGGGAGTGGACCGGTGAGGATCTGCCGCGCGCCACCGCCCGCCTGGAGCGCTGGCGCGCCGCGGTGCAGCTGCCCGCCGGCCCGCCGGCCGCCGCGGTGGCCGCCGAGGTCCGCCGCCACCTGTCCCAGGACCTGGACGCCCCGTCCGCCCTGGTGACCGTGGACCGCTGGGCCGAGCAGGCCCTGGCCGACGCCGGCGAGCGCGACCCGGCCGCCCCCGCCCAGGTCCGCGCCGTCGTCGACGCGCTGCTGGGCGTGGCCCTGTGACCTTCCCGCCGCCCTCCTCCGGGAGGGGCGGCGGAAAGGTCACACCAGGCCGGCCAGCTTGTAGAGCACCAGGGAGCCGGCCACCGCCACGTTCAGGCTGTGCCCGGTGCCCACCATCGGGATCTCCACCGCCGCATCCAGCAGGTCCAGCGCCTCATCGGGGATGCCGCGGCTCTCATGCCCGAGCACCGCGATCGTGGGGGTGCGCGCCGGCGGCAGGTCGGCCAGCCGCACCGCGCCCTCGGCCACTTCCACCCCCAGCACGCGAAACCCTTCGGCGCGCCGCTTCAGCAGCCAGGCGCACGGGTCGCCGGTCCAGTGCACGCACGCCCGGTGGCGCAGGGTGTTGCCGCGCCGCAGCGCCTCGGGCACCCACGGCAGGCGCGGCACCGCCAGGCAGGCGCCGACCGCGTCACAGGTCCGCAGCAGCGTTCCCAGATTGGCGCCGTGCAGCGGCCACAGCGGAGCGGCGATCAGAAAATTCCAGCACGAGTGCGGACGCGGCCGCCGTTTGCGGCGCAGTTCACGGCGGGGCACCACGCGCAGAGCCGGGGAGGGCCCGCCGGCCCGTGCGGCGCTCATCGCGCCGGGGCGTGCTCGCCCCCCTTGCATGCTGTGATCTTCATGGCGTCCATATGATGCGCACTCAGCGGCGTGCGCGAGCCGTCGACGAAGACGAAGCGGGGCCGGTGGAAGACCTCCACCGGCCCCAGCATAGATCAACGGTCAGCCGATGTCCCGGCCCCGCAGGTAACGCTCGAACTCGTGGGCGATGGCCTCCCCGCTGGCCTCCGGCAGCTCCGCGGCGTCCTTTTGGTCCTCCAGCGCCCGCACGTACTCGGCGACCTCGCTGTCCTGCTCGGCCAGCTCGTTGACCCCGTGCTCCCAGGCGCGCGCCTCCTCGGGCAGCTCGCCCAGCTCCACGGTCAGGTCCAGCAGGTCCTCCACCCGGCGCAGCAGCGCCAGCGTCGCCTTGGGGGAGGGAGGCTGGGAGACGTAGTGCGGCACCGACGCCCACAGCGCCACCGTGTCGATGCCGGCCCTGCCGAGCGCGTCCTGCAGCACCCCCAGGATCCCGGTGGGACCCTCGTAGCTGCTGGGCTCGTAGCGGCTGGGCTCCAGATTCAGCTGCTCGGCCACGGTCGCGCCGGAGGCGCTGCCGCTGACCGGGACCGGCCGGGTGTGCGGCGAGTCGGCCAGCAGCGCGCCCAGCAGCACCGCCGCCCGCACGCCCAGCCGCTGGAGCACCTCCAGCAGCTCCGCGCAGAACGACCGCCAGCGGAAGTTGGGCTCGATGCCGCGGATCAGCACCACGTCCCGCGGCGAGCCCTCCGGGCGCGCCCACAGGATCCGGGTGGTGGGCCAGGTGATGCTGCGCACCCCTTCGTCGGTCAGCTCGATCGTCGGCCGGGTGACCTGGAAGTCGTAGTAGTCTTCCGGGTCCAGCTCCGCCACCGGGGCAGCCTGCCAGGCGGCCTCCAGGTGCCTGATGACTCCGCTGGCCGCTTCCCCGGCGTCGTTCCAGCCCTCAAAGGCGGCGACCAGGACCGGGTCGACCAGCTCGGGCACGTTCTCGAACTCGACCACCCGCTGCCTCCTTCCGACCTAGGTACAGCGTCCGGATGCGCACCGTTGTTCCCGGATCCGGGCCGCCGGGACGCACCCATGATCGAATAACGCCACCCTACGTCCTGGTGGCCGCGGGGCCGACCCCCTTGCACCGTGACCTTGGGGTAACCGCGGTCCGCGCGGCGGGCAAGGGGGCCGGCGCTCACTTGCCGTCGGTGGTGTGGACGATCAGGATGTCGCAGGGAGAGCGGTGGGAGAGGTTGGCCGGGACCGAGCCCAGGATCCGGCCGGCCAGGCTGTTGAGCCCGCGGTTGCCCACCACCATCAGGTCGGCGCGGCGGTCCTTGGCCACCTTGACCAGGACGTCCACCGCGTCGCCCTCCACCGCGATCTCCTGGATGTCCTTGGCGCCGGCCGCTATGGCGCGCTCCCGGGCGGCCCGCAGCGCGTCTTCGGCCGGGGTCGCGCCCTGCACCTTGTAGGCCAGGTCGCCCAGCTGGTCGGCGGCGCTCAGCCGCTTGCGCTCGCTCATGGGGTGATAGGCGGAGGCGAGCACCAGCGTCGCGCCGGTGTCGGCCGCCAGCCGGGCGGCCTGTTCCACCGCGCGGAAGGAAGAATCCGAGCCGTCGGTGCCGACGAGAATGGTGCGGTACGAGGCCATCGCCGCTCCTTACCGAGGAGTAGTTACGGAGGGGCACGTTAGCGGTCCGCACACGCTTCCGTCACCTGTTGCGGCCTTCCTCACCGCCCGCGCCTTGCGCCTGTGATGTCCCGGACGCGCAAGCCGCGGCCGGGCGCGGCCGGATAGAGTGACCAACCATGAGCGCTACCCCACAGTCGTTGCGTCAGGCCCTGCGAGAACGAGTCGTCGTGGCCGACGGCGCGATGGGAACGATGCTCCAGGCCCACAACCCCACGCTGGACGATTTCCAGGGGTATGAGGGCTGCAACGAGATCCTCAACGTCACCCGTCCCGACATCGTCCGCGCCGTGCACGCGGCCTACCTCGACGCCGGTGTCGACTGTGTGGAGACCAACACCTTCGGCGCCAACCTCGGCAACCTCGGCGAGTACGGCATCACCGACCGGATCGAGGAGCTGGCCGAGGCCGGCGCCCGCATCGCCCGCGAGGTCGCCGACTCCTACAGCACGCCCGAGCGGCCCCGCTGGGTCATCGGCTCCATCGGCCCGGGCACCAAGCTGCCCACCCTCGGCCACGTCTCCTACGGCGAGCTGCGCGAGTCCTACCGGCGCACCGCCGCCGGGCTGATCGCCGGCGGCGCGCACGCCCTGCTGGTGGAGACCTGCCAGGACCTGTTGCAGGTCAAGGCCGCCCTCAACGGCGCCAAGCAGGCCGTCGCCGAGGCCGGGGCGGACGTGGTCCTCATCGCCCAGGTGACGATCGAGCAGAACGGCGCCATGCTGCTGGGCTCGGAGATCGGCGCCGCGCTCACCGCGCTGGAGCCGCTGGGCATCGACCTGATCGGCCTCAACTGCGCCACCGGCCCGGCCGAGATGAGCGAGCACCTGCGGTACCTGTCCCGCCACGCACGGGTCGGCCTGTCGTGCATGCCGAACGCCGGGCTGCCGGAGCTGACCCCCGACGGCGCCCGCTACCCGCTGACCCCCCAGGAGCTGGCCGACGCCCACGACGCCTTCACCCGCGACTACGGCCTGTCCCTGGTCGGCGGCTGCTGCGGCACCACCCCTGAGCACCTGCGGCTGGTCGTCGAACGGGTCCGCGGCCGGGAACTGGCCCCCCGCAGGCCCCGTCCCGAGCCCGGCGCCTCCTCGCTGTACCAGCACGTGCCGTTCAAGCAGGACACCTCCTACCTGGCGATCGGGGAGCGCACCAACGCCAACGGCTCCAAGGCCTTCCGCGAGGCGATGCTGGCCGAACGCTGGGACGACTGCGTGCGCATCGCCCGCGACCAGGCCCGCGACGGCGCCCACATGATCGACCTGTGCGTGGACTACGTCGGCCGCGACGGCGTGGCCGACATGAAGGAGCTGGCCTTCCGGCTGGCCACCGCCTCCACGCTGCCGATCATGCTGGACTCCACCGAGCCGGCCGTGCTGCGGGCCGGGCTGGAGATGCTCGGCGGGCGCGCCGTGGTCAACTCGGTCAACTACGAAGACGGCCGCGGACCCGGCTCGCGCTTCCACCGCACCATGACCGCCGTCCGCGAGCACGGCGCCGCCGTGGTGGCGATGTGCATCGACGAAGGCGGCCAGGCCCGCACCCGCGAGGACAAGGTCCGCATCGCCTGCGAGATCATCGAGGACCTGACCGGCAACTGGGGGATGCGCCTTGAGGACATCGTCGTCGACTGCCTGACCTTCCCCATCGCCACCGGCCAGGAGGAGACCCGCCGCGACGCCCTGGAGACCATCGAGGCGATCGCCGAGCTCAAGCGCCGCTACCCGCAGGTGCAGACCACCCTCGGCATCTCCAACGTCTCCTTCGGGCTGAACCCGGCCGCCCGGGTGGTGCTGAACTCGGTGTTCCTCAACGAGTGCGTCAACGCCGGCCTGGACTCGGCCATCGTGCACGCCTCCAAGATCCTGCCGATGAACCGCATCCCCGACGAGCAGCGCCAGGTCGCCCTGGACATGGTCTACGACCGGCGCCGCGAGGGCTACGACCCGCTGCAGCGGTTCATGGAGCTGTTCGAGGGCGTCAGCGCCAAGGAGCTGCGCGCCTCCCGGGCCCAGGAGCTGGCCGCGCTGCCGCTGTGGGAGCGCCTCAAGCGCCGCATCATCGACGGCGAGGCCAACGGGATGGAGGCCGACCTGGACGAGGCGCTGGCCTCCCGTCCCGCCCTGGAGATCATCAACGACGTGCTGCTGGACGGCATGAAGACCGTCGGCGACCTGTTCGGCTCCGGGCAGATGCAGCTGCCGTTCGTGCTGCAGAGCGCCGAGGTGATGAAGGCCGCGGTGGCCTACCTCGAGCCGCACATGGAAAAGTCCGCCGACGGCGGCAAGGGCCGCATCGTGCTGGCCACCGTCAAGGGCGACGTGCACGACATCGGCAAGAACCTGGTCGACATCATCCTCTCCAACAACGGCTACGAGGTGATCAACCTCGGCATCAAACAGCCGATCTCGGCCATCGTGGAGGCCGCCAAGGAGCACCGCGCCGACGTGATCGGCATGTCCGGGCTGCTGGTGAAGTCCACGGTGGTCATGAAGGAGAACCTGGAGGAGCTCAACGCCCGCGGCCTGGCCCGCCAGTGGCCGGTGCTGCTCGGCGGCGCCGCGCTGACCCGCGCCTACGTCGAGCAGGACCTGGCCGAGCTGTTCGACGGCGAGGTCCGCTATGCCCGCGACGCCTTTGAGGGCCTGCGGCTGATGGACGCCTTCATGGCCGTCAAGCGCGGCGAGGAGGGCGCCCAGCTGCCGCCGCTGCGCAAGCGGCGGGTCGCAAGCGGCGCGAAACTGAAGGTCACCGCGCCGGAGGACATGCCGGCCCGCTCCGATGTGGCCACCGACAACCCGGTGCCCGAGCCGCCGTTCTGGGGCGACCGCATCGTCAAGGGCATCCCGCTGGCCGACTACGCCGCCTTCCTGGACGAGCGGGCCACCTTCATGGGGCAATGGGGCCTCAAGCCCGCCCGCGGCGGCGACGGCCCCTCCTATGAGGAGCTGGTGGAGACCGAGGGCCGGCCCCGGCTGCGCATGTGGCTGGACCGCATCCAGTCCGAGGGGCTGATCGAGGCCGCGGTGGTCTACGGCTACTTCCCGGCCGTCAGCGAGGGCGACGACCTGGTCATCTTGAACGACGACGGGTCCGAGCGCGAGCGCATCACCTTCCCCCGCCAGCGCCGCGACCGGCACCTGTGCCTGGCGGACTTCTTCCGGCCCCGGGAGTCGGGGGAGACCGACGTGGTGGCCTTCCAGCTGGTCACCGTGGGCGCGAAGGTCTCCCAGGCCACCGCCGAGCTGTTCGCCAAGAACTCCTACCGCGAGTACCTGGAGCTGCACGGGCTGTCGGTCCAGCTCACCGAGGCGCTGGCCGAGTACTGGCACGCCCGGGTGCGCGAGGAGATCGGCTTCGGCGACCAGGACCCCGCCGACCTGGACGGCTTCTTCAAGGTCGACTACCGGGGCGCCCGCTACTCCTTCGGCTACCCGGCCTGCCCCGACCTGGAGAACCGCGCCGTGGTGATGCGGTTGCTGCGGCCGGAGCGGATCGGCGTCACCCTCTCGGAGGAGTTCCAGCTGGTGCCCGAGCAGTCCACCGACGCGCTCATCGCCCACCACCCCGAGGCCAAGTACTTCAACGTCTGACGACCCGGAAGGAGACCTGTGGCGGGCGGCGGGCTGCAGGCCGTCCTGTTCGACATGGACGGCCTGCTGATCGACTCCGAGCCGATGTGGCTGGAGGTCGAGACCGAGGTGATGGCCTGGCTGGGCGGCGAGTGGGGCCCGCAGCACCAGCAGAAATTGCTGGGCGGCTCGGTGACCTACGCCGCGCACTACATGCTGTCGCTGGTCGAGGCGACGGTCGCGCCGCAGGAGGTGGAGCGGCGGCTGGTGGACGGCATGGCCGAGCGGCTGGCCGGGTCCGTGCCGCTCATGCCCGGCGCCAAGGAGCTGCTCGCCGAGGTGCGCGCGGCCGGGGTGGCGACCGCGCTGGTGTCCTCCAGCGAACGCCGCCTGGTCGAGGCGGCCCTGGCCGGCATCGGCCGCGAGCACTTCGACGTCACCGTGGCCGGTGACGAGGTCGCCCGCCGCAAACCCGACCCCGAGCCGTACCTGACCGCCATGGCGCGTCTGGGGGTCTCTCCGGGGCGCTGCGTGGTGCTGGAGGACTCGCCCACCGGCCTGGCCGCCGCCGAGGCCGCCGGCTGCGTGACCGTGGCGGTGCCCGGCGTGGTCCCCGTGCCGCCCGCCCCCGGCCGAACCGTCGTGGAATCGTTGCGGAACGTTGACCTGCAGATGCTGAACGGCCTGCTGCCCTGAGCGCCGTCCGTCGGCAGGCCGCGCCCTCCCGGCGGCTACCGCCACGGTAGGAGGACCCCGGAGCGGGAACCGTCCGGCCGGAGGAGGGGTCTTTGTCTGTGTACGTGTGACGATGGCAGGAGACACACGGCGCGGACACGAAGGTGGGGGAAGCCGGCATGGGCGATGGGATGCTCTTTGTGATCAGCCTCGGGATCACGCTGCTGGGACTGGTCATCAGCTACGGGGTGGGCAAGCGCCGGGGCGCGGCCTCCGGCCTGCGCGGGGCCGCCTGGTCGCTGGTGCCGCTGGCGGCCACGCTGACCGGGGTCACCGAGTTCGTCATCGAGCTGGCCTTCAGCCCCGCCCGGTGGGCGGGCGTGGCGCTGGCCGGGCTGAGCGTGCTGCTCTACCTGGTCTCCGGAGTGATGCTCAGCAAGCGCGCCGGACGCGCCGAGGTGGTCGGCGAGCGGCGGGAGGAACGCCGGCAGCGGCGGGCCGTGCAGCCGCCGGCGGGAGCGGCCGCGGACCCGGAGATGGCCGAGATCGAGGAGATCCTCCGTCGGCGCGGCATCCACTGAACCTTGTGCAACGCGCCGTCTCCGCAGTCCGGGACGGGGGCACCGCGGTCTGGGCCGATGCCGTGATCTGCGACGTCGCGGCAGCGGAGGGCGCCGGGGCTCCGGCCCCCGGTGCCTTGGACCACGTGTTGAGACAGGTTCAGCGGGGAATCCCGCGATGACCGAGAATCTTCGCCTCAGCGACCGGCTCGAAGGATGAACGGTATCGAACGAGACTCAAAACGGTAAAGGTTCCCGTAGTACCCCTGCTTCGATTTGGTGCAACGCTCCTACCCGGGCGTAACATCTGGGCGTTTTGTTCTGCCGGACGGCCGTTGAGACGGCACGTGCCCCAGATGACAGTGAGATCACAAGTCGTCCACGGGTAGTTGCCTCCATGGCCGCCCGGGGGGACTCTCTGGCTGGAGGGTTGGCTTTCGCTCCAGCAAACCCCGCTGTCAGAAGCCGGGACGCGACCGATGCCCGGTCCCGGTGCTCCTCGGCAGCGGTGCCGACGTACAGGGAGGTACGGAGCGTGACCGCACCGATCGAGGTGTCCGGGGCCGAGACCGAGGCGCAGCCCGAGGCCGTCCTGGCGGGGGTCGGCAAGAAGGCCATCGAGGGCCGTTCCCTGGGCCAGATCGCCTGGATGCGCCTCAAGCGCGACCGGGTCGCCATGGCCGGCGGCGTCGTGATCGTCCTGCTGGTTCTGGTGGCGGTGTTCGCTCCGCTGGTGGTCAAGCTGCTCGGCCACCCTCCCAACGAGTACCACCAGGAGTACATCGACCCCACCCTCGGCACCCCGACCGGCCGGTTCGGCGGCATCAGCACCGAGTTCCTGTTCGGCCTGGAACCGGTCAACGGGCGCGACCTGTTCAGCCGGATCGTCTACGGCGCCCGGGTGTCGCTGCTCATCGGCTTCCTGGCCACCCTGCTGGCGGTGGTCATCGGCACCACTCTGGGCGTGATCGCCGGCTACTTCGGCGGCTGGGTGGACTCGCTGATCGCCCGCGCCATGGACGTCTTCCTGGCCTTCCCGCTGCTGCTGTTCGCCATCGCGCTGGTGGGCGTGATCCCCAACCGGATGGAGATCCTGCCGTGGGGGCCGGACTTTTTGCACTGGTTCACCCTGGAGGGCAACGCGCTGCGGATGGCGCTGCTGGTGTTCATCATCGGCTTCTTCAGCTGGCCCTACATCGGCCGCATCGTGCGCGGCCAGACGATGTCGCTGCGCGAGCGGGAGTTCGTCGATGCGGCCCGCAGCATGGGCGCCGGCAACACCTACATCCTCGTCCGCGAGATCCTGCCCAACCTGGTCGCGCCGATCCTGGTGTACTCCACCCTGCTGATCCCGACCAACATCCTCTTCGAGGCAGCGCTGTCCTTCCTGGGCGTGGGCATCAACCCGCCGGCGCCCTCGTGGGGAGGCATGCTCACCCAGGCGACCTCGCTGTATTCAGTCGCGCCGCACTTTGTGATCGTCCCGGGCCTGGCCATCTTCGTCACCGTCATGGCCTTCAACCTCTTCGGTGACGGCCTGCGCGACGCCCTGGACCCGCGGACCCGATGACCCCCGGTATTCCACCGGCCGACACTGAAAGGGAATTCATGAAAACTCCCAAAGTCTGGGCAGCGCTGACGGCGGGCGCCGTCGCGCTCAGTCTGGGCCTGACCGCCTGCGGCGGCGGCGATGACGGCGACAGCGACAGCTCGGGCCTTAAGTTCGACGCCGGGACCAACGGCATCGTCAACCCGTCCGACAAAAAGGGCGGCACGCTGAAGGTGGGGATGAGCGACGACTTCGACTCCACCGACCCCGGCGACACCTACTACGCCTTCGGCAACAACTTCATCCGGCTGTACACCCGGACGCTGATGACCTACACCTCCCAGCCGGGCGCTGCGGGCCTCAAGCCCTCGCCCGACCTGGCCGAGGCCCCGGGTGTGCCCAGCGACGACAACAAGACCTGGACCTTCAAGCTCAAGAAGGGCCTGAAGTACGAAGACGGCACGGAGATCAAGGCCGAGCACATCAAGTACGCGGTCGCCCGCACCTACGACCGCGGCGTCCTCGGCCACGGCCCGGCCTACTTCCCCCAGCTGCTGGACGCCGACGGCTACAAGGGCCCCTACAAGGACAAGAACCTCGACAACTTCAAGGGCATCGAGACCCCCGACGACTACACCCTGATCTTCAAGCTCAAGGAGCCCTTCCCCGAGTTCAACGAGCTGGTGACCTTCTCCGGCCAGACCGCCCCCGTGCCGCCGGACAAGGACAAGGGCGCCCAGTACCGGCTGCGTCCGCTCTCCTCCGGCCCCTACAAGTGGGAGGGCAACTACCAGCCGAAGAAGGGCGGCGTGCTGGTCCGCAACGAGCACTGGGACCCCAGCACCGACCCCAACCGCAAGGCGCTGCCGGACCGCATCGAGGTCATCGCCGGCATTGAGGCCAACGAGGTCGACAACCGCCTGATGAACGGCGAGCTCCACGTCGACCTGGCCGGCAGCGGCGTGCAGGACGCCGCCCGGCAGAAGATCCTCACCAACCCGGACCTGAAGGCCAAGGCCGACAACCCGCTGGCCGGCTTCCACTGGTACATCCCGATCAACCTCAAGACCATCCCCAACCTGGAGTGCCGCAAGGCGATCGTGTACGCCGCCGACCGGGACGCCATGTGGCGCGCCTACGGCGGTGACGTCGGCGGCGAGCGGGCCACCTCCATCCAGCCGCCGAACATCGCCGGCCGCCAGAAGGGCACCGACTTCTACACCTCCACCGCCCCCGGCTACAAGGGCGATGTGGACAAGGCCAAGGAGGCCCTGCAGAAGTGCGGCAAGCCCGACGGCTTCTCGACCACCATGGTCTACCGCAGCGACCGGCCCAAGGAGAAGGCCGTCGCCGAGGCCCTGGAGCAGTCGCTGGCCCGGGTCGGCATCAAGCTGACCCTCAAGGGCTACCCGGCCGGCACCTACACCGGTGAGCAGCTCGGCTCCCCGTCCTTCGTCAAGAAGGAGAACATCGGCCTGGGCACCTACGGCTGGGCGCCCGACTGGCCCACCGGCTACGGCTACCTGCAGGCGCTCACCGACGGCAAGGCGATCGTCGAGGCCGGCAACACCAACGTCTCCGAGCTGGACGACCCTGAGATCAACAAGCTCTGGAACGACGTGGTGAAGATCACCGACGCCGCCGAGCGCGAGAAGATCTACAACCGGATCGACGAGAAGGCGCGCGAGCTGGCCGCCATCCTGCCCAACGTCTACGCCAAGTCCCTGCTGTACCGGCCGGAGACGCTGACCAACGTCTACTTCCACCAGGGCTTCGGCATGTACGACTACGCCAACCTCGGTGTGACCGGCTGAGGTCGACGTCCCGCTTCTCCCTAGAGAGGGTGAAGGCAACGGGTGGCCGGCGGAGCCCAGCGGCCCCGCCGGCCACCCCCGCCGCCTACCGTGATCACATTCATCGTCCGCAGGCTGCTCGGCGCCGTGGTGCTGATGTTCGTCATCACCGCGGTGACCTTCGCCATCTTCTTCCTCGTGCCCAGGGCCGCCGGAGTGACCCCGGACGACCTGGCCGCCCGCTACGCCGGCAAGTCGCCCACACCCGAGGCGCTCGCCCAGATCAAGGAGCGCCTGGGGCTGGATGAGCCGGTGGCGGTCCAGTACGGCCTGTTCGTCAAGGCGCTCGTGCTCGGGGACACCTACGACACCGGGACCGCCGAGATCGAATGCCCGGCGCCGTGCCTGGGCTATTCCTTCCGCACCAGCACACCGGTATTGGAGGAGATCCTCAGCCGGGCGCCGGTGACCTTGTCGGTGGCGCTGGGGGCCGCGGTCCTGTGGGTGATCTTCGGGGTCGGCATCGGGGTGCTGTCGGCGCTGCGCCGCGGCAGCCTGTTCGACCGGATGGCGATGGTCACCGCCCTGGCCGGCGTGTCACTGCCCATCTTCTTCACCGGCCTGCTGTCGCTGGCGTTCGTCGTGCACGCCTGGGGGTGGCTGCCCTCGCCCAGCTACGTGCCGCTGACCAAGGACCCGGCGGGCTGGTTCAGCGGGCTGATCCTGCCGTGGATCACCCTGGCCTTCCTGTATGCGGCCATGTACGCCCGGCTCACCCGGGCGGGCATGCTGGAGACGATGAACGAGGACTTCATCCGCACCGCGCGCGCCAAGGGCCTGCCCGAGCGCACCGTGGTGGTCAAACACGGGCTGCGGGCCGCCCTGACCCCGCTGCTGACGGTCTTCGGCCTGGACCTGGGGGTGCTGCTGGGCGGCGCGGTGCTGACCGAAAAGACCTTCTCCCTGAAGGGACTGGGGCAGCTGTCGCTGGACGGGGTCATCCAAAGCGACCTTCCGGTGGTGCTCGGGGTGGTGCTGTTCGCGGCGCTGTTCGTGGTGTTGGCCAACTTGATCGTGGACATCCTCTACGGGGTCGTGGATCCGAGGGTGAGGCACAGCTGATGGGGGACGAGCGACCCGCCAAGACACTGGAGGAGGCCCCGGCGGCCCCGGCCGCGGACGCGCCGCCGACCGCCTTTTTGGAGGTCCGCGACCTTCGCATCCACTTCCCGACCGACGACGGCCTGGTCAAGGCGGTCGACGGGCTGTCGTTCACCCTGGAGCGGGGGCGCACCCTGGGCATCGTGGGCGAGTCCGGCTCCGGCAAGTCGGTGACCAGCCTGGGCATCCTCGGCCTGCACAACCGCACCAACGCCCGCATCTCCGGGCAGATCTGGCTGGACGGCAAGGAGCTGGTCAGCGCCCCGCCCGAGGAGGTCCGCAAGCTGCGCGGCCGGCGGATGGCGATGATCTTCCAGGACCCGCTGTCGGCGATGCACCCCTTCTACACGGTGGGCGACCAGATCATCGAGGCCTACCGGGTGCACCACGACGTCAGCAAGAAGGTCGCCCGCAAGCACGCCATCGACATGCTCGGCCGGGTCGGCATCCCCCGGCCCGAGCGGCGGGTGGACGACTACCCGCACCAGTTCTCCGGCGGCATGCGCCAGCGCGCCATGATCGCCATGGCGCTGTCGTGCAACCCCGAGCTGCTGATCGCCGACGAGCCCACCACCGCGCTGGATGTGACGGTGCAGGCGCAGATCCTGGACCTGATCCGCGACCTGCAGCAGGAGTACAACTCCGCGGTCATCATGATCACCCACGACCTGGGGGTGGTGGCCGAGCTGTCGGATGAGATCTGCGTGATGTACGCCGGGCGCAGCGTGGAGCAGGCCAGTGTGGAGGACGCCTTCTACCGGCCGCAGCACCCCTACACCTGGGGCCTGCTCGGCTCGATGCCGCGCCTTGACCGCGAGCGCGCCGACCGGCTGATGCCGATCAAGGGCACCCCGCCCAGCCTGATCAACGTGCCGAACGGCTGCGCGTTCGCCCCCCGCTGCGCCTACGCCCAGCTGACCGGGGGCAAGAGCGGCACCGAGCGGCCCGAGCTGGCGGAGGTCGCGCCCGGCCACAAGGTGGCCTGCCACCTGCCGCCGCAAAAGCGCAGGGAAATCTGGGAAACCGAGATCCGGCCGAAGCTGTGACGGACGTGGGCGCAAAGAAAGGCGAGGCGATCGTGAGCACCCCGCAGCCGGAGGGGCGGACGCAAAGTGCGCGCCCCGAGCCGAGCGGCGAGCCGCTGCTGCAAGTGGAGAACCTGGGCAAGCACTTCCCGGTCACCGCCGGGCTGCTGCGCCGTCAGGTCGCGGCGGTCAAGGCCGTCGACGGCGTCTCCTTCAGCGTGCGCAAGGGCGAGACGCTCGGGCTGGTGGGCGAGTCCGGCTGCGGCAAGACCACCACCGGCCGGATGATCATGCGGCTGCTGGAGCCCAGCTTCGGCCGGATCGTCTTCGAGGGCACCGACATCACTCATCTGTCGCAGCGGCAGATGCGCCCGCTCCGCCGCGACCTGCAGATGATCTTCCAGGACCCCTACTCGTCGCTGAACCCCCGCCAGACGGTCGGCGCGATCGTAGGGGCCCCTTTTAGGCTGCAGAAGATCCAGACCGAGCACGGCGTCAAGAAGGCCGTGCAGGAGCTGCTGGAGCTGGTCGGCCTCAACCCCGAGCACTACAACCGCTACCCGCACGAGTTCTCCGGCGGCCAGCGCCAGCGCATCGGCATCGCCCGCACCCTGGCCCTCAAACCCAAGCTGATCATCGCCGACGAGCCGGTCTCGGCGCTGGACGTCTCCATCCAGGCCCAGGTGATCAACCTGCTGGAGGACCTGCAGGACGAGCTGGACCTGACCTATGTCCTGATCGCCCACGACCTGTCGGTGGTGCGGCACATCTGCGACCGGGTCGCGGTGATGTACCTGGGCAAGATCGTCGAGATCGCCGACCGCACCGGCCTGTACACCACGCCGATGCACCCCTACACCAAGGCGCTGCTGTCGGCGGTGCCGATCCCCGACCCGGCCGGCCGGGAGAAGCGCGAGCGCATCCGGCTGACCGGCGATGTGCCCAACCCGCTGGACCCGCCGCCGGCCTGCCGCTTCCACACCCGCTGCTGGAAGGCCCAGGCGATCTGCAAGCAGGTCGAGCCGCCGCTGGTGGAACTGGCCCCCGGGCACGTGGCCGCCTGCCACTTCCCCGAGAACGCCCCCGAGGGCGCCACCGAGCTGGTCGCCCGGGCCGCCGCCGAACGCGACCGGGCCGCGGGCGCCGGCAAGACCGAGGAGGGCAAGGGGCGGCTCCGCAAGCTCAAGGTCTGACCGCAGCAGGACGTCCCGGCAGACGAGCAGAGCCCCGCACGGACTTCGCCGTGCGGGGCTCTTTGGTCTCTTCGGCCGCCGGGAGGGGCGAGCGGCCGAAGAGGGCTCACTCGGTCGCGATGGCCTTCAGCACGTCCATCCGGCCGGCCCGCCAGGCCGGCCACAGCGCCGCCAGCACGCCGATCACCGCGGCCACCACCAGGTAGACCACCAGCGTGCCCGCCGGGACGCTCAGCACGTTCAGGCCCTCCTCCGACAGGGCGCGCTGGATCGCCCAGCCGAAGACCACCCCGATGCCGATCCCCAGCAGCGCGCCGAACAGCGCGATCACCACCGACTCCAGGCGGATCATCCGGCGCAGCTGGCGGCGGCTGGTGCCGACCGCCCGCAGCAGCCCGATCTCCCGGGTCCGCTCGATCACCGACAGCGCCAGGGTGTTGACCACCCCCACCGCCGCGATGATGATCGACATGGTCAGCAGCGCGGTCAAAAAGCCGATCAGCCCGTCGACCTCCTTGCTCATCGCCTCCTTGAAGCCGCTTTGGTCCTGCACCTGCAGCGTCGGGTAGTCCTTGAGGGCCTGCTCCAGCGCCGCCAAGGTGGCCGCGTCGGTGGCGGCGGTGTTGACCGCCACGGCGAACGGGGACGGCTTGAGGGCGTGCTCGAGGTAGACGTCCGCCGCGATCACCCGCGGCCCCACCATCTCGTTGACGGCGTAGATGCCCACGATGGTGAGGGTCTCGCTGCGCCCGTCGGCGAACCGCACCGGCACCTTGCTGCCCACCTGCCAGCCGTTGGCCGCGGCGACCCGGGTGTCCACCATCATCCCGGCAGAGCCCAGGCGGGTGGAGCCGGACTCCACCTCCATGCGCACCGCCGAGCCCAGGGCGCTTTCGTCCATGGCGGCGAACCAGCTGTTCTTGCCGTTGATCAGGGCGTTGCCGTCGTAGATCGGCATCGCCTGCCGCACCCCGGGAACGGCGGAGATCGCCTTGATAGCGGTGGCGTCGATGACGCCCTGCCCCTGGGGCTGGACGATGTAGTCGGCGCCCAGCTGGGCGTCGATCGCCTGGGACAGCGACGCCCGCGTCGAGGAGCCCAGCACGTTCACCGTGGTGACCAGCGCCAGCCCGATCATCAGCGCGGCGGCGGTGGCGGCGGTGCGGCGGGGGTTGCGCAGCGCGTTGCGCTGGGCCATCCGGCCCACCGCCCCGAACACCCGCGGGTAGGCGGCGCCCAGCACGGTGACCACCGGGCCGCTGATGACCGGGGCGAGCATCGCCACTCCCAGGAAGACCAGCAGCGCCCCGACCCCGACCGGGGTCATCACGTTGCCGCCGATCTTCACCCCGGTCAGCCCCAGGGCCATCAAGGTCGCGCCGCCGGCCGTCAGCACGGTGCCGGCGCCGATGCGCACGCGCAGCGACCGCTGCGGCAGCGCCACCTCGTCGCGCA
This sequence comes from Thermomonospora sp. CIF 1, assembly GCF_001896795.1. Lineage (NCBI taxonomy): Bacteria > Bacillati > Actinomycetota > Actinomycetes > Streptosporangiales > Thermomonosporaceae > Thermomonospora > Thermomonospora sp. CIF 1. The sequence continues at coordinate 151,332 of NZ_MOYN02000018.1, forward strand.
TCGCGGCCACCGGCGGGACCTTGGCCGCCCGCCGCGCCGGGAAGTAGGCCGACACCACGGTGACGCCGATGCCGACCGCGTACGCCCAGATCACCGGGGTGGCGGTGAACACCAGCCCGCCGGCGCCGTCGATGCCGACCACGTTCTCCAGCAGCACCGCCAGCCCGGCGCCGGCGGCCAGGCCCAGCGTGCCGCCGACCACGCCCACCGCCACGGCCTCACCGATCACCGCCCGCGTGATCTGCCGGCGGGAGGCGCCGATGGCGCGCAGCAGCGCCAGTTCCCGGGTGCGCTGGGCGACCAGCATGGAGAAGGTGTTGAAGATGATGAACGCCCCGACGAAGATCGAGATCAGCGCGAACACCAGCAGGAAGGTGCGGAAGAACGACATCAGCTGGTCGACGTCGCTTTTGAACTCCTCGCGCATCTGGGTGCCGGTCAGCGCCTCATAGCCCGCCGGCAGCACCGCCGCCACCCGGTCGCGCAGCTCCCGCTCGCTCGGCCCGCTGGAGCCCATGGTGATGTCGGAGAACTGCCCGGGCTTGAGCAGCAGCCGCTGGGCGGTCGGGGTGTCCCAGGCGACCAGGGTGGCGCCCATCAGGTGCCCGGTGTCCACCAGGCCCACCAGCCGCGGCCGCTGCGGCGGCCCGTTGATCACCACCTGGACCCGGTCGCCGATCCGCAGCCCGGCCTTGTCGGCGGTGTCGGCGTCGATGACGACCTCGTCGGGGCCGCGCGGCGCCCGCCCGGCGGCCAGCTCGTAGTCGCCGCCGTCCACCCAGTTGACGCCCAGCTGCGGCGGGCCGTTGCCGCCGACCGCCTTGCCGTCCTTGCCGACGACGGCGGCGTAGCCGGCGACGTTGCCGACGGGGTCCTTGACCCCCTCGATGCGGCGCAGCCGCTCCAGCAGCCTCGCGGGCACCGGGCGGGCCGCCTCGCCCAGCTCCTCGCCGCCCTCGACCACCGGCTTGGCCCGCACATAGACGGCGACGTTCTTGCCGATGCCGCCGAAGACCTCATCGAACTGCCGGTTCATGGTGTCGGTGAAGATCAGGGTGCCGGCCACGAAGGCCACCCCCAAGATCACCGACACGGCGGTCAGCACCAGCCGGAGCTTGTGCGCCGCCAGATTGCGCAGCGTGACCTTGAGCATCATCGCGCCGCGGCCCCCGGCAGCTCGAAGCCCTTCATGCGCTCCAGCACCTTCTCGGCGGTGGGGTCGGGCATGGTGTCGACGATCCGTCCGTCGCTGAGGAAGATCACCTCATCGGCGTAGGCCGCCGCGCCCGGGTCGTGGGTGACCATCACGATGGTCTGCCCCATCTCCCGCACCGATTCGCGCAGAAAGCCCAGCACCTCGGCGCCCGAGCGGGAGTCCAGGTTCCCGGTGGGCTCGTCGGCGAAGATGATCTCCGGGCGGGAGGCCAGCGCCCGCGCGCACGCCACCCGCTGCTGCTGGCCGCCGGACAGCTGGCTGGGCCGGTGCCCCAGGCGGGAGCGCAGCCCCACGGTGTCGATGACCCTCTCCAGCCACTGGCGGTCGGGCTTGCGGCCGGCGATGTCCATCGGCAGCGTGATGTTCTCCAGCGCGGTCAGCGTGGGCACCAGGTTGAACGCCTGGAAGATGAAGCCCACCCGGTCGCGGCGCAGCCGGGTCAGCCGCTTGTCGTTCAGCCGGTTCAGCTCCACGTCCCCGATGAAGACCCGGCCGGAGTCGACCGAATCCAGCCCCGCCATGCAGTGCATCAGGGTGGACTTGCCCGAGCCCGACGGGCCCATGATGGCGGTGAACCGGCCGCGCGGGATCCCCAGCGTCACCTCGTCGAGCGCGACGACGCGGGCGTCGCCGCTGCCGTACACCTTGGTGATCTGCTGGGCGCGTGCGGCCAGGTCGCCCGCCCCGGGCTCAGAAAGCCCCTCGACTGTGGTCGGGGCGGTGTGCGTCACGACAGCTCCTTTCTCTATCAGCGAATTCCAGCTAGGCGAACGGACCTGAAACGGGTCGCCCGGTGCCGCTGCGACCCGTGACAGAAACGGTAGAAGCCGGTCGATCTTTTGGGATGCGCCTGCGGAAGGGAATCGACCCTCCCCCTCCCGCAGGACGGTCCCGGCCGGCGGTCATCCCTTGGAAGTAGCGGGGGATCGCCGAAAGTAGGGGACGTCCCTGAGACGATGCGAAGGACCGGATGGTTCATCCGAAATATTCGCTATATCCGAGCAGGTCGGGGCGGTGGCCGGGAGGTGAGGGGCGGCTCCTTCCCAAAGAGGGGTCTTTGCGGGTCAGTCGTTCTGCCCCGGACGGCTCATGCCCGTCTCGTAGGCGTACACCACGGCCTGCACCCGGTCGCGCAGCCCCAGCTTGGCCAGCACGTTGCCGACATGGGTCTTGACCGTGGTCTCGCTGACCACCAGCTCCCGGGCGATCTCGGCGTTGGACAGCCCCCGCGCCACGTGCTTGAGCACCTCCCGCTCCCGCTCGGTCAGCGTCTCCAGCCCCGGCGGCGGGGGCGTCTGGCGCATCGACGGCAGCCGGGAGGCGAACTTGTCCAGCAGCCGCCGGGTGACGCTGGGCGCCACGATCGCGTCCCCGGCCGCCACGATCCGGATGGCCGACACCAGATCCTCCGGCGGGGCGTCTTTCAGCAGGAACCCGCTGGCCCCGGCCCGCACCGCCTCGATCACGTACTCGTCCAGATCGAACGTGGTCAAGATCAGCACCCGCGGGTCGTGGGCGGCCGCGCCCTCCCGGACGATCCGCCGGGTGGCCTCGATGCCGTCCATCCCCGGCATGCGGATGTCCATCAGCACCACGTCCGGCAGCATCGTGCGGGTCAGCTCCACCGCCGTCGCGCCGTCCCCGGCCTCGCCCACCACCGTCAGGTCGGATTCGGCCTCCAGGATCAGCTTGAAGCCGGTGCGCAGCAGGGGCTGGTCGTCGACGAGCAGGACGCGTACGGTCATGGGGTCATTCTCCCGTTTCGCCACCCCGGTTGGGCCGGTCGGCCGTCCCCGGTCATCGATGCGGTCACCGGACGTGCCGGGCCGCCCGGCGGGCGCGGGCGGCATCGCGGCGGGTTCATTCACGCCTCCAGCGGGAACCTGGCCCGGACTCCGAAGCCGCCGCCGACCCGGGGGCCGATCCGCAGCTCCCCGCCGTAGAGGGCGACCCGCTCGTACATGCCGACCAGCCCGTGCCCGGGCCGGCCGCCGTTGCCCGACAGCAGCGTCTCGGCGCCGCGGCCGTTGTCTTCGATCTCCACGGTCAGATCGGTGTCGGTGTAGTGCAGCCGCACCCAGGCGCGGGCCTGCGGCCCGGCGTGCTTGAGGGTGTTGGTCAGCGCCTCCTGGATCAGCCGGAAGGCCGCCAGGTCCACCCCCGGCGACAGCGTCCGCGCCTGGCCCTCGATCCACAGGTTCACCGACAGGCCGGTCTCGCGGACATGGTCGATCAGCTCGCCCAGGTCGGCGATGCCCGGCTGCGGCGACAGCTGCCCGCCCACCTCCTCGCCGTCGCGCTCGGTGCGCAGCACCCCCACGATCCGGCGCATCTCGCTGAGCGCGGTGCGGCCGACCTCCTCGATGGTGGTCATCGCCTCGCGGGCGCTTTCGGGACTGCGGTCCAGGATCCGCCGGGCCGCGCCGGCCTGCACGGTCATCACGCTGACGTGGTGGGCCACCACATCGTGCAGCTCCCGGGCGATGCGGGAACGTTCCTCCATGCGGGCCGCCCGCGCGTCGGTGCCGCGGACCTGCTCCAGCCGCGCCGCCCGGTCCTCCAGCTCGGCCAGGTAGGCGCGGCGCAGCCGCAGGTTGCGGCCGAGCACCCACACCCCGCCCAGCAGCGCGCTGTTGGTCACATAGTCCAGCAGGGAGACGGACGTGCGGTGCACGACGATCATCAGGTTGAACGCGGCGAACGCCAGGACGCCGCCGAGCAGGCTGTGCGCCAGCCCCCGGTGCGCGGCCAGGCTGTAGAGCGCGATGAGGAACGCCGCCACATCCGCCGGCGAGGACGGGTACCCCAGCCAGGCCAGCAGCACCTCGCCCGCGGTGATGAACACCAGCACCGCCATCGGCGCGGTGCGCCGCAGCGCCAGCGGCAGGGTCACCGCCGCCACGATGACGGCGTTGAGCGCATCGGGCGCCCGCAGGTGCCGCTCCTGCGGCGGCTCGGCCAGCAGCAGCTGCGGCAGCCCGGCCGCCAGCAGCAGCACCACCGCCACCAGCAGGTCGCTGACCCGCGGGTGGCGCTGCAACCAGGTGCGGCTTGCGGCGAGGCTGCGGATGCGGGGTGACACGTGTCTCACCCTAGGGCGTCTTACTGCGGAGACACCCCTCCTGAGCGGGGATCTCCGGTCATCCCTGAGGATGATCTGGTCGCGGGCCCCGTCCCGTTACGCCCCTTACGCGTCACCGGTTTACAGGTCGTCGGTGAGCGCGCGCGGCGCCGGCCCGGCCTCCAGGTCGGCGGGGGAGCGGCGCAGCGGCGGCACCGCCGGCAGCGGCGGCGGGGTCCCGCCGAACTCCGGGCAGCGCTGCTTGTGGTCGCACCAGTCGCACAGCCGGCTCGGCCGCGCCCGCCACTCGCCGGTGCGCATCGCCCGCACGATCGCCTGCCACAGCGCCTCCACCTTGCGCTGGGTGGCCCGCAGCTCCGCCTCGTCGGGGACGTAGCGCAGCACCTCCCCGTTGCCCAGGTACATCAGCTGCAGCATCCGCGGCACCGCGCCGTACAGCCGCCACACCACCAGGGCGTAGAACTTCATCTGAAACAGCGCCCGGGCCTCGAAGTCGGCGCGCGGGGCGGTGCCGGTCTTGTAGTCGACGATCCTGATCTCGCCGGTGGGGGCGATGTCGACCCGGTCGATGTAGCCGCGCAGCTTCAGCCCCGACTCCAGCACCGTCTCCACGTACAGTTCCCGCTCGGCCGGCTCCAGCCGCCGCGGGTCCTCCAGGGTGAAGTACCGCTCGACCATCTGCCGCGCCCGCTCCATCCAGGCCTCCTGGTCGGCGTCGGGGTCGTCGGCGGCCTCCGGTGCGAACATGGCGGCCAGGTCGGGCTCTTCGGCCAGCAGCCGTTCCCACTGCGGCCCCAGCAGCGCCACGGCGGCCTCCACGGTGCGCTCGGCGGCCGGCAGGTCATACAGCCGCTCCAGCACCGCGTGCACCAGCGTGCCCCGCACCGCGGCCGGGCTGGGCCGCTCGGGGATCTGGTCGATCACCCGGAAGCGGTACAGCAGCGGGCAGGTCATGAAGTCCCCGGCCCGCGAGGGCGACAGCGCGCCCGTCGTACCGTCCGAGCCGGTGCCGGCGGGATCGCTGGGAGAGCCGGAGGGCGCCGCGGCGGTCGTCATGGCCGACAGCGTAGGCGACGCCGCCGACGAATTCCCGCGTAGCATCGACGGCGTGGCAGACAGCGCGCCCCGGGCCGAGGGGGAACGAGCGCCGGCCTCCCGGCGACCGGGGATGCCGGTGGGACGGCCGTTTGGGATCCCGGTGTACATCTCACCGAGCTGGTTCCTCGTCGCCGTGGCGATCACCGTGATGTTCGAGGGGCAGGCGCGCCGGGTGGCCGACGTCCCGTTCAGCTACGCGGTGGCCTTCGCCTACGCCGTGCTGCTGTACGGCTCGGTGTTCGTGCACGAGCTGAGCCACGCCGTGACCGCCCGGCTGTTCGGCATGCCGGTGCGCTCGGTCACCTTGCACCTGCTGGGCGGGGAGACCGCCATCGAACGCGACTCGCCCACCCCCGGCCGGGAGTTCGTGATCGCCTTCGCCGGCCCGGTGGTGAACCTGGTGCTGGCCGGGCTGGGCGCGGCGGTGCAGCTGCTGGTGCCGCTGCCGCCGGTGGGCGCGCTGCTGGTGGCGGCGCTGACGGTCACCAACCTGCTGGTCGGGTTGTTCAACCTGCTGCCGGGGCTGCCGCTGGACGGCGGCCGGCTGGTGCGCGCGGTGGTGTGGAAGATCACCGGCCGGAGCGGGCACGGCACGGTCGCGGCCGCCTGGGTGGGCCGCGGCGTGGCCGTCTTGACCCTGGGCGCCGGCGCGGTCCTGGCCGCCGGCTCCCTCGGCGGGCTGAGCTGGCTGTCGCTGCTGTGGTCGGCGCTGGTGGCCGCCTTCATCTGGATGGGCGCCGGCCACGCGCTGCGCGCCGAGCGGATGCGCGCCCGCATCCCCGCTCTGCAGGCCCGGCGCCTGGCCCGCCGGGCGGCGCTGGTCACCGCCGATCTGCCGGTGGCCGAGGCGGTGCGGCGGGCCCGCGAGCAGGCCGCCGGGGCGCTGGTGGTCGTCGACCACCGGCAGCGTCCCATCGCCCTGGTCAGCGAGCACGCGGTGCGCGCGGTGCCCGAGCGGCGCCGCCCCTGGCTGGGCGTCGGGGAGGTCTCCCGCACCCTGTCCCCGGAGCTGACGCTGCCGGCGGACCTGTCGGGGCAGGCGCTGATCGACGCGCTGCGCCGCGTCCCCGCCTCCGAATACCTGGTGGTGGAACCGGACGGCCGGGTGTACGGGGTGCTCACCGCCGCCGACATCGACCGCGCCTTCGCCGGGGCGTGAGACCGGCTCTGTCCGGTCCCCGCGGCCACTAGCCTTGATGACCATGACCGAACCGCAGCCGACCCGCACCCCGTCCGATGCCCCGCCCCGCGCCATGGGCCGCATCCCGCACGGGCCGTTCCGGGCCGGCGACCAGGTTCAGCTGACCGACCCCAAGGGGCGGGTCAACACCATCACCCTGCAGCCGGGCAAGTTCTTCCACTCCCACAAGGGCGCCATCGCCCACGACGAGATCATCGGCAGCCCCGAAGGCAGCGTCTTCCGCTCCACCGGCGGCACCGAGTACCTGGCCTTCCGCCCGCTGCTGGCGGACTTCGCGCTGCGCATGCCGCGCGGCGCCGCCGTCGTCTACCCCAAGGACGCCGCGCAGATCGTGGCGATGGCCGACATCTTCCCCGGCGCCCGCGTGGTGGAGGCCGGCGCCGGCTCGGGCGCGTTGACCTGCTTTCTGCTGCGCGCGGTGGGCGAGCACGGGCTGGTGTCCTCCTATGAGCGGCGCCCCGACTTCGCCGAGGTCGCCCGCAGGAACGTGGAGACCTTCTTCGGCGGGCCGCCGCCGGCCTGGAGGCTGACCGTCGGCTCGCTGGAGGACTCGCTCGCCGAGACCGAGGTCGACCGGGTGGTGCTGGACATGCTCGCCCCCTGGGAGTGCCTGGAGGCGGTGGGCAAGGCACTGGTCCCCGGCGGGCTGGTGTGCGCCTACATCGCCACCACCACCCAGATGTCGCGGGTGGTGGAGGCGCTGCGCGAGCACGGCTCCTTCGCCGAGCCCTATGCCTTCGAGACCATGGTGCGCTCCTGGCACGTCGACGGCCTGGCGGTGCGTCCCGACCACCGGATGGTGGGGCACACCGGTTTCCTGGTGACGGCGCGCCGCCTGGCCGACGGCGTCACGCCGCCGCCGCGGCGCCGCCGGCCGGCCAAGGGCGCCCACCCCGCTCCCGAGGAGACCTGATCCCGCCGTCCGGTGCGCCGGGCGGACGAGGGTGAGTGAAATCGCATCACGGGTCGCACTTCACCACCGATGGCGGTGTTCACGCCGATTCCACAATTGCAGTCAGTGGATTTCGGACATCGGGCCCGCGTGGCCGGGATGCGAGAACTTCGCGTGCGGCTCGGGAATGAAGCCAGATCCCTGCGGTGTTCCAGTGTTTTCCGGGATGTGCTCCCGGGGGCTCCAGGTCGCCGCAGAGCCGCCGTGATCGGCCTGGCACGACACGAGCACCCCAAGGGCAGGTTACGGAAGCCCTCCGGATAGGTAGGGTCTGAGTAGGTCGTCGGCTCTCTTCTTGAGGAGGTGACGGGGCGTGGCCGCTCGTGACGATGCTGGGGCGCGCAAAGCGCAGCACGACGCGGAGATACACGATCTCCGGTCGCAGGTCTCCATGCTGGAGGAGGAGGTCTCCGTGCTGCGCCGCAAGCTCGCGGAGTCCCCGCGTCAGATTCGTGTGCTGGAAGACCGCCTCCACGAGACACAGGCCAAACTGGCCGCCGTGACCGGGCAGAACGAACGTCTTGTCGCGACCCTCAAGGAGGCCAGGGAGCAGATCATCGCGCTCAAGGAAGAGGTCGACCGGCTGGCGCAGCCGCCTTCCGGTTTCGGGGTCTTCCTCGGGGCCCGGGAGGATGGAACGGTCGATATCTTCACCGGCGGCCGCAAGCTGCGGGTGAACGTCAGTCCCTCGGTGGACGTCTCGCAGCTCAAGCAGGGCCAGGAGGTCCTGCTCAACGAGGCGCTCAACGTCGTGGAGGCCCTGGGCTATGAGACCCAGGGCGAGGTGGTCATGCTCAAGGAGCTGTTCGACGACGGTGAGCGAGCCCTGGTCATCGCCCACGCCGACGAGGAGCGCGTGATCAAGCTGGCCGAGCCGCTGCGCGGCGTGCCGCTGCGCGCCGGCGACTCGCTGATGCTCGAGCCGCGCTCCGGCTACGCCTACGAGAAGATCCACAAGGCCGAGGTCGAGGAGCTGGTGCTGGAAGAGGTCCCCGACATCACTTACGAGGAGATCGGCGGCCTGGGACCTCAGATCGAGCAGATCCGCGACGCGGTCGAACTGCCCTACCTGCACGCCGATCTGTTCCGCGAGCACAAGCTGCGCCCGCCCAAGGGCGTGCTGCTGTACGGCCCGCCCGGCTGCGGCAAGACCCTCATCGCCAAGGCGGTGGCCAACTCGCTGGCCAAGCAGGTGGCCGAGAAGACCGGCCAGGAGGGCAAGAGCTTCTTCCTCAACATCAAGGGCCCCGAACTCCTCAACAAGTACGTCGGGGAGACCGAGCGGCACATCCGGCTGGTCTTCCAGCGCGCCCGGGAGAAGGCCTCGGCCGGCACCCCGGTGATCGTGTTCTTCGACGAGATGGACTCCATCTTCCGCACCCGCGGCTCGGGAGTCTCCTCGGATGTGGAGAACACCATCGTCCCGCAGCTGCTCAGCGAGATCGACGGGGTGGAGGGGCTGGAGAACGTCATCGTCATCGGCGCCTCCAACCGCGAGGACATGATCGACCCGGCGATCCTGCGGCCCGGCCGGCTGGACGTCAAGATCAAGATCGAGCGGCCGGACGCCGAGGCGGCCAAGGACATCTTCTCCAAGTACCTGGTGCCCGGCCTGCCGCTGCACCCCGATGACCTCGCCGAGCACGGCGGCAGCGAAGAGGCCACCATCGAGGCGATGATCCAGCGGGTCGTCGAGCGGATGTACGCCGAGACCGAGGAGAACCGCTTCCTGGAGGTCACCTACGCCAACGGCGACAAGGAGGTCCTGTACTTCAAGGACTTCAACTCCGGGGCGATGATCCAGAACATCGTCGACCGGGCCAAGAAGATGGCCATCAAGCAGTACCTGGAGACCGGGCAGAAGGGCCTGCGGGTCTCCCACCTGCTGGCCGCCTGCGTGGACGAGTTCAGCGAGAACGAGGACCTGCCCAACACCACCAACCCCGACGATTGGGCCCGCATCTCCGGCAAGAAGGGCGAGCGGATCGTCTACATCCGCACCCTGGTCTCCGGCAAGGCGGGCAGCGAGGCCGGGCGTTCCATCGACACCGTGGCGAACACCGGCCAGTACCTGTAAGGCACCGGCGGGACGCCCTGCGGGGCGTCACCCGGCCGATCTTCGCCGATGCGGCGGCCACCCGGCGTGGCCGCCGCATCGCTCTTTCCGCGGCGCCGCCGGGCGCCCGGCGGCCTTTTCGGCGCGGCGATCGGCGGGATCGGGACACCGGCATGGGGCAAACCGGCTCGGCGGGGGTAAGAAGAAGCCGATGTCGTACGTATGCACCAGCCGCCGCGCCGGTGGCCCGCTGAGCAGCCGGGACCTTCTCCCGGCGCGCCCGGCGGCCGGCGACCGGCCCGCCGCGGCGTCACCGCGATCTGTTCCTGCCTCGTCTAAGAGGCCCCGATCGGCACTAGGCTCGGCGATATGAGTGTTCGGCGGGTGATGGGGATCGAGACCGAGTACGGGATTTCCGTGCCCGGTCAGCCGGGAGCCAACGCGATGGTGACCTCCTCGCAGGTCGTCAACGCCTATCTGGCCGCCTCGGCGGCACGGGCCCGGCGGGCGCGCTGGGACTTTGAGGAGGAGAACCCGCTGCGCGACGCGCGCGGCTTCGACCTGGCCAGAGAGGCGGCCGACCCGAGCCAGCTCACCGACGAGGACCTGGGGCTGGCCAACGTCATCCTCACCAACGGCGCCAGGCTGTATGTGGACCATGCGCACCCGGAGTACTCCGCTCCCGAGTGCACCAACCCGCGTGACGCGGTGATCTGGGACAAGGCGGGGGAGCGCGTGATGGCCGACGCCGCCCGGCGGGCGGCGATGGTGCCCGGCGCCCACCCCATCCACCTCTACAAGAACAACACCGACAACAAGGGCGCCTCCTACGGCTGTCACGAGAACTACCTGATGAAGCGGGAGACCCCGTTCTCTGACATCGTCCGGCACCTGACGCCCTTCTTCGTCTCCCGCCAGGTGGTGTGCGGGGCCGGGCGGGTCGGCATCGGGGTGGACGGCCGCGGCGACGGCTTCCAGATCAGCCAGCGCGCCGACTTCTTCGAGGTCGAGGTGGGGCTGGAGACCACCCTCAAACGGCCCATCATCAACACCCGCGACGAGCCGCACGCCGACCCGGAGAAGTACCGGCGGCTGCACGTCATCATCGGCGACGCCAACATGAGCGAGATCTCCACCTACCTCAAGCTCGGCACCACCGCCCTGGTGCTGTCGATGATCGAGGACGGGTTCCTGACCGTGGACCTGTCGGTGGAGATGCCGGTGGCGGCGCTGCGCGCGGTCTCCCACGACCCGACCTGCAGGCATCTGATCACGCTGCGGGACGGCCGCAAGATGACCGCCGTCCAGCTGCAGATGGAGTACCTGGAGCAGTCCCGCAAGTACGTGGAGGACCGCTACGGCTCCGATGTGGACGAGATGACCCGCGATGTGCTGGACCGCTGGGAGTCGGTGCTGCACCGCCTCGGCGAGGACCCCATGCAGCTGTCGCGGGAGCTGGACTGGGTGGCCAAGCTGGAGCTGCTGGAGGGCTACCGCAGCCGCGACGGCCTGGACTGGTCGCACCCGCGCCTGCAGCTGGTGGACCTGCAGTACACCGACGTGCGGCCGGACAAGGGCCTGTACAACCGCCTGGTGGCGCGCGGGCGCATGGAACGGCTGGTCACCGAGGAGGAGGTCCAGGCCGCCATCGAGAACCCGCCCACCGACACCCGGGCCTACTTCCGGGGGCGCTGCCTGCGCCAGTACGCCGACTCGGTGGCCGCCGCCTCCTGGGACTCGGTGATCTTCGACGTGCCCGACCGCGAGTCGCTGCAGCGCGTGCCCACGCTGGAGCCGCTGCGCGGCACCGAGCAGCATGTGGGCGCGCTGCTGGACCGCTGCCGCACCGCCTCCGAACTGGTCGCCGTGCTCACCGGGCAGAACTGAGACGGATTGCGCCCACCGGGGCGATCGCACAGTACTGACCGGTATGACCGTTTCAGTGAAGGGTGTGCGGGCGATAACCCTGTCAGGCAGCCCCTGGACAGCCGCAGCGCGAACCGGACGCCGAGGTCCGCTCGTCGTCGGTGATCGAAGATAGGGTGGGGGCACCGGCAGTGAGTGGAGGGAACCGATGGCCACTAGGGACACCGGCGGGCAGAAGCACACCACCCGTCGTGAGGAGGAGGTCGAGGAGACCCAGGCGGCGGTCGGCGAGGACGTCGCCGAACGCCACCAGAAGCTGTCCGACGACGTCGACGCCATCCTCGACGAGATCGACGAGGTCCTGGAGGAGAACGCCGAGGACTTCGTCCGTTCGTACGTGCAAAAGGGCGGACAGTGACGCCTGCCCCGGCCGCCTCCGGCCGTGCGGCGTCGGTCCACGAGGCATCCCGGTTGTGACCGCAGGGGCGGCCCATGGGGGCCAGACCCGGCCATCGCCCGGCTCGCAAGACCTTGCGAGCCGGGCGATGCGCTTTCCCGCTCCTTAGTTCCCGTTCCTTGGCCGCGGGCCGGCCTCAGGCTCCGGCCCGGGGGATCTCGCCGGTGGCGGGCCGGCTCCGCAGATCCTCCAGCGCGGCGGCGAAGGCGTCCGGCACGGGGAAACCGTCCGGCGGGACGGGGATGCCGTGCGCCAGCCGGCACCAGGCCACGGCGACCGCGGCCGCCGCGCCCAGCGCGCGCAGCGCCGTGCCGGTGTCGGCGGGCCGGAAGCCCTCCGGCAGCGCGCCGCCGACCGGCCACAGCCGGCGCAGGGCGTGGTCGGGGCGGGCCAGCACCTCGCCCAGCAGCCCCCGCATCTCCGGGTCCAGCCAGTTGCCGATCGGGGTCGCCAGGTCGGGCCGGTAGCCGGCCAGGTCGGCCGCCAGCAGCGCCGCCACCGCGTGCCGCGGCTCGGTGAAGCCGCCCTCGTCCGGATCCCCGCACATCGGCCGCAGCGCCTCGGCCAGGTCGTAGCAGGCCATCTGGAAGTGCTCGCCGGGGGCGGTGTCGGTGAACATCATGGCCGCCAGCTGCGGCGGGCAGCGGCTCACCCATTCCCGTTCCAGCGCCTCATCCCCGTACGGCAGCGCCGGATGGTCCAGCGCCGGGTTGACCTGCAGCGGCTCGATGACCGACAGCAGCGCCGAGGCGCGCATCTTGAAACGGGGGTCGTCGCGCAGCGCCTGGGCGGTCATCACCATGCAGCGGACGATCTGCCCGGCGGCATCCGGCCGGCCCGCCCGCATCCGCTCGGCGTACAGGCCGATGAGGGCGCGCAGCGGCACCGGCGCCGGCCAGCGCAGCCGGCCGTGCCTGGCCGGCGGGTGGGCCAGGTAGGGCTCCCACAGGCTCAGCAGGCCGGCGCCCTCGCCGTCGTCGCCCGCGTCGAACACCGGCACCGACGCGCACCACAGCATCGCGCTCCAGGTGGCGGCGATGGTGCTGGGGGTGCCGTGCAGGAAGTGGCTCCAGCCCAGCGGGTAGTCGGCCGGGGGCGCCAGCGCCGCTTCGCCGATCACCGAGCGCAGCCGGTACAGCAGCGCGCCCGACACCGGCCGGCCGGCCACGGCCAGCGGCGGACCGTGGTCGAGGGCGAAGTCCGGACCGGCCGGCAGGATCTCCAGGGGCACCGGCGGCGGGCCGGTCCCGGCGGCGGGCCGGGCCGACCGCCGCAGCGCCGTGCTCTGCGGGGGAGCGGCGGGGTACCAGCGGCCGTCCACCGGATGCCAGCGGTACCAGCGGGCCCACGCCCCATACAGCCACCAGGAACGGTCCGGCAGGGACACCAGCAGCGGCAGCAGCGCCTGCTGCCGCTGCAGGGGGGCGGCACCGGCCCACCAGGGGGCGGCCACGGCGGCGCGGGTGTCGCGCTCGGCCCGGGTGAAGGCGTCGCCGTCGGGGGCGGGCTGCTCGGGCGGCGGGTAGGGCGCCGGCGGCGGCCACGGCGGCCCGCCGGGCGCGCCCGGCAGGGTCGGCCAGGGCGCTCGGCCCTGGTCGGCGGGCCATGCCGGCCGGCCGTACGGGCCGGTCGGCGGGCCAGGAGGTCCCCACACCACGTCGTCATCGTAGTGTCCCGGGCCTGCCCGCGTATGCGCCGAACCGCCCGCGCGGCCGCCGCCCGGCGGCGGGCGCGCGGGTTCGCCGTGGGCGGACTCTCCGAAGGATCATCCGGGCATGCGGGCCGAGCCGGTTGAACAGTAGGGTCGTAACCGTCCGCGCCGGTGAAGGTCCTACGGGGAACCGGTGCCATGGGTGAAGGGAAGGAGTCGCGTGGCGTCCCACGATTCATACACCGGACGTCTGCCGGGAGCGTTCATGAACCCGGGCACGTCCTCGTTCACCGAGTTCCTGGCGTCCTATAACCCGGATCTGCTGCCCGGCCGCCACATGACGGCCCTCGCCGGGGGAATGCCGGGGAACGTGGAGGCGCCCCATGCCACGACCATCGTGGCGGTGACGTTCCCGGGCGGAGTGGTCATGGCCGGTGACCGGCGGGCGACCGCGGGCAACATGATCGCACAGCGCGACGTGGAGAAGGTCTTCCGGGCCGATGAGTTCTCCGCGGTGGCCATCGCGGGCACCGCCGGGATCGGCATGGAGATCGTCCGGCTGTTCCAGGTGGAGATCGAGCACTACGAGAAGATGGAGGGCCGCACCCTCTCCCTGGAGGGCAAGGCCAACCGCCTGGCCACCATGATCCGCGCCAATCTGGGCATGGCCATGCAGGGGCTGGTGGCGGTGCCGCTGTTCGCCGGCTATGACACCGAGCGCGAGGTCGGCCGGATCTTCAGCTACGACCCCGCCGGCGGGCGCTATGAGGAGCACGAGCACCACTCCATCGGCTCCGGCTCGGTGTTCGCCCGGGGGGCGCTGAAGAAGCTGTGGCGGCCCGACCTGAGCGCCCAGGACGCCGCGCTGGTGTGCGTGCAGGCGCTGTACGACGCCGCCGACGACGACTCGGCCACCGGCGGGCCGGACCTGATCCGCAAGATCTACCCGGTGGTGGCCACGGTGACCGCCGACGGGTTCCGCCGTCTTCCCGAAGAGGAGGTCGGGGAACTGGCCCGCATCGTCGTCGACGGGCGTCACGACTCGCCGGGCGGGCCTACCGCCCCGCTGCGATAGAAGGGACCGACTCCGGTGACCATGCCGTTTTATGTTCCGGCCGAACAGCAGATGAAGGACAAGGCGGACTACGCGCGCAAGGGCATCGCGCGTGGCCGCAGCGTCGTCGTGCTGCAGTACGACGACGGCATCCTGTTCGTGGCCGACAATCCCTCCCGGGCGCTGCACAAGATCAGCGAGATCTACGACCGGATCGCCTTTGCGGCCGTCGGCAAGTACAACGAGTTCGAGACGTTGCGGCTGGCCGGTGTCCGCTACGCCGACATCAACGGCTACCAGTACGACCGCCGGGACGTGACCGCGCGCGGCCTGGCCAACGCCTACGCCCAGACGCTGGGCACCATCTTCACCGAGACGGCCAAGCCGTATGAGGTGGAGCTGGTGGTCGCCGAGGCGGGGCTGGACGCCGACAGCGACCAGATCTACCGGCTGACCTTCGATGGGTCGGTGCGCGACGAGCACGGCTATGTGGCGATGGGCGGCCAGGTGGACGCCGTCGAGCAGGCGCTCAAGGAGCGCTTCACCGAGGGGATGTCGCTGTCGGCGGCGCTGCGCGCCGGGGTGCAGTCGCTGGAGGCCCAGGAGAGCGGCCGGCGCCTGGAGGCCAAGGCGCTGGAGGTGGCGGTGCTGGACCGCAACCGCGAGCACCGGCTGTTCCGGCGGCTGCCCGCTCCGCGCATCGAGGAGCTGCTGGCCGAGGGGGCCTGAGCGGCCCGGGAACGCCGCGGGCCCCCGCCCGCGCCGGGCGGGGGCCGGATCGGCCCCGCCGCCGCGCTGAATTGATCTACAGCGTAAAGGGCGCGGGCGCTGTACCCGATCTCAAAAGCAACCAAACCTCTATTTCCGCCAGAACAAGCGGCCGACACAAAGCCGTGACCTGCGATGGCCCGGACGCCGGGCGCCGCCGCTCCCTCCCACCCCGAATCTCAAGATCGCATATTGAAAAAAGCACATTGAGACTGTCGAGTCGGCCTCCGGGCACATAAGGTCGAGGTGTGGAGAGGCGGATCTTCGGGCTTGAAAACGAGTACGGGGTCACCTGCGTCTTCCGCGGGCAGCGGCGGCTGTCACCCGACGAGGTGGCGCGCTACCTGTTCCGCAGGGTGGTGTCGTGGGGCCGCAGCAGCAACGTGTTCCTGCGCAACGGCGCGCGGCTCTACCTGGACGTGGGCAGCCACCCCGAGTACGCCACGCCCGAGTGCGACAGCGTCATCGACCTGGTGACGCACGACAAGGCGGGGGAGCGCATCCTGGAGGGCCTGCTCGTGGACGCCGAACGGCGGCTGCGCGAGGAGGGCATCGCCGGGGACATCTACCTGTTCAAGAACAACACCGACTCGGCCGGCAACTCCTACGGCTGCCACGAGAACTACCTGGTGGGGCGGCACGGGGAGTTCGGCCGCCTGGCCGATGTGCTGATCCCCTACCTGGTCACCCGCCAGATCATCTGCGGGGCCGGCAAGGTGCTGCAGACCCCCCGCGGCGCGGTCTACTGCGTCTCCCAGCGCGCCGAGCACATCTGGGAGGGGGTCTCCTCGGCCACCACCCGCTCCCGCCCGATCATCAACACCCGCGACGAACCGCACGCCGACGCCGAGCGGTTCCGCCGGCTGCATGTGATCGTCGGCGACTCCAACATGAGCGAGACGACCATGCTGCTCAAGGTCGGCGCCACCGACCTGGTGCTGCGGATGATCGAGGCCGGGGTGGTGATGCGGGACCTGACGCTGGAGAACCCCATCCGGGCCATCCGCGAGGTCAGCCACGACATGACCGGCCGCCGCAAGGTCCGGCTGGCCAACGGCCGCGAAGCCAGCTCCCTGGACATCCAGAAGGAGTACTACGGCAAGGCCAAGGACTTCATCGACCGGCGCGGCGGCGACGCGGTCGCCCACCGGGTGCTGGACCTGTGGGAACGCACCCTGCGCGCGGTGGAGACCGGGGATCTGGACCTGGTCGCCCGGGAGATCGACTGGGTGACCAAGTACCAGCTCATCGAGCGGTACCGGCGCAAGTACGACCTGCCGCTCAGCTCCCCCCGGGTGGCCCAGCTGGACCTGGCCTACCACGACGTGCACCGCGGCCGGGGCCTGTACTACCTGCTGGAGCGGCGCGGCTCGGTGGAGCGCGTCACCAACGACCTGCGCATCTTCGAGGCCAAGTCGGTGCCGCCGCAGACCACCCGGGCCCGGCTGCGCGGGGAGTTCATCCGCCGCGCCCAGGAGAAGCGCCGCGACTTCACCGTCGACTGGGTGCACCTGAAGCTCAACGACCAGGCGCAGCGCACCGTGTTGTGCAAGGACCCCTTCCGCGCGGTGGACGAACGGGTGGACAAGCTCATCGCAGGCATGTGACATAGCTGCCTTCGGGGTGACCAGCCGGTAGGGTGTGCGCTCAGTCAGGCCCCGTCACCCCGAAGGACGTCCATGCGCCGTCGTCTGATCAAGCTTTCGGCCGCGTTGGCGGCCGCCTCGCTGACGCTGACCGCCTGCCTGGGCGGCGATCTGCCGGTGAAGGTGACCGGTGAGTACGGCAAACGTCCGGAGGTGACCTTCCCCAAGGACGCCGAGCCCGGCGACAAGCTGGTGATCTCCACCCTGCACGAGGGGAAGGGCGCCACGGTGGCCAAGGGCGACCTGGTGGTGGCCTCCTATGTCGGCTACCGCTGGAACGGCGCCGGCAGCCGCCTGATCGACAGCAGCTACGCCGCCGGGCGTCCCAGCGCCTTCCCCTCCGGCAAGCTGATTCCGGGCTTGGACAAGGCGCTGGTCGGCCGGAAGGTCGGCAGCCGCGTCGCCGCCGTCATCCCGCCCGAGGAGGGCTACGGCGCGCAGGGCAACGCCCAGCACCAGGTCGGCGCGCACGACTCGCTGGTGTACGTGCTGGACCTGCACGCCACCTACTCCAAGAACTCCCGGGCCCAGGGCAAGACCCAGCCGCCGCCGGAGGCCACCCTGCCCGCGGTCGCCGACGCCGGGGCCGGCCGGGCGCCGAAGGTCACCGTCCCCCGCTCGGCCCCGCCCTCGACGCTGCAGGTGCGCACCCTGGTGGAGGGCTCGGGGCCGGCCGTGCGCGCCAACCAGCTGGTGGTGCTGCACTTCACCGGCGTGCTGTGGCGGACCGGCAAGGAGTTCTACTCCACCTGGAGCGAAGGGCGGCCCGCCGGGGAGATCCTGGGGGTGGGCCAGGACATCAAGGCCTTCGACGAAGGGCTGGTGGGCCAGAAGGTCGGCAGCCGGATGCTGCTGGTCGTCCCGCCCAAGTGGGGTTACGGCTCCCAGGGGCTGGCGCACTATGGGATCAAGGGCGACGACACGCTGATCTACGTCGTCGACATCCTCGGCGCCCACTGAAAGCCCACTGGCGCCGGGCGGTCACAGCACCGCGGCGGCGTGGCGGCCGGCGGCGGCCGCGGCCAGGAAGTAGGGCAGGTCCTCATCCAGGCGGCGGCCCATCGTCGACAGCCGCACGCCCCAGCGCCGCTCGGCCTCCGCCAGCGTCTGGTGCAGGCCGTCCACCGGGATGTGCACCAGCTCGTGCCGCTCACCGAGTGCGGCGGCCTGTTCGGCGACGCGCGCGCCGAACTCGCCGGGCAGCTCGGGCACCACCACCTCGGCCCGGGCCAGCGCCACCCGGCCATAGGCGGTCAGGCTGTGGTGGGAGACGCCGATGTGCCGCGCCCGCCGGTCGCCCTCGCTGACGCGCAGCGCGGCGATCGGGCGGCCCGCCAGCACCGCGGCGGCGTTGACCGCCTCGCCCGCCGACACCCCCGAAAACCCCCAGCGGGTGCCGCTGCCGAGGTTGCCCGGCCCCTGCGCCACCACCACCGCCTCGGCGCCGGCGACCAGCCGGGCGGCCAGCAGCCCGGTGTGCACCGTCACCGCCTCCAGGTCGCCGCCGAAGGCCTGCCCCACCGTGACGGTGGCGGCCAGCGCCCCGGCCTCCTTCAGCTTGGCGATCGACATCGAGAACCAGGCCGGCAGCGCGCCCCCGTCCGTCATCACGTACACCACGCGCGTGCCCGGACGCTCCGCCAACAACCCGGCCAGAATCGCCGGCAGCGCCGAGTGCAGATCGGCGACGATCACCGGCATCCCCTCCAGGGAGTCGGCCTCGCGCAGCAGCTCATGGTGGGGGGAGCCCTGCTCGTCGGCGCCCAGCACGGTGGCCTGCAGCGGCGTGTAGCGGGCCTTGACCAGGTGGCCGGGGCCGGACGGGTCCGGCGGCAGCCGGTCGGGCACCGCCACCACCATCGCATAGCCGCCGGTGCCCAGCCCCATGGCCAGCGCGGTGGTGTTGAGCAGCACCTCATCCCCGGGCTCGGGGCGTCCCACCAGCGCCGGGTAGGCCAGCGCGCGCACCGTGCCGTCCGCGCCGCCGATGGCGACCTCCAGCTCGACCGCCCCGGACCATTCCCGGCGAACGCGTTCCACCCTGCCTTTGCGCCATCGGATCACGCCGGAAACGGTAGCGTCTTGGAAGGGACGATGACGGCAGCGGCGGCGAGTTCGGGCGGACCGGCCGCCCCGCGCTCAAGGATCGAGGTGGTGGGTCGTGTCACGGCGCAAGACCGAGCGTCTGCTGGGTCTGGTGGTGTGCCTGCTGGCCACCCGGCGTTATCTCACCGCCGAGCAGATCCGCCGCGCGGTGCCCGGCTACCCCGACTCCGATGAGGCCTTCAAGCGGATGTTCGAGCGCGACAAGGAGGAGCTGCGCGAGCTGGGCATCCCGCTGGAGGTCGGCAGCGAGGACGGCGGCGAGGCCGGATACCGCATCCCCCCGCGCGACTATGAGCTGCCCGACATCCACCTGACCCCCGATGAGACCGCGGTGCTGGGCCTGGCGGCCCGGGTGTGGCAGCGCGCCAGCCTGGCCGAGGCGGCCTCCGGGGCGCTGCTGAAGCTGCGCGCCGCCGGGATCGACACCTCCGGGTCCGAATCGCTGGGCATCGAGCCGCGGGTGGACACCGAAGAGCCGGCCTTCCCGGCGCTGTGGGAGGCGGTCAAGGGCCGCTACCCGGTCGCCTTCGACTACCAGGGCGTCGGGCGCACCTCCGCCTCCCGCCGCCACCTGGAGCCGTGGGGGGTGCTCAGCCGCCGGGGCCGCTGGTATGTGGTCGGTTTCGACACCGACCGGCGCGACACCCGGGTGTTCCGCCTCAGCCGCATCATCGGCGAGGTGGTGCCCGATGGGCGGCCCGGCAGCGTCACCGTCCCCGAGGGAGTGGACATCCGCAAGATCGCCTTCGACCGGGGGGAGGCGCCCGCCGCGCCGCGCAGCGCGACCGTGCGGCTGCGCGCCGGGGCCGCCCAGGGGCTGCGCCGCTGGGCCGGCGAGGTCCGCCCCGGCGATGGGGAGTGGGACGAGGCGGAGCTGACCTTCGGCGAGGCCGAACGGTTCGCCCCCTACCTGGCCCGCTTCGGCGCCGATGTGGTGGTGCTGGACCCGCCGGATTTGCGCGAGGCCGTCATCTGCCATCTGAAGTCGGTGCTGGCCGGGCACGACGGCCGCCCAGAGGAGGGGCATGAGCAGGCACAACACCTCCAGTGACCGGCTGGCCCGGCTGCTGGCGCTGGTGCCGTACGTGGTCAGCCGCGACACCGTGGCGGTGGCCGAGGCCGCCGCCGACTTCGGCGTCACCGAAAAGCAGCTGATCGACGACCTGAACATGCTGTGGTGCGTGGAGCTGCGCGCTCCCGACCCCTACTGCCCGATCGACCTGTCGTATGAGGGCGGGGAGATCACCGTCGCCGAGGCCGAGTCGATCGCCCGGCCGCTGCGGCTGAAGGTGGACGAGGCCGGGGCGCTGCTGGTGGCGCTGCGCATGCTGGCCGAGATCGGCGATGCGCGCGACCGCGACGCCGTCAGCCGCCTGATCGCCAAGCTGGAGGAGGCCGCCGGGCAGGCCGCCGCCGCGGTCGGCAGCCAGGTGGCGGTGCAGGTGGAGGCCGACAGCGACGGGGCGACGGCGGCCCGCATCCGCGACGCCATCGCCCGGGGCCGCCGGCTGCACCTGACCTACTACGTGCCGGCCCGCGACGAGAACACCGAGCGCGATGTGGACCCGATGCGGCTGCTGGTGGTCGACGGCCGGGCCTACCTGGAGGGCTGGTGCCGCCGCGCCGAGGCGGTGCGGCTGTTTCGGGTGGACCGGATCGTGGAGCTGACGGTGCTGGAGGAGGTGCCCGCGCAGGTGCCCGAGGAGGCCGAGCCGCGGGATGTGCAGGCCGGTCGGCTGTTTCACCCCTCGCCCGACGACATCGCCGTCACCTTCGAGCTGACCCCGGCCGGACGCTGGGTGGCCGACCACTACCCGTGTGAGAGCGTCGAAGAGCTCGGCGAGGGGCGGCTGCGCGTGGTGCTGCGCACGTCCGACCGGCGCTGGGTGCGGGCTCTGGCGCTGCGGCTGGGCGACCAGGGACGCATCATCGGTCCGGCCGAATTGGCCGCCTCCGTCCGCGACGAGGCCGCCCGCGCCCTGGCGCACTACGCGACGGCCGGCGCCTGACCGGCCTGCGATCAGGTCCGTTGCGGGAGGAGCGGAATGGCCGGCGAAACGGCGGCCGCCTTGCGCGGGTGTTGTAGACCACGCTTTTTTCGGGCTATCGCAGGCCACGGTGATTCGCTACCGTGACGGAGTGGGTTGGGCTCAGGTCTTCGTCGCGATGGTCTTCGCCGGGCTGGCCGTGCTGGCGGTGTGCACGGTCAAGGTGGTGCGCGCGGTGCAGATCCTGGGACGTGAACTCGACCGTGCCAGGCGGCGGCTGGAACCTGAACGGTCGGCGCTGAAAGGTGAACTTCGCCGGTTGCGGCGGACACGGGAGCCCGACCACGTCGATGACGGCGTACGATCGACGTGAACGGCATCCGCTGAAGAGGTGGGACATGGCTGGACTCGGCTGGACCGAAATTCTGATCATCCTTGCGGTGGTCATGCTGTTGTTCGGATCGGCGAAGCTGCCGCAGCTCGCCCGGTCCCTGGGCAGGTCCGCGCGCATTCTCAAGGCCGAGGCCAGGGGTCTGCAGGAGGACGACGAGGAGCTCTCGCGCCCCCAGCAGCCGGCTCCGCAGCCGCAGCAGTACACCGCCCAGCCGCAGCAGCCTCAGCAGTACGCGCAGCCGCAGCAGCCCCAGCTGCCCCCCGGGCAGCCCATTCAGGGCGTTCCGGTGGACCCCAACCAGGCGCGCAACCACTGAACCTCACCCGGCACGCCGTTTCCGCCGGTCAAAGTGGACCGGCCGCGGGCAAGGGACGATGCCGTGGCAATGGCGACACGGCACCGGGCACCCCTGGGGCCTCCATTGCCGGCACCGGAGACCACGTGCCGGAAAAGAGCCACTGACCTGCTGATCCCGGCGAACAGGCGCGAGCTGCGATCTTGATGATGAGACTGACCAGGCGGCGAAGGGCGGTCGACCCCGAGGGCCGGATGCCGCTCATGGACCATCTCCGTGAGCTGCGCAACCGGCTGATCAAGGCCATCTTGGGCCTGTTGCTCGGCACGGTCATCGGCTGGATCATCTTCCAGCCGGTCTGGGACTTCCTCAAAGAGCCCTACTGCGCCCTGCCGGAGTCCAAGGACCTCAACGGCGCCTGTTCACTGGTGGTCAACGGCATCTTCTCCGCCTTTTTCCTGCGGCTGAAGATCGCCTTTATCATCGGGGCGGTGCTGTCGGCGCCGGTGTGGCTGTATCAGCTCTGGGCCTTCGTGGCGCCGGGATTGTACCGCAATGAACGCCGCTGGACCTATATCTTCATGGGCGCGGCGATTCCCCTGTTCTTCGTCGGCACGGCACTGGCCTATCTCACCGTCGACAAGGGACTGTCGATCTTTTTGGGCTTCGTGCCTGAAGACGTGGCCGCACTGATCACCGTGGACCATTACCTCGGTTATGTGCTGGCGATGCTGCTGGTGTTCGGGCTGACGTTCGAACTGCCGCTGTTCGTGGTGATCCTCAACCTGGCCGGGGTGCTGACCTCGGCCCGCATCCGCAAGTCCCAGCGGATCATCATCTTCGGCATCTTCGTGTTCTCGGCGGTGGCCACCCCCAGCGCCGACCCGTTCACCATGCTGGCCCTGGCCCTGCCGACCGTGCTGCTGTTCGAGGCCGCGGCGCTGCTGGCGTTCCTGAACGACCGGCGGCGGGCCCGCCGTCCCGACCCGTATGCGGGACTGTCCGACGATGAGGCGGCCCCGCTGAACCTCGAGGAGATCGACGCCGAGCTGGAGAAGGGGCTGCGCGAGGACGCCGGCGGCGACCGCGTGGAGCCGACCCGCTGAGCGGGCCGGGCGAGCGTGCGGCGAGCGGTTCGGAACGGGGCGGGCCAAACCATAGGCTCGATGCCATGAGTTCCCCTGGTACCACGCCCGCCGAGCGGTACGCCGCCTACCGTGCGCGCGTCCGCGACAACGGGCCCGCACTGCTGGACTTCCAGACCCTGTACGACTTCGAGCTGGATGAGTTCCAGTTGGAGGCCTGCCGGGCGCTGGAGGCGGGCAAGGGCGTGCTGGTGGCCGCCCCCACCGGGTCGGGCAAGACCGTGGTGGGGGAGTTCGCCGTCCACCTGGCGCTGCTGGAAGGGCGCAAGTGCTTCTACACCACGCCCATCAAGGCGCTGTCCAACCAAAAGTACGCCGACCTGGTGCGCCGCTACGGCCCGGGCAAGGTCGGCCTGCTGACCGGCGACAACAGCGTCAACGGCGAAGCGCCGATCGTGGTGATGACCACCGAGGTGCTGCGCAACATGCTGTACGCCGGCTCGCCCACCCTGGCCGGGCTGGCCTTCGTCGTCATGGACGAGGTGCACTACCTGGCCGACCGGTTCCGCGGCGCGGTGTGGGAAGAGGTCATCATCCACGTGCCGGACTCGGTGCGGATCGTGGCGCTGTCGGCCACCGTCTCCAACGCCGAGGAGTTCGGCGAGTGGCTGCAGGAGGTCCGCGGCGAGACCGCGGTGATCGTCGATGAGCACCGGCCGGTGCCGCTGTTTCAGCACATGCTGGTCGGCAACCGGCTGTATGACCTGTTCGTCGACACCGGCGACGGGCAGGACCGCCCCAAGATCAACCCGCAGTTGCGCAACATCGCGGTGGAGGAGATCCGCCGCGCCAAGATCAACTCCGGCCGGCGCACCGGCCGCAAGCGCATCGCCCGCCCGCCCCGCTTCCGTCCCCCCTCCCGCCCGGAGGTCATCCAGCGGCTGGACCGGGCCGGGCTGCTGCCGGCCATCACCTTCATCTTCAGCCGGGCCGGCTGTGACGCCGCCGTCGCCCAGTGCCTGCACGCCGGGCTGCGGCTGACCTCCCGCCAGGAGGCCGAGGAGATCCGCGCCCACGTCGAGCTGCGCACCGCCGACCTGGCCGATGAGGACCTGCGCGTGCTGGGCTATGACCAGTGGCTGGAAGGGCTGATGCGCGGCATCGCCGCCCACCACGCCGGGATGCTGCCGACCTTCAAGGAGATCGTGGAGGAATTGTTCGTCCGCGGTCTGATCAAGGCGGTGTTCGCCACCGAGACGCTGGCGCTGGGCATCAACATGCCCGCCCGCACCGTGGTGATCGAAAAGCTGGACAAGTGGAACGGCGAAACCCACGCCGACCTGACCCCGGGGGAGTACACCCAGCTGACCGGGCGGGCCGGGCGGCGCGGCATCGACGTCGAAGGCCATGCGGTGGTGATCTGGTCGCCGGGCATGGACCCGTTCGCGGTGGCCGGGCTGGCCGGCACCCGCACCTATCCGCTCAACTCCAGCTTCCGCCCCTCCTACAACATGGCCGTCAACCTGGTCGGCGCGGTCGGCCGGGAACGCGCCCGCAACCTGCTGGAGGAGTCCTTCGCCCAGTTCCAGGCCGACCGGGCGGTGGTGGGCCTGGCCCGCCAGGTGCACCGCAACGAAGAGGCCCTGGCCGGCTACGCCGAGGCCGCCGCCTGCCACCTGGGCGACTTCATGGAGTACGCGGCGCTGCGCCGGCGGCTGTCGGACCGGGAGGCCGAACTGGCCCGGGAGCGTTCCAGCGCCCGCCGCGCCGAGGCGATCCGCTCGCTGGAGCGGCTGCGCCCCGGCGATGTGATCGTCGTGCCGTCCGGGCGGCGCTCGGGCCTGGCGGTGGTGCTGGACCCGGGGCTGGGCCGGCGCTCTGACGGCCCCGCCCCGCTGGTGCTGACCGCCCAGCGGTCGGTGCAGCGCTTGTCGGTGCTGGACTTCCCCCACCCGGTGGAGCCGATCGAGCGGATCCGCATCCCCCGCTCCTTCAGCCCGCGCAGCCCCCAGCAGCGCCGCGACCTGGCCGCCACGCTGCGCAACAAGGTGCCCGACGCGCAGGTCAAGGCCCACCGGGGGCGGCGCAGCACCCCTGCGGTGGACGATGAGGAGATCTCCCGGCTGCGCCGGGAGATCCGCCGCCACCCCTGCCACGGCTGCGACGAGCGCGAAGACCACGCCCGCTGGGCCGAGCGCTACTTCCGGCTCAAGCGGGATACCGACGCGCTGCGCCGCCGGGTGGAGGGCCGCTCCCAGGTGATCGCCCGCACCTTCGACCGGGTGTGCGCGGTGCTGGAGCAGCTGGGCTACCTGGAGGGCGACACCGTCACCGAGGAGGGACGGCGGCTGGGCCGCATCTACAACGAGCTGGACCTGCTGACCGCCGAGAGCCTGCGCGCCGGCCTGTGGGAGGAGCTGGAGCCCGCCGAGCTGGCGGCGTGCGTGTCGGCGCTGGTGTACGAGTCCCGGCAGCCCGACGACGCGGTGACCCCCCGCACCCCGCCCGGCGCCGCCCAGGAGGCGCTGGCCGCCATGATGCGGCTGTGGGGGGAGCTGGAGGCCATCGAGCGGGACAACCGGGTGTCGTTCCTGCGCGAGCCCGACCTGGGATTCGCCTGGACCGCCTACCGGTGGGCCTCGGGCCATTCGCTGGATGAGGTGCTGCTGGAGTCGCAGATGACCGCCGGTGACTTCGTGCGGGCGGTCAAGCAGCTGATCGACCTGCTCGGCCAGGTCGCCGACGCCGCCCCCGAGGGCAGCCGGGTCCGGCAGACGGCGGGCAAGGCCATGGACGGGCTGCGCCGCGGGGTGGTCGCCTACTCCTCGGTCGCCTGACCGCGTCAGCGCCGGCCAGGCCGGTGGGCGGCGGATCGCCGGGCACCGCCCGCCGGCCCGTCCCCCCCGGGACGGCGACCCCCTGCCGTCCGGCGAGAAAACCCCCGGACCCCGTCCCAGGCGGTGCCGGTCTTTCCCGGCGACGGGGAGCCGGTGCCCCGGCGAGAGGGAGTGGGGTTCGCCCGGCCCTGGGCACCGGCCCGTCACTGACCAGCCGCGGACATGGATGGCCTGAGAGCATGATCTGCCGGGCGGCGGCCGTGGTCTGTGTCACCTGACACAGGCCGCCGGACGGCCCGGTCAGGAAGCGGCGGCCAGCGCCTTGCGCAGCCGCCCGACGGGACCGCCCAGATTCCACCGCTCGGCCAGGGCGCTCAGCGCCTGCTCGTCGCGCGGCCGGCGGGGCAGCTCGTCCTCCAGCGCCGTCAGCTCGGGTGCGTCGATGTCGGTGACCACCTTCACCACGGTCTCGGCGGCGGCCAGATACTCGCGGGCCGCCTCCAGCCGGCGGCGGCTGCCCGCGGGGAAGCCCTCGGTGACTCCCGCGTCCAGGGCCTGCAGGATGCCGGCGACCGAGCCGAACCGGCTGACCAGCGCCGCGGCGGTCTTGTCGCCCACCCCGGGCACTCCCGGCAGCCCGTCGCTGGGGTCGCCGCGCAGGGCGGCGTACTCGCCGTAGGCGCGGCCGGGGATGCCGTAGCGGGCCGCGACCTCCTCCTCGCCCATGACCTGCAGGTTGCGCACCCCGCGCGCGGTGTAGAGCACCTGGATCGGCCCGCGCCGGTCCACCAGCTGGAACAGGTCCCGGTCGCCGGTGACGATGTCGACCGCGCCGCCGCCGGCCGCATGCCGCACGGCCAGCGTGCCGATCACATCGTCGGCCTCATAACCGGGCACCCCGGCGCGCGCCAGCCCGGCCGCCTCCAGCACCGCGTCGATGATCGGCAGCTGTGCCGCCAGCGCATCGGGCACCTGGTCGCCGCCGTCGGCGGCCACCCGGTGCGCCTTGTAGGACGGCAGCGCCGCCACTCGAAAGGCCGGTCGCCAGTCGGCGTCCATGCAGCACACCAGGCGGGCGGGGGAGCGGTCGGCCACCAGACGGGCGATCATGTCGATCAGGCCGCGCACCGCGTTGACCGGTGTGCCGTCCGGCGCGGTCACCGACTCGGGCACGCCGAAGAACGCCCGAAAGTACAGCGACGGCGTGTCGAGCAGCATCAGCGCATCCATGGGGGCCATCGTGCCACGTGCCGGGGACGTTCCCCGGCCCGCCGGAGCACGCCGCAGGTGCTGGGATGCTGGGAGCATCCCAGCGACGAAGGACCGTGATCGTGATGAAACCGGATCTGACGCAGTTGTACCCGCCCTCCCGGCTGGCCCGGGTCCGGGAGGCGACCGCCGAGGCCGGGCTGGACGCCCTGCTGCTGACCCCCGGCCCGGACCTGCGCTATGCGACGGGTTATGACGCCATCCAGCTGGAACGGCTGACCTGCCTGGTGGTCCCGGCCCACGGGGAGCCGTTCCTGGTGGTGCCCCGCCTGGAGCTGGCCGCCGCCCAGGCCTCCCCGGCCGGCGCGCTGGATGTGGAGATGGTGCCCTGGGAGGAGACCGACGACCCGTACGCGCTGGTCGCCCGCCGGCTGCCGGCGGCGCGGGCGGTGGGCGTGGCCGACCGGATGTGGGCGGTGATGGCGCTGCGCTTCCAGGAGGCCATGCCGCAGGCCCGGCAGGTGCCGGCCGGGCGGGTGATGGGCCGGCTGCGGGCCCGCAAGAGCCCGGCCGAGATCGCCGCGCTGCGCGAGGCGGGCGCGGCGATCGACCGGGTGCACCGCCAGGTGCCGGCGCTGCTGAAGGCCGGCCGCACCGAGCGGGAGGTCGGCCGCGACATCGCCGAGGCCATCGTCGCCGAGGGGCACGCCAAGGTGGACTTCGTGATCGTCGCCTCCGGCCCGAACGCCGCCAGCCCGCACCATGAGCTGTCGGACCGGGTGATCGGCCCCGGCGAGCCGGTGGTGATCGACATCGGCGGCACCATGCCCAGCGGCTACTGCTCCGATGAGACCCGCAACTACTGCATCGGCGAGCCCCCGGCCGCCTACACCGCCTACTACCAGGTGCTGCGGCGGGCGCAGCAGGCCGCCTGCCGGGCGGTGCGTCCGGGGGTGACGCCCGAGCAGGTGGACGCCGCGGCCCGCGAGGTGATCGCCGAGGCCGGCTACGGGGAGTTCTTCATCCACCGCACCGGGCACGGCATCGGGCTGGAGACCCACGAGGAGCCCTACATCGTGGCCGGCAACACCCGCCCGCTGGAGCCGGGCATGGCCTTCTCGGTGGAGCCGGGCATCTACCCCGGCGAGCACGGCGCCCGCATCGAGGACATCGTGGTGTGCACCGAGGACGGCTTCGAGTCGGTGAACCACGTCGAGCGCGACCTGATCGTCGTGGACTGACCCCGAGGCGGCCTGGCCGCAACGGGCCGTATCGCGCCGTCCGATATTCGGCGCAGGATGAGGCAGGCAGGGGCTCCGCACGGGCCCCTGCCTGCCTCATTGAGGCGGTGACCTGCGAAGATGCCGCTCCGAGCAGGGGCGCCGAGCGCCGTCAGACTTCCCTTACGCCTGTCTGAAAGGTGCCTGGCCGTTATAACGATCTCTTCACGAACCTTTTGCGAAGCGTATGACGGTTGCGGCCCTGGATAGGAGCGGGGTACGGCTTATGTGTTCCGTCGGGGTTACAGGCGGATGTCCCTGACGTTGCAGCGAGCGAAGGAGACGTCGTGGCCGAGGTCGTCCTGTCAGGTGTCGGCAAGATCTACCCCGACGGCTTCCAGGCGGTCACCGACCTGAACCTGCACATCGCCGATGGGGAGTTCCTGGTGCTGGTGGGGCCGTCCGGGTGCGGCAAGACCACCGCGCTGCGCATGGTGGCGGGCCTGGAGGAGATCTCCACCGGCGAGATCCGCATCGGCGACCGGGTGGTCAACCGGGTGCCGGCCCGCGACCGCGACGTGGCCATGGTCTTCCAGAGCTACGCCCTCTACCCGCACCTGTCGGTGCGCGACAACATCGGCTTCGGGCTGTCGCTGCGCAAGGTCCCCAAGGACGAGATCCGCCGCAAGGTCGAGCAGGCCGCCGACCTGCTGGGGCTGCGCGACCACCTGGACCGCAAGCCCCGCCACCTGTCGGGCGGCCAGCGGCAGCGGGTGGCCATGGGCCGGGCGATCGTCCGCCAGCCGCAGGCGTTCTTGATGGACGAGCCGCTGTCCAACCTCGACGCCAAGCTTCGGGTGCAGATGCGCGCCGAGATCGCCCGCATCCAGCGCGACCTGGGCGTCACCACCATCTACGTCACCCACGACCAGACCGAGGCGATGACGCTCGGCGACCGGGTCGCGGTGATGAAACGCGGCGTGCTCCAGCAGATCGCGCCCCCGCAGGAGCTGTACGACCGCCCGGCCAACCTGTTCGTGGCCGGCTTCATCGGCTCCCCGGCCATGAACCTGCTCAAGGGCACGCTCGCGGAGGAGGACGGGCGGCTGCTGCTGCGCTTCCGCGGCGGCCAGACCCTGACGCTGCCGCAGGAGGTGCTGCAGCACCGGCCGGCGCTGCGCTCGTATGTGAACCGGCCGGTCATCGCCGGGATCCGCCCCGAGGACATGGAGGACGCCGCGCTCAGCGGCGGGCCCGAGCACGCCCGGCTGACCGCCGTCGCCGACCTGGTCGAGGCGATGGGCTCCGACGTGCTGGTGCATTTTTCGGTGGACGCCGAACAGGTGGTCACCGAGGACACCCGGGAACTGGCGCGCGACGTGGGCGCCGACGTACCCGAAGGACCGGGGGCCGCGGGCACCACCATGGTCGCCCGGTTCAGCCCCCGCACCCGGATCAAGGTCGGCGACCAGGTCGCCGCCCAGGTCGACACCGGACGGGTGCATTTCTTCGATCCCGATACAGGCGCGTCGATCTGGGACTCGACGCAGCCTTCCCCGAGGAAGGAAACCGCATGAGGGACGGAAGACGTTCGATGGGCCGGCGGCGGCTGCTGGGCGCCGTCCTGGCCGCCGGGCTGGCGGTCTCCACCGCCGCGGCCTGCGGCGGCGGAGACGACTCCGGCTCCGGCGACGGCGCCCTGAAGGGCCAGAAACTCACCGTGGCGGCGATCTGGACCGGCTCCAACGAGGGCGCCAAGTTCCAGAAGGTCCTCGACGAGTTCGAAAAGCGCACCGGCGCCGAGGTCACCTACACCCCCACCGGCGACAACGTCGCCGCCTACCTCGGCTCCAAGGTGGAGGGCAACGCGCCGCCGGACGTGGCGTTCCTGCCGCAGCAGGGCGTGCTGGTGGAGTTCGCCGAAAAGGGCTGGATCAAGCCGCTGCCGGATGAGGCCAAGTCCCTGGTGCAGCAGAACTTCGCCAAGGTCTGGCAGGACCTCGGCTCCCACGAGGGCACCGTCTACGGCGTCTACTTCAAGGCCTCCAGCAAGTCCACCGTCTGGTACCGCAAGCAGGCCTTCGCCGACGCCGGCATCACCACGCCCCCCGCCTCCTGGGACGACTTCGTCAAGACCGCCCAGACCCTCTCCGACGCCGGCACCACCCCCATCTCCGTCGGCGCCGCCGACGGCTGGGTGCTGACCGACTGGTTCGAGAACGTGTACCTGTCGGTGGCCGGGCCGGAGAAGTACGACCAGCTCTCCAAGCACGAGATCAAGTACACCGACCCCACGGTCAAGGAGGCGCTGCGCAAGCTGGCCGAGATCTGGGGCAAGGACTCCTACCTGGCAGGCGGCGCCAAGGGCGCGCTGCAGACCGAGTTCCCCGCCTCGGTGCCGGCGGTGTTCGGCGATGAGCCCAAGGCCGCCATGCTGCCCGGCGCCGACTTCGTCGCCTCCGAGATCACCTCGGCCACCAACTCCAAGGTCGGCACCGACGCCGACTTCTTCCCCTTCCCCGCCGCCGGCAGCACCACTCCCGTGGTGGGCGCCGGTGACGTGGCGGTGATGATGAAGGACACCCCCGCGGCGCGGGAGCTGATGAAGTTCCTGGCCACCCCCGAGGCCGCCAAGGTCTGGGCCGAGCAGGGCGGGTTCATCTCCCCCAACAAGGCGCTGGACCTGTCGGTCTACCCCGACGAGGTGCAGCGGCGGATCGCCAAGGCGGTGATCGACGCCGGTGACGCCTTCCGCTTCGACATGTCCGACCTGGCCCCGGCCGCCTTCGGCGGCACCAAGGGCTCCGGCGAGTGGAAGATCCTGCAGGACTTCCTGGCCGACCCCGACGATGTGGACGGCACCGCCGAGAAGCTGGAGAAGGCCGCAGCCGCCGCCTTCAAGTCCTGAGCCGACCGGCCGATGACCCCTCTCCCCCGGGGGGCCGCGCCTCCGGGGGAGAGCGGGCCGACCCGCCCGCACCCCGCGGCGGCGTGCCGCTTCGGGGACGTCCCGACCCTCCCCAGCAGGTGCAGGACACCTCGCCGAGCCTCCGGGAGAGCGCGATGACCGACACCTTCGACCCGTCCGCGCCGCGTAAGGAGCAGCCGGACGGGCAGGCAACCTCCCCGCCCGGACCCGCCGCGACGGCCGAGCCGACCGCCGCGCCCGCCGCCCGAAGCACCGGGCGCGGGCGGCTGGGCCCCCCGCCGTGGCTGGCCGGCGGGTTCCTGGCGCCGGCGCTGATCCTGCTGGCGCTGCTGGTGGTGTACCCGATCGGGTACACCCTGTGGCGCAGCCTGTATGACGCCGACGGTGATCAGTTCATCTGGTTCGACAACTACGTCACCATGTTCACCGACTCGGCCACCTTCACCGCCATCAAGAACAACGCCATCTGGGTGGCGGTGGCGCCCGCGCTGATCACCGCGTTCGGGCTGATCTTCGCGGTGCTCACCGAGCGGATCCGCTGGGCGGCGGCCTTCAAGACCATCGTGTTCATGCCGATGGCGATCTCCATGGTCGCCGCCGGTGTGATCTTCACGCTGGTCTACGACCACTCGCCCGAACGGGGCGTGCTCAACGCCATCGCGGTCGGCATCCACGACACCTTCGTCTCTCCCTCCCCTTACCCGGGGGCGCGGCCCCGCGAGCAGGGCAGCCCGCTGCGTCCCGAAGGCCCTGAGGACGAGCGGGCGTACGTGACCGCCGAGCAGGTTCAGCCGGGGCAGACGACGCTGCTGCCGCTGGTGTCGATCTCGCCCGCCAAGCAGCGGGAACTGCAGCCGGCCCGTCCCGCCGCCGCCAAGCCGGACGCCATCACCGGCACCGTGTGGGCCGACTTCGCCCCCGGCGGCGGCACGGTCAACCAGATCGACGGCAACGAAAAGGGCCTGCCCGAGGTCAAGATCGAGGCGCTGTCGGGCGGCAAGGTGGTGGCCACCACCACCTCCCGCGACGACGGCACCTTCGAGCTGGGCGGGCTGGCGCCCGGCTCCTACACGCTGCGCCTTGCCGCCGACAACTTCACCCCGCCCTATGGCGGCGTGACCTGGCTGGGCCCCAGCCTGGTGACCCCGGCGATCATCGGCGCGTACGTGTGGATGTGGGCCGGTTTCGCCATGGTCCTCATCGGCGCCGGGCTGGCGGCCATCCCCCGGGATGCGCTGGAGGCAGCCCGGGTGGACGGGGCCACCGAGTGGCAGGTCTTCCGCAGGGTGACCATCCCGCTGCTGGCGCCGGTGCTGGTGGTGGTGTTCGTGACGCTGGTCATCAACGTGCTGAAGATCTTCGACCTGGTCTACATCATGGCGCCGGGCTCGTCGCTGCAGGACGCCAATGTGCTGGCGCTGCGGATGTACCTGGTGTCCTTCGTCGGCGAAAGCCCCGACCAGGGGCTGGGCAGCGCGATCGCGGTGGTGCTGTTCCTGCTGGTGCTGCCCGCGATGATCTTCAACATCCGTCGTTTCCGAGCCGAGCAGGGGTGAGCCGCCGATGACCGTCGACACACAGGCAGCACCGGTGGACCGGGCGGCCGGGGCGCCGCGCCGCTCGGTGGCCTCCCGTATCGTCGGCCGGCTGGGCGGCACGGCCGTGCAGGTCGTGCTGGTGCTCATCGCGCTGGTGTGGCTGGTGCCCACCATCGGCCTGTTCATCGCCTCGCTGCGCTCGTCGGCCGACAACGCCGCCGGCGGCTGGTGGACGGTGCTGACCGCGCCGGCCCAGCTGACCTTGGCCAACTACGGCAACCTGCTGGACAACGACTCCATCACCCGCGGCTTCGTCAACACCGTGATGATCACCGTGCCCACCACGGTGCTGGTGGTGGTCGTGGCGGCGCTGGCCGCCTACGCCTTCGCCTGGATCGACTTCCCCGGCCGCGACTGGCTGTTTCTGGGCGTGGTGGCGCTGCTGGTGGTGCCGGTGCAGGTGGGGCTGATCCCGCTGATCCAGTTGTTCGGCAATGTCGGCCTGTTCGGCACCATCCCGGGCATCGTGCTGTTCCACACCGCCTACGGGCTGCCGTTCGCGATCTTCCTGCTGCGCAACTACTTCGCCGGCATCCCCCGCGACCTGCTGGAGGCCGCCCGCATGGACGGCGGCACCGAGTGGACCATCTTCCGCCGCGTGATCTTCCCGCTGGGCGGCCCGGCCATCGCCTCGCTGGCCATCTTCCAGTTCCTGTGGGTGTGGAACGACCTGCTGATCGCGTTGATCTTCGGGGACGAGGACTCCTACCCGCTGACCGTGGCGATCCAGCAGCAGACCCGCCAGTTCGGCTCCAACATCGACATCATCTCCTCGGGCGCGTTCCTTTCGATGCTGGTGCCGTTGGTCGTCTTCTTCGCCTTCCAGCGTTACTTCGTCCAGGGCGTCCTGGCCGGCTCGGTCAAGTGATGCCGCGCTGACCTGCGACGATGTCGCCGCCGCGGGGGCGGGTGCACCTTGTGCCCGCCCCCGCGGCATTTCCTCTCCGGCCGTTCCCGCGCCCCCAAGCGAAGATCATCTGCTGCTCGTCCGGCCTTGCGAAGGGCCGTTGGGAGACGCTTGGGAGAGCGGGCACGCCGAACGTCCGGGCGGTTCCATCACCTGTGGCATGCCGGCGTGACCGGTGCCCGCTCCGCGCGGCCGGCTCTGCACGCCGCCGATCGCGTGGACGGCTTGTGGCGCACGGCGTCCAGGCTGGTTGCCCGCCGGGCGGCCCGGCCGGGGTGGGGGAGAGGACGTTCACGGGCGTGCCCGAGGACGTGCTGCTCCTGAGGAATGAACGGCACCGCCTCGGGAGCATGTGATGTCATCGGGCACACGCGGAAGAACAGGTCCCGTTCCCGTCTCAGGGGTCCTTGTGAGTGAGGTGACGGCGGCGGATTACGCCTGGCTGGCCGAGCGGTTCCCGGGCCTGGCGGGGGCGTTTTGCATCGCTTTCGTCCGAGGGCTTGGGCGGAGGAGACGCTACGGCGGATAGGCGCCGACCCGGGCCGCATCCAGTCGGTGATGTTCACCGATCCCACCGGGCGGTTCGATGATCGAGAAGGGCCGGTGGTGTGGGCCGTTACGGTGGAGGAGAACGGTTTCGAGGTGCGCGCAGGGAGGTTCTGCGGGTCCTGTCCCAGGGCACCGAGGCCGTATCGGTGATGGCTGCGATCAGTGGGAACGGGCGGTTCGCGCATGTGGTGGACGGCCGTGAGGGGACGGTGTTCCGGCAAACGTGTCCCCGGGTGCGTTGGGGCGATGAGCCGGATCGGCTGGTGCCGCTGATGGAGGCCGTGGGTTTGAGCGCGGAGGCCGAAGAAGTGCCCGAGGCGGCGGATGCGGCCGCTCTGGCGCTCGCCACCCGGGTGACGGGGGTGCGGCTGAGCCCGGATGTGCTGCGGGGACCGTTGCGGGCCGCACCGGTCCTGCCGTTGCCGGACGACCCGCCGCAGGCACCGGACGTCCAGTCGCTGCGCATGGACGACCCTGAGCTGGTCGATGCCGTCGCCGCCGCCCCCACGACCGCCGGCATGCGATCGCCATGGAGCTGGTGCGGCGTGATGCGGCGGAAGCCGGCGTGATCGGGGATCCGCCGGTGGCGCAGGCCCTGGCGGCGCTGGAGCGAGGGGAGCGCCGTGCCGTGACCGCCTTGCCGCTCGGCCGGGCCATCCGCTCATAGGGCGATGAGGCGCGCGGCGGGCATGGCCGCCGCCGGCCCGGTGGCGCCGGGCGCAGGTGACATCGGACGGGCGTTCTCGCGGCATCGCGTCGGTCTGGACTTGCGCGCCCTGCTGTCCTCCGATCCCGAGATCGCCCACTACCAGATCATCGGGCGTTGCGCGGCTCCGTCCGCACGCCGCACCGAGGTGCTCGCGCGACTTCGCAATGAGGGCCTTTGAGAGGAACGGCCGCCCTTCGCCGCCGTCTCCGTCTCGATCTGCCATTTCCCGGAAGGCAAGGGACATCCGATTCTGATGTTTTTGGTGACGATTGCACGAAGTGTCTTGCCGGTCCTGGAATGTCACGAAACTCAGGGCGCAGGGCGTAGCCTTCCGGACTTGTTCGTCTTTCCATCAGGTGACGGGATAGAGATCCCATATCGCATTTGCGCTTCGATCGCATTATTGTTGCGGGGAACCTGCGGGCGTGAAGGCGAAGTCAACGATGCCTTCCTCGCGGCTGCGGGAAGTCGAGCCGGGCCAACCCGTGAGAGTTCTCAAAGGGAGACGGCATGTGGCTCCGGCGACTCCGATGTTTCCTGCTCCTTGCGATCTCGGTGCCGATCATGCTGGTGCCGGCCGCGCTGGGACCGGCCGCGTCGGCGGCTGCGCGGAATGCGCCCGACCCGGGCAAGACGAGCAAGCCGGTGCCGGACGCCGGCCGTAAGCCGCCGAAGATACCGGGCGCACTGGTCCAGAGAGTGGAGCTCGGGGGCGATCCGCCGGCGCCCTTCGAGGAAAAGAAGCGCAAGCCCCTGACACCGGACCGGGCACGGGAAGAGGCGCGGCGCATCGCGTCCCGCCACGGCGAGGTGTCCAAGTACGACACCTCCAAAGTGAAAGTGACGGACGAGCCGCCCCGGGTGAAAAGAGCTCCTGACGTCCCGGACGAGGAACAGGTGCGGTCCTGCCTGTCCGATGATGCCGCGCCCCGGCCGACCGGGCATGTCGTCAACAGATGGTTCTGGTGCCGCAAGCAGAAACTGCAGGTGATCTATTACCGGTG
This sequence comes from Thermomonospora sp. CIF 1, assembly GCF_001896795.1. Taxonomy (NCBI): domain Bacteria; kingdom Bacillati; phylum Actinomycetota; class Actinomycetes; order Streptosporangiales; family Thermomonosporaceae; genus Thermomonospora; species Thermomonospora sp. CIF 1. The sequence continues at coordinate 187,209 of NZ_MOYN02000018.1, forward strand.
GGTCGGTGCCCGGATCGTTTACCAGGGAAGCAACGTGGTGAGCTACGAGGAGGCCGGTTACGGGCGCAACGATGAACGCGGCATCCGGGTCTTCTTCCGCGTCACCGATGTCGACTACCAGGACTGGAGCCTATGGGACTTGCTCTTTACGGCACCCAACCTGACGCTCAGCGTCCGTGCCGACTGCAGTGAGAGCTTCACCTACTGTCACGCGGCTCCCGGTGACGCCGCCATACCCTATGCCGCCTGGCCCAACGTCGGGTGGATGCGGTGGGACATCTATTCCCATGAAAGCGCCGGCAATGGCGCCGACAAGGTCCTGTACCACCGCTGGCGCGACCGTTTCGACGGCAGCAGCAACGGTTACATCGGGCTCCCGGTCTACGGCCCGGAAGTCCTGATCCGCTGCGACTCGGCGACCTACTTCAACCAAGGGCAGGCCTCCTATCCGAAAGCCTGCGTCTACTACTCGGTCATCCCGCACCTGACCTACTCGCTCAGCGATCCCCGGATCGAGCGCGTGGCGGCGCACATCTACGCCGCGCAGCAGCTCCCCGATTCCACCTATCCACTGGCGACCGGAAAGCGGATACCCGGAAAGTACATAGGAACCACCTCTCCGGGGACCGCGTTGCACCGCATTCCCTACGACGGCCCCGCCTGGCGCGCCAACAGCGCCGAAAAGGACCGGGCCTGCCTGCGGCGCCCGCCCTACCAGGAGACCGGGCCGCCGCCCCCGGACGACCCGAGCTGGCAGTGCGACGAGTACCCGTTCGCGAGCACGAAGGAGGGTGCGGCGAGCCCTGACTGGGACTTCTCCGTCCGTTACGTGCCGCCCAGCCACAACAGCACCGCCGGCACCTTGCTGAGGCTGTACTACCTCAACGACCGGATCCTCTACGACCAGGACGACTTCTACGTAGAGATCGCGAACTGAAGACCGCCGGCGCGGTTTCCGGTCCGTGACGGACGATGCCCCGGACCGGAAACCGCACGGGTGTCTGCGGCGGCCCCGGAGGGCGGCGCGGCGAAGAGGGCGACCGGGCGGCCGTCAGGAGGCGGCGCCGGGGTGGCCGATCGCCAGCCCGGTGGTCGGGTCGAAGAAGTGCAGGCGGCTGGTGTCGACGGCCAGTTCGATCGGCCGGCCGGGGCGCACCGCCGAGCGGGCGTTGACCCGGGCGGTCCACAGCGCCTTGTTCTCCTGCAGCGGCAGCGCCGCATCGTCGTCGTCCTGGACGTCGGCGGCCAGGTCGGCGGTGTCCTTGTGCTCCACCGGCGGGGCGTCCACGGTGAAGATCACGTTGATCTCGCTGCCGAGCTCCTCGGTGATCTGGGCGGTCACCGCAAAGCGCGCCCAGTCGGGCTTGGCGTGGGCGGCGTCTTCGAAGTCCGAGGGGCGCACCCCGAGGATGACCTTGCGGCCCAGGTACTTCTCCAGGCCGGGTTTGGCGGCCAGCACGTCCTGGGGCACCGGCAGGCGCAGCCCGGCGAAGGCGGCGAAGACGCCCTCGCCGTCGCCGGGCGCCAGGTCGGCGGTGACGAAGTTCATCGCCGGGGAGCCGATGAATCCGGCCACGAACAGGTTGACCGGGTGGTCGAACAGCCGCTGGGGGGTGTCGACCTGCTGCAGTTTGCCCTCCCGCAGCACGCAGACCCGGTCGCCGAGCGTCATGGCCTCGACCTGGTCGTGGGTGACGTAGACGGTGGTGACGCCGAGCCGCTCGTGCAGCTGGTTGAGCGAGGCGCGCATGGACACCCGCAGCTTGGCGTCGAGGTTGGACAGCGGCTCGTCCATCAAGAACGCCTGCGGTTCGCGCACGATCGCCCGGCCCATGGCCACCCGCTGCCGCTGCCCGCCCGACAGCGCGGCCGGCTTGCGGTCGAGGAACTGCTCCAGGCCGAGCATCTTGGCGGCCTCCTGGACCTTGCGGCGGCGCTCCTCCTTGGAGACGCCGCGCAGCTTGAGGCCGAACTCCAGGTTCTGCGCCACGGTCATGTGCGGGTAGAGGGCGTAGTTCTGGAAGACCATGGCGATGTCGCGGTCCTTGGGGGCCAGGTCGTTGACCACGCGGTCGCCGATGGTGATGGTGCCGGCGCTGATGTCCTCCAGCCCGGCGATCATCCGCAGCGCGGTGGACTTGCCGCACCCGGACGGGCCCACCAGCACCATGAACTCCCCGTCGCGGATGTGCAGGTTCAGCGAGTCGACGGCCTTGACGCCGCCGGCGTAGACCTTGTCGACGCCCTCCAGGGTGATCTGCGCCATCGCAACCTCCGGTGAATACGTTTCCACTGAACCTCATCAGGCGACGGCCATGCTGTCAAGAGTGGTGTGGACCAATCGCGCCATCCCTTATTTCATCGGTGCTGGTGAACGCTGGGATCGGGAATCTGAGAAGTCAGAAGTGATCATGTGGGCGGCGGTTGATTGGAAACGTTTCCATACAGGTCTGGGCATGGGAGGATGGGACGGTCCGGGATGGGGGAGAGGCGAGCACCGATGATGTCTGCGAGCGGCCGGTGAGCCGCGCGGCGACGATCAAGGACGTGGCCCGCCGCGCCGGGGTCGGGGTGGCCACCGTCTCGCGGGTGCTGTCGGGCTCCGGGCCGGTCAGCGAGGCCACCCGGGAGCGGGTGCTGCGCGCGGCCCGGGAACTGGAGTACCGGCCCAGCGCGCTGGGCCGCGGCCTGAAGACCCGCCGCACCGGCAGCGTCGGCCTGGTCGTCGGGGAGATCACCGACCCGTTCTGCGCCGAGCTGGCCGCCGGGGTGCTGGCCTGCGCCCGCACCCTGGGCGAGCACGTGCTGCTGGAGGCCTCCCACGGCGACCCCGGCCGGGAGGCCGAGATCGTCGACCGCCTGGTGGAACAGCGGGTGGACGGCGTCATCGCCACCCCCGCCGCCGAGGGCGACTGGTGGCGCTCGGCGCTGCGGGCCGGCATCGCGGTGGTCTTCGTCGACCGCGCGCCAAAGGAGCTGCCGCAGATCCCCGCCGTGCTGGCCGACGACGCGGCCGGGGTGCGCGCGACCGTGGAGTACCTGGCCGGATTGGGCCACCGGCGCATCGGCTTCCTGGGCACCGGCGACCCGGCCGCGCCGGCGGAGGCCGGCGGCGTCCGGGAGACGACGTTCCGCACCGCGCTGGCCGAGCTGGGACTGCAGGTGGAAGCAGACCTGGTGGTGCGGGCCCGGCCCGGCCGCGACAGCGCGCTGGCCGCCGCGGCGGCCCTGCTGCAGCGCCGCCCGGACATGACCGCGGTGCTGGCGGCCGGGCACCTGCTGGGCGAGGCGGTGGTGCTGGTGGCGCGGGAGCTGGACCTGCGCGTCCCCGCCGATTTGTCGATCGCGATGGTCGACGACGTGTCGTGGGCGGAGTTGTGCGACCCGCCGCTGACGGCGCTGGCCCGTCCCGCCCGCGACATGGGGTACCGGGCCTGTGAGGTGCTGCGGCGCGACCCGGCGCGGCGGGAGCGGGCCCGTCCGGTGGTGCTGCCCACCGAGCTGGTGATCCGCGGCAGCTGCGGCCCGCCCTCCCGCACACCGGCCGTGCGAAGTGCCCGAACACGCTAAATTTCCTCCGTGGAGGAGATGGATCGTCAGATCATCGCTTTGCTGGCCCGCGACGGCCGGATGAGCTTCACCGATCTGGCCAAGGAGACCGGGCTGAGCGTGTCGGCGGTGCACCAGCGGGTGCGGCGGCTGCAAAAACGCGGAGTGATCAAGGGTTTCACGGCCCAGCTGGACGCCGAGCAGATCGGGCTGCCGCTGACGGCGTTCGTGTCGATCAAGCCGATCGACCCGGCGGCTCCCGACGACGCCCCCGAGCGTCTGGCGCACCTGCCCCAGATCGAGGCCTGCCACTCGGTGGCCGGGGAGGAGAGCTACATCCTCAAGGTGCGCGTGGCCACCCCCAACGACCTGGAGGAACTGCTGCAGCAGATCCGGGCGGCCGCCAACGTCTCCACCCGCACCACCGTGGTGCTCAGCACCCCGTATGAGGACCGCCCGCCCCCGCTGTGACGGTCAGCCCGCCGGGCGCAGCGCCTCCAGCGTCTCCTCGGCGCGCTCCATGGCCGCGGCCGGGTCGGCGTCCGGCCCGGCCAGCTGCGGATCGAAGTTCAAATCCACGAACAGCTCGGTGACGCCCTGGGCGGCCAGATCCGCGAAGTCGGCGCGCAGCTGCTCATACGACCCGGTCAGCGGGGGCCGGTCTGCTCCGGCGTCCGGACGCACCCGCACCGCCCCCCGGCACACGAACCGCAGCGCATCCGGGTCCCGTCCGGCCTCGGCGGCGGCCGTGCGGACCAGCTCGATCTGCTCGCCGATCGTGGTCAGGTCGGCGGTGCTGGAGCTGATCCACCCGTCGGCCAGCCGCCCGGCCCGGCGCAGCGCCGGGGCGCTCTTGCCGCCCAGCAGGATCGGCGGGGCGGGCCGCTGCAGCGGTTTGGGCTCCAGCCGCGACGGCGGGATCGTGTAGAACTCCCCGGCGTAGGAGCTGATCTCCTCGGTCCACAGCGACCGCAGCGCCGCCAGGAACTCCTCGGCCCGCGCGCCCCGCCGCTGCATGGACGCCCCGGTGGCGGTGAACTCCTGCGGCATCCAGCCCAGCCCCAGTCCCAGCTCCAGCCGCCCGCCGCTGACCTGGTCGAGTGTGGCGGCCTGCTTGGCCAGCAGCACAGGGGAGTAGAAGGGCAGGTTGACCACGGCCACGCCGAGCCGGATCCGGCTGGTCAGGCCCGCCAGGTAGGCCAGGGTGACCAGCGGGTCGCCGACATTGCGGTAGGTCTCGGCGCGGGGGTCGCCGCCGACGGGCACCAGCAGCCGCTGCAGCGTCCACAGCGAGTGGTAGCCGAGCTCCTCGGCGCGCCGGGCGATACGGACCTGATTGGCCGGGGTCGCCCAGGGGCCCGCCACCGGCACCGCGAAACCGATCAGCATCGTGTGCCTCCTCGCACTCGACCGCAGCAACCTTACAGCGTTAAGACCGGCGCCCGGAGAGTGTGACCGAAATACCGGGCAAGGATGACGATGATCACCCCGAACGGAGGGGACGATCACCGCTACCCTGACGGAAAGGGCTCGGAGGTGATCATGCGCGTTCCCGGTAAGCCGGCCCAGGCGGTCAAGCCGAAGCTGCGCGGATGGCTGCACCTGGGCACCTTCCCGCTGGTGCTGGTGGCCGGGATGCTGCTGGTGGCGCTGGGCCCCACGCCCGCGGCCCGGTTGTGCGCGGCGGTGTACGCGCTGACCTCGGCGGCCCTGTTCGGGGTGTCGGCGACCTACCACCGCGGGCGCTGGTCGCCGCGGGTGGCCGACTGGCTGCGGCGCTTCGACCACGCCAGCATCTACCTGATCATCGCCGGGACCTACACCCCCTTCGCCTACCTGATCTTGGAGGGTGCGACCCGGGCGGTGGTGCTGTCGGTGGTGTGGGGCGGCGCCGCGGCCGGGGTGCTGTTCCGGGTGCTGTGGGTGAGGGCGCCCCGCTGGCTGTACACCGCCCTGTACCTCGGGCTGGGCTGGGTGGCGGCGTTCTTCGTGCCCCAGTTCTTGGAGGGCACCGGGCCGCTGGTGGCGGCGCTGGTGATCTTGGGTGGGGTGCTCTACAGCGTCGGCGGCCTGGTGTACGGGCTGCGCAAGCCCGACCCCTCACCGCGCTGGTTCGGGTTCCATGAGGTGTTCCACGCGCTGACGATCGCCGCCTACGTGCTGCAGTACATCGCCGTGTCGGTGGTGGTCTACCGCACCGGCGCCCTGTAGGGCCGCGTCACCGCCCGTCGGGGGCCGCCACGATGAAGGTGGCGTTGCCGAAACCGATCTCATCGCCGGGACGCAGCCGGGTCGGGCCGGTCAGCCGCCAGCCGTTGACCCGGGTGCCGTTCATCGAGCCCAGATCGGCCACCATCCAGCCGTCCTCGTCGCGGTACAGCTCGGCGTGGAAGCGGGAGACGGTCAGGTCGGTCAGCATGAAGTGGCAGCCGGGGGCGCGGCCGACGACGATGCGGCCGCCGGCGGCCGGCAGGCGCAGCCGCGGCAGCCTGGGGGCCCGCCAGGCGGCCTCGATCCGCGCGGTGATCTGCGACAGCGCGGAGACCAGCGAGGTGATCTTGTCGATCACGCCGCGCTCGGGGGGCAGGTCGCAGACGACCTGCTCCAGCTCGGCGCGGCTGCGGGCGGTCAGCACCCGCTCGACGCGGCGTTCGAAGGTGTCCTGCGAGATCCGCCCTTCGGCGACCCGGTCGCCGAGCACCCGCAACACCCGGTCGCGTTCCTTGTCGGACACCCGAACCGGGTACGCGGCCTGACCGTCCATGATTGCGAGTATCCAGCTCCCTTCCGCGGCTGTCCAGCCGTGGCCCGCACGCGGGCCACGGCCATCGGACGCCGGGTCAGACGCCCGCCGGCGGGCGTTTGTTCGCCGCTGCGGCGGCTTTGCCCGCCCGCTCAGCGGGACAGCAGGTCACGGGCGATGTGAGTGATCTGGATCTCGTCGGTGCCGGCGTAGATCTGGAAGGACTTGGCGTCGCGGGCCAGCTGCTCGACGCGGTATTCGCTCATGTAGCCGTTGCCGCCGAACAGCTGCACCGCCTCGTTGGTGACCTCGACGGCGGCCTGGGCGGCGTACAGCTTCATCGCCGAGGCCTCCGCCAGGGTGGGGGTGCGGCCGGCCCGCTGCATCTCGATGTGCCGGAACACCAGGTTCTGCACGTTGAGGCGGGCGACCTCCATCTTGGCCAGCTTGAGCTGGATGAGCTGGTATTCGCCGATGGGCTTGCCCCACAGCACGCGGTTCTTGGCGTACTCCACCGAAAGGCGCAGGCATTCTTCGATGACGCCCAGCGCCATGGCGGCCAGCCCGGCGCGTTCGGTGACGAAGTTCTGCTTGGCCGATTCCTTGCCGCTGCCGCCGCCGGCCAGCAGCCGGTCGGGGCCGACCCGCACGTCGCTTAGGAACAGCTCGCCGGTGGGGGAGCCGTGCAGGCCCATCTTGCGCAGCGGCTTGCTCTGCTCCAGGCCGGGCATGCCGCGGTCCAGCACGAAGGTGAGGATCTCCCGTTCGCGCGGGGGCCGGCCGTCGTCGAGCTTGCAGTAGAAGACGATGGTGTCGGCGTAGGGGCCGTTGGTGATGAAGGTCTTGCTGCCGTTGAGGATGTACTCGTCGCCGACCTTGCGGGCGGTGGACTGCATGCCGCCGAAGGCGTCGCTGCCGGAGCCGGGCTCGGTGATGGCCCAGGCGCCGACCTTGTCGAAGGTCAGCAGGTCCAGTCCCCAGCGTTCGCGCTGCTCGGGGGTGCCGCGCTTCATGATGGTGCCGGCGGCCAGGCCGAGGCTGACGCCCATGGCGGTGACCAGCCCGGGGGAGACCTTGCACAGCTCGATGATCGGCAGGATCGACAGGGCGGGGTTGCCGCCCCCGCCGCTCTTGCGCTCGGCGCCGGAGCGCTCGGCCTCGGCGCGGGCCTTGAAGGACGAGCGGGCCATCTCGTCCATGCCGAAGGTGCGGAACAGGTTGCGGATCAGGTCATAGGGCGGCAGCTGCCCGGATTCCAGCTCATCGACGCGGGGCCGCAGCTCGGCGTCGACCCAATCGCGGATGGCCTTTTGGATCATCCGGTCTTCATCCGACCACTCGATCATGTGTGTCCTTCCCCTTCCAGGCCCGATGTGCCGGAGGCCATCCAAGCAGAACGCACAAGCAAGCGCTTACCCGGGTGGCCTCCGGCGGCGCGGGCCGGTCAGCGGGAGAAGGAGACCACGTCGGCGTAGATGCCGCCGTGGTCGGTGAGCCGCTCCCCGGCGGGGCTGTCGTAGACCACCAGCAGGGTCGGCCCGTCGCCGTGGGTCTCGTCCAGGACGGCGATGCCCTCGGCGTGGTCCTCGCCGTCGCCGTGCGGCAGGTTCCCCACGACCGTCAGCTCATCGGCGTGCACGATGTCGGGGGCGGCGACCTTGGCGGCGTTCGGCCAGCGGACCACGCGGACCGGGCCGCTCAGCGACATGGTGGGGCCGGTGAGGATGAGCAGGTCGTCGCCGTCGGGGCACAGGTCGCGGATGCCCAGCCCGCCCAGGTCCAGGAAGTGGGTGTGGTAGAGCTCCCCGCTGTCGAGGGGGCGCAGCCGCAGCCGGCCCGGGTCGTCCGGGTCGGTCTCGGGGCTGATCTCGATGAGCACGGCCCAGCCGCGCAGCACCGGGCCGCGCAGCCCGACGTAGATGCGGTCGCCGACGGCGGCGATGCCTTCGATGTCGATGCCGTTGTCCTTGCTGGGGATGGACAGGAACGGCGCCAGGTGAGGGTCGTCGGCCAGCAGGTCGGTCAGCGAGTCGCCGCGTCCGCCCAGCACCGCGGCGGTGCGGTCGCCGTCGGCGGCCACCACCTGCGGCAGCCCGTCGGGGCCGGTGACCAGCGGCAGCCGCACCAGGATGTGCCGGTTTTCCTCGCGGACCACGGTGGCCAGCCGTTTGCGGGACTTGCGGTCGCTGTGGCCGGGCTTGATGCGCTTGCGCTTGAGGCTGTGGGAGCCGATCGCCCACAGCCAGCCGTCGGCGCGGGCCAGCCCTTCGATGTCGGCCTCTTCGTCGCGCCCGGCGGGCAGTTCGACGAAGTCGGCCAGTGCGATGGTGCGCTGGTCGCCGTAGCCGGTGACCTGCCCGTTTTCGTCGAACTCGGCGGTGAGCCGTTCGACGGTGGCGGTCTCGTCGCCGGCCACCCACAGGCAGCGGCCGTCCTGGCGGACGGCCGAGAGGTTGGTGTGCGTCTCGGCGGCCTGGCTCTCTTCGGCGAAGCGCAGTTCCACCCGGCGTTCCACGATCATGCGTGCCGATGCCCCCCTGAGGTCGATTCGGGTCAACTCCTGATCTACGCCGTAAAGGTCGCAGGTCAGGAAGATTCCCACACTGTACAGATCAATAGCACCCCATAGAGAGGCAATCGCCCGCCGAAAACCCGCTCACATCACCGCCCGGCGGGCCTGCTCGCGCCACCACTCCTGTCCCTCCGGGGGGAGGGTGTGGATCGGGTCGTAGTACTCGTAGCGGCGCTCCAGGGCGTGGGGGTCGTCGGCCTCCAACGTGGTGCGGTAGTTCTTCGTCCAGTAGGAGATGCCGCGCAGGCGGTCGTAGTCGGCGGGCTGGTGGACCCAGCGCTTGCCCACGTAGGGGACGTCGCAGACGATCCGGGGGGTGGCGAAGCCCGGCAGGTAGCCCATGATCGCGTGCTGCAGCTCCTGGGCCCGCCACAGCGGCAGCCGCCAGTGCTCGCTGCCGGGGATCATGTCGCACATGTACAGGTAGTAGGGCATGATCTGGGCCTCGTCCAGCAGCGCGAACGACAGGTCCAGCAGCGCGGCGGGGCTGTCGTTGACGCCGTGCAGCAGCACTCCCTGGTTGCGCACGTCGCGGACGCCGGCCTCCAGCAGGCCGCGGGCGGCGCGGGCGACCAGGGGGGTGAGCGAGCGGGCGGTGTTGACGTGGGTGTGCACGGCCAGGGCGACGCCGCGGCGGCGGGCCTTGGCGGCCAGGCGCTCCATGCCGGCGCGGACCTCATCTTGCAGCCAGTGCTGGGGCAGGGCCATGAGCGCCTTGGTGGCCAGGCGGATGTCGCGGATGGAGTCGATGTCCAGCAGCCGGTCCACGAAGGCCTCCAGGCGCGGCCAGGGCAGGTTGGCCACGTCGCCGCCGGAGACGACCACGTCGCGGACGGTGGGGGTGCGGCGCAGGTACTCCAGCATGGCCTCGTGCCGGTCGGCGGGGCGGGCGGTGAAGCGGTGCTTGGCGACGGCGGGGGTGGAGGTGCCGACCAGGTCCATGCGGGTGCAGTGGCCGCAGTACTGGGGGCAGGTGGACAGCAGCTCGGCCAGGACCTTGGTGGGGTAGCGGTGGGTGAGGCCTTCCACGGCCCACATGTCGGCCTCGTGCAGGGAGTCGCGGGTGGCGCAGGGGTGGGAGGGCCAGTCGGTGCGGCGGTCGCTGGCGACGGGGAGCATGTAGCGGCGCACCGGGTCGGCGTAGAAGGCCTCGGTGGTGGAGGTGTCCATGGTGTTGAGCATCTGGGGGGTGACCAGCATGGGCATGGTGGCGTGGCCGGTCTGGTCGCGGTGCAGGTCGGCGTAGAAGGACTCGTCGATCAGGTCGCCGAGGACCTGCTGGAGCTGGCGGATGTTCTTGACGCAGTGGGCGCGCTGCCACTGGGCGGACTCCCACTCCTGGCGGGTGACGTGGCGCCAGCCGGGCAGGCGTTGCCAGTCCGGCTCGATGAGGGGACGGCGCCGGTAGGTGTAGGGCTGGGGCGCGGGGCCGGTGACGGTCTCGGCGATGGTCATGGTGAGCCTCCCAGTGAAGCCCGGCTGATCCATATAAACTTCGGCGAGATCCCAACATTACGGGAAGAATTCCGTTTGAACCATCGATACCCAGGATGTTCTCAAGGCAACATCGAGGCTAAGGTGGCCGGATGAACAACGTCGACGCGACCGGATCCGCGCTGGGGCTGCACCGGGTGCTGGACCCGCCCGGCGTGCTGCCGCAGGCGGCCCGCCGCCTGGACCCCGACCCGGCGATCCGCCCGGACGAGGTGCGGGTGCGCCTGGAGCGGCTGAATCTGGACGCCGCCTCCTACCGGCAGCTGCACACCTCCTGCGAGGGCGATCCGGAGGCCATCCGGGCACGGGTGCTGCAGATCGTCAAGGAGCGCGGCAAGATGCACAACCCGGTGACCGGCTCGGGCGGGATGCTGGTGGGCGTGGTGGAGGAGGTCGGCCCCGCCTCCCCGCTGGGCCTTGCCCCAGGGCAGCGGATCGCCACGCTGGTGTCGCTGACCTGCACCCCGCTGGCGATCACCGATGGGCTGGCGCGCTGGGACGGACGCGGCGAGCAGGTGCCCGCCGACGGGCATGCGATCTTGTTCGCCCGCTCGGTCGCCGCGGTGCTGCCAGAAGACCTGCCGGTGCCGCTGTCGCTGGCGGTGCTGGATGTGTGCGGGGCGCCCGCGCTGACCGAACGGGTCGTGACCCGCTATGCCGGCGGAACGGGACCGGTGGTGGCGGTGCTGGGCGGCGCCGGGAAGAGCGGCTCGCTGTCGCTGGCGGCCGCCCGGCGGGCGGGCGCGGCGCACCTGATCGGGGTCGTCCCCGACGAGCGGGAGGCGGCGCTGCTGGAGCGTTCCGGCCTGGCCGATCGGGTGGTGGTGGCCGACGCCCGCGACCCGGTGGCGCTGGCGGAGGCGGTGCGGCGGGGCGGGGGACCGGCGCAGGTGACGGTGGTGTGCGTGGACGTGCCGGGCTGCGAGCACGGCGCGATCCTGGCCACCGATCAGGGCGGCACGGTGGTGTTCTTCTCCATGGCGACCTCGTTCACCGCCGCGGCGCTGGGGGCCGAGGCGCTGGGCGCCGATGTCACCATGCTGATCGGCAACGGCTATGTGCCCGGGCATGCGCAGGCGGCGCTGGAGCTGGTGCGCTCATCGTCGGCGATTCGTGATCTTTTCGCCGCTCGGCTGGGTGGTTCTTGGTGAGAATGGCCCGGTGGCCGGCCTTCGGCGGGCCGGCCCGGGCCGAAAAAGACCAACCCCCAAGGAGCGACCATGGCGAGCGTCGTCGAGTCCCTGCGGCGGCAGGACCCCGCCCGGCGGCAGCAGCAGATCATCGACGTGCTGGTGGAGGCCTTCGCCGAGCTGATGGAGCGCAGCCCGGCGGAGTTCCGGCGGCGTTTCCGCAAGATGGCCTCCGACCCGTTCGCCTTCTACCGGGGCAGCGCCTGCCTGTACTACGCCGACGTCGCCGGCGATGAGGACCCCTGGGCCGACGAGCGCACCAGCCGGGTGTGGATCCAAGGCGACCTGCACGCCCAGAACTTCGGCACCTACATGAGCGACGACGGGGTGTTCGTCTTCGACGTCAACGACTTCGACGAGGCCTACCTGGGGCACTTCACCTGGGACATCAAGCGGCTGGTGGCGAGTGTGGCGCTGCTGGCGTGGACCAAGGCGATCTCCGACGCCGACATCCGGCGGATGATCGAGACCTACGTCAACGCCTACGTCGACCAGGTCCGCTACTTCCACGCCAACCCCGGCGGCAGCGAGTGGGCGATCACGCTGGACAACGCCGAAGGGTATGTGCGGGAGGTGCTGATCCGGGCGCTGTCGTCCACCCGCATCGCGCTGCTGGAGTCGATGACGCTGGTGGAGCAGCACGAGCGGCGCTTCAAGGCCGGGCCGGGGGTGCGGCGGCTGGAGGCCGAGGAGCGGGCGAAGGTGGAGAAGGCCTTCGAGGAGTACCTGACCACCATCCCGCAGCAAAAGCGGTTCTCCAGCCTCACCTACCGGATCAAGGACATCGTCGGCAGCTCGGGGTTCGGCATCGGCTCGGCCGGGCTGTCGGCCTACACCATCTTGGTGGAAGGACGCACCCAGGCCCTGGAGAACGACGTCATCTTGTCGATGAAGCAGGGCAACGTGGCCGCCCCCAGCCGGGTGGTCGACGACGCCCGGATCCGGGAGTTCTTCAAGCACCACGGCCACCGCACCGCGGTGTCGCGGCGGGCCTTGCAGGCCAACACCGACCCGTGGCTGGGCTACACCCAGATCGACGGGGTCGGCTATGTGGTGCAGGAGCTGTCGCCGTATGAGGAGGACCTGGACTGGTCGGGGCTGACCGAGGTCGAGGAGATGCTGACGCTGCTGGGGGATCTGGGCCGGGCCACCGCCAAGATCCACTGCGTGTCCGACAGCGACTCCGACCATGAGCTGGTCGGCTTCCAGGTGGAGGAGGCGATCACGGAGGTGATCGACCGCACCGGCTCGGAGGCGTTCGTGGAGGCGATGGTGGAGTTCGGGATGGGGTACGCCGCCGTCGTCCGTGACGACCACCGGCTGTTCGTCGACGCCTTCCGCAACGGGATGATCCCCGGCGTGTGAGCCACGGCCGCCACGGGGCCGGCCGGATCGCCGTGACGCCGGCGTGGGCGGGGTCTCTGCGGCCGGGGGACCGGCGGGCCGTGCCGGTCCCCCGGCTCATGGAGCCGGGCAACGCCCATCCGGCCTCCTGCGGGCTGCCCCGCCCGCCGGGCGGGCATGCCGCCGCGGCGGCGCGGTGGTGGCGCTCAACGTCGCCATGCACGGCGGCGGCCGCACCATTGCCGAGTGCCTGACCGAGGTGCTGCCGCGGCTACGCGAGGCCGCGGCCTGCACGGCAGCCGGCCGCTTCGGCCGCGTCCGGCTGCCGGGAGGTCGGCTGCGGGGGCGTTGACAGGCCCGGTGCGTGCGGATGACACTCGGCTCGGCCGCGTTGCGAACCATGGTTCGCCCCGCGAACACGGCTTTCCGGGCGGGCGGTGGAGGGAGGCCGGATGGACAAGGTGGTGGCCACGGCCCGGGAGGCCGTGGCGGACATCGGGGACGGGGCGAGTGTGGCCGTCGGGGGGTTCGGGCTCAGCGGCGTGCCGAATGTGCTGATCGAGGCGCTGCACGAGAGGGGGGTGCGCGGCCTGCACGTGGTCTCCAACAACTGCGGGGCCATGGACTCGGGGCTGGCGGTGCTGCTGGCCGCCGGTCAGATCGCCCGCGTCACCGGCTCCTACATCGGCACCAACAAGGAGTTCGCCCGCCGCTACCTGGCCGGGGAGGTGGAGTTCGAGCTGATCCCCCAGGGCACGCTGGCCGAGCGGCTGCGCGCCGGCGGCTGCGGCATCCCCGCCTTCTACACGCCGGCGGGGGTGGGCACCCAGGTCGCCGACGGCGGGCTGCCGTGGCGCTATGACGGGCGCGGCGGTGTGGCCGTGGCCTCCCCGCCCAAGGAGACCCGCGAGTTCGACGGCGTGGAGTGCGTCCTGGAACGGGCCATCACCACCGATTTCGCGCTGGTGCGCGCGGCCAAGGGCGACCGGCACGGCAACCTGGTCTTCGCCAAGGCCGCCCGCAACTTCAACCCGCTGGCGGCCATGGCGGGCCGGATCGCCATCGCCGAGGTCGAGCAGCTGGTCGAGCCGGGGCGGATCGACCCCGACCAGGTGCATCTGCCGGGCATCTTCGTGCAGCGGGTGGTGGCGCTGACCCCTGAGCAGGCCGCCGACAAGAAGATCGAGCGACGCACCGTCCGGGGCGCCTGATGGCCTGGACGCGACGGCAGATGGCCGCCCGGGCGGCCCGGGAGCTGCGCGACGGCCAGTACGTCAATCTCGGCGTCGGGCTGCCGACGCTGATCCCCGAGCACCTGCCCGAAGGCGTGCAGGTGGTGCTGCATTCAGAGAACGGCATCCTGGGCACCGGCCCCTACCCGGAGGAGGACGAGGTCGACCCGGACCTGGTCAACGCGGGCAAGGAGACGGTGACGGTGCTGCCGGGCGCCTCGTTTTTCGATTCGGCGCTGTCGTTCGGCATGATCCGCGGCGGGCACATCGATGTGGCCGTGCTGGGGGCCATGCAGGTCTCCGCCCGCGGCGACCTGGCCAACTGGGCCGTTCCCGGCAGGCTGGTCACCGGCATCGGCGGGGCCATGGACCTGGTGCACGGCGCCCGCCGGGTCATCGTGGTCATGACCCACACCACCAGGGACGGCGCCCCCAAGCTGGTGCCGGAGTGCACCCTGCCGCTCACCGGGCGCGCCTGCGTCGACCGCGTCATCACCGATCTGGGCGTGCTGGACGTCACCGGTGAGGGGCTGCGCCTGGTCGAGCTGGCCCCGCAGGTCACCGTGGCCGAGGTGCTGGAGAAGACCGCCGCCGAGGTCACCGTCGCCGGGCCGCTGCCGGGCTGACCGCCGGGCGCCGGATCGGCGGGGGAGGCGTGCGCCGTGCCTGCGCGGAAGCCGTGGGGCCGGTCGCTAAAGTGACCGAATACTCCCCCCTAGGCGTCTTTGAGGCTTCCGACATGAAGGTCCATCACCTCAACTGCGGCAGCATGCGTCCTCTCGGCGGGCCGCTGGTGTGCCATGTGCTGCTCGTGGAGACCGATAGCGGCCTGGTCCTGGTCGACACCGGTTTCGGGTTGCAGGACGTCGCCGACCCGGCGCGGCGGCTGGGCCTGACCCGGCACCTGATCAGGCCGGTGCTGGACCCGGAGGAGACCGCGGCCCGCCAGGTCGAGCGGCTCGGGTTCCGCCGCCGGGACGTGCGGCACATCCTGCTGACGCATTTCGACATGGACCACATCGGCGGCCTGGCCGACTTCCCCCACGCCCAGGTTCATGTCACCGCGGCCGAGGCGGAGGGGGCGATGCGGTCGCCGACCTGGGCGGAGCGGCGGCGTTACCGGCCCGTCCAGTGGGCTCACGGTCCCCGGATCGTCGAGCACTCCCCGCATGGGGAGTCCTGGCGGGGGTTCGCCGCGGCCCGGCCGCTGGAGGCCATCGCCCCGGGGCTGGTGCTCATCCCGCTGCCCGGCCACACCCGCGGGCATGCGTGCGTGGCCGTCGACGCCGGTGACCGCTGGGTGCTGCACTGCGGGGACGCCTTCTACCACCGCGGCACGGTCGACGGCCGGTCCCGGGTGCCCTTCCCCTTGCGGGCGATGGAGTCGCTGGTCGCCTTCGACCGCGGGAAGGTCCACAGCAACCACGCCCGCCTGGCGGAGCTTTACCGGCGGGCCGAGCCCGATCTGGTGGTCGTCTGCGCGCACGACCCGGTCATGTACGAGGCGATGCGCGCCGGCTCCTGAGGCCGGGCCTTCTTTGCGGTGGGGGAGAGGCCGCCACCGCCTTCCCTGCCGGGGCGGGGGACCGGCAGGAGGCGGAAGCCCGCCGCAGACCTTCCCGAACTCTCCCACAATCCAGTAACTTTTCTGGATATCCCGCTTTGATCTAAAGAATCTTGCGCGATAGTCCGGCTATGGCGGAAGATTCTTTGGAGAGCTGGGTTGTGAGGGGGGAGTGTCGTTGAGCAAACTGGGCCTGGACCCGCAAACCGTGGCGCGCGCCCGGCGCCTGGCCGCGCGCGCCGCCGAACCGATCATCGAACTGGCCCGCACCCACACCACCGTCTCAGTGGAACGGGCGCTGCTGCGGCTGGCCGGCCTGTCCGGCGCCGACCAGGCCGGCATGCCCTGGGTCAACCACCTGGCCGAGGCGGTCCGCGCCCAGGTCGGCCTGGAGCACGGGGTGGCGCTGCCGGTCTGGGACGCGCTGCTGAACGGCCCCTACGGCGACCTGCGCGCCCTGGCCGAGGCCGCCGCCGCCGGCAAGGCCTCCTTCAGGCTGCCGGCGGGTGAGGACGCGCGCGCCGCCCGCCACGCCGCCCACCGGGCCGCCGCCGCCGGCATCGCCCGCATCGACGCCCGCCGCGCCGAACGCGAGCGGCTGCTGGCCCGCCTGGGCGACCCGCCGCACCCGTGGATCTACCTGATCGTGGCCACCGGCGACATCTACGAGGACATCCCCCAGGCCCAGGCCGCCGCCCGCGAAGGCGCCGACGTGATCGCCGTCATCCGCTCCACCGGGCAGTCCCTGATGGACTACGTCCCCGAAGGCGCCACCCGCGAAGGGTACGCCGGCACCTACGCCACCGCCGAGAACTTCCGGCTCATGCGGCAGGCCCTCGATGAGGTCTCCGCCGAAGTCGGCCGCTATGTGCGGCTGACCAACTACGCCTCGGGCCTGTGCATGCCCGAGATCGCCACGCTGGCCGGGCTGGAACGGCTGGACATGATGCTCAACGACTGCATGTACGGCATCATCTTCCGCGACATCAACCCCCGCCGCACCTTCATCGACCAGCGTTTTTCCCGGCAGATCCACGCCCGCGCCGGCATCGTCATCAACACCGGCGAAGACAACTACCTCACCACCGCCGACGCCGTCGAGGCCGCCTGCACCGTCATCGTCAGCCAGCTGCTCAACGAACGCTTCGCCCACGAGGCCGGGCTCGGTGACGCCCAACTCGGCCTGGGCCACGCCTTCGAAATCGACCCGTCCCTGCCGGACTCCTTCCGGCTGGAACTGGCCCACGCCCAGCTGGTGCGGGAGCTGTTCCCCAACGCCCCGCTGAAGTACATGCCCCCCACCCGCCACATGACCGGCAACATCTTCGCCGGCTACCTGCTGGACGCCTTCTTCAACCTGGCCGGCATGATGACCGGCCAGTCGATCATCTTGGTCGGGATGATGACCGAGGGCATCCACACCCCCTGGCTGGCCGACCGCGACCTGGCGCTGGAGAACGTCCGCTACGTGCGCACCGCCGCCGGGAAACTGGCCGAGGACTTCCAGCCCCGCCCCGACGGGTTCATCGCCCAGCGCGCCCGCCGGGTGCTGGCCGAATCGGTGGAGCTGCTGGAACGCATCTGCGACGACGGGCTGCTGAAGGCCATCGCCGACGGCACCTTCGGCGTCACCCGCCGTCCCCCCGACGGCGGCAAGGGCGGCGACGGCGTCGCCGAACGCGCCGACGGCTACTACAACCCCGCCATCGACATCCTGGAGTCCACCCGCCCGGCCGACCGCCACGACGCGGAGGTGCCCGCATGACCACCGCAACACCCGCCCAGCCGATCCGCCCCTACGGCGACACCACCGGCGACGGCATGGTGCAGGTGTCCTTCACCCTGCCCGTTCCGCACGGCAGGCGCGCCGAGGCCGCCGCCTTGCAGCTGGCCGCCGCCATGGGCCTGCAACCGGCCAGCGTCGTGCACTCCAAGGCCATGGGCCCGGACTTCACCTTCTTCATCATCTACGGCCGCGTCCGCCACGTGATCGACTATGCGGCCATCCCCGAACCCGAGGGCCGCCGCTACCCGCTGCTGACCGCATCAGAGGTCAATCTGGCCATCCGCAGCGCCCTGGGCCGCCGCCTGGTGGTGGTCGGCGCCTGCATCGGCACCGACGCCCACACCGTCGGCATCGACGCCATCCTCAACGTCAAGGGCTTCGCCGGGGAAAAAGGCCTGGAGTACTACCGGGAGATCCACGTGATCAACATGGGCGCCCAGGTCCCCGTCGAGGACCTGGTGGCCCGCGCCGTCGCCGAACGGGCCGACGCCGTCCTGGTCTCCCAGGTCGTCACCCAGCGCGAGGCCCACCTGCACAACACCCGGCACATGGCCCAGGCCTTCCGCCGGGCCTACCCCGATGCCCACGGACCCGGCCGCGGCCGCCCCCTGCTGGTGGTCGGCGGCCCCCGCTTCGACACCGTCACCCCCGACCAGCTGGGCGTCGATGCGATCTTCGGCAAGGGCACCACCCCCGCCGAGGTCGCCTCCTACCTCGTCCACGCCCTCATCACCGACCAGGCCGGCACCGCGGGCCACGACAGCGGACAGGAGCCATGAACGCCGACCCTCGCATCGGACTGACCGTCACCCACCGCCGCTACGTCCCCTACGGCCACGCCCACTACGGCGGCGACCTCGTCGACGGCGCCTATGTGCTGGGCCTGTTCGGCGACGTCGCCACCGAGATGTGCATCCGCACCGACGGCGATGAGGGACTGCTGGCCTCCTATGAGGACGTGCAGTTCAAAGCCCCCGTGCGGGCCGGGGACGTGCTGGAGGCCACCGCCGTCCTCACCGCCGCCGGCCGCCGCAGCCGTAGGCTGGAGTTCACCGCACGGGTGGTGTGCCGGGCCGACCCGGGCCGTGGTCCCTCGGCCGCCCGCGTGCTGCCCGAACCGATCGTGGCCGTCACCGCCACCGGCACCGTCGTGGTGCCGCCCGCGGCCGCCGCCGCGGCGATGTCGTGACCGGCGCCCGCAGGCGATAGCGTTCGGGCCAGCAGTCCTTATCACCAAGGAGTGACGTGGCCCAGGACACCGTGCCGCACGAGCGGCCCGCCGCGCCGTCCCCCCCTGCCGGCGACCGCCCGCCGCGCCGGACCGGCCCCCGCCGGACCGGCTGGAGGCGGACGCCGGCGGCCGTGGCCGGCGGACTGCTGCTGTGGCCGGCGTTCCCCCCGCACGACCTGTGGCCGCTGGCACCCGCCGGCGTCGCCGTCCTCACCCTCGCCCTGCACGGGCTGGGCGTGCGCGCGGCGCTGCTGCCGTCCCTGGCGGCGGGGCTGGCGTTCTTCTTGCCGACGCTGAGCGGGATCATCCCGATCGGCCCGGACGCCTGGGCGGGGCTGAGCCTGGTGCAGGCGCTGTACTTCGTCCCCATGGGGGCGGGGATCGCGCTGGTGACGCGGCTGCCCGGCTGGCCGGTGTGGACGGCGGCGCTGTGGGTGGCCCAAGAGTATGTGCGCGGCCGCGTGCCCTTCGGCGGCTTTCCCTGGGCGCGGCTGGCCTTCAGCCAGACCGACAGCCCCCTGACGGCGTACGCGGCGCTCGGCGGCGCCCCCCTGGTGACCTTCCTGACCGCCCTGACCGGCTCCCTGCTGGCCTGGGCGCTGCTGCGCGGGCCGCTGCCGGCGGCATGGGCCCGCCGCCTGCCCGCCTCCCGCGCCCGGCGCAGCGGACGGGTCATCGCCCCGGCCGCAGCGGCCCTGGCGGCGATCGCGGCGGCCGGGGCGGCGGTGCCGCTGCCGGCCTCCGGCCGGACGGTCACCGTCGCCGTCATCCAGGGGAACGTGCCCCGGCTGGGGCTGGACTTCAACAGCCAGCGCCAGGCCGTGCTGAACAACCACGTGCAGCGCACCCACGAGCTGGCCGAACGGGTCCGCCGGGGCGAGCTGCCCCGCCCCCAGCTGGTGATCTGGCCGGAGAACGCCAGCGACCTGGACCCCTACACCGACCCGGCGGCCCGCGACCTGATCGACGCGGCGGTGCGGGATGTGGGGGTGCCGGTGCTGGTCGGCGCCGTCGTCGACGCCGCCGACGGCGAGCACGTGGAAAACCGCGGCATCGTCTGGGACCCCGTCACCGGTGCCGGCGACCACTACGTCAAACGGCACCCGGTGCCGTTCGGGGAGTACCTTCCCTTCCGCGACGTCCTCACCAAGCTCATCACCCGGTTCGAGCGCATCCCCCGCGACTTCGCCGCCGGGGACCGGCCCGGGCTGCTGCGGCTGGGACCGGCCCGCATCGGAGATGTGATCTGCTTCGAGGTCGCCTACGACGGCCTGGTCCGCGACGTCGCCTCCGCCGAGCTGCTGGTGGTGCAGACCAACAACGCCACCTACGGGCGCACCAGCCTGCCCCCGCAGCAGGCCGCCATGTCCCGGCTGCGGGCCGTCGAGCACGGCCGCACCGTGCTGGTGGCCGCCACCAGCGGCATCAGCACGATCATCGCCCCCGACGGGCGCGTGATCGACCGGTCGGCGGAGTTCGTCCCCGACATCCAGGTCGCCGCCGTCCCCGCGCGGACCGCCGTCACCCTCGCCGACCGGATCGGCGCCCTGCCCGAACAGGTGCTGGCGCTGCTGGCCCTGGCCGCGGTGGGGGCGGCACTGCGCGCCGTCACCCGAACGACCGAAGGAGCGTGACACCATGCAGATCCCGCACGGTCTCGGCCGGGTGCTGGTGATCATCCCCACCTACAACGAACGCGACAACCTCGAGCCGATCGTCGGGCGGGTGCGCACGGCGATGCCCGAGGTGGACGTGCTGGTCGTCGACGACGCCAGCCCCGATGGCACCGGGGAGGTCGCCGACCGCCTGGCCGCGGCCGACGAGCAGGTCAACGTGCTGCACCGGGCCGGAAAGGACGGCCTGGGCGCCGCCTACATCGCCGGTTTCCGCTGGGCGCTGGAACGCGGCTACGACGTGCTGGTGGAGATGGACGCCGACGGCTCCCACCAGCCCGAGGAGCTGCCCGCCCTGCTGGAGGCGCTCACCGAGGCCGACCTGGTGATCGGCGCCCGCTGGATCCCCGGCGGCCGCATCGTCAACTGGCCGCGCTCGCGCGAGGCGATCTCCCGCGGCGCCAACCTCTACACCCGCCTGCTGCTGGGCACCCCGCTGCACGATGCGACCGGCGGGTACCGCGCCTACCGCGCCACCGCCCTGGAGAAGATCAATTTGGATGAGGTCGACTCCCGCGGCTACTGCTTTCAGATCGATCTGGCGGTGCGGGTGCTGCGCGCCGGGCTGCGGGTCAAGGAAGTCCCCATCACCTTCATCGAACGCGAGCACGGCACCAGCAAGATGAGCCGCGACATCATGGCCGAGGCGATGTGGAAGATCACCCGCTGGGGGTTGCAGAGCCGCCTGGAACGCGTCCGCAAGAACCCCTGAAGGCCCCGGAGTGCCGGAACGAACCCGGCCGCCGCGGCGTTATCCCAGCAGACCCTTGCCGCCGACCGCAAAACCGGATGCCATGCCGCCGCTGTTGATGTTCCTTGCGCTTCTGCTGCTGCCCGCCGCGGAGCTTTACACCGTCGTCCGCGTGGGCGAGGTGATCGGGGGACTGCCGACCGCCGCGCTGCTGCTGGCGGCGACCGTGGCGGGGGCGCAGATCGTGCGCGGCCAGGGCCGTCGCGCCGGACGGGTCCTGCAGCAGGCCCTGCAGCAGGGCGTGCCGCCGGGCCGTCACCTGGCCGATGCCGCGCTGCTGCTGATCGGCGGGGTGCTGCTGCTGATCCCCGGTTTCCTCACCGACCTGCTCGGCCTGGTGTTCGTGCTGCCCTTCACCCGCCCTGCGGCCGGGCGGCTGCTGGCCCGCTACGCCGCCCACCGGCTGCGCGCAGCCGAACGCCGCGCCGCCGCCGGGCCGTTCCCCCCGCCCGCCGCCGGCCGGGCAGAGGGTCCTCCGCCCACCGCGACCGTCATCCGCGGGGAGATCGTCGACGACTGACGCCCGCCCCCCGGGGGCGCCTTGGGGGCCTGGAAAACGCCGCCGGGCCCGCACCGGCGTCGCGGTGCGGGCCCGGACGGAAAAGATCAACGGTTATGCGCTCTTCTTCCGCTGGGCACGCAGGATCGCCAGACGCTCGGCCAAGACCTCCTCCAGGTCCTCGATCGTGCGCCGCTCCATGAGCATGTCCCAGTGGGTGCGGGGGGCCTTGGTCGGCTTGGGCTGGGGGGCTTCTCCGTTCACCCGCAGCGCGGTCGTCCCGCAGTTGCGGCATTCCCAGGTCATCGGCACCTCGGCCTCAGCGGCGAGCGTCACGGTGAACCGGTGGCCCTTGGGACAGGTGTAGTCCACGGTCTTGCGCGGGGCCAGATCGGTGTTGCGATCGTTCTCGTAGCTGGTCGCTCCGAGTCGGGTGCCGCGAAGTGCGCGCTCGGCCATCGTCACGTGCCTCCCAGACGGCTTGCGGTCCTATGTCGACCAACGCTGGATACCGTGACAAGATTCCCGCCAGAAGGGCCGCCCAACCCTGCGGTTTGCGCGCTTTCGCCGCACCCGCCGCAAGATCCCCGACAATGGCGACTTTCCCGGTGACCTTTCGGCGTCCCTTCGCATCCCCGTGCCCCCCGGCGGGCGGCCGGCGCCGCGGCCCGGTCAGGACGGGCTCTGCGGGGGCGGCTCCCAGTACGCCTCGACCCGGTGACCGTCGGGGTCGGCGCATTTGAACGCCACATAGGCCGGCTCGTCGTACCGCTCGATGATCTCCACCCCGTCCGCCTGCAGCCGGGCGAGCAGGGCGCGCACCTCGGCGGGATCTGCGAAGCGGAAACCGAAGTGCAAAAAAGGCGGCGGCGGCCCGACGCGCTGCCCGCCGTGCAGGGCCAGATCGAACCCGTCGCCGTTGCGGACGATGATCGTGCCGTCCTCATACCGCTGCGCGGTGGCCGGGTCGAAGCCGAAATAGGTCTCATAGAAGCGCAGGCTGCGTGACGCGTCGTGAACGGGCAGCCCCAGGTGCACCAGATGCATGCCCTCAAGGGTGGGGAGCAGTGGGCGGCGGAGGCAAGGCGATAAATCGCGGCCTGCCGCCGGGCCTCATCAGGTGTGGTCGGGCAGGCCGCCGAGCCGGTGGTCGGCGGCGTTCAGCGCCTCGTCGATCAGGCGGCGCAGGTGCCCGTGCCGCAGGGCGTAGACGACGCGGCGGCCTTCTTTGCGGGTGGTGACCAGCCCGGCCAGGCGCAACCGGGCCAGGTGCTGGCTGACCGCCGGGCGGGCGACGCCGCATGCCCGGGTGAGGGTCGTCACGTCGGCCTCCCCGAGGGAGAGCCGCCGCAGCAGCGCCAGGCGGGTCCGGTCGGCCAGCAGGCTCAAGATCTCGGCCGCCGCCGCCAGGCGTTCGCCATCGTCGTGCACCTGCGAGTCATGCGCACCTGATAGATGCATGCGTGCGTTCATACGCACATAATGGGGGTCGTCCGCCGGGCAGATCCAGCCGGGCCGATCCGCCCCGGCAGGTCTTGGCCACCCCCACACGAAGGGAGCGGCTCGCCATGAGCGACGAACCCGAACCGCACCGGGCGGACGCACACGACCACACCCACGCCCCAGCCGGCCCCACCGGCCGGTGGGACCGGCTGCGGCACCGCGCGGCGCACCTGCTCAAGCCCCACTCCCACGAGACGGCCGAGCGGGTCGATGCGGCGCTGGAGTCTTCCGCCGAAGGCCTGCGCGCCCTGTGGATCTCACTGGCCGTGCTGGGCGTCACGGCGGCCGCGCAGGCGGCCGTCGTCGCCGTCACCGGGTCGGTGGCGCTGCTGGGGGACACCGTGCACAACGCCGCCGACGCGCTGACCGCGCTGCCGCTGGCGGTGGCGTTCCTGCTGGGCCGGCGGGCGGCCAGCCGCCGCTTCACCTACGGTTTCGGCCGCGCCGAGGACGTGGCCGGCGTCCTGATCGTCTGCACCATCGCCGCCTCCGCCGCGGCCACCGCCTATGCCGCGGCGCACCGGCTGGTGGACCCCCGCGACCTGGAGCACCTGCCGGCGGTGGCGGCCGCGGCCGTCATCGGTTTCGCCGGCAACGAGTGGGTCGCCCGCTACCGCATCCGCACCGGCCGCAGGATCGGTTCGGCCGCGCTGGTGGCCGACGGCCTGCACGCCCGCACCGACGGCCTGACCTCGCTGGCCGTTCTGCTGGGCGCCGGCGGCGCCGCCCTGGGGTGGCCGCCGGCCGACCCGCTGGTCGGGCTGCTGATCACCGGGGCGATCGCGCTGGTGCTCAAGGACGCCGCCCGGCAGGTCCTGGAGCGTTTGATGGACGCGGTGGACCCCGCCCTGGTGGACCGGGCCGAAGAGGCCCTGCGGGCGGTGGAGGGCGTGCTGGATGTGGGGGAGCTGCGGATGCGCTGGATCGGCCACCGGCTGCGCGCCGAGGTCGCCATCGTCGTCGACGCCGCCTGGCCGGTGCACAAGGCCCATCGGGTCGCCGTCGCGGCCGAGCACGCCCTGCTGCACGCCGTCCCCCGCCTGACGGCCGTCACCGTCCACACCGACCCGCACTGGGAGCACCCGGCGGCCGACCCCCACCGGGCGCTGGCCCACCATCGCGCCTTCGCCTGACCCGCCACCGGGGAGCGCCCACCCGGCCTTCGGTGTGTCCATGGGCGCTCCCCGGTGGCGCCGCCTCACCTGCCCTGGCAGCCTCTCTCCGACGGCGCCGAGGAGAGCGCACAAGGAGAGCAAAAAGGCACGGCGGGGCCAGTGCACGGCCGGCTGCCGGGCGCGGACAATCGGATCCGACAGCCAGTGACGTGCAGCCGGGCCATCGCGCTAGGTGAGGAGACGGCGATGCTGTTCGGCGTGGACGTGGCCAGCTACCAGGGCACCCCGGACTGGAAGAAGGTGCGCGGCGCGGGCATCCGCTTCGCGTTCAGCAAGGTCACCGAGGGCACCGGCTACACCAACCCCACCTGGGCGCACAACCGCGCCGGGATGCTCGCCCTGGAGGGCTTCGTGCCGGGCGCCTACCACTTCCTGCGCGCCGACTCCGATGCGGCCGCCCAGGCCCGGCACTTTCACCGCCAGGCCGGGGATCTGAGCGCTTTCGCGGTCGCGCTCGATGTCGAGCCGTCCGGCTCATCCCGCCCGACCGTCGCGCAGGCGCGCGCGTGGGTGGAGGAGTACCGGCGGCTGTCGGGCGGCCACCGCGTGATCGGCTACTTCCCCCGCTGGTACTGGGACCAGATCGGCCGGCCGGACCTGTCGTTCTTCGACACCATCTGGCAGTCCCGCTACGTCAACGGCACCGGCGGCCCCGAGGAGCTGTATGCCAAGGTCCCGCAGTCGTGGTGGGAGCCGCACGGCGGGGAGCCGATCAGCATCCTGCAGTTTTCCAGCTCGGCGACCGTGCCGGGCATCGCGGGCCGCTGTGACGCCGACGCCTTCCGCGGCTCGCTGGCCGAATTGCGCGCCCTCGCCCTGGGCGCCGCGGCACCGCCCGCCTCCGGGGCGCCCGCCTGGCCGGGCCGCTATCTGCGGCAGCCGCCGATGATGCACGGGCAGGATGTGCGCCGCTGGCAGGCCCGCATGAGGGAACGGGGCTGGCGCATCGCCGCAGACGGCTGGTACGGCCCGGCCTCCGAGCGCGTCTGCCGGGCCTTCCAGGCGGAAAAGGGCCTGGCCGTCGACGGGGTGGTGGGGCCGGTCACCTGGCGGGCCGCCTGGGAGGCGCCCATCACCTGAGTGCGGCGGCCGGGCCGGCCGCAAGCCCTTGAGGTGTTACCGGATCGAAGTCATTCTCAACTTGAGAATGACTTGGCTTCTCCCTTATCGTCGTCCTGACGACAACAAGGGAGGCGGTCATGGCGGACATCCAGCGGCGGCCACTGCTGCGGCACCTGCGCGGCACCCCCACCACCTACGTGCGGCACCTGCGGCGCGGCGAACCGGTCCACGAAGGCGTGGGAATCTCCTTTTGGTTCCACCCCCTGTCGGCGGTCATCAGCGAAGTCCCCGTGGACGACCGGGAGCTGCCGATGCTCTTCCACGCCCGCACCCGCGACTACCAGGACATCAGCGTCCAGGCCACGGTGACCTACCGGATCGCGGAACCGGCGCTGGCCGCCCGGCGGCTGGACTTCGCCATCAACCCCGACACCGGCGCCTGGCGGTCGGCCCCGCTGGACCAGCTGGCGACCACCCTCACCGAAACCGCCCAGCAGCACGCGCTCACCCTGGCCGCCCAGATGACGCTGCGGGAGGCCGTCACCTCCGGCCCGGCGGCCTTCCGCGAGACCATCGGCACGGGACTGGCCGGCGACTCCCGCCTGTCCGACATCGGCGTGACGATCGTCGGCGTGCGCGTGGTGGCCGTGCGCCCCGAGGCCGAGGTGGAACGGGCCCTGCAGACCCCCGCCCGCGAACAGGTCCAGCAAGAGGCCGACCGCGCCACCTATGAGCGGCGCGCCGCCGCGGTGGAACGCGAACGCGCCATCGCCGAAAACGAGATGCAAAACCAGATCGAGCTGGCGCTGCGCGAAGAGCAACTGGTGGCCCGGCGCGGGCAGAACGAACGCCGCCGCGCCGAGGAGGCCGCCGCCGCGGCCTGGATCGAGGCGCAGGCACAAGCCGAGCGGGACCGGCTGCGGGCCGCCACCCAGGCCGAGAACCGGCAGGTGATGGGCGCCGCCGAAGCCGAGGCCGAGGCCGCCCGCCTGGCCGTCTACCGGGACGCGGACCCGGCGGTGCTGCTGGCGCTGGCCGCCCAGGCCCTGGCCGCGCGCCTGCCGCAGATCGGCCAGCTCAACCTCACCCCCGACATGGTGACCGGGGCGCTGGCCCGCCTGAGCGCCCCCCGGGAGGAGAGGTGACGCTCGCGCCGCGCGCGGTGGTGGTGCACCGCCGCACCGAGTACGAGGAACTGCTGGCCAGGCACGGCAGCCGCGGCCAGGCGGAGTTCTTCCTGCGCTGCCGCGGCCGCGACATCGCCCCCATCGCCGCCGCGCACGCCGCCATCGGTGCGGCGCTGGCCCAGGTGACGGCGGCGATCCCGCTGTCGTGGCGGCGCGGCCTGGTGGAACGGGCCGATCTGGACCGCTTCCTGTTCGCCCCCGACGACATCGTGGTGGTCGTCGGCCAAGACGGCCTGGTCGCCAACGTCGCCAAATACCTCAGCGGCCAGCCGGTCATCGGGCTGAACCCCGACCCGGAACGCAACGTGGGCGCGCTGGTGCCCCACCCGGTCGAGGCGTGCGCCGACCTTTTGCACGCGGTGGCGGCCGGCACCGCCGCCACCGAAGAACGCACGATGGTGCGGGCGGTCACCGACGACGGCGAGGAGCTGACCGCGCTCAATGAGGTGTTCGTCGGCCATCCCAGCCACCAGTCGGCGCGCTACCGGCTCACCTGCCACGACGGCAGAACCGAGCGGCAGTCCTCCTCAGGCGTGCTGGTGGCCACCGGCACCGGCGCCGGCGGCTGGTGCCGGTCGATCTGGCTGGAACGCCACAGCCCGCTGCCCCTGCCCGGCCCCGCCGAGCCGTCGCTGGCCTGGTTCGTGCGCGAGGCGTGGCCGTCCCCGGCCACCGGCGCCTCCTGCACGCAAGGGCTGCTGGAAGACGGCCAGACCCTGACCGTGGTCTGCGAAAGCGACGGCCTGGTCGCCTTCGGCGACGGCATCGAATCCGACCGGCTGGTGCTGTCGTGGGGCCGGCGGATCGAACTCGGCCTGGCCCCCACCCGGCTGTCCCTGGTCCGCTGACGACGGCCGAAACCACCCGGCCCCCGGCGGGAGGGGAACCGGTGCTCACCGGGCGGGGCGCTGGGCGAGGCGGGGCAGGCGGGGCCGCGGCAGCAAAGGCTCCCAGGAACGGTGCCGGAGGGCGGATGCGGTGACGCCGGAGCCGTAGGCGACGTCCTCGGCGAGCCGAAGAACGGCATAGCGGAGCGGATCGACGGCGGGACGGCCGGTGACCCATTCCAGCGCGATGGGGGCCAGCATGGCCGCCGCCGCGGCGCGGGCGGTGCGGCGGCGCCCGCCGGCGGCCAGGCACGCCAGCCCCAGCGGCCACCATTCGCGGCGCAGCGCATGCCCGAGGGCGGCGGCATCGGCCAGCACCCCCTTGCCGACGATCGCCGCGCTCAGCCCCCACCGGCCGGGCAGGCCGCCCAGGCGGCGGGCCAGCAGCGCCGTGGCGGCGGCGGCGCAGGCGGCGGCGGGCACCGGGTGCCCTGCGGCCAGGCAGGCCAAGACGGCCAGGTTCCAGGCGGAGGGACGGGCGGGCACCAGCCGCCCGGGATGACGCTGGGCCAGCGCCGCCGCGGACGTGCCGTACTCATGGCGGCGGCGGGCCCACGCCGACGGGCGCAGCCTGGGGGTGTGCGCCACGCGGACCTGCGGCTGGTAACGCACATGCCAGCCCAGGTCGGCCAGCCGCCAGACGAAGTCGACATCCTCCCCCAGCCGCAGCCGCTCATCGAAGCCCACATGGCGCAGCACCCGGGTGCGCACCAGCAAGGTGGCGGTGGGCACGAAACCGAGCCTGGCGCCGGGCCGCACCAAAGCCTGGCGTGCGCCCATGTCGAGGGCGGAGCGGACGGCCTCATAGCGGGCCAGCACGCCGGGCCCGCCGCCGTCGGCCACCACGCGCGGCGCCACGGCCGCGACCTTCGGGTCGTCGAAGTACGGCATGAGGACGTCCAGCCAGCCGCGTTCCGGCCGGCAGTCGGAGTCCACGAAGGCGACGAAGGGGGTGCCGGCCAGGCGGGCGCCGGTGTTGCGGGCGGCGGCCGGGCCGCGGTTGGCCGAATGCCGCACCAGGCGGGCGCCGTGGGCGGCGGCGGCGCGGCGCAGCGGCTCCGGGTCGGGGGAGCAGTCGTCCACGACGATCACCGGCAGGCCCTCGACCGCCGCCAGGGTGCGTTCCAGGTCGGCGGCCCGCCCGTAGGCCGGGATCACCACCGTCACCGGGTGCGGGCCGGGCCGCGGCGGCGGCACCGGATGGGCCATGCCGTGGTCCACCAGCTGCCGGGCCAGCGCCCGCCCGATGGCCGAGGAGTCGGCCAGGCCGCGCGGCCCGGCCCGGCGCAGCGCCGCCAGGTGCGGCCCGGCGGCCTCGCCGAGCCGCACGACCTTCCAGGGGGCGCCGCCGGTGGCCACCCGTCCCCCCGACCACAGGGACGTGCCCTCGTCCAAGGCGACGGGCAGGTCCGCCGGCAGCGCGGCCCGGCGCCCGCTCGGTGCGGTGCCGGGACGGTGCGGTGCAGACAATGGGGCCACCTCGCTGTCGCGGTTCCCGGTCAGGACCGGCCGGGGTCGGCGAGCCGTCCCCGCTCATCGACCCGCCAGCCTTCGATGCGGCGGATGAGGGAGGCGACCATGGCGGCCACCAGGGCGCGGCCGTGCTCGGCCGAGGCACCGGCCGGGTCCCCCAGCACCCCGGAGGGGGACAGTGCGCGCACGCCGCGCGCCACCAGCTCGGGCATGATCTCCGCCAGCGGGCGGGCGTCGCCGCTGACGTGGCCGAACGGGCGGACCAGGTGCGGGGCCAGGTGCAGCATCACCGAGGTCTCGGTGTGCCCGGCGTGCGCATCCCCGCCGGGGACGCCGCAGCCGGCCCAGGCCACCTGGTGCCCTTCGGCGCGCATCCGGCCCACGGCGGCGTCCAGGGCGGGGGTGTTGCCGCCGTGGCCGTTGACGAAGACGATCCGGCCGGCCCACAGCGCCAGCGACCGCACGATCTCCACCAGCATCGCCTCCAGCGCCCGGTGCCCGATGGAGACGGTGCCGGGGAAACCGGCGTGCTCGCCGCTGGCCCCATAGGCGATCACCGGCGCCACCAGCGGCGGGCCGTCCAGCGCGGCGGCGGCGCGTTCGGCGACGGCCCGGGCGATGAGGCCGTCGGTGCCCAGCGGCAGGTGCGGCCCGTGCTGCTCGGTGGAGCCGACGGGCACCAGCACCGGGGCGCCGGCCGGCACGGCCGGCCAGACGGCCGAGTCCAGGCCGCCGGGCATGTCAGGAGGCGCCCGGGGCCAGCCGGAAGCCGGGCGGGATGACCAGGTCGTCGGGGGCCAGCTCGTGCACCGAGGAGCGGCCCAGCCCGAGCACGGCCGAGTCCAGGCCGCTGCGCAGGATGTCCAGCACGTTCTCCACCCCGGCCTGCCCGTTGGCGGCCAGCCCCCACAGGTAGGCGCGGCCGATCAGCACCGCGCGGGCGCCCAGGGCCAGCGCCTTGGCCACATCCCCGCCGCGGCGCACCCCGCCGTCCAGCAGCACCTCCACCTGGTCGCCGACCGCCTCGGCGATGGCCGGCAGCAGCCGGATGGTGGCGGGGGTGGTGTCGAGGTTGTTGCCGCCGTGGTTGGACACCGACAGGGCGGTGACGCCGATGTCGACGGCCCGTTTGGCGTCGTCGACGCGGGTGACGCCCTTGAGCATGAACGGCCCGCCCCACTCCTCGCGCAGCCACTTGACGTCGTCCCAGGTGGGCGGAGGGGTCTGCATCCACTCCCCGTAGGCGCCGAAGAAGGTGGGGGCCTGCCCGCCGGGGGGCTGCAGGTTGGGGACGGTCAGGTCCGGCAGGGTGCGGGCCTTGAGGAACCGCCACAGCCAGCCGGGGCGGCTGAGCGCCACCGGCGCCAGCTTCACCATGGTCTTGACGTCGAGTTTTTCGGGGATGGTGGGGCTGCCCCAGTCCCGCCCCATGGAAAAGGACCAGTCGAGGGTGACGATCAGCCCTTTGGCGCCGGCGTTGCGGGCGCGTTCCATGCGCTGCAGGATCGCGTCGCGGTCGCCGCTCCAGTACATCTGGAAGAAGACGTTGGGGTTGGCCTCGACGACCTGCTCGATGGGTTTGCTGGCGAACGAGCTGAGCCCCATGATGACGCCCCGGTTGGCCGCCGCCCGCGCCACGGCCACCTCCCCGTCGGGGTGGACGGCCTGCACGCCGGTGGGGGAGATCACCACGGGCATGGAGGTCGGCACGCCCATCACCGTGGTCGACAGGTCCCGCTGGGCGTGGTGGCCGACGACGCGGGGGGCGAACCCCAGCTCCCCGAAGGCGTCGGTGTTGTCCTGGACGGTCCGGCCGCGTTCAGAGCCGGCCAGCAAAGCGCCATAGACCATGTACGGCAGGCGTTTTTTGGCTCTGCGCTGGGCTTCGGCGACGGTCTCGAACCAGGGGTTTTTCAAGGGCATGGGGTGTCTCCTCGCCGAGGGCGGCGGGCGGCCGCACGCGGGCCGCCCGCCGCCCGGGGTGGATGGTGGGGTCAGGGAAGCCGCAGCCCTGCCAGCGGGTTCTCATCGCACGCGCTGACCGGCGGCCGGTCGGGGCGGCGGCGGGTGAGCTTGACCGGGACCGGCCCGCGGCGGGAGTGGTCCACCGAGGGCCGGGGGATGCCGGAGCGGTCCCCGGGACGCCGGGCGAGCAGTTTCTCCCCGTGTCCGTGGACGCATTCGGGGTCGGGGCCGTCCAGCGGCAGCCCGGTGAAGAACTTGGCGGCCATGCAGCCGCCCTTGCAGGCGTCGTAGCAGGAGCAGGAGGCGCAGGCCCCGCCGTGCTGCGGCTTGCGCAGCCGGGCGAACAGCGGCGATTCCCGCCACACCTTGGCAAAGCCCCCCGGCTGGCGCACGTTGCCGGCCAGGAACTCCTCGTGGATGGCGAACGGGCAGGCGTAGACGTCGCCGACCGGGTCGATCAGGCACACCACCCGCCCGGCGCCGCAGAGGTTGAGCCCGGGAAGGGTCTGCCCGTAGGCCGACAGGTGGAAGAAGGAGTCCCCGGTCAGCACCTCCTCGCCGTGGGCGAGTAGCCATTCGTACAGCTGCCGCTGCTGGTCGGGGGTGGGGTGCAGTTCGTCCCACACGTCGGCGCCGCGGCCGGAGGGGCGCAGCCGGGTCAGCCGCAGCTGGGCGCCGTAGGTGTCGGCGATCTGCTTGAAGGCGTCGATCTGCGGGATGTTGTGCCGGGTGCACACCACCGACAGTTTGAAGTTGCGCATCCCGGCGTCGGCGAGGTTGCGCATGGCGCGCATGGCCATCTCATACGAGCCGGGTCCGCGCAGCGCGTCGTTGACCTCGGCGGTGGCGCCGTCCAGGGAGATCTGCACATCGACGTAGTCGTTGGCGGCCAGGCGCCGGGCCACCTGGGGGGTGATGCGCACTCCGTTGGTGGAGAACTTCACGCCCACGTGGTGGGCGGTGGCGTAGTCCACCAGTTCCCAAAAGTCGGAGCGGACGGTGGGTTCCCCGCCGCCGATGTTGACGTAGAAGACCTGCAGGGCCTCCAGCTCGTCGATGACGGCCTTGCATTCTGCGGTGCTCAGCTCGCGCGGGTCGCGCCGGCCGGAGCTGGACAGGCAGTGCGCGCAGGCCAGGTTGCAGGCGTAGGTCAGCTCCCAGGTCAGGCAGATCGGCGCGTCGAGGCCGTATTGGAACAGGTCGACCAGGCGCGTTGCGGTCGCCGGCGCCGCCCGCTGCTGCGGCGGGGTGATGGTCATGGGGTCCTCTCCACGAGCATGGACGAGTCGGCCAGCGCGCCGAGCGCGGCGCGGTAGGCGGGCAGGTCGCCGGCGTCCACCCCGGCCGCCGTGCAGGCGGCCCGGGCGGTGGGCGCCTGTGCCAGGGCCTGCAGGACCGCAAGCAGCCGCCGGTCTTTCAGGAACGACAGTTTGCGGGTCCCGAAGTGGTACAGCAGCGCCCCGAAGGGTTCGGGCCGCACCGAGACCTGCGGGTGCAGGTCCCAGGCGCGGTCCAGGTCGATGGCGGGCATCCGGGTCAGTAGACGCCGCACATGCCGTCGATGGAGACCTCTTCGATCAGCGATTCGACGGCGGCCTCCTCGGTCAGGGCGGTCTGCTCCTCGGCGGCGCCGTCGGTGGTGCGCAGGTTGTCCATGGTCGTCTCCTGGTGACGTCGGGGACCACAGGGAAGCGTGGCCTGGGACACGTCCAGGCCGCAGAGGCGATACTAAAGACATCGAGTGCCAAAAGGAAGATGCATCGAGTGTCAAAAGTGGCTTCCTCCCGTGGCCGCCCGGTGAACCGCCCCGACGTCCTGGTGGTCGGAGCCGGCGGCAGCGGAGCCGCCCTGGCGGCCCGGCTCAGCGAAGACCCCTCCCGCACGGTGCTGCTGCTGGAGGCCGGACCGGCCCCGCTCACCGGCTTTCCCGACGAACTGCTGGACGCCCGGCGGGTGCCCGGCGCGCAACCGGCGCACCCGGCCGTCCGCCGCTACCCGGCCCGCCTGGCGCCCGGCCTGCCCTATGCCGCCCCCCGCGGCCGCATCCTCGGCGGCTCCACCACCGTCAACGGCGGCTACTTCATCCGGGCCCGGCGCGCCGACTTCACCCGCTGGGCGGCACGGGCCGGCGATGACCGCTGGAGCCATGAGCGGGTGCTGCCGCTGTGGCGCGCCCTGGAAAACGACCTGGACTACGGCGCCACCCCCCTGCACGGCGACCGCGGCCCCATCCCGGTGCACCGCACCCGGCTGGACCACCCGGCCGCCGCCGCGTTCCGGGCCGCCGCCGGTGAACTGGGCCACCCCGAGGAGACGGACAAGAACGCCTGCCTGCCCCCCGGCTTCGGCCCGGTGCCCTGCAACGTCCGCGGCGGACGGCGCATCAACACCGCCCTGGCCTGCCTGCTGGGCGCCCTGCACCGGCCCAACCTCACCGTCCGCGGCGACAGCCCGGTGCACTCGGTGGCCGTCCGCCGCGGCCGCGCCATCGGGGTGATCACCGCAGACGGCCTGATCGAGGCCGGGCAGGTCGTGCTGTGCGCCGGCTCCTTCGGCTCACCCCATCTGCTGCACCTGTCGGGCATCGGACCGGCGGCCGAGCTGGAGCGGGCCGGCATCCCCGTGGTCTGCGACCTGCCGGCCGTCGGCGGCACGCTCAGCGACCACCCCCAGGTGACGGTCCAGTGGCATCCCCGCCGCCACCTGGGCGCCCCCCGCGGCTCGTGGCTCGGCGGCGTCCTGCACCTGCCCTCCGGCGACGCCGGAACCGAAGGCGATGTGGAAATCCTGCAATCCCTGGTCCCGCTCCCCGCCCTGACCAGCGGGAGACCGGCGCCCCCCGATGCGCCCCTGGCCTTTTTGGTCGCGGTCAACACCCCCCGCGCCACCGGACGGCTGCGCACCGTCTCCCCCGACCCCGCCACACCTCCCCGCATCGACTACGGCTACCTGCGCACCGGCGAGGACCGGCGCCGGCTGCGCCAGGCGGTGCGGGCGAGCGCCGCCGTGCTGGCCACCGACGCCTTCGGCCGGGTGTGCGCCGGCCCGGTGGACCTGGATGCGGCGACTTTGGCGGACGACCGCCTGCTGGATGCGTGGATCCGCGCCCGCCTGGGCACCGCCCAGCACGCCTGCGGCACCGTGCCCATGGGCCCGGCCGGCGACCCGTCCGCCGCCGTCGACTCCTGCGGCCGGGTCATCGGGGTGCACGGGCTGCGCGTCGCCGACACCTCGATCCTGCCGACCGCGCCGCTGCGCGGCCCCGCCGCCACGGCCGTGCTGATCGGTGAGCTCATCGCGGGCGCCATCGACGAGCAGCCCGCCTAGCCGCCGGGGGCCTGCAGCGCCGCCGACAGCCCGGCGCTCACCCGCCGGATCGCCTTGTCCAGCAGCTCGGCCAGCTCGGCGTCCCCGTCCCCCGACAGCCAGTGCTCATAGGCGGCCACCGCGGCCGCCAGCAGCACGTGACCGGCCAGGCGGGGCGTCATCGCCGACGGCGGCAGCCCGGTGCGGGAGGCCACGAACTCGGCGATCACCGCCCGCCAGGAGGCGTACCGCAACGTCGCATCGGCCTGCAGCGTCGGCACCTTCAAGATGAGCTCCATGCGCTGCCGGTGCCAGGGCACATCCCGCGGGTCGAACCGGTTGAACTCCACCACGGCCCGGCGCAGCACCTCCATCGTCGGCAGCGCCGGGTCGGCCTCCTCCAGCAGCCGGCGCAGCTTCAGCAGGTGCCCTTCGAAATCCCCCCACACCAGGTCGTTTTTGGAGGCGCAGTACCGAAAGAACGTCCGCCGCCCGATGCCGGCCGCCGCCGCGATGTCATCGACCGTGGTCTCCTCGAACCCCTTGCGGGCGAACAGCTCAAAGGCCCGTGCCTCCAGCGTGGCCCGCGAGGTCACCCGGGGCCTGCCCATCACCGTCTGGGCGGTCGTTCCGTTGTTGGACGTCACACCCATGAGGCTGCCACGCCGCGGCGGTTGCCTGCGGGCAAACGGCCCAGATCAACTGGCGTGAACCGGGCCTGCTCACCGGGACGGGAGCGCGGACGGTCTTCACGGCCGTGACGCCGCGGGCCGCACGCCGCCCCCGGCGGCGCCGCCTCCCGCATGCGACCTGCGGGAACGGTGCACCGGACGAGTCTCTTGGGCGGCATGCCCGCTCACGGCGCGTTCAGGCCGCCGCGGTGCGGACCGGGCCGGGGCATGCGGGCCGTCAGGCCGCGCAGAGCGTGGGCTTGCCGATGAGGCGGTAGACGCAGTCGGCGTACTCCAGCAGCCGCAGCACCGCCTCACGGTTGCGGGAGGTCTCCCGTGCGATGACCTCAACCGGCGGGTAGAAGCCCGGGCCGGCGGAACGCGGGTACATCTCGAAGGTGTAGCTGAAGATCTTGTAGTTGCCCCACAGCCAGTCGTTGATCGACCCGTCGGTGATGTACAGGTCGCTGGCCTGCTGGGGGGTGTAGCCGTTGGTGGCGGCCATGCTCTGGCCGAGGGCGGCCAGCGCGTTGCGGTCGTCTTGGGTCAGGCCGGGCGCGGTGTCGGCGTAGGTGTACCCGTACGGCCACAGGATCAGTTCGCTGTAGGTGTGGAAGTCGATGGCCGCTTTGATCTGCTGGCGTCCGCCGATCACCCGGCTGCGCACGAAGTCGGCCACCGCGCGCACCTCGGGGGCGGACTCGGCCGACGGGCCGCGGTAGGTGGCGCTGGAGGGGCCGGCGGAGGACCCGCCGCAGCAGCCCCACCGGTAGGCCCAGTTGCGGTTGAGGTCCGTGCCCACGGCGCTGGAGCCGGGGGTGGGCTGGCGGTTCTTGCGCCAGGACCGGTAGGAGCCGGTGGCGATGTCGTATTCGCCGCCGTCGGGGTTGAGGTCCGGCAGGATCCAGATCTCCCGGCTGTTGACCAGGCCGGTGATGCGCGGGTCGCCGCCGTAGCCCTCGGTCAGTTCCTTGAGCAGGTAGACCGCCATCTCCACGGTCAGGTGCTCGCGGGCGTGCTGGTGGTGGGTGAACAAGACCTCCGGTTCGGCCTCGTCCACGCCGGCGTTGTCGCTGATCTTGACGGCCATGATGGCGCGGCCCTGGTAGGACCGGCCGATCACGTACTTGCGGACGATGGCCGGGTGGTCGGCGGCCACCTGGTCCACCAGCGCGGTCAGCTCGGCGAAGTTGTGGTAGCCGGAGTCGGCGGGCGGGAAGTCCAGGGCGGTGACCCGGTCGGGGGCCGTCTCCTGGGGCAGGCGGGTGACGGTGAAGCCGAGCCGCCGCACCTTCGCCGCCTCCCGTTCGGTGGCGGTGATGACCAGGTGCCGTCCGTGCACCTCGTCGATCGCCGCGCCGGTGCGGGCGATCCGGGTGCGGTCGGCGGCGTTCCGCACCCCGGTGACGTCGTAGGCGCGGGTGTCGTGGGGCGCGGCCGTTCGGGCCGAGGCGCCGGTGGCGGCGAACGCGCTCAGCAGCAGGACGCACAGGCCGAGCAGGGCGGGCAGGGGTCTCCTTCGCAAGGCGGCCTCCAACGGCGGGGGTGACCGTGGGACGGCGCCAGCGTAAATTCGATCAGTTGAGATGGAAAGCAATAAGAGTTAAGCAAATAGCAAGTTCCGGACGCGCCCGTAGGTCGGTTCGTAATGCCCGCTTCGATCTCCGGGGTGTTTGCGCGGGCCGTTGTTCATCCCACGGCCTCGGCCTGTCTTTTTCCACGGCGCCGCGAGGGAGGGCACGCCGTGACCGCGGCCGCAGGGGTTTTTCAGCGAACCGCGGTCTGGTGGGCGTAGACGATGACGTTGTCTCGGTAACCGCGCCGGGCCCGGTCGAAACGGCCACCGCAGGTGATCAGTCTCAGCCCGGCGTGGTCGAGGGGACCGTAGACCCGCTCGGTCGGGAAACGCTCCTTGGGGACCCGTTCGATCGATTCGACGGTGAATACGGCCACCCGGCCGTCGGCCCGGTCGACCTCGATGCGGTCGTGGGGCCGCAGCCGGCCCAGGTCGTAGAAGACCGCAGGCCCGCGCGGGGAGTCCACATGGCCCACGATCACGGCGGGGCCGCGTTCCCCGGGGGCGGGCCCGCCCCGGTACCAGCCGGCCAGGTCGGGCCGGCCGGCCGGGGGGACCTGGAGCGAGGCGTCGGGATTCAGCCCCAGGTGAGCCAGTGGGGCCTGCACCCCGATGGCCGGGATGCGCACCCGCAGGGGAGCGGAGCGGGGCAGGAGGGGGCCGCTGTGGTCGGCTGCGCGGGCGGCGGCCGCCCACGCCGGCGGCTGCGGCGGCCCGGCCGGTCCGCCCACTGCCAGGGCGATCATCACCAGGCCGAGCAGTGCCGCCATGAGGACCGGGGCGCCTTGCAGCCCCCGCCGGATGGGCGTGCTTTCATGCCGTGACGTCATCGCGGCGTCGGCTCCTTGCGACGGCGGCGCCCGCCAGCAGGACGCCTCCGGCACCCAGCAGGACCACGTTGACGCCGCCCGCACCGCCGCCGAAGCCGGCGTCGGCCGCGCCGTGCGGGGTGGGGCGGGGGGAG
Source organism: Thermomonospora sp. CIF 1 (assembly GCF_001896795.1). NCBI lineage: Bacteria > Bacillati > Actinomycetota > Actinomycetes > Streptosporangiales > Thermomonosporaceae > Thermomonospora > Thermomonospora sp. CIF 1. The sequence continues at coordinate 224,606 of NZ_MOYN02000018.1, forward strand.
TGGGCCGTGCCGGGCAGCACCACGATCTGGCCGACGGCGTTGACGTCGCCGCAGTGCGCCAGGATCTGGTAGGTGCCCGGCGGGGTGTGCGCGCCGATGGTGGCCAGGCCGGCGCGGCCCTCGACCTCCTCGGCCCCGTCCAGCGCGGCGCTGCCGGCGAAGGCGTCGGAGGTGGCGAAGCCGTCGGTTTCGCACTCGGGAACCTGCAGGGTGACGTTCTGGCCGGGCCGGGCCTTGCCGGGCTTGACGAGCACGGACGTGGTGGCCGTGGCGGGAGCGGCGACACCGGCCGCCAGCCCGGCCGTCAGGGCACCGGCGGTGAGAGCGAGCATGGTCGTTTTCCTGGCTCGCATGATTCCTCCCAAGGCGGCACGGCGGCTCGGTTTCTTCCTCCCGGGCTTTTAACGCCGTGTCTTTTGCTTCAATGTGATGGAGAATGCGCCGGGTTGGTTCGGAAAGACCGGTGCGCCGGTGCGAGGAAGGCGGGATTTTCTCAATGCGCCGCTTCTGCCGGTTCGGGGCGCGTCACGCTCCCGGCCGCCGCCTAGGCTCCCTGCGTCCTGCACCGGGAACCGGGGCCGGAGGAGAGCCGTGTCGATCGGGGAGCGGCCGGGCTGTCCGTTCCGCGCCCGGATGCGCAGGCGGCGGGGAAGGGGAGCGGCCTGCTCTTTAGCCCGCCGGGCCTGTCGCAGCGGTGAAGCCGCCGACGCATGGGGGGTGGCGTGCGGATGCCGGGCGGGCGCGCCGGGGCCTGAAGCGGGCGAACTTCAGCACCCGCCCCAACTTACTGATCTACGCTGTAAAGGTGCGCGGTTGGGTCACTACCCAGCCACCCCACCAACAGCAAACCCCAAAACCACCACAACAACCACACCAAAACACACCAACCACCTCCGAGCCGACCACCGATCAGCCGGCGAACTCGGCCCACCGCAGGCGGAGCCTTGCCTCACCGGCGCGGCATCCGCCTAAGACCCGGCCGCGATGACCGTGCGGACCGCACCGAAGGCCTGGGCGTACATCTCCGCCGGCGAGCAGGCGGCGCCTTGACGCACCCACTGCTCGGTGGCCAGACGCACCGCGCACAAGACGATCCCGGCGACCAGGCGCGGCCCCAGGAGACGCACCGAGTCGGCGACCTGACCTGCGGCCTCGCCGGCGGCCTTCGCGCAGCGCGGCTCCAGGGCCCGGGCCAGCGCCTCCTCCCAGGCGATGTACTCGGCGTCGGAGTGGGCCCGCACGGCCGGGTTCTCGGCGCGGATGCGCATCTCCAGCCGGGCCATCTGGCGGTGGTCGCGCCAGTCGGCGGTGATGTCGAGGAAGGCGTTGCACAGTGCGGTGAAGGCGTCTTCTGCGGCCGGGCGCGCCTGCAGGGCGGCCAGCACGGCTTTCAGGCGGCCGTGGTGCAGGCCGGCGATGAGGCAGCTTTCCTTGGAGTCGAAGTAGCGGAAGAACGTTGAGCGGCTGATGCCGGCGCGTTCGCAGATGTCGTCCACGCGCACGGCGCGTATGCCGCGTTCGGAGACGAGCTTGACCGCGGCCTTGGCCGCCGCCAGGTAGGTGTGCTGCTTCTTGCGCTCCCGCAGGGAGTCTCCTCCGGCGTCGATCGCATCCATATCTTGACACTATGTCGCAATTGGGACAGTGTCTCAGAACGTGGCGGCATCCGGGACGATCAGGGGGGAAGACTGTGGACGCTGAGAAGCTGCGGTCCTTGTTCGACTTGACCGGCCGGGTCGCGGTCATCACCGGTGGCACCCGGGGCATCGGACGGGCGATCGCCGAGGGGTTCGTCGCCGCCGGTGCGAGCGTGGTCGTGGCCAGCCGCAAGGCCGAGGCCTGCGCCGAGACCGAGGCGCACCTGAAGGCCATGGGGGGTGCGGCCTTGGGAGTGCCCACGCACATGGGTGACCTGGATGCGCTGGATGCGCTGGTGAGCCGTACCGTCGACACCTTCGGCGGGATCGACATCCTGGTCAACAACGCGGCCAACCCGCTGGCGCTGCCGCTGGGCTCCTTCACTCCCGAGGCGTTCGCCAAGTCCCAGGACGTCAACGTCCGCGGCCCGGTCTTTTTGGTGCAGCGGGCGCTGGAGCACCTGACCGCGAGCCCGCATGCCGCGATCATCAACGTGGTCTCGGCGGGGGCGTTCATGTTCTCCCCGAACGTGTCGATGTATGCGGCGGCCAAGGCCGCCATGGTGTCCTACACCCGTTCCATGGCCGCTGAGTTCGCCCCGCGGGGCATCCGGGTCAACGCGCTGGCCCCCGGGACCGTCGACACCACCATGGTCCGCAAGAACCCGCCGGAGTTTCAGCGGCTGATGGAGCAGGCCTCGCTGCAAAAGCGCATGGCGCACCCTGATGAGATGGTCGGCCCGGCGCTGTTTTTGGCCTCCGATGCCGCCAGTTTCGTCACCGGGCAGGTCCTGCTGGCCGATGGCGGCCTGGTCCCTCATTGATCGGCGGCCCTCGGCGATGCCCGGGCCGGCGCCGGCCGTCTGGGCGCAAAAGAGCACGGACCTGAAGTGTTGACGAAGGAACGCCCATGCTGACCGACAGCGACGCCTACCTGCGCGACACCCCCGCTTCGGGGAAGACGGTGCGGATGGAGCGGCCCGCCCCCGGTGTGCGGCTGCTGACCTTGGACCGCCCGCACCGGCTCAACGCGATGTCCGGCGAGCTGATCAAAGACCTGCACGCCGCGCTCGATGAGGTCGCCGTGGACGACGAATGCCGGGTCCTCATCATCACCGGCGCCGGTCGTGCTTTTTGCGCCGGGCTGGACCTGCACGATCCGCCCGTCCGCGAGGCCACTGCTCCCGCCTCCCCGCAGCAGGAGGCCCGGCGGCGCAGCCCGCAGGCGGGCCTGCACGTCCAGCAGGCCATCGCCGCGCTCGTGCCCAAGCTGCGCAATCTGCGTCAGCCGGTCATCGCCGCCGTCAACGGCCCGGCCGCCGGCGGTGGTTTCGCCTTGGCGCTGGCTTGTGATGTCCGCATCGCCGCCGCCTCGGCCAAGTTCAACGCCGCTTTCGTGCGCATCGGGCTTTCCGGCTGCGACATCGGCGTCAGCTGGCTGCTGCCGCGGCTGATCGGCGCCGGCCGCTCCCATGAGCTGCTGCTGACCGGGCGGTTCGTGGAGGCCGAGGAGGCCGAGCGCATCGGTTTGGTCAACCGGGTCGTCGATGACGGCCAGGTGGTGCGGGCGGCGTTGGAGACCGCCGAGCTGATCTGCGCCAACAGCCCGATGGGGGTGTGGATGACCAAGGAGGTGGCCTGGAGCCAGCTGGAGGTCGCCAGTTTGCAGGCCGGTATCGACCTGGAGAACCGCACCCAGGTGCTGACCTCCTACACCCGCGACCACACCGAGCAGATCACCTCTTTCCTGGAGCGGCGCACCCCCCGCTACACCGATTCTTGACCTGGGCGTGCGCTTTGCCCAAGCCGTGCCCTGCCCAGGGGGCGCGGGTGACTTTAGGGGGGAATCTGCTGGGCAAGAGTGTGTTATGACGGAAATTACAGACTTCACCCCCCTTGCGTTTCTGCGGTGGGAGCGGCCATGAGCAGGCCCCGTATCGCGGTGCCGGCCGATGGCCGTCCGCCCGGCCGCCACGCCCAATGGGTGTGGCTGGACCTGCGGACACAGCAGACCCTGGAGGAGGCCCTGCGGGCACTGCGCAACGGCCGCTCCCCGCCGCCTCCGCTCCTTGCCGAGGACGCCGACGGCTATGTGTGCCCGGCCGGCATGGATGTGCGCAGCCTGCCGGTCTGTGTCGCGGGCGTGTGGCATCTGGCGCCGGTGATCGATGAGGCGCACCTGCAGGACCCGCTGGCGGGCATGGACTTCGCCGAACGGGCCTTCGCCCACGCCCGGCTGCGTGAGCTGCTGGGACGCCCCGACTGGCGCACCGGCGAACTGGTGGCCTTCCACGCCGGCCACAAGATGCAGCTGCTGGCCCACGACCCGCTCCGCTACCGGCAGGCCGGCCGTATCGTGGCGCAGGCGAGCCGACGGCCACGCCAAGAGACCACCGCCGCCTACACCCGCCTGTTCCAGGAGGCGCTGGCGGTCCGGGCCGACGTCGGCAGGCATGTCAATGCGCTGCAACACTGCCTGGGGATGCTCACCACCGACGTCCACCGGCGGCGGGTGCTGGCCGCGGCCATCGACTCCTACCGGGTGGGGCTGGTGCCTTTCGACGTGCCCGCCACGCTGATCCGCCACCAGGCGGAACGCGACGGGGATGAGTACATCGGGACGCAGACCTACCTGGCCCCCTACCCGGAGGATCTGTGGTGGCTGGGCTGGTGAGCCGCGGCGTGGTTCAGCGGAACGCCTCAGCGGGGGTCCACAGCCCTCGGGCCATCAGCACCTCCCGCAAGGTGATCAGGTCGTCGGTCATGATGCCGTCGACGCCCAGATCCAGCAGCCGTTCCATCTCCTCGCGGCGGTTGACGGTCCAGGCGTGCACCTTCAACCCCAGCCGGTGGGCCTGCTCGATGAAAGAAGCGGTGACAAAAGGCAACGGCCCCAGCCCGTAGGGGACCTGGGCGCAGGCGACCCCGGTGGCGGCCAGGCGGACGAGTTTGGCGGCCGGCCCCCCGGCCGAGCGGGCCCGCAGCGCCATCACCCCCCGCGGCCCCAACGCGGTGCACACCTTCTGGTCGGTGTACAGCGGCAGCCGCGCCCGCAGCGCCGCCAGGCGCCGGGAGGAGAAAGAGGTGATGCACACCCGGTGCCAGGCGCGGGTGCGGTGCAGCACGCGGGCCAGGGGGTCGATGGCGGGGGCGTCTTTGATGTCGATGTTGACCCGCACGTGCGGCCAGCTGCCCAGGATGTCCTCCAGCAGCGGGATGGGTTCGACTCCGGCGATGCGGGCGCGGGAGACCTGGGCGTAGGTCATGCGGGCGATGGCGCCGCGCCGGTCGGTGACCCGGTCCAAGGTCCGGTCGTGAAAGGCCACCAGGACACCGTCGGCGGTGGCGTGCACGTCGGTCTCCAGGTAGCGGTAGCCCAGGTCGACGGCGTACTGGAAGGCGGGCATGGAGTTTTCCAGGCCGTGGCGGGCGCCGCCGCGGTGGGCGAACGGGATCGGCCCGGGATGGTCGAGGAAGGTGTAGCCGGCCTGCATCTCAGCGAGTATGGCCTGCCGTGCGGCCGTGGCGCAGCCGGGCACGCCCGTCTTAGGGGAGGTCTTCGCCGAGGGCGGCCCATTCCCGGCGGCGGGCCTCGGCCAGGGCGATGGCCGTGGCGACGGCGACGTTGAGGGAGCCGACCCGGCCGATTTGGGGGATGTAGGCGACGGCGTCGGCGGCCTCCAGCAGGGCGGGGGAGCAGCCGTGGTCTTCACCGCCGACGGCCAGGCACACATCGCCCTCCAACGGCGCCCGGTGCAGCGGGATCGCCCCGCCGGCCAGCTCCAGTGCGATGACGCGCAGCCCTTGGTCGTGGGCTTCCCGGACGGCCTGCTGGGGGGTGCCGGCCTGGGACCAGGGCACGAGCCGTTCGGTGCCCAGGGCGGTTTTCCCGGCGTTGCGGTGGGTGGGGGGTGTGGTGTTGCCGGCCAGCCACAGGTGTTCGACTCCGAAGACCGCGCAGGTGCGCACGATGGAACCGACGTTGAACGGCTGGGTGACCGACTCGACGATCAGTCCCAGGCGGCCGTGGGTGCGGCGCCGCCAGGCGCGGTTGAGGCGTTTGACGTCGGTGGGACGCAGCTGCCGGCGTTGTTCAGTGCGGGTCATGGTCTCTCCTGGCGGGACGGCGCGGCCGGCGCATCGGGGTGGGCGGTGACGGCCAGGACGCGGTAGGCCGAGCGGGAGGCGATGCGTTCGGTGGGCCAGCCTTGCCGCTGCAGCCAGCGGTGCAGGCTGTCAGAACCCAGGTGTTTGTGCACGACCAGGTAGGCGGTGGCGCCGGGGAGCAGCCGCGCCAGCCAGGTGGTCAGCAGCTCGTGCAAGGCGGCCTTGCCGATGCGGATGGGCGGGTTGGACCACAATGCGGCGAACCGCATCGCCGGGTCGATCTGCTCGGGCCGGTGAAAACTGGCGTTGCCGATCCCGGCGGTGCGGGCGTTGAGACGCGCCAGCTGCAGCGCCCGCTCGTTGACGTCCACGCCGTACACCCTCGCCCGGGGGGAGCGCAGCGCCATGGCCAAGGCGATGGGCCCGTACCCGCAGCCCACATCGAGCAGGTCGCCTTCGGCGGGGGGTGCGGGCACGGTCTCCAGCAGGATGCGGGTGCCCGGGTCGATGCGGTCGGGGGAGAACACGCCACGGTCGGTGGTCAGCCGCAGGTGCACATCCGGCAGGACGAGGTGAACGGTGCGGCGGCGCCCGGCGGCCTCCGGCCGTTCGGTGAAGTAGTGTTCCCCCACGGGGGGTGACGCTATCAGCGTTCCGGCCCGCGATGCGCCACCGTCGATCATGAAGGGATCATGAAGGACGCCGGCGTCCTGCCCTGGGCCGGGTGGGCTCTTGCGGTTTTTACGGCAGGCGGGAAAACCACGCCAAGGACGCCCCCGCGGCGGCCAGGGCCAGCAGCAACGCGATCCCCGTGAAACGGGCGGCCACGTCCTGGTGCTCGATCCGCCACCCCAGCGAGGTGCCGATGTTGGCATACACCTGCGACAGCTGATCGTTGTCGGCCGCCTCATAGGCCTTGCCGTTGGTGCCCTGCGCCAGCCCCGCCAAGGTGACCTTGTTGACCTCCACCGGAGTGGTCTCCCCGTCGATCTCCACCGTCCCATACGGGGTGCCGAACGCGATGGTCGACACCGGGACGTCGGCGGCGCGCGCGGCGTCGATGGCCTCGGGAACCGACCGGCCGGTGGTGTTGTCCCCATCCGACAGCAGCACGATGTGAGCCGGCGGGGGATCTTGGCCGGCCTGGGCGTCAAAGGACCGGATGGCCTGCAGGCTGGTGAAGACCGCCTCCCCGATGGCGGTGCGCTTGGCCAGGGTGAGGGTGTCGATGCTGGAGATGGCCGCGGCCCTGTCCCCGCTGGGGGTGGCCACGACGTTGGCGCTGCCGGCGAAGGCGACCACCCCGACGTTGAAGCGGGCCGGCAGGTCCTGGATGAACTTCTTGGCGGCGGCCTTGGCGGCCTCGAACCGGTTGGGCGCCACGTCCTTGGCCATCATCGACAGCGACACATCGATGGCGACCATCACCGTGGCGCGTTCCCGCGGCACCTTCACCGGCGTGGCCGGACGCGCAAAGGCCAGGCACATCACCGTCACCATGGCCAAGAACAACCCGGCCGCCACATGCCGCCGCCACCCCGGGCGGCGGGGCGCGACCTGGTGCAGCAGCGCCGCATTGGTGAAGCGGACCACATAACGGCGCCGCCGCCGCTGCACCAGCACATACACCGCCACCAGCAGCGGAACGACCGCCAAAACCCACAGCCGGCCAGGAGACAGAAAAGTCATGGGCGTGCCCCCCTGAGGGTGCGGTGGCCGCGTCCGGCGACGCGGCGCTGCCGCAGGGCGAAACGAGCGATGTCGGTGATCCAGTCACGGTCGGTGCGCAACTGCAGGTGCCCGGCGCCGGCCCGGCGCAGCGCCGCCGCCACGGCCCGGCGGTGCGCGGCCGCGGCGCGGGCGTAGGCGTCGGTGACCTTGCGGTTGAGGGAGACCTCATAGGTCGCGCCGGTTTCCGGGTCGGCCACGTTCACCATCCCCACCTCCGGCAGGCTCAGCTCACGAGGATCGATGATCTCCACGGCCAGCACCTGGTGACGGGCGGCCAGGCGCCGCAAGGGCCGCTCCCAGTCCGGCCGGCCCTGCGGGTCGGCCGGCTGATCGAGGAAGTCGGTGATGATGACGCGCAGCCCCCGGCGGGTCTGGGAACGCGCCAGGGCGGCGATGCCCTCGGCCAGCGACGGCCGCCCTGAGGCCTGCTGGGGCGGGGCGGTGAGGATGTCAGCGAGCAGGGCGTAGATGGCGGCCTTGCCGGTGCGGGCCGGCCAGCGCCGCAACCCGTCCCCGCGCATCAGGTAGGCGCCGGTGCGGTCCCCCAGCCGGGAGGTCAAAAACCCCACGGCGGCCAGCGCGGCCACCGCCAGATCCCGTTTGGGCAGGGCGGCCGTGCCGTAGTCCATGCTGGCGGTCACATCCACCAGCGCCCACGTCTCCAGCTCATGGTCGGCGATGAGGTCACGCACATGCGGGGCGGTGGTGCGGGCGGTCACCGCCCAGTCCATGTACCGCACATCGTCTTCGCCGGGCTGATACAGCCGGGCCTCGGCCAGCTCGGTGCCCGGCCCGGGCAGCAACCCCACATGCTCGCCGTGCAGCAGCCCGTCCAGCCGCCGCGTGACCGCAAGCTCCAGCCGCCGCAGCGTCCGCTCCGGCGCCAGGCGGGCCAGGGCGCCGCGTGAGGTGCGTGACGTGTGCATGACGGCTGGGCGTCACGCCGGGACGGTGTGGTCGTGGTTCCACACCACCCGGGGCGGGGGGACGGCGGCCAGGATCTGATCGATGACCTCGCCGGGATCCACTCCGTCGGCCAGCGCATCGAAGGTCAGCACGATCCGGTGGGCCATCACATCGGGGGCGACGGCGCGCACGTCATCGGGCAGCACGAAGTCACGGCCGTGCAGCAACGCCAGGGCCCGCGCGGCGGCCACCAGCCCCAGCGTGGCCCGCGGGCTGGCCCCGATGTCGATGACCTGCCGCAGATCCGGCAGGTGGTAGTGGGCCGGTTCCCGGGTGGCCATGACCAGACGCACGATGTAGTCGGCGACCAGCTCATGCACCGACACCTGCGCGGCGGTCTGCTGCAGGGCGATCAGCCGTTGCGGGTCCAGGACCTGCTCGGCCTGCGGCGGCTCCACGCTCATGCGCTGCAGGATCTGCATCTCCTCGTGCGCCGCCGGATACGAGACGTTGACCTTCATCAAGAACCGGTCCCGCTGCGCCTCCGGCAGCGGATAGACCCCTTCGGACTCGATCGGGTTCTGCGTGGCGATCACCAAAAACGGCTTGGGCAGCGGAAAGGTCCGCCCGGCCAGCGACACCTGCCGCTCGGCCATGACCTCCAGCAGCGCCGACTGCACCTTGGCCGGGGCCCGGTTGATCTCATCGGCCAGCACGAAATTGACAAAGACCGGGCCCAGCTCCACATCGAACTGCTCGGTGGAGGGGTGGTAGATGCGGGTGCCGACGATGTCGGAGGGCACCAGGTCGGGAGTGAACTGCAGGCGGGCGAACGTCCCCCCCACCACCTGGGCCAGCGTGCCCACCGCCAGTGTCTTGGCGACACCGGGAACCCCCTCCAGCAGGCAGTGGCCCTTGGCCAGCAACGCCACCACCATGCGTTCGACCATGTGCTCTTGACCGACGATCACCTTCTTGATCTCAGCGACGGTGCGTTGCAGCAGCGCTGCTGCCTGGTCGATGTCATGAGCGGCCACGGTCATAGGGCTTGGACCTCAAAGTGCGTCGTCGTCGGGCCGGTGCGCCCGGCCGGCTTCCTTGGTCGACTGTATGTGATCTCTTCTACCCGCTGCGCGCCGCACGACGGAGGAAACCGTCACGGGTGCTTTAGTGTGACGGGTATGTCAAGGCCGCTGCCGTCCGATGATCCAGCGCAGCTGGGGCCGTTCCGCCTGTCGGCGCGGCTGCTGGAGACCCCTGCCGGGATCGTGTTCCTGGGCGAAGACGACCAGGGCCGGCAGGCCACCGTGGCGGTGCTGCGCCAGGGCGCGGCCGATGATGCGGCCGCACGCGACCGGTTCAAGGCGGCGATCCTGGCCGCGGTCCCCGGCGGCCCGGACGCCGATGGGGGAGCGCCCATCGTGGCGGCCCAGCCGGAAGGCCCCACCCCGTGGGTGGCGGTGCGCTATGAGCCGGGCGCATCCGGCGGCCCCCGCCCGGCCGGGGCCGAACGGTTCTTGGAACCGGTGGCGCTGACGGGCAGGCGGCGCCGCGGGCCGGGGTTCGTGCCGTATTGGGCCGGCAGGGGAGGCCCCGCCGCCGCCCAGGCGGCCCCGCCCGCCCCCCGGGCGCCCGCGCCGTCGGGGCCGCGGCGGCTGGCGGCGGCCGTGCTGGCACTGGCGGTGCTGCTGGCCTTGCTGACGCTGCTGATGCTCATGCTGTTCGCCTGCCGCCCGCAGGTGACCGCCCCGCCCCCGGACCCGCCTGCGGACACCATGCCTTCCTCCCAGACACCCTCTCCCTCCCCGACGCCCTCATCCCCCTCGCCCACCTCACCGGCCCCGACCTCGCCCTCGCCGGGGGAGCCGGGCGGCACCGGCGGCCCGGGCGGCATCGGCGGGGACCTGTAGACGGCAGGGGGATTGCCCCGGCCCGTCCCTGCCGGTGACGATGGGGCAATGGTGGAGGCTTTGGTCGCCTTCTGCGGCGCGGCGCTGCTGGTGTCGATGGCCCCCGGCCCCAGCACCGTGGTGATCATGCGGGAGTCGGCGCTGGGGGGACGGGCGGCGGGCATTGCGGCCCTGGCCGGCAACGAGGCCGGAATGCTGGGATGGGCCCTGGTCGCGGCCGCGGGCCTGTCGGCGCTGCTGGCGGTGTCCGAACTGGCCTACGACGTTCTGCGCGTCACCGGGGCGGCGGTGCTGGTGTGGCTGGGCGCGCAGACCCTCTGGCGGGCCCGCCGCCCGCCCGCCCCCGGCGGTGACCGTCTTCCGGCCGCCACGTCGCAACGCCGGTTGTGGCGCAGCTTCCGCACCGGAGTGGTGACCGCGGCGGCCAACCCCAAGGCCGGGGTGTTCGTGGTGTCCTTCCTGCCGCAGTTCATCCCCCCGGGGGCGCCGGTGCCGGCGATGCTGCCGGCCTTGGCGCTGCTGTGGGTGGCGATCGATGTGATCTGGTATCTCGGGATGGTGTGGCTGGTGGGGACGCTGCGCCCGCTGGTGACCCGGCCGCAGGTTCAGCGGCGGCTGGAACAGGCCTGTGGGGCGCTGCTCGTTGGACTGGGCGCACGCCTGGCAGCGGAATCCCGCTGAAATACACCACCCCGGCATAAGCCGCATGAAGAGGAGAGAAGCCGGGCGGTGCGGTACCGACCCTCTCGGCGCACCCTACGCCCGCGGCCACCACCGTGGCCGGCGAACAACCCGGCCCACGCCACCCCACGGGCCACAACCGCCGGCGCCCCACCTGGCCCGCTCCCCATGCGGCCGGCGGGGGAGAGGCAGCCTCGGGCACACCCCTTCACCGGTTCGCAGGCGAAAACTCAGCGGATAAACCGGGATGGACCCTCCTCACGATGCGGACAGCGGTGAATCGACCAGCGGCGCGATCCCGCTACGGCGGCAGCACACCGGCCGCCGAGACCACCTCGCCCAAGCACCGCCCCCCGGCATCGACACCGCCTGCAGACACTGCATCTGAACGCACCGACGAAACCAAACGGCGCAGACCCCGCCGACCCTGCTGACACACAAGCGGCGGCCCGCCCCGAAAGACGAGCCGCCGCCTGCCATAGCCCGCAGCTACAACGCCACGGCGCCGGCCTTACACGCCCCTGCCCTCACGTCCGACGCCCACTGCGGCCCTCTCCGGCCCCGGCGCCGCCGCACCGGCAGGGCCCCCCAAAAACGGGCCGGTCACCGGCAGCTCCCGCAAACGCACCACCAGCGCCGCCACCAGCGGCGCCAACGCCAGCGCCAAAGCGGCCGCCACCACCGAACCGAGCAGGAACCCGGCCATCACATCGTGCGGGTAGTGCACCCCCACGAACACCCGCGAGAACGCCATCACCGCCGCCAGCGGCAGCACCAGCGGCGCCATCGCCCGCCAGGCCACCACGATCGCCATCGCCGAGGCCGCCGCGATCGTCGAATGGTTGCTGGGGAAGGACCAGTCGCCCACCGCCGGGCACTCGGCGATGTTCATCGCCCCCGCCACCGCCCGGCACGGCCGCTCCTGCTCGATCAGGCTCTTGGACACCTCACTGACCAGGTAGGCGGCCACCGTCACCACCGGCGCCAGCAACGCCAGCGCCATCGCCCGCTCCGGCCGGCTGCGCGCCCGCCACCAGCAGGCCACAAACAGCGCCGCAAACAGCAGCAGCCCCGCGTCGGTGCCGACCTCGGCGACCGTGTGCAGCCACGAGGGCGTACCGTACGCGAACTCGGTGATGCTGCGATACCACTCCGCGCTGAACTCCGGCGCCTGCATGCTCTCCTCAAACCTTGGACCCTGCCCCTCACGCCCCGCGTGAAGGCTATGTACGGCTGTAGATCGTTCACCAGATACACGAAGTTCACATGCCATTCACCCGAAGAGGGCATGATCACATCCCTGCCCGGACGCCGGCGGCCCAAGAACCCGCCCACCACCGCGATGACGGAAAGCGATGAGATGGATGCCGCGGGCATGCGAAGGCGGGCGCACCCGCCGGCGGCCACAGCCACGCTACGGCAAATCCCGCCAGGGCGCCGCCCATTCCGGCCACCGCGCGGCGGCGGGTCCGGGCACATGCCCGTCGTCACGCTGAGCGACCCTTCGGCCACCGGCGCACCGAGGGAACGCCACCCGCACCCGCCGCCGCGGGATACCGCCGCCGCGACGGCGGGGGAGAGGCCGGCCGGGCCGGCATCCTGGCCGCCCTTCGACGTCCGGACGGCCCGGCGCAGGGGAGAGTGGCCGGCCGGGGCGGCTTTCAGGAAGCAAACCATGGCGCCCCCGGCCTTGGGAGGCGCTTGATCTCCGCCCGCTGAGGCCGTGCCCGCCTCATCGCCAAGACGCAAGACCGCCCGGGCGGCGCCGCCTGCACCGGCCGGCCTGGAAGCCCTTCAGACGCTTCCCGAACACCGCGCGTCCACCGGCCACAGGCGGCCATCACCTCGTGCGGGGAGAGGCCGCCGCGAAAGGATGACCCCGCCGGGGGCGCGGCGCCCCTGCGGGGAAGCGGAACCTGAATCCAGGATAATATGTATTATCCCGGATAAGGAGGGGGGAGCGTGGACGGACCGACCCTGCAGGACCTGGCCGAACGCTGGCTGGACCACAAACGCGCCTCCGGCCGCGGCATGTCCGACAACACCGAAGCCGCCTACCGCGCCGACCTCAACGCCTGGGGACGCGCCCTGGCCGACCACCACGCCATCGACACCCCCGACCAGACCCGGCCGCTGGAGGCCCTGCACACCGGCCACCTGACCGCCGAAGCGCTCACCGCGGCCGCCGCGTCCTTTTACCGCGAAGGCAAGACCGCCGCCACCCGCAGCCGCCGCATCTCGGCCCTGCGCGGCTGGTGCGCCTGGCTGGTGCGCACCGGCCACCTGACCGCCGACCCCACCACCGACCTGGAAACCCCCCGCCTGCCGCGACGCCTGCCGGTGGCGCTCACCGACGCCCAGCTGGCCGCGATCGTGCAGGCCGCCTCCACCCCCTGGCAGGGCGCCCGCGCCCAATGGGTGCGGCTGGACCGCGCGCTGCTGGCCCTCTTCGCCGGGGCCGGCGCCCGCACCGGCGAAGTCGTGGCCCTGCGCGTGGGCGATGTGATCTGCGAAGAGGACGGCGGCGGGCTGCTGCGGCTGCGCGGCAAGGGCGGCGCGCACCGCAACGTCCCCCTCCACGCCGACGCCATGCAGCCGGTCACCGACTACCTGGACGAACGGCGGGCCCTGCTGGGCCCCTTCGACGCCGAGGATCCGCTGCTGGTCGCCCGCAACGGCAAGGCGATCACCACCGGGATGATCGAATACCGGGTCGACCAGTGGTTCCGCCGCGCCGCGGTGCGGCGTCCCGAAGGGGAACTCGCCCATGTCTTCCGCCACACCTACGCGGTCGGGGTGCTGCAGAACGGGGCGTCGCTCAATGAGCTGCAGGCCGTGCTCGGCCACCAGAACCTGGCGACGACCAGCATCTACACCAAGGTCGCCGCCGAAGGCCTCAAGGACGTCGCCCGCGTGGCCCCGGTGCTGCGGCACCTGCGCGCCACCCGTCCCGCCCCGACGAGCGCGCCACCGGGGTGAACGCCGCCGCTTGCGGCGGATCCGCAGAAGGCCGCGAAACGAGTCCGCATGACCGCGTGCGTCCCGGCCGGGATGCGACGCCGGAAGGCCCGGCCGCCGTGAGGGGTGCCCGCGCACGCCGGCGGCGTGCAGGCCGGGTGCAGAGCCCGGCCGTCCCCCGGGGCGGGCGGGAGACGCGAAAACTCTTAAACCCTACAGAATCCATCTTCTGTAGGGTTACGGGGAAGGTCTGCCCGCATGCCCGGCGGCCCGCCCGCATCCGGTGGTTTTGTCGGCGCAGGCCGTTACGGTGTGGGGCATGCGGCCCGCCGAGTTCGAACCCATCTGCGTGCAAGAGGCCGTCGACCGTTATGTGGAGATGGTCCGGGCCAAGGCGCTGACCGGGCAGTTCTCCCCCGCCACCGCCGAGGTGTACTGCCGTGACATGGCGGTCTTCGCCGAGCTGGCCGGCCCCGGCCGGCTGCTGGACGATCTGGACGGCGCCGATGTGGACGCGGTGCTGCTGGCCTTCGCCCGCCGCCCTGATGGCCGGCGCCGCCGCCACGATCCCCCACCGGCGGGCCGGGCACTGCAAAGCGCCGCCTCACAGGCGCGTTTCCGCAGGTCGGTGTCGGTGTTCTTCCGGTATGCGGCCACCGCCGGGTGGGTGCGGCTGGACCCGATGCGGGCGGTGACGGTCATGCCCCGCCAGCGGGGTGGGCTGCGCGCCGAGCGGCGGGCGCTGACCGCCGAACAGGCCGGCGGGCTGGTGCAGGCGGCGCGGCGGCTGGCCGAATGCGGCCCGGCCGAGGCCCGCACCGGCCGGGCGGCGCGGCGGGACCAGCGCACCGAGATACGCGACGGGCTGGTGGTGCTGCTGCTGGCGACGGTGGGCCCGCGGGTGTCGGAGCTGACCGGCGCCAACGTGGAGGACTTCTTCGTCAACGACGGCCGGTGGTATTGGCGGATCTTCGGCAAGGGCGGCCGGACGCGCGACGTTCCGCTGCCGGAGGCGGTCGCGCGGGTGCTGCAGGCCTACCTGGAGCGGGGCCGTCCGCTGCTGGACCGGGGCGTCGAACCCAAGGCGCTGCTGCTGTCGTGGCGGGGGCGGCGGCTGGCGCGCGGTGATGTGCAGGCGGTGATCGACCGGGTGCTGGCGCGGGTGGAGCCGTCGCGGCGGCGGGCGGTGACCCCGCACGGGCTGCGGCACACGACGGCGACGCACCTGCTGGCGGCCGCCACGGACATGGACGCGGTGCGGCGGGTGCTGGGGCATGCGGATCTGGCGACGCTGAGCCGGTACCGCGATGAGCTTCCCGGGGAGCTGGAGGCGGCGATGCGGGTGCATCCCCTGTTGAAAGATCAGGCGCCCGGCGGGTGAGGGCGCCTCCCCCCTCCCCCGCCGCCCCGGCCGGTGGGGGCGTTCACCGGCCGGGGCCGTCCAGCAGGGCGGTGAGGGCTTCCACGGCGCGGTCGACATCGTCGGCGGTGGTCGACAGGTGGAAGGAGCAGCGCAGCCGGCCGTCGCGGACGGCGGCGATGACGCCGCGTTCCCGCAACGCCTCGGCGGTGCCGGCGGGGGCCGGCAGGGACACGATGGCCGAATCCCCCTCCGGCAGGCCCAGGGCGGTGCGGAAGCGGTTGGCCATGGCCAGGTTGTGGCGGTGGATGGCGGGCACGCCGACCTCGTTGAGCAGTTCCAGGGCGGGGGCCAGGCCCACCCAGCACTGCCAGGCCGGTGACAGGTCCAGGCGGCGGGCGTCGCCGGCCAGGCGCAGGGGCGGGCCGTAGAGGGAGTCCCAGATGTCGGCGCCGGCGTACCAGCCGGCGCCGATCGGCGGCAGCTCGGCCAGGGCCTGGGGGGTGCCGGCCAGGAAGCAGGTGCCGCGGGGGCCCAGCAGCCATTTGTAGGCCGAGCAGACCAGCAGGTCGGCGCGGTGTGCCGGCAGCGGCAGCCAGCCGGCGGCCTGGGAGATGTCCAGCAGCAGGCGGGCGTCGTGGGCGCGGGCGGCCTGGGAGAGGTCCTCCAGGGGGGCGATGCGGCCGTCGGCGGATTGGACGGCGGAGACCGCCACCAGGTCGACGGTGGAGTCGATGGCCTCGGGCAGGTGTTCCAGCGGCACGGCGCGGACGGTCAGGGCGGGGCGGGCCAGGAAGGGGAACAGCAGGGAGGTGAAGTCCTCTTCGGCGACCAGCACGGTGGCGCCTTCGGGCAGGGCGGCGGCGACCAGGCCGACGAAGTAGGAGGCCTGGGAGCCGATGGCCACGCAGGAGGGCGGCAGGCCGATCAGGTGGGCGAAGGCGGTGCGGCAGCGGGCGGCGGCCTCGTCCATGGCGGGTATTTCCAGCAGGCCTGCGGCGCGGTCGTGTTCGCTGTCGAGCATGGCCTGGTGGGCGCGGCGGGGCGGCAGGCCGTAGGAGGCGGTGTTGAGGTAGGCCACCGTGGCGGTGAATTCGGCTTGGGCGGCGGCCAGGGCGGGATGGGTGGTGTCGGACATGGTTCGATCCTGGGGTCTCCCTCACCCATGAGGCAAATGATTGTTTTCTGGGTTTTTCATTAACTTCGTTGATAGGTTGGTGGGGTGCTGGATCTGCATCGCGCCCGGATTTTGCGTGAGGTGGCCCGGCTGGGCTCGATGACGGCCGCCGCGCAGGCGCTGTCGTACACCCAGCCGGCGATCTCCCATCACATCGCCCGCCTGGAAAGCGAGGTCGGCACGCCGCTGCTGGTCCGGCACGGCCGGGGGGTGCGGTTGACGGAGGCCGGGCGGGTGCTGGTGGAGTGCACCGAGGAGGTGCTGGCGCGGCTGGCCGACGCCGAGGAGCATCTGGCGGCGATCGCGGGGCTGCGGGCCGGGCGGGTGCGGGTGGCGGTGTTCCCGACGGCGGCCGGGGCGCTGCTGCCGGATGCGCTGGCGGCGCTGCGGCGGCGGGCGCCGGGGGTGGGGGTTTGGCTGCTGGAGGCCGAGCCGCCGCAGGCGCTGGCGGCGCTGCGGTCCGGGGATGTGGATGTGGCGGTGGTGTTCTCCCATGCGGGCGGGCACGGGCAGGACGGGGCGGAGGAGGAGGGCCGCTGGCGGCAGGTGGTGCTGCTGAGCGAGCCGCTGCACCTGGCGCTGCCCGCCGGGCATCCCCTGGCCGATGCGCGGGAGGTGCGCCTGGCGGATCTGGCCGATCAGGCGTGGGCGGCGGGCTGTGAGCGGTGTCGGCGGCATCTGGTGCACACGTGCCGGCGGGCCGGGTTCGACCCGCGCATCGCGTTCGCCACCGACGACTATGTGGCGGTGCAGCGGCTGGTCGGCCTCGGCCTGGCGATCAGTGCGCTGCCGGCGTTGGCGTTCTGGTTGCACCGCGACCCTGGGGTGCGGGTACGGGCGTTGCCGGAGCTGGGAGAGCGGCAGGTGGTCGCGCTGCTGCCCGAGGGGGCGCGTCCCCCGGCGGTGACGGCGCTGCTGGAGGAGCTGACGGCGGCGGCCGCCCGGCTGGGCGAGCAGGTGAACCGGGGGCTCTAGAACACGGCCTGGGTTTTTGGGGTCCGGTGCGTTCTCTCGGACGGGCCGGTTGTCGGCCCGGCCGGGGGCGGCCTTGGGGGCGGGTCTGCTCGCCGGTCCACCGCCGGTGGGCCTCCCCTGCGGGCCGGAAGCCCACGGCCGCGCCGGTTTGGGAGCAGGACGCTTCCGGTCCGCCGGGTCGGACGCATCGGTGGCCCGCAGGTGGCCTCGCTCCATGCCGGCGGCTCCAGCGCTTCCCGGAAGGGCGCGCTCGGCTCGTCCGCCTTGGCCGCCGGTTCGTGGCGGCGGGCACAAGACGCTGCGCAAGGTGTGCCGCCGGTCGAAGACACCGGGAGCGCGCACGCCCCGGTGGGCGAGCCCGGCGGATCGGGTGGTCGGTGCCTCGGCGGCCTTGCCGGTGAGACGGCCGGTTTCAGCCGCCGCTTTCCTCACCCGCCGTGCCTGCGGCGGGGGGTGGGAGTGCGGGCCTGTGCGCTGCGGCCGGCGGGTGTTTCGGGTCGGGCTCTGCGGTGACCGCCTGCGGGCCCGGCGCAGCGGCCACGCCGAGCGTCTCCAGGGCGACCTGCTGGACCAGCTGCCTGATCCGCTCCCGCAGCATGGTCTTCAACGCCGCTTTCAGCGGTTCCCGTACCAGCTCCCCCATCACCGTCTCCACCGCCCGCTGTGCCGTGGAGGCCAGCAGGGCGCGCGCCGCGGCGGCCGCCGGGTGGGCGGCCGCGGCCTGCAGCGCATCGTGCGCGGCATCGGCCGCAGGCCGTCCGGTCAGGTCGGCGGCCACGTCGTCGGCCACGGACACGGCCAGATCCGCCACCGCCGCCGCCAGCGGGAACGCGCTGCTGGAGGTGACTGCGCGGCGGGCGCGCAAGGTCGCCTCCAGCGCCGCCCGGCGGGTGGCGTCGGCCAGCGTCTCGGTGACCGCCTCGGCGATCACCTGCCGGCCGGTGCTGAAGACGGCTTCGACGGCGGCGTCCACGGCGGCCTCCAGCACCGGCTCTGCCAGCGCATCGGCAAGGCGCCGGGCGGCCTGCACGGCGGGTGCGTTGCGCGTCGCCCACTTGTGGGCCGCTTGTGCGGTCGCCCGCGACAGGGGATGCCGGGCGGCCCGCTGCACGAGCTGCGCGGTCAGCGGGTGGGTGGCCGCGGCGCCCGCCAGGGCGGCCGCCGCGGCGGCGGCCTCCCAGGCGGTGCCGGTGAGGGGATGGGCCGAGGCCGCCTGGCGGGCCTCCCGGGCCGCTTTGCGGGCGGTCTGGACGGCCACCTGGCGGGCCGCCTCCATGGCCGCCTGTTCCACCGCCTCCATCAGGGGCGTTCCGGCCATGCGCTGCAGGATCCGCTCGGCGGCCCGTTCGGCGGCCTGCCGGCTCATCTGCCGCAGCGGCCTGCCGCCTTGTCCCGCTTGCGCGTGCTCGTGGTCCGGATCACTGGTGAGTGGTGGTTCGTCCACGCCCGCCCCGCCTTCCCCCGTGCCAGGTGGATTTCACGATAACCCGGCCGGGCCGGCACCGAACCTCCTCTGTGCGTGCGGCCTGCCGGGCGGGGTCTGGGCCTGCCCGCCGCCGGCGGGGCGCCGGTCAGCTGACGGGCATGGCCTCCCTGGCCGGCTGGCCCATGAGCTGCCTTTCCTCCTGGCCTTCTTCGCCCCACTGCTCTTCCAGGCGCATGGCCGTGCCCAGCGCAAAGAAGGTCGGGGCCCACTGGCCGATGAAGATGCCCCACCGGTCGGCCCGGTCCAGCCCGGCGCTTTCGACGTTCTTGGAGGTGAACCAGCTGGCCACCGACAGCGCGATCGACCCGAACCCGGCCGCGTACATCATGTTGGACGACAGGCCCATCTTCCGCAGCATCTTGATCATCGGTTGTCCCCCGAAAGTCGTGGTGTGCGACTTACCGCCCGCATCCTGCCCCCACAGCGCCCCGGCTAACCCCGGTGGCGCATCAAGGGGGGACGCTCAGGGGGCGTATGGTGCGTCCGTGGGGAAGGGCAGCCGGTCGACTGCGCCGCGGCGGCGGCGTTCGGGACGGCGGTCATAGCGGGCGGTGGTGGCCGGGGAGGCATGTCCCACCAGCTGCTGGGCGGTGACCAGGTCCACTCCGGCATCCAGCAGGTTCCCGATGAAGGTGCGGCGGAAGTCGTGGGGGGTCATCGGCGGCAGGTTCGCCTGGCGGCGGCGTTTGACCACCACGTTGCGGACCGCCGCGTCGCTCATCGCCCGCTGCTGGATGGCCCCTGAACGGTGCACCGGTGTGAAGAGCGGGCCCGTGGGGCGGTCCTGCAGCGCCAGCCAGGCGCCCAGCAGCTGCGCCGCCTGTGGATGCACATATTCCAGGCGTTCTTTGTCGCCCTTGCCGATGATGCGCAGTGACCGCTCCCCCGGGTCGTAGTGCTCCCGGCGCAGTGTGCTGATCTCTGAGCGGCGCGCCCCGGTGGTGTACAGCACGGCCAGCAGGGCCGCGTCCCGCCGCCCGGCCGGTGTCGGGTCGGCCCGGCAGACCTGCAGCAGGGCGGCGAATTCCTCGGCGTGCACGCTGCGGCCGGCCGGCAGGCGCGTGCCGGGGAAGTTGCGCACCGCGGTGGCCCGGCGGTGCTCTTCGGTGCTCATCAACCCCAGCCGCCAGGCTGTTTGCAGCACTCCCCGCAGCGCCGACAGGTGCTTGTTGCGGTAGGCCGGCGACCAGGGCCGTGGGCCTTCGGGGCCGTGCGTGGTCTGCTGGGCGATCAGGGCGCGGATGGCCTCGGTGTGCTCGGCCCGCAGCGCCGCCCAGGGGAAGGTTTCGGCCGGGGCCGGCCCGGGGTCCTGTCCGTGGGCCGTCAGCAGCATCGCCGCGATGCGGTGCAGGCAGGCGGCCATCGCCCGTTGTGAGCCCGGGCTGTTGAGGGAGGCCAGGTAGACCGCGAACGGGCCGGCGGCCGCATCGGGGCTGTGCGGCAGGGGCGGGAGGGGTGTCGTCTCAACGTGCCGCGGCGGGAGCGGGACGATGCGGGACATGGCGGCAATCTACCGCCGCCGGTGCCGCCCCAAGGGGCTTGTGCGCGGGGGTTTCGCGCCGCCGGCGGCCGGGTCTTGGCCGCATCGGCGCCCGCCCGCGCCGGCGGCGGTGATGCGAAAACTCCTGCGGGCCGCCTGACCGTCCGCCTGTCGGGATGCGCCGGGATCACGGTGAGCCGGCGGGCGCCGTCACCTCCTGTGAACCCGTTGCCCCCGGCACCGCGGGTCCGGCGCTCACGTGGGGTGGGAGCGCCGGGGGCGCGGTGCACATGCCGCCTGCCTGGGGGCCGTGGTGGGTGCGTCCGCTTGAGCGGCGTGTAAGGCCGGATGCGGCTTTCCCAGGGGCCCGTGCTGGGACCGGGGGTGCATGACGCCGTCCGGCAGTGCGCATGGCGGAGGTTCACGTCTCCCGGGGCAGGGGTTCTGCCCCGCCGGGGTCGTGTCCCCCTTCCAGTCTGGCTTCTGGGAATGTGCATTCCCGTAAGTTAGGTGGATCTGGTTTTCGTGTATTATTGTTTTCTGGAAACAGAAAACCAGAAAATTAAGGGCTGGGGTGCGGGCCGGTGATCCCACCGCGGGCGGCGAGCAGACCCCGGCAGGAGAAAACGAGGCGGTGCCCTGTGGCTGCTGCGACGACACCCCAGGAGGAGGGGGGAACGGCCGAGGAGACGACCCGGCCGTGCGCCTACTGCGGCCGGCCGGTGCCCCAGCGTCCCGGACGGGGACGGCCCCGCCGCTACTGCGCCGACAGCGACTGCCAGGCCCGCGCCAAGCGGGAACGCCAGCTGCGGCGCTCGGCCCCCGGCCTGGAAGGGGCCCTGGCCAGGGCCGAAGACCTGTATGAACGCATCGAGCAGGGCCTGGCTGCGGCGCTGGCGCCGCTGGCGCAGGCACTGGAGTCGGAGCTGTCCCCCCGCGGGGTCGAGGCGCAGATCAGCGCCATCCGCGCCCAGGCCCAGGCCGAGGTGGCCGCGGCGCTGGCCGGGCGGCAGGAGGCGCTTGAGCAGGCCGCGCAGGCCCGGCAGGCCGCCGCCCAGGCCGCCGAGCGGGAAAAAGCCGCACGGCAACGCGCCGAGCAGGCCGAACGGGAACGCCAAGAGGCGCTGCGGGCCGCTAAGGAGACCGTCGCGCAGGCCCACAAGGACGCGGCGGCGGCCCGGGCCGAGGCCGAGCAGACGGTGCAGGCGGTGCGGCAGGAGGCCGACGAGCAGATCCAGGCCGCCCGCCGGCAGGCCGAACGCGCCCAGCAGCAGGCCCGCAAGCAAGTCGAGCAGGCCACCGCCCGGGCAGAGGAGTTCCACCGGCAGGCCGAGCAGGCCCGCCAGGCGGCCCAAGCCGCCGAACAACGCGCCGACCAGGCCCGCCGGCAGGCCGAACGCGCCCACGAGCAAGCCGAGCAGGCCCGCCGGCAGGCGGCGCGCGCCGAAACCGAACGCGCCGCCGCCCAGGCCGCGGCCCAGGCCGCCGACCAGGCCCGGCAGCGGGCCGAACAGCAGGCCCGGGAGGAAACCGAACGGCGGGCCGCCGCACTCGCCCAGGCCCAGCAGGCCCAGGCCGCGGCGCAGCAGGCGATGCAGCAGGCCGAACACCACCGCGCCCAGGCCGCCGACGCCGAACGCCGGCTGCGGCAGCTGCGTGAGGAGCTGCAGCAGCTGCGCGCGGAACTGCGGGCCGAGCGGCTGCTGGTCGCCGAACTGGAACGCGACCGCGACCAGGCCCGCGCCGAGGCCACCGCCCAGCGTGAACGCGCAGTCGCCGCCGAACTGGCGGCCCGGGCCGGCCGCACCGGCGACCCTCCGCCGCACCGGCAGGCAGACCAGTGACAACCCGCCGCACACCCAAGGAGCCGACACCCATGCCCCAGCCGCTTGACACGCCCGCCCTCCGCCTGTCCCCGCAGGTCGCCGACGCGCTCGAACGTGGCCGGCCGGTGGTGGCGCTGGAATCGACGCTCATCGCCCACGGCCTGCCCCGGCCGGACAACCTGCACGTGGCACGAGAGCTGGAGACGCTGGTCCGCCGGGAGGGAGCGGTCCCGGCGACGATCGCGGTGCTGGACGGGACGGTGCACATCGGGCTGGAAGAAGGTGGCCTGGAACGGGTGGCCGGCCAAGAAGACCTGCGCAAACTGGGCTGCCGTGACCTGCCGGTGGCCATGGCCACCGGCGCCAGCGGCGCCACCACCGTCTCGGCCACCGCGTTCCTGGCCGCCCGCGCCGGGATCCGGGTGTTCGCCACCGGCGGGCTGGGCGGGGTGCACCGCGGCTGGGCCGACACCTGGGACGAATCCGCCGACCTGGCGCTGCTGAGCCGCACCCCTATCACGGTGGTGTGCGCCGGGGTCAAGTCGATCCTGGACGTGCCGGCCACCCTGCAACGCCTGGAGACGCTGAATGTGACGGTCGTCGGCTACCGCACCTCCACCTTCCCCGGCTTCTACCTGCACTCATCCGGGCTGCCGGTGGACTGGACGCTGCACAGCCCCCGGCAGGTGGCCCAGGTGATGCGCGCCCAGGACGCCCTGGGCGGGCCGCGGGCGGCGCTGGTGGTGGCCAACCCCGTGCCGCCGGACCGGCAGCTGGACCCCGCCCTGCACGACCGGGTCCTGGCCGGGGCGCTGGCCGAGGCCGAACGCCGGCAGATCACCGGGCAGGCCGTCACCCCGTTCCTGCTGGAGCGGCTGGTGCACGGCACCGGCGGCGCGGCGCTGCGCGCCAACGTGGCGGCGGTGCGGGCGAACGCGGCCCTGGCCGCGCAGATCGCCGTCTGCTGGGCGCAGGCAGGGGGCGGCCCCGCCGCGTGAGGGGGGCGCGGCGGGGCCTGCGGCCGGGTCGTCTCCAGGCCCGGGGGGCGGCCTGGAGCGGCTTCATTTGAGTGTGCCGGGAGGCGGCGGGGCAAAGCGACCCCGTGGCCGTCCCGGCTTTTCACATGCTGAAAGCGGCCACGGCCGCCCCGGAAAACCGGCGATAGAGCACATCCCGCCCGCAACCCCCAGATCCCGCCCGGCCCCGCCGGCGGATACGGCAGGATACCGGCAGCCGCATCCGGCGGCCGGAGAGAAAAACGGCGTCCAGGAGGGGGAGGTGCGCAGGTGAGCCGGAGACTGTTGCGACTGGGGGTCCGGCTGCATCCCGACAAGGCCGCCTTCCGCGTCCACGACCGCGGCGCCGACCCCTCCGGCCTGCAGGCCCCCGCCCCGCCCGCCGGCGGCGCCCTGGTCAGCATCGGCTATGACCAGATGTGGATCGGCAGCCTGCAAGACGACGTCGACGTCACGGTGCTGCTGGAGGAATGGGACGGCCACCCGCCCCCCGGCCGGGGCGATTGGGAACAGGAGGCCGCCGGGGAGATGTACCTGCGCGGAGCGGTCGCCATCAGCACCGCCACCGGCGAGCCGGTGCTGCACGGGGTGCGGCTGCTGGGCGGGGTGGGCCGCTACCAGATGCGCATCCGCGCCCAGCACCGCGCGGCGATCGCCCGGCTGTATGACGCTTTGCTGGACCGGTTCCGTGACGGCTTCAGCCTGCAGTTCCAGCAGGCGTTGCAGGAACTGCAGGGAGTGGAGCACTACCTGATCCAGCTGTGGCCCTCCCCGTCCTCCTCGGGGCCGCAGCGAACGGTCACCGACGCCGATCTGGCCCTGTCGGGGGCGCTCCCCCCGCCGCCGGGCCTGGAACCGCCGGACCAGACCGGCCCGTTGCCGTCCCTGCCCGAACCCCCAGCCCTTGCCGCCCGGCCCGAGGAGGGGGACGTTCCGCGCGGCGATGACGGCCAGTTCACCGAACTTCCCGCCCACGCCCCGCCCACCGGGCCCGGCGCCTCCCCAGACGACGAAACCGCCACCGCGGACCCGCCCCCCTCCCCCGGCGGCCATAAATGACCGCCTTGCATGCCCCAGGCCCGCCGGCCCGGGGGCCGCTCACCCCGCCCACCAGGCGGGCAGCCGCTACTATCGCCACGTGAGCTGGCAGGTGACCGGGCCCGGCACAGGCACCGGAACAGACGACCCCTTCGCCGCGGCCGAAACCCAGGTCCGCGCCATGGCGGCGGCGCCCTGGTGGAACACCGCCCCACCCCAGCAGCGCGCCGAAGCGATCGCCTCGCGGATGCTGACCGGCGCCGGAGAATGGTGGCTGTTCGGCGCCTGGGCCCGCTGGTACCGCTGCGGGCTGGATGGAACCTGGCAGCCCTGCCCCCCGCCCCTCGACCCCGCGGTCCGGCGCCGCACCACCACCGCGCCCCGCGGCGCCGGCAACCCCCCCATCCCACCGCAGCTGGTCCCCGCCGGTCCCGACCTGAACGCCGGACGCATCACCTCCGCCGGGTTCGTGGGGCCCCTGCCCGACCCGGCCACCGTGGCCGCCCTGCAGCAGGCCCAAATCGAGGCCCTGGGCGTCAACGTCGCCCAGTTCACCCTGGCCGACCCCACCTTCACCCCCGGCACCCCCAGCACCCTGGCCGCCGCCTGGAGCGCGCTGCTGTGGTGCGCCGGCGCACCGGTCGCCCTCGGCGACCACCCCATGATCCAGCTGTTCGCCCCCTACCTGACCACCCCGCCGGAGCGGCTGCGCTGGATGAGCCCCCCGGACTTCGGCACCCTGGTGGCGTTGTACGCCGGGCCGTTGAGCGCCGGGGACTGGAGCGGCGCCTCCTTCATCGTCCGCCTGCTGCACAAGGTCGCCATCGCGTTGCGCGGCGATGAGCGTTTCCGGCCCGGCGCCGATGCCCTGGCCGCCATCACCGCCGCCTCCCTGCCGATGGTCCAGCAGGATGCGGCCACCCTCCGCTACGGCCTGCCCGCCCTGGTCGAGCAGTGGCGGCGCCGCTGCCCGGCGGAGTTCGCCCTCCCGCTGCTGCGGGACGCCTCCCCGGGGGAGTTCTTCCGGCTGGGCCTATATGACCTGCAGCAGCTGGTCACCCGGTTGCACGGCCGCCCGCTGGACCACAACGAAGTCCGCCGCATAGCCATGGCGTTGCTGGCCGCCGACCTGCACGCCGCCCCCGCCGCCGCGCACGCCCTGCTGCCGTGGCTGGACCCCGACAGCGCCCGCACCCTGCAGGCGGTCCTCTCCGATGCCTCCCACCCCGGCCGGCAGTGGTGGCCCCACAACGGGCGGCTGCCGGAACGGCTGCGCGGGGAGGACACCGCGCTGCACGCCCTGCTGGCCACCTCCTACATCCTCGGGCTGACCTGGTGCCGCCTGGCCCAAAGCCCACCGCCGCCGACCGGGTTCGCCCTGGCCGTGGCGGCGGCCGGGGCGCTCACCGAGGCCGCCCGGCCACCGTCCACCGGGGAGCTGACCCCCTGGCAGATCATCGAGGCCGCCCGCGCGCACCTGGCCGCCAACCCCGGCCCCCTGGCCGCGCCGCCCCCACGCGACGACCCGCCCCCCGCTCAGCCCCAGCCGCACGATTCCACGCCCCCGCCCACGGTGGCCGCACCCGATCCCGCGCAGGCGGCACCCCCCACCGTGCAGGCCCCCGCCCCCGCTTCTCCGGTCGACCTTGCGCAGGTCGCCGGGGACGTCCCCATCGCCGAGGCCTACGGCATCCGTTTCGTCAGCGGCGATGAGGACATCGAACGTCTCATCACCGAGGTCCGCCGCCGCGGCAAGTGGGCCCAGCGGCTGCGCGGCCAAGAGGTCTCCAGCGCCTCGATGCCGGCGCTGCTGCTGGTCGGCGCCCCCTCCAGCGGCCAGCGCCGCCTGGGCCGGATGGTGGCGCGGGCACTGGCCGACGTCAACGTCAGCAGCGGCCAGATGCACAGCGTCCACGCCGATGAGCTGCGTCCCGGCGGCCCGCAGGCGCTGCAGGCCGCGCTCAGCCGGCACTCCGGCCACGTGCTGCTGCTGGAGGGGCTGGATGAGCTGCTGCTGGAAGAGCCGCACGGGCCGGCCTGCGCCGCCGCCTTGTACCGGGCGCGCGCCGAAGGCGTCAGCGACACCACCCTGCTGGCCACCTGCGCCCCCGACCGTCTCCAGCCGCTGTCCCAGGCCGCCCCCGAACTGATCGCCGACCTGCGGGTGGTGCACTTGCCGGACCTGTCACAGCCCCACCTGCAACGCGCCCTGCTGGCCCTGCTGGCCGGTGAACGGCGGCTGCGCCTGGATGAGACGGCCTGGCAGGTCGTCACCGCCGACCTGCCGACGCTGCGCGGCCGGGGACGCCTGACCGGGGCCCGGCTGGTGGAAACCTATCTGGAGCGCGCCGCCACCCGGCACCTGGGACGCGCCGTGGCCACCCAGGCGATCGGCAGCGCCCAGGAGCTGGTGCTGACCGCCGACGACTTCCACGGCCTGGCCGCCGAACTGTCCCCGCCCTGACCGGCCGGCCTCCCGCAGCCCCTCTTACCGGGTGCTGTCAGCGGCGTCCTCCGTCAAGGTCCGCATGGACCCGCGGCGCCTCCGGCGCCAGGCGCAGCGGCTTGCTGAACCACACCACTTTGCCGTGCCCGCACACCCTGCTGCCGTACGCCGCGGCCAGCGCCGCCACCAGCAGCAGCCCACGCCCCCTCTCCGACCAGTCCGCCGCCTGCGCACCGGCCGGCCGCGGCACCAGCGGGCTGTCATCCCCCACCTCGGCCACCAGCTCCCCCTCCCGCAGGCGCAGCCGCAGCCGCACCGGCCCGGTGCCGTGCACCACCGCGTTGGTGACCAGCTCATCGACCATCAGCACCACATCGTCGACCTCGCCGGGATCCTGCGCCCCCCACAACGCCAACGCCCGCCGCGTCAACGCCCGCGCCCGCGACACCGCGGCGGCCTCCCCGGCCAGCTCCCACGCCAGCGCCCCCGCCGCGGCCCGCCCGCCTGTCCGCCCGCCGGCCTGCCGGCCGTGCGGCCTCCGCCCGTCGGCCCCGAGCCGCTTGATCTTCAAATCCGCTCTCCTCACCCCGTCTGGCCGTGCGAGTCGACGGCTCCATACCGGCATGTTCCCGGTGCGGGACCGGCGGTAGAGGCCCGCCCTCCAGAACTGCCCCCAAGGCAAGGCCCGCCTTGCGGGAACGGAAGGCCACCGGCCCGCACCCTGCGCGCTGTCAAAGACGTCCCGCACCACGCCGCGGTGCACCCCGGACGGCAAGAACCCACCCCGCATCCACACCACCCTCACCTTCCGGACACCCCCGCCGCGCTTCCGCCGGCTGCGGCCACGGAGAATCCCGTTAAGGTAGGGAAGGCCGGTGTGGCATGTGTCCCCCGGGCCGCACCCTAAGCCTTCGTGGAATACCGGCGGCCCCCAAGGCCGCGCAGGAGCCACGTTGTGCCCTTCGCCGTGAGGCGACCACCACACCGGCCCGCAACGCGTGAGGGGGCCCGGCCTTCTCAGGCCGGACCCCCATGCACGTTCACCTGCCGCCGCCCAGGCCGCAAGAAGAACCTCCCGCGGCCTTACAGCACCGCCACCGCCACGGCGGCCGCCGCGGCCACCACCACGACCGCCGCCATGACCAGCACTGAGCGGCGAAGGCGATGCGACCTGCCCAGCGTCGACAGCCGGGCCGCCAAGTGGGGATCGTCACGCCGAAGCCGCGTCTCGATCTCGGCGAGGATCCGCTGCTCCTCCATCGACAGCGCCATGCCTACCTCCGGGGGGTGTCCGGTGTCTTCTTATCTGCCCCACCACCAAGATCATTAGCCGTGCTCGGTGGTCACCGTCGCCCCCCGCGCCGGGGCGCTTTCATGGTGCAACCGGTCCAGCGCGGTGACGTAATAGGTGTACGTCGTGCCGGGCTTGACGGTCGGATCCACGATCGCGCTCCCCCGCACCGTCGTCAGCAGCCTGCGCGGATCGACCTGGGCGCACGCCTTGCCCCGGCCCTCCACCCGGTACACCGCATACGAGGTGGCCTGCTTCGACGGCGACAGCTGCCAGCTGACCCGCACGCCCTTGCCGTCCGGTTCGGCCCGCACCGACCCGGCCGGGGACGGCGCGGCGCCCCCCGCCACCGGTGGGGGGATCGCCGCCGCCCCATAGTGGTCCTTGCGCAGCCGGCTGGTCGCCCCGCCCTTGTCACCGACCAGGTCCTTGGCGCTGAAGTACACATCCCCCCGCACCTGCCGGTGACGGGCGTTGACCGCAAGATGCCGCGACAGCTCCCCGGCGTCGAAACCGCGCTCACCGACCCGGTAGGAGGCCTGCCCGATCGTCAGCTGCACCCCCGTGCCCTCCACCTGCTCGGCCCACCAGGCCACCAGCGTGGAGTAATCGGCGGCGGCGTTGCCGATCTCCCAATACAGCTGCGGGGTGATGTAGTCCACCCAGCCCTGCTTGACCCACTTGCGGGTGTCGGCGTAGACGTCGTCGTAGCTTTGCAGCGCCGTGGTCTGCGACCCGGCCGGGTCGCTGCGGCGGTTGCGCCACACCCCAAAGGGGCTGATCCCGAACCGCACCTGCGGCTTGGCCCGGTGGATCTCCTCGTGCAGGCCCTTGACCAGCGCATCGACGTTGGCGCGCCGCCAGTCGCCCTTGCTCATCCCCCGCCCGTACCGCCGGTAGGTGTCCTCATCGGGGAAGTCCCCGCCCGAGGGGTAGGGGTAGAAGTAGTCGTCCAGGTGGACGGCGTCGATGTCGTACTTGCCGACCACATCCAGCACGACCTTGGTGACCAGCTCCCGCACCTGCGGCAGCCCCGGGTCGTACCACAGCTTGCCGTCGTATTCACGCACCCACGAGGGGTTCTTGCGGGCGGGATTGTCCGGGTGCAGCTTGCCGCGGTCGTTGTGCAAGGCCACCCGGTAGGGGTTGAACCAGGCATGGAACTCCAGGTCCCGCTTGTGGGCCTCGGAGACGAAGAACTCCAGCACATCGAACCCCGGGTCACGGCCCTGCTCGCCGCTGATCCACTGCGACCACGGCTCATAGGGGGAGTCGTAGAAGGCGTCGGCGCTGGGACGGACCTGCACGAACACCGCGTTCAACCCCAACGCCCTGGCCTGGTCCAGCAGCTTGCGGTAGTCGGCCTTCTTGCGTTCGGCCGAGTGCGCGGTGTCCGACGGCCAGTCGATGCCCGACACCGTCGCGATCCACATGCCCCGCACCTGCCGTGCGGCCGAATCCCCGGGGGGCTTGATGTCCGGGCATTCGGCCATGCCGGCGGCGATCGGGGCGTCCGCCCGCAGCGCCCCGACCTCGCCTCCGGCCGCCGAGGTGCATCCGGCGAGCAGACCCGAAGCCGCCACCGCCGCCGAGGCGATCTTTATGCGTTCTTTGCTCCCCGATAGCCACGCCATAGCCCTCAAGTCTTACCGACAAGCGGGCATGCCATGACCAAAACACTGAACCCCGCAGGCCTGTTACGCCCACATCCCCCTTCCCATGGGGGAAGCGGACCGAAAAATTTACCTACCGGGACCTGCCCGCCAAAACCCGTGAAAGCACCTCCGCTCCCTGCGGGAACATCCCACCCCCTTTACATGAATCCCGGCATCCGTCCCATCTGTGCTCTACTCGCACAACCAACCCGACCGTCTCAGTGCATGTCGGTGCGCCCTTCACAGCCCCGGCAAGAACCTTGAGACACCCCGGCTGCAAGACCCGATGCGGCCCGCGGAAACAACCCCCACGGTTTCCCGCAGCCGACGGCAGGCACCCAAGCACCCGGCTACCCTGACCTCGATGCAGTCCTCTCCCGCCCCCGTGATCGTCGACCGCGCACCGGGCGCCGCCGGAGAGCTCATCCTCCGCAAAAGCGGCCCCCACTACGAGATCATCAGCAACGGCGTGTTCCTCATGGACACCCGCGACGGCGCCTCCGAACGCCTCCTGGTCACCGCCGCCCTCGACCACCACCCCCCGCCCGCCGACATCCTCATCGGCGGCCTCGGCGTCGGCTTCTCCCTGGCCGCGGCCGCCGCCCACCCCCACGCCGGAACCATCACCGTCATCGAACGCGAACCGGCCGTCATCGCCTGGCACCGCACCCACCTGCGCCCCTGCTCCGCCGGCGCCCTCGACGACCCCCGCGTCCGCCTCCACCAGGCCGACCTGCTCACCTGGCTGCACCGCAACCCCCGCCCCCACCACGTCATCTGCCTCGATATCGACAACGGCCCCGACTGGACCGTCAGCGACGGCAACGCCCGCCTCTACCAGCCCTCGGGGCTGCGCCTGCTGGCCGACCGCCTCACCCCCGACGGCACCCTCGCCGTCTGGAGCGCCGCGCCCTCCCCCGCCTTCCGGCGACGCCTGCGCGACCACTTCACCCACGTCACCACCCGCACCGTCCCCCACCGCCGCGCCCACCCCGACGTCATCTACCTCGCCCGCCACCCCCGCGGGGTGTCCCACCCCACACCCCCACACTTTTGAACAAGTTCAACTCTGCCGTAGAGTGGACGCCGTGAAGCTCGCGGCCGAAGCCACCACCCCCCTCACCGCCCGCACCCAGCCCATCCCCGACCCCGGCGACCTGACCGCCCACCTGCCCCACCCCACCGCCCTGGCCTGGATCCACCACGGCGAAGGCATCGTCGCCTGGGGACAGACCGCCCGCATCACCATCCCCGGCGGCCCCCACCGCTTCACCCACGCCGCCCGCCGCCTAAGCGACCTGTTCGCCGGCGCCGCCATCGACGACCCCCTCAAACTGCCCGGCACCGGCCCCCTGGCCTTCGGCAGCTTCACCTTCGACCCCGCCACCGACGGCTCGGTCCTCATCATCCCCCGCCACATCCTCGGCCGCCGCGACGGGCACGCCTGGCTCACCACCATCGGCGCCCCCACCGCCGACCCCCTCACCCTCACCCGGCCACCCGCCCCGCCCACCGGGCTGCGCTGGGGGGAAGGCACCCTCAGCGCCCACGACTGGCAAAAAGCCGTCGCCACCGCCGTCGACCGCATCCAAGGCGGCGACCTGGGCAAAACCGTCCTCGCCCGCGACCTGACCGTCCAGGCCGCCCAGCCCATCGACACCCGCGTCCTGCTCTCCCGCCTGGCCGCCCGCTACCCCACCTGCTTCACCTTCGCCGTCGACCGCCTCATCGGAGCCACCCCCGAACTCCTCATCCGCCGCACCGGCGACCGCATCGACTCCCTCGTCCTGGCCGGCACCACCCCCCGCGGCACCACCCCCGGCGAGGACCGTGAACGCGCCCAGCGCCTGTACCGGTCCGCCAAAGACCGCCGCGAACACGCCTACGCCGCCGACATGGTCCGCCAGGCCCTCACCCCCCTGTGCACCGACCTGCACGTCCCCCACCGGCCCCAGATCCTGACCCTCCCCAACGTCATCCACCTGGCCACCCCCGTCCACGGCACCCTCGCCGCCCAGCACTCCGTCCTGGACGTCCTGGCCGCCCTTCACCCCACCCCCGCCGTCTGCGGCACCCCCACCGCACCGGCCCTGGACCTCATCCGCGAACTGGAGGTCATGGACCGCGGGCGTTACGCCGGCCCCGTCGGCTGGATCGACACCGACGGCAACGGCGAATGGGGCATCGCCCTGCGCTGCGCCGAGATCGACGCCCACGACCCCACCCGCGCCCGCCTCTTCGCCGGCTGCGGCATCGTCGCCGACTCCGACCCGGCCGCCGAGCTCGCCGAAGCCCAGGCCAAATTCCGTCCCATGCAAGAGGCCTTCCAGGGCTGACCCCCACCCCCGAGGGGGTCGTTTTCGGTGCCGCCGGGCCGTGCCGGGTGACGGTACCGTCCACCTTGGGTTATAGATCACCGAAGACGGGCAAAGCACTCGCTCGTCGAGCTCACCAAAACGCCGGGCATCGCGCCGTCACCGAAGACGACAGCACCGCGAAAGCCCCTGCAAGCCCTGCCTGCCAGGCTCGAAACCACACGGCACCGGCAACGCCGCCCCTTCACCGGCGCCCGAACCCGGCTTTCGCCGTGGGAGCCCGCCGCGCGGCGGCGCCGATCCGGAAACGACGCATCAAGAAGGCCGCCGAGGCCGGTCTTGCCGACCGGGCCGACTTCCAGGTCGCCACCGTCCAGGGCTTCCCCGGCACCGGCTATGACCTGGTGACGATGTTCGACCGCCTGCACGACATGGACGACCCGCCGGGTCCTGGCCCCCGACGGCACGTGGCTGCTGGTGGAGCCGTTCGCCTCCGGCAAGGTCGAGGAGAACTTCACCCCGGTGGGACGGCTGTGCGACAACGGCTCCACGTTCCTGTGCGTGCCCAACGCCCTCTCCCGAGAGAGCGGCTATGCGCTGGGCGCGCAGAACGGCCCGGCCGCCATCCGGGAACTGGCCACCAAGGCCGAATTTGCTCATTTCCGGCAAGTGGTGCAGACGGCGTTCGATCTCGTCTACGAGATCCGCCCTTGAAACAAAGACCCACGCGATCATCGGTGGTGGCCGCAGCGAAGGCGGCCACCACCGGCTTTTCCAGAGACGACCGCGAACCCACCGGGGATCGAATGCCGCAGCGTCGTTGGCCGATACCGGCCAAAGACTACAAACTCCCCCCTTCAAGGAAGAGACCAACCGGCACCCATCGGTTCATATTGCGGCAGAACGACCCGCGTCACGATCGCACGACGAAAAGCAAAGGGAAACATCCTCCATGCGACCACCCACCCGCACCGCAGCAGGACTCATCGCCATGGCCACCGCCATGACCCTCCTCCTGCCGGGCACGGCCACCGCCGCAACACCCGAAACAGCCGCCACGGCCGCACCCTCCCCCTTCCAGGCGATCTCCCACCCGGCCGGCGACGTCTCCGCCGCCTCGGTGCTCAACTACTGGACCCCCGAACGCATGGCCAAGGCCAAGCCGCTGGACCGCAGCCTGAACGGCCCCGCCGCCGGACCGGACGTCACGGCGAACGCGGTCACCAACGCCAAGATCCGCCCCAACCCCAAGACCAAGCTCAACCGCACCACCGGCAAGCTCTTCCTGGTCCAAGACGGCTACGACGGCTACTGCAGCGCCACCGTCACCACCGCCGGCAACAAACGATCGGTATGGACCGCCGGCCACTGCGTCCACAGCGGCCGCGGCGGCGACTGGAGCACCTACGGCCTGTTCGTGCCCGCCTACCACAACGGCAAGGCCCCCTTCCAAAGGTGGGTCGTCGACCGCTGGGTCACCACCTACGGCTGGATCAGCAACCCCACACCACAGGCCTTCGCCTACGACATCGCCGCCTTCACCGTCAAAAACAAGCCCAAGAACAAAAAAGGCAAGCGCAAGCTGCAGCAGGTGGTCGGCGGCAAACCGGTCAAGATCAAACCCGCCCGCAAGCTCGGCATCCTCAACCTGGGCTACCCGCACCTCTTCCTGCCGTCGGGCAAACCCACCAACACCCGCAAGATGTACTACTGCCAGGGCCCCAGCACCCCCTACAACATCGCCGGCAAAGGCTGGCCGGTCGGCCTGGCCACCCGCTGCACCATGGGCAACGGCGCCAGCGGCGGCGGCTGGCTCCACAAATACGGCAAGACCTGGTACATCGTGGGCCTCAACAGCGCCCACCACCGCCACAACAAGATCGCCTTCAGCCCCTACCACGGCCCGGCGGCCCGGAGCGTCCTGAAGACGGTCCGATCCTTCAAATAACCCCGGCCACACGCCCGGGACCCTTTCGGGGTCCCGGGCCCCCTCCGCCCCTGCCGCAAAAACGACGTGATCCTCCTCACCACACCACGAACCTGAACACACCGGGCGCATAAGGTGTGCGGCGATGAACGCACGGTGGATCGAACTGGACGGCGCGGTCAACGTCCGCGACCTGGGCGGGCTGGCCACCACCGACGGCCGGACCACCCGCTTCGGCAAAGTCCTGCGCTCAGACAACCTGCAGAACCTCACCCCCCGCGACCTGCGGACACTGCTGGAGAACTACCGCCTGACCGACGTGGTGGACCTGCGCAGCCGGACCGAGGTGGACCTGGAAGGACCCGGCCCGCTGACCCGGGTGCCCCAGGTGACCATCCACCACCTGTCACTGTTCGCCGAAAGCGGCCGGCACACCGACGTCACCGCCGACACCCTGGATACGGACAAGGTGCTGCCCTGGCAGACGCACCCCTCGGCCGCCGGACCCGACCGGCCGGTCGAGCACTACCTGGGCTACCTGCGCGACCGCGCCGACTCGGTGATCGCCGCACTGCGCGTCATGGCACGCACCCGCGGCGCGGCCGTGGTGCACTGCGCCGCCGGCAAGGACCGCACCGGCGTGGTCTGCGCCCTGGCCCTGGACGCGGTCGGCGTGCGCCGCGACCACATCATCGCCGACTACACCGCCACCGGCCTGCGGCTGCAGGCCATCCTGGCACGACTGCGAGCCAGCGGCACCTACGCCGCCGACCTGGACTCCCGCCCCGCCGACAGCCACCTCCCCCAGGCCACGACCATGGAGAAGTTCCTGACCGTCCTGGACGAACGCTTCGGAGGCACCCTCGGCTGGCTCGCTGAACACGGGTGGAGGGATGGCGATACGGCGGCATTGCGGGAGAGCCTTCTTATCTGACCGCCTTTACGTTGTAGATCACTAGGCGGAGGAGGAGAGAAAAGCCGAAGGCGCCCCTACCGGGAGGCCATGACGGCGCGGACCGCCTCCTGAGCGGCCCGGCGCATCCGCGCATGCAACTCGGCGTTGGCCCGCCGGTCGGTGCGGGCCTCCACGATCCGCAACCCCTGCCCCGAGATCGCCTTCGGCAGATCCGAGGCCGACTCCAGCAGCGTGTAGGGCACCCCGTGCGCCGCCGCCACATACGCCAGATCCACCTGGTGCGGAGTGCCGAAGACATGCTCAAAGGGCTCCTCCAGCGACGCCTGCGGCAGCATCGAGAAGATCCCCCCGCCCCGGTTGTTGATCACCACGATCGCCAGGTCCGGACGCGCCTCGTGCGGCCCCAAGATCAGGCCGTTCTGGTCGTGCAGGAACGCCAGATCCCCCAGCAGCGCATACGAACGGCCGCTGTGCGCCAGCGCCGCGCCGATCGCCGTGGACACCAGCCCGTCGATGCCGCTGGCGCCCCGGCTGGCCAGAATCCGGATGCCCCGGCGCGGCCGCATCGTCTGATCCAGATCCCGGATCGGCATGCTCGCCGCACAAAACAGCAGCGACCCGCCCGGCAGCGAGGCCACCAGATCCCGCGCCAGCCGCGGCTCGGTCACCTCATCCCCGGCGTCCAGCACCGCGTCCACCGCCCGGCTGGCGGCCAGATCCGCCGTCCGCCACGACCGCAGCCAGCTGTCATCGCCCCCCGACAGCACCGGGATCTCCACCTCTTGGGCGACCTGGGTGGCCGAGCGCACCGGATCGGGCCAGCGGCTCAGATCCGGCGCCACCACGATATGCTCCTCGGCCCGTCGCAACAGCGACAGCAGCGGCCGGGACAGGCCCGGACGGCCCAGCGTCACCACCACATCCGGGCGGTGCCGCTCGGCGAACTCCGGCGTCCCCAGCAAAAAGTGGTGGGAGGACAAGGCGTGGTCGCCGTAACGGGCGTTGCCGTGCGGCTCGGCCAGCACCGGCCAGCCGGCCATCGACGCCGCCGCCACATACCGCTTGACGTTGACCGCGCCGTCCCCCACCACCAGCACGCCGCGGCGGGTCGGCGGAGCGTGCAGCACCGACCCCGGCGTGGACGGCCGCACCCGCGTCCAGGCGCCGGTGACGTCCCCATCCAGCGGCTCGCACCAGGACTCGTCCCCATCGGGGATCAACGGCTCCCGGAAGGCGACGTTCATGTGCACCGGGCCCGGCGAAGGCGCCAGCGCCAGCCCCCAGGCCCGGCTGGCCAGCGACCGCCAATAGGCCACCATCCCCGGCCGCTCCTCCGGCACGCCGACCTCGCAGCTCCAGCGCACCGCCGTCCCATACAGCCGCATCTGGTCGATGGTCTGGTTGGCGCCGGTGTCCCGCAGCTCCGGCGGCCGGTCGGCGGTCAGCACGATCAGCGGCACCCCCGAATGGTGGGCCTCGATCACCGCCGGGTGGAAGTTGGCCGCCGCGGTGCCCGAGGTGCACACCAGCGCCACCGGCCGCCCCGACCGCTTGGCCAGCCCCAGCCCCACGAACGCCGCCGACCGCTCATCGATGCGCACATGCAGCCGCAGCCGGCCCATCTTGGCCGCATCGTGCAGCGCCAGCGCCAGCGGCGCCGACCGCGAGCCGGGAGCCAGCACCGCATCGGTCATGCCGCAGCGCACCAGCTCATCGACCAGCACCCGGGACAGGGCGGTCGCGGGGTTCATCGCGCAACTCCGATCACCGGCGCATCCAGCGCGGCCTGCGCGTCGGCCAGCCGGCGCCGCCACCGCTCGTCATCGACCTCATAGCGGCCCAGCGCCTCCTCATCGACCACCGGCCGGCGCACCGGCATCATCCCGTCGACCGGCACCAGCGGGTCGGCGACCACATCGCCCTCCAGCAGCGACAGCGTGGCCAGCCCGCAGGCGTACGGCAGCTCCGGCAGCGCGGCGGCCAGCGCCAGCCCGGCCGCCAGCCCCACCGAGGTCTCCACCGCGCTGGAGACCACCACCGGCAGCCCGGTCCGCTCGGCCACCTCCAGCGCCGCCCGCACCCCGCCCAGCGGCTGCACCTTCAGCACAGCGATGTCGGCGGCCTCGGCGGCGCGCACCCGCAAGGGATCCTCGGCCCGGCGGATCGACTCATCGGCCGCCACCGGAACGTCCACCCGCCGCCGCACCAGGGCCAGCTCCTCCAGCGTGGCGCACGGCTGCTCGACGTACTCCAGGTCGAAACGGTCCAGCAGCCGGATCATCCGCACCGCCCGCTCCACGTCCCAGGCGCCGTTGACATCGATCCGCACCCGGCCGTGCGGGCCGATCGCCTCCCGCACCGCCTCCACCCGGGCCAGGTCCCGGGCGTCGCTGAGCGCCGCATCCAGGCCGCGCTCGGCGACCTTCACCTTGGCGGTCCGGCAGCCGGAGGCCCGCACCAAGGCGGCCGCCCGCTGCGGATCGACCGCCGGGACCGTCACGTTCACCGGGATCGCCTCCCGCAGCGGCGGCGGCCACCCCGCGAAAGCGGCCTCCTGCGCCGCCGCCAGCCAGCGGGCGCACTCACGCGGGCCGTACTCGGGGAACGGAGAGAACTCCCCCCAGCCTGCGGGACCACAGATCAGCACGCCTTCCCGGCGCGTGATGCCGCGAAACCGCGTCCGCATCGGGATGGAGTAGACCCGCACCCGCTCGACCCCCTGCCATGTGCGCACTCTGCGCCCACATCACCTCGTATCGGCCCGTACCGAACCGTATCGCGACCTAGTAGTACCAGGGGAAACGCGACCAGTCCGGTGCGCGCTTCTCCAGGAAGGAGTCCCGGCCCTCGGCAGCCTCATCGGTCATGTACGCCAGCCGGGTCGCCTCCCCGGCGAACACCTGCTGGCCGACCAGACCGTCGTCGATCAAGTTGAAGGCGAACTTCAGCATCCGCTGCGCGGTCGGGCTCTTACCGTTGATCTTACGGGCCCACTCCAGTGCGGTGCGCTCCAACTCCGCGTGCGGCACCACCGCGTTGACCATGCCCATGCGGTGCGCGGTCTCCGCGTCGTAGGTCTCCCCCAAAAAGAAGATCTCCCGGGCGAACTTCTGCCCCACCTGCCGGGCCAGGTACGCCGAGCCGAACCCGCCGTCGAAGCTGGCCACATCGGCGTCGGTCTGCTTGAAGCGGGCGTGCTCGCGGCTGGCGATCGTCAGGTCGCACACCACGTGCAGGCTGTGCCCGCCGCCGGCCGCCCACCCGGGCACCACGCAGATGACCACCTTGGGCATGAAGCGGATCAGCCGCTGCACCTCCAGGATGTGCAGCCGGCCGGCCCGCGCCGGGTCGATGGTGTCGGCGGTCTCCCCGCTGGCGTACCGGTAGCCGTCCCGGCCGCGGATGCGCTGGTCGCCGCCGGAGCAGAACGCCCAGCCCCCATCGCGCGGGGACGGGCCGTTGCCGGTCAGCAGCACGCACCCCACATCGCTGGTCTGCCGGGCATGGTCCAGCGCCCGGTACAGCTCATCGACGGTGTGCGGGCGGAAGGCGTTGCGCACCTCGGGCCGGTTGAAGGCGATCCGCACGGTGCCCTGGTCGACCGCCCGGTGATAGGTGATGTCGGTGAAGTCGAACCCCTCGACTTCCTTCCAGGCGTCCGGGTCGAACAGCTCCGAAACCATGTGTTCCTCTCCTCGGGCCGGCGCCGCTCGCCGGCCGCCCCCAATTCAACCGCCATCTGGGTGCCGATGCCGCCGACGGGGTCCCCTAGGCTGGGCCGCGACATGGATCGTCAGGTGCACGCCCTCCTCCTTCCCCCCGGCCCCCGCCTGCAGGAGGCGCTGGCCGCCGCCCTGGACGGCAGCGGGCCGGCGATCTGCCCGCTGTCGCCGCAGCTGCCGCGCCCGGCGCTGCAGACGCTGCTGCGGGCGCTGGCGCCGTCGGCCGTCCACACCGACGAAGGGGTGCGGCCCCATCCGGCCGGCCGGCCCACCGACGCCCGCACCGCTGTGATCATCGCCACCTCCGGGTCCACCGGCGCCCCCAAGCTGGTGGAGCTTTCGGCCGAGGCGCTGCGGCATTCGGCCGCCGCCTCCCTGGAGCGGATCGGCGCCGCCGCCGGCGACCGCTGGCTGTGCTGCCTGCCCACCCACCACATCGCCGGCATCCAGGTGCTGGTGCGTTCCCTGATCGCCGGCACCACCCCGCTGATCACGCCCCGGTTCGACATCGACGCCGTCGCCGCCGCGCCCGTCCAGCACCTGTCGCTGGTCCCCACCCAGCTGCGGCGGCTGCTGGACGCCGGGGTGGACCTGGCGCGTTTCGGTGCGATCCTGCTGGGCGGCGCCGCGGCCTCCCCCGCCCTGCTCCAGCAGGCCCGCTCCCGCGGCGCGCGCATCCACACCACCTACGGGATGAGCGAGACCAGCGGCGGCTGCGTCTACGACGGCCTTCCCCTGGACGGGGTGCGCGTCGACATCGACGCCGACGGGCGGATCCTGCTGGCCGGGCCGGTGCTGTTCTCCGGCTACCGCCTCAACCCGCAGGCCACCGCTCAGGCCAGGGACGGGCAGTGGCTGCGCACCCCCGACCTGGGCGCCTTCGACGGCGGCCGGCTGCGGGTGCTGGGCCGCATGGACGATGTCATCAACACCGGCGGGGAGAAGGTCCTGGCCACCGAGGTCGCCGCCGTGCTGGCCCGGCACCCGCGCGTCAAGGACGTCGTGGTGGTGGGCCGCCCGGACGCCGAATGGGGCGAGCGCGTCACCGCCGTCGTCGTCCCCGCCGGGGACCCGCCCACCCTGCGGGAGCTGCGCGACCTGGTCCGCCGCAGCCTGCCGGCCCACGCCGCGCCCCGCGAGCTGGAGCTGCGGACGGCCATCCCGCTGCTGCCTTCGGGCAAGCCCGACCGTCAGGCGCTGCGCAAACCCTGACGGGCCTTTCTGTTCTTGTGGGTTCGCGGGTGCCTTATCCGTGATCGGCAGGGGGTTTCGGGTGTCTTCCCACCCCCGGCCTTGACAAAGTAAGGTTTAGGTTGAGCTGGGCTTTCATGCCGTCCGGGAACAACCACGGGCATGCGCGGCGTTCCGAATAGTGCGCAC
The DNA here is from genome assembly GCF_001896795.1 of Thermomonospora sp. CIF 1. NCBI lineage: Bacteria > Bacillati > Actinomycetota > Actinomycetes > Streptosporangiales > Thermomonosporaceae > Thermomonospora > Thermomonospora sp. CIF 1. Next base: position 264,546 of record NZ_MOYN02000018.1, read on the forward strand.
GGGAACGCAAACCACCACCCATCAACGCATCCGCCCCTAGATCAGGCATGCGTTCATCACCTATGTCACACGGAAGGGAGGGGGGTGTGCCCATGCCGCGAGCAGCGGTACCGGCCCCGTTCCAGGAGGCAAGCTCCACACCGCTCGAAGCGCTGCTGGAGCGCGGCCGCGCGCAGGGCCACCTTTCCCTCGGCGAGGTACGCGAAGCCTTCCGGGCCGCCGGCATCAGCCCGGCGCAGGGACGTTCGATCCTGCGGGAGATCTCCGAGGCCGGGGTCAGCCTGGCCGCCGAGGACGAGGCCCCGGCCTCCAACGGCCGCAAGTCCACCCGGGCGGCCGGCAAGAAGCCCGGTGCGACCGCCGGCGCCAAGGCCGCCTCCACCGGCAACCGGACCGCCGCGCCGGAGCAGGCCGACGTCCCAGAGGCCGCCGAAGAGCCCCTTGAGGACGAGGCCCTGCAGATCGACGCGCTCCAGGCCGACACCGCCGACGCCCTCGACCTGGACGACATGTCCAGCTCCATGGGCGACTCGGTGCACACCTACCTGAAGTCGATCGGCCGCCGGCAGCTGCTGACCGCCGAGCAGGAGGTCGAGCTGGCCAAGCGCATCGAGGCCGGGCTGTATGCCGAATACAAGCTGGAAAACGAGCCCGACCTGCCGCCTGAGCTGCGCGAGGAGCTGGAGTGGGTCGCCGCCGACGGGCGCGAGGCCAAATCCCACATGCTCGAGGCCAACTTGCGCCTGGTGGTGTCGGTGGCCAAAAAGTACTCCGACCGGGGGCTGTCGCTGCTGGACGTCGTCCAGGAGGGCAACCTGGGGCTGATCCGCGCGGTGGAGAAGTTCGACTACACCAAGGGCTTCAAGTTCTCCACCTACGCCATGTGGTGGATCCGGCAGGCGATCCAGCGCGGCTTCGCCGACTCGGCCCGCACCATCCGGCTGCCGGTGCACGTGCTGGAGATGCTCAGCAAGCTCAGCCGGGTCGAACGCGACATGCACCAGCGGCTCGGCCGCGAGCCCACCCCCGAGGAACTGGCCGCCGAACTGGACAAGAGCCCGGCGCAGGTGCGCGAGCTGCTGCGCACCAGCCGCCAGCCCATCAGCCTGGACTCCACCATCGGCGAAGACGGCGAGACCCGCATCGGCGACCTGATCGAGGACATCGACAGCCCCGAGGCCTCGGAGATGGTCGACCGGCAGCTGATGGCCGACCAGCTGCGCCGCAGCCTGTCGATCCTCTCCCCCCGGGAAGAGATGATCATGTCGATGCGGTTCGGGCTGTACGACGGCACGCCCCGCACGCTGGATGAGATCGGCAAGCACCTGGGGCTGACCCGGGAGCGGATCCGCCAGCTGGAAAAAGAGTCCCTGTCGAAGCTGCGGCACCCCAGCAACGCCACGCCGCTGCTGGATTTCGCGGTCTGACCGCCGCACCCGGGAGAGCCCCCGGCGCCTTGCGCCGGGGGCTCTCCCCTGCCCGCACGAAGGTCAGTCGCCGCGGCGGAACTGGACGATGGCCAGCCCCAGCAGCCCCAGCCCCATGGCGGCGACCATGAGCAGCTGCAGCCAGACCGGGACCGGCCAGCCGTTCCAGGTGACGCCCGCGTTGAAGGCCCGCTCCAGCTCCGGCGGCAGCTGCAGGCGGGAGAAGACCGCCTGCCGCATCGGGTCCACCGCATAGGTCAGCGGGTTCAGCTTCGTCAGCACCCCCAGCCAGGCCGGCAGCCCCGACAGCGGGTACAGCGCCCCGGACAAAAACAGCATCGGCATCATCGCCATCTGCATGACGGCGAAGAAGGACTGCATGTTGGTGATCCGGGCCGCCAGCAGCACCCCGAAGGCGGTCAGCGCGAACGCCCCCAAAAACAGCTCCCCGACCAGCGTGAGCATCAGCGCCGGGTGATAGGGCACGCCGACCAGCCCGGCCAGCGCCACGATCACCACCCCCTGGGCGGTGGCCACGAACGCCCCGCCCAGGCACTTGCCGATCACGATGGCGCCGCGGCTGACCGGCGCCACCAGCATCTCCCGCAGGAAACCGAACTCCCGGTCCCACACGATCGAGGCGGCCGAGAACATCGCGGTGAACATCACCGTCATGGCGCACACGCCGGGGAAGATGAACGTCTTCAAGTCCACCCCGTCACCGCCGCCGGTGGCCATCAGGGACGACAGCCCGGTGCCCAGCACCAGCAGCCACAGCACCGGCTGGATCAGGCTGGAGATCACCCGCATCCGCTCAGAGACGAAACGCAGCACCTCCCGGTGGAAGACGATCTTCACCGCGCGCAGGTCGTGCCGGAGGCTGCGCGGGGGCACCTGGACCCGCACCGGCTGCGGCGCCGTCGCCGTCATCGCCTCATCCCCTCTCATCTTCGTCGCGCGGCCACCCGCATCCAGTCCCGCGCAGAGCCCCCGGCGTCGCGGATGCTGGTGCCGGTGTAGGACATGAACACATCGTCCAGGGAGGGGCGGGCCACGCTCACCGCGCGGATCGCCTGGCCGAGCTCGGCGAACAGCCGGGGCACGAACTCCTGCCCGCCGGCCACGGAGAAGGTGACGGCGCCGTCGCGCACGTCGGCGTCGATGCCGAAGCGTTCCTTGAGCGCGGCGATGGCGGCCCGGTCGTCGTCGGTGTGCAGCCGCACCCGGTCCTTGCCGACGCGGGCCTTGAGCGCCTCGGGGGAGTCCAGCGCCACGATCTTGCCGGAGTCCATGATCGCGATGCGGTCGCAGAACTCGGCTTCTTCCATGTAATGAGTGGTCATGAAGATGGTGATCTGCTCGGCGGCCTGCAGGCGGCGGATGTAGTCCCAGATGGACGCCCGGGTCTGCGGGTCCAGCCCCACCGTGGGCTCATCCAAGAACAGCACCCGCGGCGAGTGCAGCAGCCCGCGGGCGATCTCCAATCGGCGTTTCATCCCGCCGGAGTAGGTGTTGACCTTGTCGCGCCGCCGCTCCCACAGCCCCACCATCTCCAGCACCTGGCGCATCCGGCCGGCGAGCGCGGCGCGGGGCACCCCGTACAGTTCGGCGTGGAAACGCAGGTTCTGCTCGCCGGACAGGTAGCCGTCCAAGGTGGGGTCCTGGAAGACCAGCCCGATGTTGCGCCGCACGTCGTCGCGTTCGCGCACCACGTCGTAGCCGGCCACGCGGGCGCTGCCGGCGGTGGGCCGCAGCAGGGTGCACAGCATGCCGATCGTGGTGGATTTGCCCGCCCCGTTGGGGCCGAGGAAGCCGAAGATCTCGCCGGCCTCCACCGTGAAGTCGATGCCCTGCACCGCCGTGACCTCGCCGAAACGCTTGACCAGCCCGGTGACGGCGATCGCGGGCTCCCCCGTGGCCATGCACGACTCCCTCGGCCCAGAACCGACAGTCAGATCCCCCAACCGTATGTAAGTCCAATATTCAGAAACAAGCGGGCGGCCGGGTCCGGCAGGGCGGCGCCGTCACAGTCCCCGGGGCGGCTCGACCGGGTCGCCCGCGGCGCGGTCCCGGCGGATCACGCTGATCATGCCGTTGGGTTCGATCCAGGCGCGCTCGACCATGGCGATGTCCTCGATGCCGTGCAGCCGCATCTGGGAGAGGACCTCTTCGGCGGTCATGAACTCCCTCAGCATCGCCTTGCGGTTCAGCCTGCCGTTTTCGATCAGCACCCGGGGCCGGGCCTTCAGCAGCGCCGCCATGCACGGGAACCGGTAGGCGACGGCGTCGACCGCCACGCTCCAAAACAGGATCGTCACGACCAGCAGCAGGCCGTCGGCGACCGTCTCGGCCTCGCCCTGCAGCCCGGCCGCCGCGGCCTGGGCCACCAAGACGACCAGCAGCACGTCCGTGACCCCCAGGCCGCCCGCCTCGCGCCGGCCGACCAGACGTAACAGGATGAGCAGCACCAGATAGGTCACCGTGCCGCGGACGAACACCTCCAGCAGCGGAACGCTCAGGGTGAAGACCGATCGCCACTCCACCGCCGCACCATCTCCTCACCGCCTCGGCCGCCCGAACCGCCCCGGGCGCCGCAGGCTCCGCATGACCCCGCGGGTCCTCGCCGCGGTCTGCGCAAAGAGCCCGGCCGACCGCCTGCGGGCGGTCTCTTCGGTCCTTCCCGCTGGGAAGGGCTCGCCTGCATGACAGAGGGCGGGCGATGTGCGCCCGCCCTCTGTGCCCCGCGAAAGGACGCGTCAAAAGGGACGATCGGTGCGTACCGGGTCGCAGGCCAGCCGGTAGCCGCGTTTGACCACGGTCTCCACGATGCCCGAGCGGCCCAGGCCGCGCCGCAGCCGGGCCACCGCCATCTCCACCGCGTGCTCATCGGCCTGCGGGCGGCCGTCCCGGCCCCAGCCGCTTCCGGTGATCACCCGGCTGGGCAGCACCGTGCACAGCTCGGCCCGGGAGACCACATGGCCGGGCCGGCGGGCCAGCGCCCGCAGGATCGCCATCGGCGCCGGGGCGATCGGCCGCAGCTGCCCGTCCAGCACGACGGCGTGCCCGCGCAGCTCCAGGGTGTGGCCGCGGACGTTGATCCGCCGGGCCCGCCGCCGCGGCAGGTCGGCGGCCAGCGCCCGCACCAGCGCCCCGATCCTGGCCCGCTCGGGCTGGACGGTGGGCACGCCGCGGTCGGTCAGCGGCTGGGCGGTGACCGGGCCGACGCAGGCGGCCACCGTGTGGGTGCGCAGCGCCTCCAGCAACGCCTCCTCCAGGCCGTCCTCGGCCGCCACCGCCAGCGTGGCGGTGACGGCGGGGGCGCTGGTGAAGGTGATGGCGTCGATGGTGCCGGCCACGGCCTGCCCCACCAGCCGGCGCAGCGGCGTGGAGTCGTCGGTGCGCGACCAGCGGTAGACCGGCACCTCGATCACCTCGGCGCCGGCGGCGCGCAGCGCGCCGGTGAAGTCCGGCAGCGGCTCCCCATACAGCTGCACCGCGATGCGGGTGCCGGTCAGGTCCTCGGCCAGCAGGTGACGCAGCAGCTCCTGGCAGCTTTCCGAATCCGGCGACCACTCCTCCTGCAGGCCCGCCGAGCGGATGGCGCCGCGGGCCTTGGGGCCGCGGGCCAGGATGCGGGCCTTGTGCAGCCGCTCGATCAAGGCGTCGCGCAGCCCCCAGCCGTCGGCCGTCTCCAGCCAGGCGCGGAAACCGATGGCGGTGGTGACGACGACATAGTCGAGCCTGTCGGCGATGCACACGTTGGTGGCGTGCAGCAGTTCGGCGTCGTCGGCCAGCGGCACCAGCCGGATCGCGGGGGCGTGCACCACCCGTGCCCCGCGCCGTTCCAGCAGCGCGGCCAACTCCTCGTGCCGCCGTGCCGCGGTCACCCCGACCGCGAACCCGGCGAGCGGTTCATGGTCAGTGTTCATGGCCGGCCGAGCCCACCCCCGGATCGGTCGCGGTTGTCATGACAGCGCGACCTCCACCCCTCCGGCCGGGGTGCGGCGGATGCGGAAGGTCGGCAGCGCCACCTGCCCGTCGTCCAGGCAGCGGCCCGTGCGCAGGTCGAAGACCTGCTTGTACATGGGAGAGGCCACGGTGGGGATGCCGCCGCGGGTGCCGACGATGCCCCGGGCGATCACGTAGGCGCCGCTGAAGGGATCGAAGTTGGACAGGGCGAACAGCTCCCCGTCGAAGGTCCGGAAGATCGCCACCTGGACGCCCTCCACCAGCGCGCACACGCCGCGCTCGGGCAGCAGGTCGTCATAGCGGCACACCTGATGCCAGCGGGTCGTCGGCTGCGGCGGGACGACGGGCGCGGTCTGCACGTCGGCGGTCATCGGGTCACTACCTCCAGCTTCGGTCCGGCCAGCAGTACCGGCTTGATCTGGTCGCGTTCGGGTTCGAAGACGATGCTCGGGTCGGGGACGTCGGGGGCGTTGACGAAGGACACGAAGCGGCGCAGCTTCTCGGGGTCTTCCAGGGTGTCGCGCCACTCGTCGGAGTAGCCGGCCACGTGGCGTTCCATCTGCTCGTCCAGCTCGGCGCAGATGCCCAGCCGGTCCTCGATGATCACCTCGCGCAGGTAGTCGATCCCGCCGTCCAGTTCCTCCAGCCAGCCGGCGGTGCGCTGCAGCCGGTCGGCGGTGCGGATGTAGAACATCAAGAACCGGTCGATGTAGCGGACCAGCGTCTCATCGTCCAGGTCGGAGGCGAACAGGTCGGCGTGGCGGGGGCGCATGCCGCCGTTGCCGCCCACATACAGGTTCCAGCCCCGTTCGGTGGCGATGACCCCGAAGTCCTTGCTGCGCGCCTCGGCGCATTCGCGGGCGCAGCCGGAGACGGCGGCCTTGAGCTTGTGCGGGGCGCGCAGCCCCCGGTAGCGCAGCTCCAGGCGGATCGCCATGCCCACCGAGTCCTGCACCCCGTAGCGGCACCAGGTGGAGCCGACGCAGGATTTGACCGTGCGCAGCGCCTTGCCGTAGGCGTGGCCGGATTCGAACCCGGCGTCCACCAGGCGCTTCCAGATCTTCGGCAGCTGCTCGACCCGGGCCCCGAACAGGTCGATGCGCTGCCCCCCGGTGATCTTGGTGTAGAGACCGAAGTCGCGGGCGACCTCGCCGATCACGATGAGCTTCTCGGGGGTGATCTCCCCGCCGGGGATGCGCGGCACCACCGAGTAGGTGCCGTTCTTTTGCATGTTGGCCAGGAAGTGGTCGTTGGTGTCCTGCAGGGCGGCCTGCTCGCCGTCGAGGATGTGGCCGCGTCCCAGACTGGCCAGGATCGAGGCCACCACCGGCTTGCAGATGTCGCAGCCGCGGCCCCGGCCGTGCTCGGTGATCAGCTGGGTGAAGGTGGTGATCTGGCGGACGCGCACGATGTCGAACAGCTCGGCGCGGCTGTGGTCGAAGTGCTCGCACAAGGCCTTGCCGACCTGGACGCCGGCCGCGGTCAGCTCGGCGTCCAGCAGCTTCTTCACCAGCGGGACGCAGCTTCCGCACGAGGTTCCGGCCCGGGTGCACTCCTTGACGGCGGGCACGTCGGTGAGGCTTTCGGCGCGGATGGCGCCGCGGATGGTCTCGGCGGAGACGTTGTTGCAGCTGCAGATGACGGCATCGCCGGGCAGCTCGCCGCCGGGCGGCTCGGTGCCGCCGAACAGGATCTGCTCGGGGCTGCCGGGCAGCTGCGCGCCGACGCGGGTGCGCAGCACGGGGTAGGCGGAGGCGTCGCCGACCAGCACGCCGCCCAGCAGGGTGCGGGCGTCGTCGCTGACGACGAGTTTTTTGTAGACGCCGGCGACCGGGTCGGTGTAGGTGACGTCCAGGGCGCCGCCCGCCCGGGAGGCGAACGGGTCGCCGAAGCTGGCCACCTCCACGCCCATGAGCTTGAGCTTGGTGGAGGTGTCGGCGCCGCCGAAGGCGGCCTGGGCGGTGGTGCCGTTCGCCAGCGCCGCCAGGTGGTCGGCCACCGTCTCGGCCATCGCAAAACACGGGCCGACCAGCCCGTAGACGGTGCCGTCGACCAGGGCGCACTCGCCGATGGCGAAGATCGCCGGGTCCGCGGTGCGGCAGGTGGCGTCCACGACGATGCCGCCGCGTTCGCCCACCGGCAGGCCACAGGCGCGGGCCAGTTCGTCGCGGGGGCGGATGCCGGCGGAGAAGACCACCACCTGCGCCCGGATCGCCGTTCCGTCGCCGAGGGTCACCTGGGCGACCGTGCCGTCCGGGCCGGGGTGCAGCCCCTGCAGCGGGGCGCCGGTGTGGACCGTCAGCCCCAGCTGCTGGATGTGGCGGCGCAGCATGGCGCCGCCGCCCTCGTCCAACTGGCGCGGCATCAGCCAGGGCGCCGCTTCCACCACGTGCACGTCGATGCCCAGGCCCTGCAGCGCCCGGGCCGCCTCCAGGCCCAGCAGGCCCCCGCCGACCACCACGCCGGCGGCGCCGGGACGGGCGGTGCAGTGGGCGCGCAGCGCCTCCAGGTCGTCGATGGTGCGGTAGACGAACACGCCGGGCAGGTCCCGGCCCGGCACCGGGGGCACGAACGGGGCGGAGCCGGTGGCCAGCACCAGCGCGTCGTAGCCGATGACCTCCCCCGAGGCGGTGGTGACCGTGCGGGCCGCGCGGTCGATGCCGGTGACCGTTTCTGCGATGCGGACCGTAACCTGCGCGTCATGCGCGGGAAACGTCAGGTCCGCCTCCTCGGTCAGGTAGGAGGTGAGCGCGACCCGGTCGTAGGCGGGGCGGGGTTCCTCCCCGATCACGGTGATCCGCCATAGGCCCGCGGTGTCCCGTTCCCGCAGGGTCTCCACCAGCCGGTGACCGGCCGGGCCGTGGCCGACCACGACCAGCTGCCTGTAGGTATCCCCTCCGACGTCCATGGGGTGATACTCAGCAGAAGGCGTTTCGCAGTTGCGTCTCCTTTGTCACCGGCGTGTTAAAAGCCGCTCACCTTGAAATGCTTTCGTGGTCATCTCGTGACCTCTCCCAAGAAAAAACCCGCCCGGAAACGGCGGGTTTTGAGAAGTTTTTCAGTTTTTTCGTTCGGGGTCAGCCGGCGGGCACCGCCTCCTGCTGCTCGTTCAGCAGGCGGACGATGTCCTCCACCGCGTCCCGGCAGGTCCCGCAGCCGGTGCCGGCCCGGGTGCGCTCGGCCACCTCGCCGGCGCTGCGGGCGCCCTGCCGCCAGCAGGCGCGGATCTGCCCCTTGGAGACGTTGTTGCAGTGGCAGACCGTCGCCGCGTCCGGCAGCCGGGCCGGCGAGTCGCCCATGCCGCCGTCCAGTCCCGGAAACAGCAGGCCGAGCCGGTTCGAAGGCAGCGGCGCCGCCCGGTCATACAGCTGGGCGAGCGTGCCGGCGGTGCCGGTCTCCCCCAGCAGGATCGCCCCGACCAGCCGGTCCTCCCGGACGACGACCTTCTTGTAGGTGCCGCGAGCCGGGTCGGAGAACTGCACGACCTCCACCTGGGGGTCTTCGTCGCCCAGCCGGCTGTCCCCCATCGCCGCCAGTTCCACGCCGGCGGCCTTGAGGCGGGTGATCTGCCGGGCGCCGGTGAAGCGCGCCCCGCGGTCGGCCCCCGACAGCAGGTCGGCCAGCACGGTCGCCTGCTGCCAGGCGGGCGCCACCAGCCCGTAGACCGTCCGCCCGTACTGGGAGCACTCGCCGATCGCCCGCACCGCCGGGTCGGTCACCGAACGCAGCATCTCATCGACCACGATCCCGCGCTCGACGGCCAGCCCCGCCGCGCGGGCCAGCCGCACCTGCGGCCGCACCCCGCAGGCCAAGATCACCAGTTCGGCCGGCAGGAACTCGCCGGTGTCCAGCTCGACGCCGACGACCCGCCGCTCCTCCCCCTCGCCCTCGGTGCGCAGCGCCCGGACGGCGGCCTGCAGGCGGACCCGGACGCCCAGACGGTCGAGGGTGCGCGCCAGGACCTTGCCGGCGCCGGGGTCGAGCTGACGCTCCATCAAGTGCCCGGCCTGGTGCACCACCGTCACCGGCAGGCCGCGCCCGGCCAGCCCGCGGGCGGCCTCGATGCCCAGCAGGCCCCCGCCGACCACCACGGCCCGGTCGGCGGCACCGGCCAGCTCCAAGATCTTGCGGCAGTCCTCCAGCGTGCGAAAGGGCAGCGCACCGGCGGGCAGGCCGTCCTCGGCGCCCTTCAGCGGCGGCACGACCGCGGTGCTGCCGGTGGCGAGCACCAGCGTCCCATAAGGGGTCACGCTGCCGTCGGCGGCGTGCACCACGCGGGCCTTGCGGTCGATGCGGGTGACCGCCACGCCCAGGCGGGCGTCCACCCGGTGCTCGGCGTACCAGGACGCCTCCACCAGGCCGATCTGCTCCGGCCGGGCCACGCCGGCCAGCACGTTCGACAGCAATATCCGGTTGTAGGGCTGCTGCGGCTCGGCGCCGAACACCGTCACCGGCACATGCGGGTCGCGCCGGCGCAGATCGGTGACGAACCGCGAGCCGGCCATGCCGTTGCCGACGACGACGATCGGCCCGGCGTCACCGGCCCGCGGCCCCGAGCGGCGCCCGCCCTCGCCGGGCCGGTCCTGGACGGCGTGCGGGACAGGGTTCACTGAGCGGCTCCGTTCCGTTCATACGGCTCGACCCGCACGGCGCACACCTTGAACTCCGGCATCCGAGACAGCGGGTCGAGCGCGGGATTGGTCAGCAGATTGGCGCGTCCCTCCCCCGCCCAGTGGAAGGGGATGAACACGGTGTCGTGCCGGATGGTCTCCACCAGACGGGCCCGCACCACCACGGAGCCGCGGCGGCTGGACACCCGTACCAGCGCGCCCTCGCGCACGCCCAGCCGCGCGGCCAGATCGGGATGCATCTCGGCGAACGGCTCGGGGGCGCGCTCCACCAGCGGGGCGATCCTGCGGGTCTGCGCCCCGCTCTGGTAGTGCGCCAGCACCCGGCCGGTGGTCAGGTAGACGGGGTAATCGGCGTCGATGCGCTCGGCGACGCCGCCGTAGTCGACCGGGACGAACCGGGCCCGCCCATCGGGGGTGTGGAAACGCTCAAGGAAGGGACGGGGCGTGCCGGGATGGTCCGGCGACGGGCACGGCCAGAACACCCCGCCTTCGGCGTCGATCCGCTCATAGGTGATGCCCGAATAGTCGGCCGGCCCGCCGGCGCTGGCGGCGCGCAGCTCGTCGAACACCTCGGCCGGGTCGGCGCTCCAGGTGCCCGGCGCGCCCAGCCGCCCGGCCAGCTCGGCCAGGATCTGCAGGTCGCTGCGGACGCCCGGGGGCGGGTCCACCGCGCGGCGGCGGCGCAGCACCCGCCCCTCCAGGTTGGTCAGCGTGCCGGACTCCTCGGCCCACTGGGTGGTGGGCAGCACCACATCGGCCCGCCGGGCGGTCTCTGAGAGCACAAAGTCCGACACCGCCAGGAACTCCAGGGAGTTCAGCCGTTCCTCGATGCGCCGGGAACGCGGCGCCGACACCACCGGGTTGGAGCCGAACAGCAGCAGCGCCTTGGGGCCGTGCTCGGTGCCCAGCGCCTCCAGCAGCTCGAAGGCGCTGCGGCCGGGGCCGGGGATGATGCCGGGGTCCACCCCCCACACCGCGGCCACGTGCGCGCGGGCGGCCGGGTCGTCGATCCTGCGGTAGCCGGGCAGCTGGTCGGCCTTCTGCCCGTGCTCGCGCCCGCCCTGGCCGTTGCCCTGCCCGGTCAGGCAGCCGTAGCCGCCGCCCTCCCGGCCGGGCAGCCCCAGCGCCAGCGCCAAATTGATGAAGGCGGTGACGGTGTCGGTGCCGTGGGCGTGCTGCTCGGCGCCGCGGGCGGTGAGGATCAGCGCGCGGGCGCCGCGGCCCAGCAGCCGCACGGCCTCGCGCTGGTGCGGCACCGGCACGCCGGTGATGCGCTCCACCCGCTCCGGCCAGTAGGCGTTCACCGACACCCGCACCGCCTCGAACCCGCTGGTGCGTTCGGCGATGAACGCCTCATCCAGGAAGCCCTCTTCGATGGCCACGTGCAGCAGCCCGTTGGCCAGCGCCAGATCGGTGCCGGGGGACGGCTGCAGATGCAGATCGGCCTGCCGGGCGGTGGCGGTGCGGCGCGGGTCGACGACGATCAACGCGCCGCCGCGCTCGCGCATCTGCGTCAGGTGCCGCATGAACGGCGGCATGGTCTCGGCCGGGTTCCCCCCGGCCAGCAGGATCGCATCGGCCCGGGCCAGGTCGGTGATCGGCCCCGGCAGTCCCCGGTCCAGCCCGAACGCCCGGTTCAGCGCGGCGGCGGCCGAGGACATGCAAAAGCGGCCGTTGTAGTCGATCTGCGAGGTGCGCAGCGCGATCCGGGCGAACTTGCCCAGCTGGTAGGCCTTTTCGTTGGTGAGCCCGCCGCCGCCGAAGACTCCGACCGCGTCCGGGCCGTGCCGCTCCTGCAGCCGGGTGATCTCGGCGGTGATCCGCTCCAGCGCCTCCTCCCAGGTGCACGGCTCCAGCGGCGCCCCCAGGTGCGCCCGCATCAGCGGCGTGGTCAGCCGGTCGGGGACGGTCAGCAGCTCGGCGGCCGTCCACCCCTTCTGGCACAGCCCGCCGCGGTTGGCCGGCACGTCCGTGCGGGGCTCCACCCGCACCGGGCTTCCCCCCACCGTCATGCCGCACTGCAGGGCGCAGTACGGGCAGTGGGTGGGGGTGCCCGCGGCCGTCGCCGGCGCCCGGGGGAGGCGCTCTGGACTCATGTGTTCACTCACCGCCATGGGGCCGATCGTGTGCGGGGGGCGTTTCATGAGCGGGTCTCGGTTGTGTCCCGGGTGTTAAAAGCGGCTCACGAGGACGCATTCGCTGAGGTCAGAGCGTTGTTTTGGCACGCTCCACGGCGGTGAGGGGCCGTGGACGGGCGCTCGCATCCCCCGCTTTTCCGCCGGATGCGTGAACGCCATTCGGCGCCCTGAGCCGCGCTTGCGAACGGATCGACGGCCACAGGCGTTTCCGCAGACGGTTGCGGCCGCGCCCCCCGAAGAGGACGGCCGCGCAGCGCTTAGCCTCATGCCATGCCGGACGCTGCTTATTACGCCTCTCTTCCCCGTACCCGGGGCGCCGCCGCGGCCCTGCTGCAAGACGACAGGGGCCGGGTGCTGCTGGTCAAACCCACCTACAAAGAGGGCTGGTTCCTGCCTGGCGGAGTGATCGAGCACGGCGAATCCCCCTTGGCCGCCTGCATCCGCGAATGCCAAGAGGAACTCGGTTTCACCCCCCGACTGACCGGGCTGGTCTGCGTGGACTGGGGACCGCCGAACGGCGGGCACGGCGGGGCCGATGCGGTCAACGTGTTCGTGTTCGGCGGCAGCGTCACCGCCGAGGAGATCAGCGGCATCCGGCTGCCCCCCGACGAGCTGTCCGACCATGCGATGGTCACCCCCGAGCAGATCCCCGAACTGGCCGCCCCCCATGTGGCCCGCCGGATGATCCCCAGCCTGCGCGGCATCGCCGAGGGCCGCACGGTTTACCTGGAGGACGGCTATGAGCCCGGGTTCGGGGCGGCGCTGCGGCTCACCCGCTGACCAGGCCCGCCACGGCGGCGCGGGAACGCCCCGACGGGGCCGGCGAAGGGGTAGCACGCCGCGCCGCCGGGTAGGTGACCGGGGTACGCACGGGCCGGTGAACCAGGGGGGAAACGCCATGGCCGAATGCGAGGTCTGCGGCAACGACTATGAGCTGGCCTTCGAGGTGCACGCACAGGGAGCGGTGCACACCTTCGACTCCTTCGAATGCGCCATCACCAAGATGGCGCCGATCTGCGAGCACTGCTCGTGCCGGATCCTCGGCCACGGGGTCGAGGTGAACCGGCACTGGTACTGCAGCGCGCACTGCGCCCGCGCCGCCGACCCCCGCAGCGCGGAACTGGTCGCCGACCACGCCTGACACAGCAGGCCACGGGGGACGACGGCGAGGCGGCACCGGTGCAGGCCACCGGTGCCGCCCTCACGCCCGGCCCTTTGCTCCGCGGGCCGCCGGCACCAGGGGACGAAAGGCCGCGGCGTCCCCGGCCGGACCGGGCGCCGGCCGGTCAGACCCCCGCCTGCGCCAGGCTCATCCGCACCCCGCCGATGTGGACCTTGCGCAGGTAGGTCGCCCAGGTGAGCGCCACGCACAGGCCATAGAAGACCGCCAGGCCGGCCAGCGCCGGGCCGATCCCGCCGACCGACTCCAGCGAGATGCGGAAGGCCTGCTGGATCAGCACCCCGCCCAGCGCACCGACCGCCGAGGAGATGCCGATCGAGGCCGCCGCGGCCCGGCGCGCCGCGGCCAGGGCCGACTTGACCGCCGCGGCATCGCCGGCGTCCACTCCCTGCATCGCCCGGGTCCGGAAGATGGCCGGGATCATCTTGTAGGTGGAGCCGTTGCCGATGCCGGTGGCGACGAACACGAACAGGAAGGCCGCCAGGAACAACGGCCAGCTGCCGGCCTGCACCGCGACGGCCACCGCGACGATGCCCAGCCCCATCAGCAGGAAGTCGAGCATGGTGACCCGGGCACCGCCGAACCGGTCGGCCAGCCAGCCGCCCAGCGGCCGGGCCAGGGATCCGGCGAAGGCGCCCAGCCAGATGAAGTCGGAGGCCTTGATGCCCGGGAACTGTGAGGTGATCAGTACCCCGAAGGTGAAGGAGTAGCCGATGAACGAGCCGAAGGTGCCGATGTAGAGCACCGACATGATGATCGTCTGCCGGTCCTTGCAGCCGGCGATCATCTCTTTGGCCGTGTAGGCGGAGGCGGCGCCGCGCAGGTTGTTCATGAAGAAGTAGGCGCCCGCGGCGGCCAGCAGGATGAAGGGCATCCACACCCAGCCGACGGCGGCCAGCCCGAACGCCACGATCAGCGGAGGCATCGCCAGCTGGGTGACGCTGACTCCGATGTTCCCGCCGGCGGCGTTCAGCCCCAGTGGCAGGCCCTGCTTGTCGGTCGGGTAGTAGTGGGTGATGTTGGCCATCGAGGAGGCGAAGTTGCCGCCGCCCAGGCCGGTGGTCGCCGCGATCAGCAGCAGCGCCCAGTAGGGAATGTCGGGGTTCTCCACGGCGTAGACGAACAGACCACAGGGGATCAGCAGCAGCAGCGCGCTGACGATCGTCCAGTTGCGCCCGCCGAAACGGGCGGGGGCGAAGGTGTAGGGGATGCGCATCGCCGCGCCGACCAGGTTGGGCAGCGTGGTCAGCCACAGGATCTGGCCCACCGACAGCTGCATGCCCACCGACTGCAGGTTCAGCACCGCGATGCTCCACAGCAGCCAGACGCAAAAGCCCAGGTGCTCGGTGAGGATGGAGAAGACCAGGTTGCGCGCGGCGACCCGACGGCCGGTCCTGGCCCAAAAGTCCGCGTCGTCCGGCTCCCAATCGTCGATCCAGCGGCCGCCTTTGACCGCAGACCTCGCCGCGGAGGTCGTGCGGCCTTGTTGCGGGTCGGTCAGAACCGTCATCGTTCCGCCTCCAGATGTCTGCGTGGACACCGTGGAAGCTAGGAACGCCGCGTTACGGGGGACAGCCGATCATGTACCCGCGGCGATACAACATGCGCACGGCGAAACCGATCGCCTGTGAAGAGATGAGACTCGCGGCCTGTGCCCCGGTGAAGGGCCGTCAGCCGGCCCGGGCGGCGAGCCTGGTCTTCAGCGGGTGCTCCACCCGGGGCCAGTGGGGGGAGCGGCCCGAAGAGCGCAGCACCGCCTCCCACGGGTCGTCCCCCTCGATCAGCGGCAGGTGAGGCACCCCCCGCCGCCAGGCGTCCGCCAGCAGCTGCGGGTCGGCGGGCCGGTGGTCCAGGCCGATGGCGCGGGCCAGGTCCCAGGCGTGCAAGTGCCACTCCAGGCACGCCGCCCCGGCATAGTCGCCGACCGTGTACTCCGTGCCCCGGTAGACCAGGTGAAGGCGGTCCCAGGCGTCCGGCAGCAGGTCGGCGTAGGCGTCCGCCGACACGGTGAAGGTCAAGATCCGTTCCGGCCCGGAGGCGGCGGGCAGCACCGCCAACTCGGCGGCGTTCTGCCGGGCCTGCTGGCGGATCAGCACCGCCGCCGGGGCGTTCTGGGCGAACAGCTTGGCCAGCCGGCTGTGGGGCGCGTCCTGCAGGTACTCCAGCTGGTTCTCGGCCACGCAGCGCAGATGCCCGGCCAGATCCAGCGCCGTCCACTCGGTGCAGGGCGTGGGAACCGACCAGTCCTCCACCTGCGCGGCCAGCCTGCGGATCGCGTGCACCCCGGCCCGGTAGGACTCCAGCAGACGATGCCGATCAGGCGGCGTGTGCTCCAAGGAATCTCCCCGTCCCCCGACTGTCCACGGACGTGCTCCAGCATCGTCCAGCACACGGCGGCAGTGGCGCATCCCCGGGCGGGTAGATCCTCACCCCCCGGGGAGCACCCGGCCGCATCGCGATCCCGTCTCCTTTGCGCGCGGCGGCGCGGCCGGCCGTGCCGTCAGGCCGCCACGCGGGGACCCACCCGGTAGCTGAGCCGGTGCGCCTCGCGGGCGGTGCGCAGCCGGTTGACCTCCTCGGTCCAGGGCTTCACCGAGGGACGGGCCTTGGCCTTGCGGCGGGCGATCTCGGCCTCCCGGCGGGCCTTGGCGGGGTCCTTGGCGTCCTGGGGGACGTAGACCTTCGGGCCCATGGCCACCCGCTCGGCCGCCTCGGCGGCCCGCAGCGCCTCGGTCAGCGCCCGGTCCAGCGCGACCGCCAGGGCGCGCAGCTCCTCGCCGGGACGCGCCGCCCCTTCTGCCCGCGCACGCCGCAGCTCGTCCTCGGCCGCGGTGGCGGCGGCCAGCTTGTCGCGGTAGGCGGCGGCCAGCTCCTGATCGGCGGCGTACCGCTCCATGACGTCCTTGGACACCCGGCGGCCCAGCAGCATGGCGGTCCTTCCTCTCACGATCGCATCCGGACGACAGGGTACGCGCACTGCCGCTCCGGTGTGGGGTCGGCCGGCAGATTCGGCCCTTGTCGGGGGTGTGACATACCACCCGCCCCCTTTACGCAGTAAGGTCATCCCATGGTCAGACAGCCCGGCATGGCGGCGCACAACCGGCCGCCGCTCACCCGCGACCGGATCATCGAGGCGGCGCTGCACATCGTCGACGGTCAGGGCCTGGGCCGGCTCACCATGCGCCGGCTCGGCGACGCCCTGCAGGTCGAGGCGATGGCGATCTACCACCACATGCCGCGCGGCAAGGAAGAGCTGCTGGACGGGCTGGTCTCCCACGTGGCCGTGCTGCCGGCCCGGCCCGGCGGCGACTGGCGGCAGGCGCTGCGGGAGTGGGCGGCCGCCTACCGGGCCCGGCTGATGGCGCACTCGGGAGTGCTGCCGCTGGTGGTCACCCGGCGCAACCCGGCCGCCCTCACCGACACCGCCGCCTCGGTGCGGGAGATCCTGTACCGGGCGGGGCTGCCCGAAGGGGCCGCCGCCGACGGCGCGCACGCCCTGCTCGGCTATGTGATCGGCCAGGCGGCGCTGGAGATGCGCGGCCCCTCCCCCGGCGAGCCCCCCGTGGACTGGGACGCCCGCTTCACCGCGGGTCTGGAGCTGATCCTCACCGGGCTGTCGGCGCAAGCGCGCCGGCCCTGACCGCGCCGCCGGCGCGCGGCCGCCGGGCCAGGGCGGCGACCCCCACCGCCAGGTACAGCAGGGACATCAGCGCGGTCCGCGTGCCGTTGCCGCCCTCGCCGGCGAACACCGGAACGGTGTTGAAGGCCAGGTTGGCGGCGGCGTGCATCAGCATCATGGCCAGCACGCTTCCGCCGGTGGCCAGGAACACCCGGGTGAAGAGCATGCTCGCCCCGACGAGCTGGACGATGAACAGCGGCAGCGACTGGTCGGCCTGGGCGGTGCCGGGGATGAAGAACATCGGCAGGTGCCACAGCGCCCACAGCACGCCGTGCACGAGGCTCGCCGTCATCGGGCCGCCCAGCGCCAGGATCCGCGACAGGGCATAGCCGCGCCAGCCCAAATCCTCCCCGATCGGCGCGATCCAGAACGTGGCGAGCGTCTGGGCGGTCGGCGCCACCGCCCAGACGGCCGGCACGGCGCCCGCCAGCAGGCCGTCCAGCGCCACGGCCGCCAGCGGCACGGCGAACGGCACCGCCACGACCACCAGATACCAGCGGAGCGGGAAGCGCCCGCGCAGGGCCATGCCCAAAAGATCGCGCAGTTCCCGCCGGCCTCCCCGCAGCGCGGCCAGCGCGCACGCCGTCAACGCCGGGGCGAGGATCCCGCCCAGCGCGAACAGCCCCGTCAGGCCGGGGTCGAAGGGCTCGCCGCGCCGCGCCGCCACGACGGGAGGCGCATAACACAGCCAGGTGGCGGCGATGGTCACGCCGTAGAACCACAGCAGGCCGCCGACATCCCTGTGCGTTCCGTTCCCTCGCATCGACCGCTCCGTTTTTATTTCGAACGTCCGTGTTACATCCGGTACGCTACCACCATGCCGCGAGTGGTCGATCATGAAGCCCGGCGGGCCGAGATCATCTCCGCCGTCCTGGCGCTGGTGGCCGAGGAGGGCGCAGAAGGCGTGACGGTCCGCCGGGCGGCCGCCGCCGCGGGGCTGTCCACCGGCGCCCTGGCGCACTACTTCGCCGACAAGGACGAGCTGCTGGCCGCCGCCTTCGTCGAGGTCGCCCGGCGGGTCGGCCGCAGGGTGGCGGCCGTCTCCGCCGAACGGGACCCCGCCGACCTGCTGCACCATGCGATCACCGCGGTGCTGCCGCTGGACGCCGAACGGCGCGCCGAGGCCCGCGCCTGGCTGGCCTTCCTGGACCGGGCCCTGGTCCGGCAGGAGGTCGCGGCGCTGCAGCGCGAGGTCTATGCGCGCTGGCGGCGGCAGTACGCCGAGATCCTCCGGGCCGGCCGGCGCGCCGGCGTCTTCCGCGCCGACCTGGACTGCGAGGCGACCGCGGCCTGGCTCATCGCCGTGGCCGACGGGCTCACCCTGCAGCTGGTCTTCGACCCCGCGGCACTGGCCGCCGACGCCGTGGAGAAGCTCATCGCCTCCCACATCGACGCCCTGCGGCCCCGCTGAGCCGCCCCGGGCCTCCTGCTCAGTCCTCCACGACCAGGATCTCCAGGGCGCGCGGGCCGTGCACCCCGGGCGCCCGTTCCAGCTCCACATCGAAGGTGGTCGCCGGGCCGCTGATCCAGGTCAGCGGGCGGCAGGGGTCCAGGCGGGCGATCGCCTCGGGCACCGTGCCGACGATCTGGTCGGCGTGCACCACGCACAGGTGGTAGTCGGGCACCAGCGTCAGCGCCCGGCGGCCCTGCGCCCGGCCGCCGTCCAGCACGACCGTGCCGGTGCGGGCCACCGCCACCGCGCAGCCGGTCACCACCCCGTCGGCGCTCTGCAGCACGGACGTCGCCAGCGCGCCGCCGGAGTCGGCCACCGCCTCCACCCCCTCCAGCTGGGACAGCCAGCCGTAGGGCAGATCGGGGGGCACCACGATGCGCTTGGTCTCCCGGGCCCACAATGCGGCGGCGATCGCGGTGGCCAGCTCATCGGCGCTCACATGGCGGACGGCCGCCCGCTGCTCGGCGATCCGCTCGCTGAACAGGGCGATCACATCGGCGCGCTCGGCGGCCTCCTGGCCGGTGAGCCGGTGGTGATAGTCCCGGGGGACCTGCGGGAGGGCGCCGTCGCCCTTGCCGAGCGCCCGGCGCACCCGCTGCAGGATCTGTTCTCTGCTCACCTGCGCCTCCAGCGGAAGCGGAAGGGGTCGCGGGGCGGGGCGGGCAGGTCGCGGGCCTCGGTCCACTTGCCCAGCAGGCCCGGCAGGCGCTGGATGCGGCCGTCCC
Organism: Thermomonospora sp. CIF 1; assembly: GCF_001896795.1. Taxonomy (NCBI): domain Bacteria; kingdom Bacillati; phylum Actinomycetota; class Actinomycetes; order Streptosporangiales; family Thermomonosporaceae; genus Thermomonospora; species Thermomonospora sp. CIF 1. Next base: position 283,748 of record NZ_MOYN02000018.1, read on the forward strand.
GCGCCAGCAGCCGGGCCCAGCGCACTCCCCGGCGGAGCGTGGACTCATACCGCCGCCGGTCGCTCATCGCCCAGGCCAGGGTGCGCATCAGCACCATCTCCGGCGGCGGCACCGGCAGGCTGCGGCGCGCCTGGACGACCTTGCCGCGCAGGTGCACCAGCACACCCGGGATGTCGATCTCCACCGGGCAGACGTCGCCGCACGCCCCGCACAACGTGGAGGCGAACGGCAGCGACGCCTCGGCGGCGCCGTCCACCCCGCGGGTCTGCGGCGTCCAGACCGCGCCGATCGGACCGGACAGCTCCCCTCCCCCGGCGGCGGCGTAGGCGGCGCCGCCGGTGCGTTCGTACACCGGGCACACCGGCAGGCAGGCCGCGCAGCGGATGCAGCGCAGGGCCGACCGCCCCACCCGGTCGGCCAGCATCGCGGTGCGGCCGTTGTCCAGCAGCACCAGATGCATGCGGGCGGGACCGTCGTGCTCTGACACCCCGGTCCAGGTGCTGACGTACGGGCTCATCCGCTCGCCGGCGGCCGCGCGCGGCAGCAGCTGCAGCACCACCTCCAGGTCCCGCCAGGACGGCACCACCTGGTCGATGCCCAGCACGCAGATCAGCGTCTCGGGCACGGTCAGGCACACCCGGCCGCCGCCGTCGCCCTCCGGCAGCACCAGCGTGCCGGTCTCGGCCACGGCGAAGGCCGGCCCGATGACGGCGATGCGGGCCGACAGCAGCCGCTCGCGCGTCTGGGCGCGCACGGCGTCGGCCAGCTCGGCCGGATCGGTGCCCAGTTCCTCGGGCACGCCGGGCAGCCTGCGCACCAGCAGCCGGTGGATCTCGGCGCGGTCGCGATGGATCGCCGGCAGCAGAAAGTGCGCCGGGTGGTCCTCCCCCGCCAGGTGCAGCACCAGCTCGCCCAGCCCGGTGTGCACGGCGGCGATCCCGGCCCGCTCCAGCGCCCGCTCCAGGCCGATCTCCCCCAGCACCGGGGCCGGGGCCTTGATCACCTCGGTCTGCCCGCCGGCCCGCACCAGGTCGATCACGATCCGGGCGGCCTCGGCGCCGGTGACGGCCCAGTGCACGGTGCCGCCGGCGTCGGTGACGGCCTGCTCCAAGGTCTCCAGCTGGGTGTCCAGCGACAGCAGGGCGCGGTCGCGGACGGCGCGGCCCGCCCGGCGCAGCCGCTCCCAGTCGGGAGCCTCGGCGGTGGCGGCGGCCCGGCGGCGGCGCAGTGCCGCCATGGCCCGGCTCAGGTTGTGGCGCCGGCCGGTGTCGGCCAGCGCCTGCCGGGCCGCGACGGCGAACTTCGAGGGTGCGGGCGGGAGCGGGCTCATGAGGTGTGCTCCGTGGCGGCCAGGATCTCTGCCAGGTGCATCGTGCGCACGCCGCTGCGCAGCCGCGACAGCGCGCCGCCGATGTGGGTCAGGCAGGAGTTGTCGACCGCGCAGACCACCTCGGCGGCGCTGTGCCGGATGTGGCGGACCTTGTCGGCGACCATGGCCACCGACACGTCCGGGTTCTTCATCGCGAAGGTGCCGCCGAAGCCGCAGCACTCCTCGGCCGCCGGCAGCTCGGCCAGCTCCAGCCCGCGCACCGCGCGCAGCAGCCGCAGCGGGCGGTCCCCCAGCTGCAGCGCCCGCAGCGAGTGGCAGGTGGGGTGGTAGGCGACCCGGTGCGGGAAATAGGCGCCCACGTCCACCGTGCCCAGCACGTCCACCAGGAACTCCGTCAGCTCATAGACGGTCAGTGCGGCCGCCGCGCGGGCCAGCGCCTCGTCCCCGGCGGCCCGGGCGATGCGCGGGTAGGCGTCGCGGATGGTGCTCGCGCAGGAGGCCGAGGGGGTCACCACCACCTGCCGGGGATCGTCGAAGAGCCCGGTGAGGCGGCGGGCCAGTGCGGCGGCCTCCCGGTGGTAGCCGGTGGCCCAGTGCATCTGGCCGCAGCAGGTCTGCTCGGCGGTGAAGGACACCCGGCAGCCCAGCCGGGTCAGCAGGGCGGCGACGGCCTCGCCGGTGCGGGGGAACAACGCGTCGTTGAAGCAGGCCACGAAGAGCGCGACGCGCATCAGGTCCCTCCCTCACCCCTGCGTTGTCAGCGGCATCTTAGGAAAGTTTCATGATCACACGAGGAATTCCATCACTCGGCGTGGCGCAACGACTCCGCAGCGCAAAGTGCGGGTATGGCCCGGACCGCCTATGAATGCAGGTGAGTGCCAGATCAACAAATCGTCCCAACGGGCTATATCGCAGTGGTCTGAACCACAGCAAACTGGTGAACGTCCAAAGAGACAGATCCGTACGTCCACTGTTAGTCGAAGACCGGAGGCACGCCGATGTGCCCGCACCAGCCGCCCTGTCCCTCGCACGATGCACCCAACCGTGACGCCGCGCGCACGGTGGCCCGTCACCCCGAGCAGGGGTGGAGCCTGCTGTGCAACGGCGTGGTGGTGTTCGAGGACACCGGTGAGCTGCTGCCCGACGGGGGAGTCATCGCACCGCACCGGCCGGTCGTCAGGCCGGCTGCGACCTCGGCTTGAAAGCGGGGGAGCCTTGCCTCGCCCGCCGAGACGGCGGGCGAGGCGCAGATTCGGTCCCCTCGGGGGACTAGTCCATCAGGGTGATCTTCCTCGGGGGCGTCACCACCCGTCCGTGACCACCGCCGATCCGGGCCCGGAGCCGTCTTCATCCCACGGCTTCGGGCCCGGTTCCGCTCCAGCGGCGCAGCCAGGGCTCCACCGCCGCCCCGACCGCGGCCGGGTTCTTGGCCAGCTCGTGCCGCTCCCCCGGCAGCACCGTCACGTGCGTGGCGTCGGCCGGGCCGGGGACGCCGAAGGGATCGCGTTCTCCGTTGACCACCAGCACCTCGGTGCCGGCGGTGCGCAGCTCTTCTGCCCGGGAGACCTCCGGGCGGCCCGGCGGGTGCAGCGGGAAGGCCAGCGCCACCACGCCGACGGCGCCCGCCTTGCGGGCGGTGCGGCAGGCCACCCGCGCCCCGTTGCTGCGTCCGCCCTGGATCAGCGGACGGTCGCCGATCCGTTCCCGCAGCGCCTCGATGACCTCCAGCCAGGCCTCGTCCTGCCGGGCGGGCGAACCGGGCGCCCGCCGTCCCGCCAGGCGGAACGGCTGCAGGACGCGGGCGACCGCCCCGCCGAGATCGAGCGCGACCCGCCGCACCGCCAGCAGGTCGGGGGCCTGCACTCCCCCGCTGGAGCCGTGGGTGAGCACCAGCCAGAACCGGGGCCGCGCCACCTCGTCCAAGGTGACCTCCGCGGGCCCCTGCGCCGTCGTGATCTGCATGCGCCCACGCTAGCGCCGGCTCCGGCGCCCTCCGGGTGCGGTCAGCGCCCGGGCGGGCCGGAGGCGGGATCGGTGAGGCTGTCGCGCAGCAGGTCGCCCCAGGGGTAGTCGGCGGCCACATCCAGCAGCGCCCGGCGCAGCCGGCGCGCGTCGTCGGCCTGCCCCACCGCCGCCAGCGCGTACATGCGTTCCACGGCCTCGAACGCCTCACCGGCCAGGGCGGGCAGGGCGCCCTCGGCCACGGCCGACTCCACCACCGGCTCCCACCAGCGGGCGCCGCTCTCCTCCCCGCCGGCCGCGAAATCCCGGCGCAGCCTGGCACGGACCTGCTCGGCCACGCCCGGCTGCGCCAGGCCGTGCGCCCACACCCGCGCGGCCTCCTCGGTGCGGCCGCGCAGCGGCAGGGTGCGCGCCAGCAGCTCGGTGGCCAGCGGCCCGATGTCCGGGTCGGCGGCGGCCTCCGGGTCCTCCAGCACCGCGCCGAACGCCCCGATCGCCTGGTCCAGGTAGGCGATGCCGACGGCGGTGGCCAGGCGGGCGTAGGCGTAAGGGGCCGACTCCCGGTCGATCATGCGCAGCGCCTCGGCCAGCACCCGCTGGGCGCGGGCGGGCTCGCCCCGCTCCAGCAGCCGCCGTCCCAGATCGTGGGCGGCGGCCGGGGCGTACTGCGGGTCGCCGGTGTCGATGGTGCGCTCCCACCACCGCCGGGCCGTCTCGAAGTCGCCGGCCTCGTCGGCGAGCTGGGCCAGCGCCAGCAGCGCCGGGGGCAGGTAGCGGGGGTTGCCGAAGTCCACCACGATCCGCCAGGCCCGGGCGGCCTCCTCCGCCTCACCGGCCCGCTCGTGCAGCAGCGCCAGATGGTAGGCCGCGCGCGGCCCGTACTCGGGGTCGCCGCTGTCGATGGCGATCCAGTCGGCCCGGCGGGCCCCGGCCTCATCCCCCACATCGTCCAGGACGACGGCCAGCCCGAGGGCGGCGCGGGGCCGCACCGGTCCCTCGCCCGTCTCCAGCGCCCGCCGGAACAGGTCGGCGGCCTCGGCGGGCCGGCCGCCTTCGGCGAGCAGCCGGGCCTGCTCGCACAGCGATGCGGGGTCTGCGGTGGCCTCATCCGGCGTGGTGCTCATGGTGCCTTCGCAGGGTCGGCGGGCGGATCGTGTCCGTCCGAGCCTACCGAGCGGCCGGCGGCCCGGGCGGCGAAACGCCGGGCGGAACGCCGGGTTTTCCCGGCGCTCCGCCCGGAGCGTCTCAGTCCTCGAAGGCCTGCGGAGGCGGGCAGGAGCACACCAGGTTGCGGTCGCCGTAGGCCTGGTCGATGCGGCGCACCGGCGGCCAGTACTTGGACTCCCGCAGCGACGGCAGCGGGTAGGCGGCCTCCTCCCGGCTGTAGGGGTGCTTCCAGTCGTCGCCGATCAGGTGCTCGGCGGTGTGCGGGGCGTTCTTGAGCGGGTTGTCGGCGCGGTCGTAGGTGCCGTCGGCCACCCGGTCGATCTCCCGGCGGATCTGGATCATGGCGTCGCAGAAGCGGTCCAGCTCGGCCAGGTTCTCGCTCTCGGTGGGCTCGATCATCAAGGTGCCGGCCACCGGGAAGGCCAGCGTGGGGGCGTGGAAGCCGTAGTCGATCAGCCGCTTGGCCACGTCCTCGGCGGTGATGCCGGTCTCCTTGGTGATCTTGCGGAGGTCGGCGATGCACTCGTGCGCCACCAGCCCGCCGCGGCCGGTGTACAGGATCGGGTAGTAGGGGTCCAGCCGCCGGGCCACGTAGTTGGCGGCCAGGATGGCGCCCTCGGTGGCCTCGCGCAGCCCGTCGGCGCCCATCATCGCGATGTAGGCCCAGGAGATCGGCAGGATGCCCGCCGAGCCCCACGGCGCCGCCGAGATCGGGCCGATCCCGCCGCCTTCAGGGCCGGCCTCCGGGCGCAGCGGGTGGCCGGGCAGGAACGGCACCAGGTGCTCGCGCACGGCCACCGGGCCGACGCCGGGACCGCCGCCGCCGTGCGGGATGCAGAAGGTCTTGTGCAGGTTCAGGTGGGAGACGTCGGAGCCGAACTCCCCGGGCCGGGCCAGCCCCACCAGCGCGTTGAGGTTGGCGCCGTCCACATACACCTGGCCGCCGGCCTCGTGCACGGCCCGGCAGACCTCGGTGATGGTCTCCTCGAACACCCCGTGGGTGGAGGGGTAGGTCACCATGATCGCGGCCAGGTTCTCCCCGTGCTGGGCGATCTTGGCGTGCAGGTCGTCCATGTCGATGTTGCCGCCGGCGTCGCACTTGACGACCACCACGCGCATGCCCGCCATGGCGGCGCTGGCGGCGTTGGTGCCGTGCGCCGAGGCCGGGATCAGGCACACGTTGCGGTGGCCCTCGCCGCGGGAGGCGTGGTAGCCGCGGATGGCCAGCAGCCCGGCCAGCTCGCCCTGGGAGCCGGCGTTGGGCTGCACGGAGACCTTGGCGTACCCGGTGATCTCCGCCAGCCAGCCCTCCAGCTCATCGATCAGCTCCAGGTACCCCTGGGCCTGGTCCAGCGGGGCGAACGGGTGGATGCCGGAGAACTCCGGCCAGGTGATGGGCTCCATCTCGGTGGTGGCGTTGAGCTTCATCGTGCACGAGCCCAGCGGGATCATCGTGCGGTCCAACGCCAGGTCCTTGTCCTGCAGGCGGCGCAGGTAGCGCAGCATCGCCGTCTCGGAGCGGTGGGCGTGGAAGACCGGGTGGGTCAGGTAGTCGCTGTCGCGGCGCAGGCCGGCCAGCAGGTCCCCCTCCGGCTCGGGCGCCTGCGGCCCGGCGCCGAAGGCCTCCAGGACGGCGGAGATGTGCTCGTCGGTGGTGGTCTCATCGCAGGTGATCCCGACATGGTCGGCGTCCACCGGGCGCAGGTTGATGCCGCGCTCCAGCGCGGCGGCGATCACCTCGGCGGCCCGGCCGGGCACGCGGGCCAGCACGGTGTCGAAGAACACCTCGTGGACCAGCTCGATCCCGGCCGCCCGCAGCCCGGCGGCCAGGGAGCGGGCGCGGTGGTGCACCCGCTCGGCGATCGCCCGCAGCCCCTCGGGGCCGTGGTAGACGGCGTACATGCCGGCCATCACCGCCAGCAGCACCTGGGCGGTGCAGATGTTGCTGGTGGCCTTCTCGCGGCGGATGTGCTGCTCGCGGGTCTGCAGCGCCAGCCGGTAGGCCGGGCGGCCGTCGGCGTCCACCGACACCCCGACCAGCCGTCCGGGCAGCTGGCGCTGGATGCCCTCGCGGACGGCCAGGTACCCGGCGTGCGGGCCGCCGAAGCCGTAGGGGACGCCGAACCGCTGGGCCGAGCCCACGGCGATGTCGGCGCCCAGCTCCCCGGGCGGGCGCAGCAGGGTGAGCGCCAGCAGGTCGGCGGCCACGATCAGCTGGGCGCCGCGCTCTTTGACCTGCGCGGCCAGCGGGGCCAGGTCGCGCACGGCACCGCCGGTGCCCGGGTACTGCACCAGCGCCCCGAAGAACGCCCCCTCGGGCAGGCCGGCGGTCAGATCGGCGACCACGACCTCGATGCCCAGCGGCAGCGCGCGGGTGCGCACCACCTCGATGGTCTGCGGCAGCACATCGGCGTCCACCAGGAAGGTGCCGCCGGTCTTGGCCTTGGTCAGCCGGTGCGCCAGCGCCATCGCCTCGGCCGCGGCGGTGCCCTCATCCAGCATGGAGGCGTTGGCCACCGGCAGGCCGGTCAGGTCGGCCACCACGGTCTGGAAGTTCAGCAGCGCCTCCAGCCGGCCCTGGGAGATCTCCGGCTGGTAGGGGGTGTAGGCGGTGTACCAGCCGGGGTTCTCCAGCACGTTGCGCAAGATCACCCCGGGGGTGACGGTGCCGTGGTAGCCCAGCCCGATCATGGAGGTCAGCACCCGGTTGCGGGAGGCCAGCTCACGCAGCCGGGCCAAGGCGGCGCTCTCGCTGAGCGGGGGCGGCAGCCGCAGCGGGCGGGCGGTGCGGATCGCCTCGGGCACCGCGTCGTCGATCAGCGCGTCGATGTCGGCGTAGCCGAGATACGCCAGCATGCGCGCGCGTTCGTCGGGGGAAGGTCCGATGTGCCGGTCGGCGAACGTGGTCTGTGCTGTCGTCATCGCTGGGGAGCCTCCCTGGGCTGCACCGCGGCCGGCGCGGCGGACTGGCGGTCGTGCGGGCCCCCGGCCGCCTCGGGCGGCCGATGACCACCGGTCTCCCCCTCTGTCGTCTGCACCTGAGAGCTTCGCCCGCCCGCTGCGCGGCGGACTTGCACCGTCGGTGAGACGCCGTTCCCAGATATGCCCGGGAACACGCCTGCTTTCCAGAGCTGCCTCGCCCGCACGGTCCTTTTGCCTGAGAGGTTCCGGGGAGGGTTGCCCCTTCGGCGCCCCACACTGGCGGTGTGGGGTCTCTCCCGCACGGGGTCGTCGGCTATGCCGGAAAACTCTATCCAACCGTCGCCGCTGCGGCCCAAACCGGCCCGCTCCCGCCGGGAAGGCGCAGGCCAGTGCCGCATGGGCGGTCCGCGGGGGCCGCTACGATGTCCCGGCACGACGGATGGTTGGACGGCTTGAGGCCGGGAACGGCGGGACGTGGCTGGGAGCAGGCGGACGTGGAGCTGAGGGAGGCCCTCGACGCGCCGCCGCCGGTTCTGGGACGCTGATCGCGATGAAGCGCCCGGACGGTGGTGCCGCATGACGGCGGCCCGTGACCACGCGGTGACCCGGCCGGTCGCCTCCCCCGGCAGGCCCGCCGGAGAGGAATCCCAGGTGCACGCCGAGGAATCCGCCCAGCGGCCCGCGGCATGCGGGCCGCAGACCGACGCCGCGGCCCCGGGCGAGGGCCCGCACGCCGCGGCGGTGCCCTTCGTGCAGGAGCCCTCACAGCCGCAGCGCATCCGCCGTCCCGCCGACGCCTTCAAGTTCGCCGGCTCGGTGGCCGGGGTGGCCGGCATGCTGCTGCTGGTCAACGTCGCCCAGGGCACCACCCAGGGGCTGCAGACCGACATCCAGGAGGGCACCCGCCTGGCCCCGCACCTGCTGCTGAGCCTGGCCACGCTGATCTCCAGCTTCGGGGTGCTGGCGGTCCCGGTGGCCTTCGCCGTCGACCGGCTGATCCGCCGCGACGGGCTGCGGTTGGCGGTGGGGCTGCTGGCCGCGGTGCTGGCCTTCGCGCTGACCGTGGTGCTGGACGGCTGGGAGATCTCGGCCGCCCCCGGCGGGGTGCTGGACTCGCTGATCTGGGGCGGCACGCACACCGTGCCGCTGCACACCGACATCACCCCGGTGATCGCGTTCGTCACCGCGGTGCGGATGACCGGCCGGCCGCGCTGGCAGGCCGCCATCTGGACGATGATCGCCCTGGCGGCGCTGACCGGGCTGACCGCCCAGTACGCCTCGGTGACGGCGCTGGTGGCCACCTACTTCCTGGGCCGGGCCATCGGCTACGGCACGCTGTATGCGGTCGGCACCCCCAACCCCCGCCCGCCCGGCACCGCGGTGATGGCGGCGCTGAGCCGGCTGGGCCTGCAGCCGGTGCGCGCCCACCGGCTGCCCGACCTGGATGAGGTCCGCCGCTATGAGGTGACCACCGCCGGGCCGCAGGGCCGGCGGCTGGAGGTCATCGTCTTGGACCGCGACCAGCAGACCGCCGGGCTGCTGTACCGGGTGTGGCGGCTGGTGCGGCTGCGCGACCGCTCCACCCGCCGCGCGGTGCGCTCGCTGCGCCGCTCGCTGGAGCAGGAGTCGCTGATGGCTTATGCGCTGCACGCGGCCGGGGTGCGCACCCCCCGGCTGCTGGGCACCAGCGAGGTGGGCACCGAGGCGGCGCTGCTGGCCTATGAGCAGGTGCCGGGACGCACGCTGGCGGAGCTGGACGACGCGGAGATCAGCGACGCCTTCCTCACCGACATCTGGCGGCAGCTGCAGGTGATGCAGCGGGCCCGCCTGGCGCACCGGCGGCTGGAGCCGCAGGCGATCGTGTGCGATGCCGCCGGCGCCGCCTGGATCGTGGACCTGCGCGCCGGGGAGACCGCCGCCAACGACCTGCTGCTGCGGCTGGATCTGGCGCAGCTGCTGACCACGCTGGCGCTGCGGGTGGGCGCCGAGCGGGCCGTGCGCAGCGCCGCCCGGGTGCTGGGGGCGCAGGCGCTGGCCACCGCGGTGCCGCTGCTGCAGCCGGTGGCGCTGCACCGCGGCACCCGGGCGGCGCTGCGGCAGGACCGGGAGCTGCTGACCCGCATCCGCGAGCAGATCGTGCGCCTGGAGCCGGAGATCGAGGTCGCCCCGGTCAATCTGGAGCGCTTCCGGCCCCGCACCATCGTCAGCATCGTCGCGCTGACCATCGCCGCCTACATCGTCTTCCCGCAGCTGAGCAACGTCGACATCGGCGGGCTGGTGGCGCGCGCCCAGTGGTGGTGGGTGGCGGTGGCCGCGGCCGGGGCGGCGGCGACCTACCTGGCGGCGGCCTGGATGCTGATGGGGTTCGTGCCCGAACGGCTGCCGCTGGGCCGCACCCTGCTGGTGCAGCTGGCCGCCTCGTTCGTGAAGCTGGTGGCGCCGGCCGCGGTCACCGGGGTGGCGCTCAACACCCGCTACCTGCAGCGGGCGGGCGTGCGGCCGGGGCCGGCGGTGGCCAGCGTGAGCGCCTCGCAGCTGGTGGGGCTGGCGGTGCATGTGCTGCTGCTGGTGCTGTTCGGCTTCATCACCGGCTCCAGCGCCCATGCCACCGAGAACCTGGCCCCCTCCCCCGTGATCGTCATCGTGCTGCTGGCGGTGGCGGTCACCGCCGGGGTCGCCGCGGCGATCCCGGCGGTGCGCCGGATGGCCGTCCGGCGGCTGCGGTCGATGTTCTCCGGCGTGGTGCCGCGCCTGGCGGACGTGGTGCAGTCGCCGCGCAAGCTGGCCACCGGGTTCGGCGGGACGCTGCTGCTGACCGTGGGGTTCGTGGTGTGCCTGGACGCCTCCATCCGCGCCTTCGGCGGGGAGCTGGAGTGGAGCGCGGTGATGGTGGTCTTTTTGACCGGCAACGCGCTGGGCTCGGCGGCGCCCACGCCGGGCGGGCTGGGCGCCGTGGAGGGCGCCCTGTCGGTGGGGCTGACGATCTCGGGGCTGCCGGCGGAAACCGCCACCTCGGCGGTGCTGCTGTTCCGGCTGCTGACTTTCTGGCTGCCGGTGCTGCCGGGCTGGGCGGCGTTCGCTTATCTGCAGCGCAAGGAGGCGATCTGACGATCGTGCTCGGTTCCAGCGGGAACCCCAGCGCGTATATGATCGTTTGCGAAATATGGGGGAGTTGGGGGGATTTGAAAAACGGGGGTTTTTGTGAAGGGGGTGGACGAATGAGTCAGCCGCTGCGGCGGACCCGGCGGCGGGCGAGTTCGTCGTGCGAGTGGACCTCATCGCGGTCGTCGTCGCGCACCGCGCGCTCGGCCGGCAGTTTGGCCAGGCTGCCTTCCAGCTCCTGCCACACGCGCCCCAAGGCGATGCCGAACACTCCCTGCCCCCCGGCCAGCAGATCGACCACCTCATCGGCGGAGGTGCACTCGTACACGCTGACCCCGTCGCTCATCAAGGTGATCTGGGCCAGGTCGCGCACCCCGCGATTGCGCAGATGGGCCACCGCGGCACGGATCTGCTGCAGCGACACCCCGGTGTCCAGCAGCCGTTTGACCACCTTGAGCACCAGGATGTCGCGGAAGCTGTACAGCCGCTGGGTGCCCGATCCGTGCGCAGCGCGGACGCTGGGCTCCACCAGCTGGGTGCGGGCCCAGTAATCCAGCTGCCGGTACGTGATCCCGGCCGCCGCACACGCGGTGGGACCGCGGTAACCGACGTTCTCAGGCGGGGGGGATACCTGAGTGTCGAACAGCAGTCCCTGCTCCCCGGCACGCCGTGAGGCGACTCGCCTGTCAGGGTGCCCAGAGTGCGCCTTGCCCTCGCCGCTGCTCACCGCCACGCGGACCTCCGGCTTCTATCATCCCGTGCCGCTTCGTCAAGGGGGTTTGACGAATTAACACCACGGGTGTTCCACCAGCACGGTAGGTGCCGGTCAGGGTGTGGTCAACGTTCGGCGTCGGCGCGTCGCATGCCCGGATGAACCGGCTTCACGTGGGCAAACTGCACGCCGTCGCCCTCTTGGTTCCCTTACCCCGTTTCCCAGAGTAACCAACGGCCGATACCGGCCCTGACACAAGGTCACCTTTTCGGTGACACGGCCGTAACACGGACATGGCACGGCCATGGCGGGGGCGCGTTCAGATGCGCACGCGCATGGAGGTGCGCCCATTCACGCCATGCCGACGGTGTGACAACGCAGATGCGACAGGGGCGGGCGGACGCGCTCAGCCGGACCGGCCGAAGTCCTCCGGCGAGATGGTGTCGAGGAACTCGCGGAACTTCTCCACCTCGTCCTCTTGCTCGTCGGGGATGGACACCCCGGCCTCCTCCAGCACGTCCTCGCTGGCGAAGATCGTGGCGCCGGTGCGCAGCGCCAGCGCGATCGAGTCCGACGGGCGGGCGCTGACCTCCACGCCGTTGGAGAACACCAGATCGGCGAAGAAGATGCCCTCGCGCAGCGCGGTGATGTTGACGGTGCGCAGCTGCACCCCCAGCGCCTCCAGCACGTCCCGGAACAGGTCATGGGTGAGCGGCCGGGCGGGCAGCACGCCCTGCTGGGCGAAGGCGATCGCGGTGGCCTCCACGGCGCCGATCCAGATGGGCAGGTACCGATCCCCAGCCGCCTCCTTCAACAGGACGATCGGCTGGTTGGAGGGCATCTCGACCCGGACGCCGACGACCTCCATCTGTTTCACAGCGGCTCCCTGCTGATTGACGGCTTTCTAGATCGACTCTTGGTGAACCCTGTATGCCAACGTACACCCTCCGCCGCTTAGCGCCTCCCGGCCGGGTTCGGCGCCCGGCGCCGGGCCGTTCACCGGAAGATGTACCCCCCTTATGGGCCCAGGCTCTCCCGCAGTCCCGCCGACACCAGGGCCGAGTGCAGGCTCAGCGACAGCTCCGCCAGCCGGCGGGCCGTGCGCTCGGCCTCGGCATGCCCGTCGCGGCGGCGCAGCAGCGGGGCGATCACCTGCTCGATGAGCGCCAGCTGCCGGTCGGCGGCGGCCTTGAGCACGCGCAGGTGCCGCACCTGCACCCCGTAGGCGCCCAGGGCGCCCGCGGCGCGGGCGATGGCCAGGGCGTCGCCGTCGTAGTGGCGGCCCGAGCGCCGCACCAGCCCGGCCTCCTCCAGCTCCGCCAGCAGCTCCTCGTCGATCGCGGCGCCGTCCAGCAGCTGGCGGCGGGTCAGCCGCATGTCCGCCGGCGCCCGGCCGGCGGCGCCGGCGGCCACCAGCCGCCGGGGGCCGCGGGCGGAGGCTGCCTCCCACGGCGGCGGCACCCGCTCCCCGCGGTCGATGGCCTGCAGGTACTCCTTGATGACCCGCAGCGGCAGGTAGTGGTCGCGCTGCGCGGTCAAGATGAAGCGCAGCCGCTCCACGTCGGCGTGGCTGAACTTGCGGTACCCCGAGGGGGTGCGCTGCGGCTCGATCAGGCCCTCGGCCTCCAGGAAGCGGATCTTGGAGACGGTGACGTCGGGGAACTCCTCCCGCAGCAGGGCCAGGGCGTCCCCGATGTTCATCATCCGGCGGGCCGGCTGGGCGCTCACCGGGCCCCTCCCGCCGCCGCGACGGCGCCGCAGGGCGCGGGCCGCCGCACCGCCCGCTCCGGCGCCCGCGGATCGCTCACGCGCCTGCCACCGCCCGTCACCGCTCGCCTGCCGCGTCCGTCAGCCGTGGTGCGGGTTGGTCAGGAACACCAGGCGGAACTTGCCGATCTGGACCTCATCGCCGCTGGACAGGCCGGCGGAGTCGATGCGCCGGCGGTTGACGTAGGTGCCGTTGAGGCTGCCCACGTCGCGCACCGCGAAGGCGCTGCCGTGGCGGGTGAACTCCGCATGCCGCCGGGAGACCGTCACATCGTCCAGGAAGATGTCGCTTTCGGGGTGCCGGCCGGCCGAGGTGCGGTCCTTGTCCAGCAGGAAGCGGCTGCCGGCGTTGGGGCCGCGCTTGACCACCAGCAGGGCGGTGCCCGGCGGCAGCGCCTCCACCGCGACGTGGTCGGCCCCGGCCTCGTCGGCGGGCTGGGCGTCGGGTTCGAACGCCTCGATCCCGCTGAGGGAGATCGTGGACGTGGACTCGCCGGGCGACTCCCGCGGGGGCATGGGGGGCGGGGCGTTACGGGTCAGCGGAGTTCCGCACTGAGAGCAGAAGCGGGCATCGTCCGGATTGGCGTGACCGCACTGCGTGCAGTAGACGCTCGGCATCGATCGGCTCGGCCTCCTACCTTCGGCGTGCTACGGCGCGCCCGCTTGCGCGAACGCGACGACCCGCGCTGCTCTTCCCGGCTCCCGCCCGTCAATACAACGGTTGCCGCAACTTATGCCGGGTGAGCCCGGAGGGTCAACCGAGACAAGGCCCGGGACCATCCAAGCTACTTCTTCAATGATCGCAGGTCTACGCCGCCGCGCGGGACGAGGCGCACGCATTGGCGGCCGGAAAATGCCACCGGGCGCCCCCGCCGCCCCGTCCGCGGGCCCGAACCGCGCGGTCAGGGCATCGTACGGCGCTGTGACCAGGGACGCATCGGCGAATGGGGGCTCAGAGCCGGTTTTGGGCCTCCTTTGGCGCACAGTGGCGAAGGTCATAACGGCCACGAGCTTTACATTGTAGATTTTTAGCGGTTCGGGGTGGGAGCCGCGACGAGCGTCAGCCGCGTGGCGAAGTGGTCCAGGCCGTAGGGCACCGGGCGGCCCTCCCCCAGCCTGGGGGAACGGATCGGCAACGGCTCGTGCCGGCGCAGCAGGGCGGCCAGGAAGGTGGTGGCGGCCAGCAGCGCCAGGTTCTCCCCCGCGCACCGGCCCGCTCCCCCGCCGAAGGGGACGACCGCCTCGTCGGGAACGGCGCGGCCGTCCAGCCAGACCTCGGGGGCGAAGCGGTCGGCATGAGCCAGCGCCTCGCGGTCGCGGTTGAAGAACGGCACGACGATCACAAAGACGCTGCCGGCGGGGACGGTGCGGCCGTGCCAGACGGTCTCGCCGCGGCTCTGCCGCAGGACGGTGCGGGCGACCGGCCACAGCCGCGCCGCCTCCAGCACGCAGGCGCGCAGGTAGGGCACCGCGACCGGCCCGGCCAGGGCGGTGCCCGGCAGCACCGACAGCTCGCCGCGGACCCGCGCCAGGTGGCCGGGATGGGCGGCCAGCAGCGCCAGCGTCCGGTAGGAGACCAGCGCGGTCGCCTCAAAACCCGCCAGCCACCGGGAGACCTGGCTCACCGGGTCGCCCGGCATCCCCTCCGGCAGGCGGGACAGCTCCCCGACCAGGCTGTCGGCCTCGGCGCGCTCCACATACCCCCGCAGCCGCCGCCGGCAGACCTCGGCGGCGATCCTCTCCCGCCCGCCCCGCCGTCGCCGGCCGGTGGCCGTCCGGGCGAGCAGCTCGGTGAGCATCCGGTCCTCGCGGGCCGAATCACCGAGCACCAGGCGCCGGCCCAGGCGGCCGAAGGCGGCGGAGAACTCCCGCCAGGTGAGCTCCCGGCCGGCGGACCGCTCTCCCCCCAGCAGGGCGGCCGCCTCCTGGTAGATGCGCACCATGAACGGGCCGGCGAGCCGGTGGACCACCTGATAGGTGTCCAGCACCGTCTCATCGGCGCGGCGGCGCCGCTGCCGGTCCTCCCCCGCCGGGGCGGGCACGCCGTGGGCCTGCAGGCGCGGCGGGACCTTGGCCCGCGCGTCGATCGCGGGCGTGAAACGCCCGGAGGAGTCGGCCAAGAGCCGCCGGACGTCCTCGCGCAGCAGCGGCAGCACCAGCCGGCGGCCGGGGACGGCCAGCCGCAGCGGTCCGGGGCCGTAGCGGCGGCGCAGGTGCGCCAGCAGGCGGACGAGACGGCGGTCGGCGCCCAGCCTGGCGGTCAGGGCGGCCAGGCGGGAGCCGCCGGGGCCCTGGCCCCGCACCGGCCAGGGCACCAGCAGGGTGCCGCCCAGCCGCACGGTGTCGGGCACGGAGGTCTCCTGCACCCGTATCTCGCCGACAGCCCGGTGCCGCGTCATCTGCCCCTCCCAGGTCGCCGGCCGGATTCACCCGGCGCCCCTGGCGTCTACCCCGCGGCGCCGCGCTCATTCCCGCCCCGGCGCACCGGGCGCCGGGTGCCGGCTCACAGCCGTCCCGGCCGCCCGTTGGGGGCGCTCCCCGAAGGCGTGAAAACTTTCCCGCGGCCCTGGAGCGGCCGGAAAGCTCCGTGCTGGACTGTCGGCCCCGCAGCACGAGGAGGAGGCATGTCCATCACGCGTTCGACCATGCTCGCCGGCAGCGGCATCGCGCTCGCCCTGGCCGCCGCCGGCTGCGCGGGCGCCGTCCGGGCGCCCGTCGTCCAGGCGCAGCGCGTCGCGGCCTTCGAAAACAGCCCGGTCGGATTCGCGAGTCTCAACGGAGGCACCACGGGCGGGGCGGGCGGCGCCACGGTGACGGTGCGCACCGCCGCCGAGTTCGCCCGCTACGCCACCGCGAGCGGACGGTATGTGATCCGGGTGAGCGGCACCATCTCCCTGCCGGGGATGCAGAAGGTGTCCTCCGACAAAACGATCATCGGGGTGGGCGCCTCCGGGCGGATCACCGGGGGCGGGTTGACGCTCAGCAAGGTCCGCAACGTCATCATCCGGAACCTGACCTTCACCGGCTCCCGGGACGATGCGATCAACATCGAGCAGTCCTCGA
Source organism: Thermomonospora sp. CIF 1 (assembly GCF_001896795.1). Taxonomy (NCBI): domain Bacteria; kingdom Bacillati; phylum Actinomycetota; class Actinomycetes; order Streptosporangiales; family Thermomonosporaceae; genus Thermomonospora; species Thermomonospora sp. CIF 1. The sequence goes on from NZ_MOYN02000018.1 coordinate 299,773, forward strand.
CCAACATCTGGATCGACCACAACGACCTGAGCGGCGCCAAGGACGGGCTGATCGACATCAAGCGCGGCTCGGACTACATCACCGTCTCCTGGAACCGGCTGCGCAACCAGGACAAGACGTTCCTGCTCGGGCACTCCGACGACAACGGCTCCGAGGACCGCGGACGGCTGCGGGTGACCTACGTGCACAACTGGTTCGACGGGACCAACCAGCGCCATCCCCGGGTCCGCTTCGGCAACCCGGTGCACGTGCTGAACAACTACTACAGCAACATCGGCAGCTACGGGGTGGCCTCCACCGAGAACGCCGGGGTCTATGTCGAGCGCAACTACTTCGAGAACACCCGCAGGCCCACGGTGACCCAGACCGGCGACTCCGACCCGGGCAACATCAAGCTGCTCAACAACCACCTGGTCAACTCCGGCACCCCGGCTTCGCGCAACCCGTCCCTGGTGGCCCCGATCCCCTACCCCTACATCCCCGACGGGGCGCCGAACGTCAAGGCGATCGTGACGGCCGGCGCCGGGGTCGGCAAGGTCGGCTGACCCTCCCCACCAGAGCGCCCGCGGTTCGTTCCCGGCCGCAGGACCCTGCGGCCGGGAACGAGTCGTACCGGGAGCCGGCCTTTCAGGACACGGCGCGTTCGACGACGCCGGCCCACTCCTCCAGCAGGGCCTGGGCGGCGTCGTGGTCGCCGGCCTCGGCCCACAGGTGGGTGAGGGCCTCGGCCGGGTCGGGCAGCACCAGCACCCACCGGCCATCGTCTTCGACCACCCGCACCCCGTCGGTGGTGTCGATGGTGCGGTCGCCGGCCGCCTCCACCACGCGGCGCATGACACCGCCCTTGGCGGCCCACGGCGTGGGCACCGAGCGGCGCAGCAGGTGGGCCTCGGGGATGCGGGCGTCGATCTGGGAGAGGGTCAGCCGGGTGCGGGCCACCAGCCCGACCAGGCGGACGAACCCGGCGATCCCGTCGACGGTGTTGCTGAACTCGGGGAAGACGAACCCGCCGCGGCCGTCCCCGGCGAAGACGACGCCGGGTGCGGCGGCGGCCTTGGTCAGCGCGTCCTGGGAGGTGGAGATCCATTCCACCTGGACGCCGTGGAAGCGGCAGACCTGCTCGGCCACGCGGGTGGTGGTGACCGGCAGCGCCACCCTCCCGCCGTGGCTCTCGGCGGCCACCAGGTCCAAGAACACCAGCAGCGCCCGCTCGTCGTCGATCAGCTCGCCGTTCTCGTTGACCAGCGACAGCCGCTCGCCGACCGGGTCGAAGCGGGCGCCGAAGGCCGCCCGGGAGGAGGAGACCAGCTCCCCCAGCCGCTGCAGGTCGCGCATCCGCTCGGCCAGCGTCTCGGTGGGGTTGGCCTCATCCAGCCGGTTGTTCATGGTCAGCACGTCCACGCCCATCATCCCCAGCAGGGCGGGCAGCACCAGCGAGGCGGTGCCGCCGGCGCAGTCCAGCACGATCTTCAGCCCGGCCTCGCGGACGCCGCGCTGGTCCACCCGGCTCAGCAGGTCGCGGGTGTAGGTCTCCAGGGTGCGGGCCGGGTAGCCGAGCTGGGCGATCTCGCCGGGGAAGGCGCGGCGGAACTCCTGGCGGCCGAAGACCCGCTCCAGCTTGCGCTGGGCGGACGAGGACAGGTCGGCGCCGTCGGCGTCCAGGAAGAGGATGTCCACGCCCTGGGGGTCGCCGGGGGTGGTGCGGATGTAGATGCCGCCGCCGGCGTCCTCGCGGGCGGTCTCAAAGCGCACCAGCGGCAGCGCGCAGGCCTGCAGGTCCTGGACGTTGATGGCGCTGGCGGTCAGCGCGCTGATCACGGCGCGTTTGAGGGTGCGGGCGGCGCGGGAGGCGTCGCGGCCGGTGACCACGGTGGCGCCTTTTTTGAGGGTGGTGGCGTAGGCGCTGGCCAGCCGGACCGCCAGCTCGGGGGTGATCTCCACGTTGACCAGGCCGGAGACCCCGCGCGGGCCGAACAGGTGGCGCTGGCCGCGCGACTCCCAGATCACGCTGGTGTTGACCACCGCGCCGGCCTCGATGGTCTTGAACGGGTAGACCTTGACGCCGTTGGAGACGTAGGCCTCCGATTCGATGACGCACTCGTCGCCGATGACCGCGCCCTCTTCGATGCGGGCGCCGGCCATCACGTCGGTGTTCTTGCCGACGACGCAGCCGCGCAAGTTGGCCGACGGGCCGATGAAGACGTTGTCGTGCACCACGGCCCGGTGCAGGAACGCCCCCTCCTTGACCACCACGTTGCTGCCCAGCACGGTGAACTCGCGCAGCTCGACCCCGGCCTCGACCTTGGCGTAGTCGCCGATGTAGAGGGGGCCTTTGAGGATGGCGTCGCTGTCGACCTCGGCGCCCTCGGCGATCCACACGCCCGGGGAGACCTCAAAGCCGTCCATCTCCACGTCGACCTTGCCGGAGAGCATGTCGGCCTGGGCCTTCAGGTAGCTTTCGTGGGTGCCGACGTCCTCCCAGTAGCAGTCGGCGACGTACCCGTACAGGGGGGCGCCCTCGGCCAGCAGCCTGGGGAACACGTCGCTGGACCAGTCCACGACCTCGCCGGCGGGCACGTGGTCGAGGATCTCCGGCTCCATCACGTAGATGCCGGTGTTGACGGTGTCGGAGAAGACCTGCCCCCAGGTGGGCTTTTCCAGAAAGCGCTGGATGCGGCCGGCCTCGTCGACGATGATGATGCCGAACTCCAGCGGGTTGGGCACCCGTTTGAGGCCGATGGTGACCAGTGCGCCGTTCTCCTTGTGGAAGCGCACCATGTCGGTCAGGTCGATGTCGGTCAGGGCGTCCCCGGAGATGACCAGGAAGCGGTCGTCGCGCAGCGCGTCCTGGGCGTTCTTGACGCTGCCGGCGGTGCCCAGCGGCACCTCCTCGGTGGCGTAGCTGAGCGACATGCCCAGCTCCTCGCCGTCGCCGAAGTAGTTGCGGATCAGCGCGGCCAGGAACTGCACGGTGACCACGGTCTCGGTCAGGCCGTGGCGTTTGAGCAGCCGCAGCACATGTTCCATGATCGGCCGGTTGACGACCGGCAGTAGCGGCTTGGGCTGGTTGGCGGTCATCGGGCGCAGCCGGGTCCCCTCCCCGCCCGCCATCACAACGGCCTTCATGGGCGTGTCGCGCTCCCTTCGGTCAGCCGGCCGAGGTTCGGGGGTCCGCGCCGGAGCCGCCCGGCGGGACGCCCGGCGGTCCGGCGCCGGTGCGGTCGGCCAGCACGAGCTGCCGCACCTGGACCCAATAGAGGACGGCCGCCCACCAGTACAGTGCCGTTCCCCAGATGGCGAAGGACCAACCGAAGACCCGGGCCGCGGTGGCCACCGCGCCGGAGTGGTCCCCCAGCAACAGCAGCGGGAAGGCGTACAGCAGGCACAGCGTTCCCGCCTTGCCCACCATGTGCACCGGCAGCGTGCCGTTGTAACCGAGCCTGCGCAGCACCGGGACGATCGGGGTGATGGCCGCCTCGCGGCCGACCAGCAGCAGGGTCAGCCACAGCGGGATGATCTCCCGCATCGTCAGCCCGACCAGGGTGGCCAGGATGTACAGGCGGTCGGCGGCCGGGTCCAGCAGCGCGCCCAGCCGGCTGGTCTGGCCCAGCGCGCGGGCCAGCCGGCCGTCCAGCCAGTCCGACAGTCCGGCGCCCACCAGCAGGCCCAGCGCCCAGGTGTCGTGCCCGGCCAGCACCAGCCACAAAAACAGCGGCACGCCCAGCAGCCGGGCCAGGCTCAGCGCGTTGGGCACCGTCCAGATGCGGTCGGCGGCCCCTCCGGCCCGCCCCTCGGCCGGATCGGCCCGTACCTCCAACCCCGTTCACCTCCCGTCCCGATGATCCTGACCCTACCTGCCGGATTGTGCTCGGCCTCGGTAGCGTCCTGCCCCATGGAGTGGAGGCGGCATGGAGAACGGTCCATCTACCGCAGTCCGTGGGTGGACCTGCGCGTGGCGGATGTGGAGCTTCCCGACGGCCGTCGCTTCGAGCACCACCTGGTGCGGGTGCGCCCGTCGGCGGGCGTGGTGGCGCTCGACGACCGCGGCCGGGCGCTGCTGATCTGGCGGCATCGTTTCATCAGTGACTCTTGGGGCTGGGAGATTCCCGGGGGACGTGTGGAGCCGGGCGAGGACCCCGCCGAGACCGCGGCCCGGGAGCTGCTGGAGGAGACCGGCTGGCGGCCCGGACCGCTCCATCATCTGCTGGACATCCGCCCCTCTCCGGGCCTGACGGATGGCGTTCATCACATTTTCCGGGCCGAGGGCGCGGTGCGTGTCGGGGAGCCGACCGACGTGGAGGCCGAGCGGATCGAGTGGGTTCCGCTGGAGCGGGTGCCGGAGCTGGCCGCCCGGGGCCAGATCGGCGCCGGCAGCACCCTGGCCGCCCTCCTATACCTGATGACCGGGCCTTGCGGCAACGGGGCGGAGGCGGGTTAACGTCTGGGGCGGACGAGCGCGGGAGCCTGGCGAACCGGGCTGAGAGTGCGGCTGAGACGGCCGCTGACCGCTGGAACCTGACCGGGTAATGCCGGCGTAGGGAGTAGTCGAATCGCCATGACGCAAGCCTCAGTGTCCGCTGCCCGAAAGACCTACCTGACCGGCGCATCCCGTCCCGACATCCGGGTGCCGATGCGCGAGGTGGTGCTCACCACGGGCGACTCGCTGGTGTTGTACGACACCTCCGGCCCGTACACCGACCCCTCCTACCAGGTGGACGTGCGGCGCGGACTGCCCGCCCTGCGGGCGAAGTGGATCGCCGAACGCGGCGACACCGCCGAATACGACGGGCGGCCCGTCCGTCCCGAAGACGACGGGCGCAGGTCCTCGGACCCGTTGCGGGACCAGGGGGCCTTCCCGCCGCGCAGGCCGCGCCGCGCCACCGGCAAGGCGGTGACGCAGCGGGCGTACGCGCGGCGCGGGGAGATCACCCCGGAGATGGAGTTCGTGGCGCTGCGCGAGGGCGTGGATCCGGAGTTCGTGCGCCAGGAGCTGGCGGCCGGGCGGGCGGTGCTGCCGGCCAACGTCAACCACCCCGAGCTGGAGCCGATGATCATCGGGCGGAACTTCCTGGTGAAGGTGAACGCCAACATCGGCAACTCGGCGGTGGCCTCCTCCATCGAGGAGGAGGTGGACAAGATGACCTGGGCGATCCGCTGGGGCGCCGACACGGTCATGGACCTGTCCACCGGGCGGGACATCCACACCACCCGGGAGTGGATCCTGCGCAACTCCCCGGTGCCGGTGGGCACCGTCCCGCTGTATCAGGCGCTGGAGAAGGTCGGCGGCAACCCCGCCGACCTGAGCTGGGAGGTCTTCCGCGACACCGTCATCGAGCAGGCCGAGCAGGGCGTGGACTACATGACGGTGCACGCGGCGGTGCTGCTGCGGTACATCCCGCTGACCACGCGGCGCAAGACCGGGATCGTCTCCCGGGGCGGGTCGATCATGGCGGCCTGGTGCCTGGCCCACCACAAGGAGAACTTCCTCTACACCCACTTCCGGGAACTGTGCGAGATCTTCGCCGCCTACGACATCACCTGGTCGCTGGGGGACGGGCTGCGGCCCGGGTGCATCGCCGACGCCAACGACGAGGCCCAGTTCGCCGAGCTGCGCACCCAGGGGGAGCTGACCAAGATCGCCGCCGAGTTCGACACCCAGGTGATGAACGAGGGGCCCGGCCACGTCCCGATGCACAAGATCAAGGAGAACGTGGACCTGCAGCGCGAGCTGTGCGACGACGCCCCCTTCTACACCCTGGGGCCGCTGACCACCGACATCGCGCCGGGCTATGACCACATCACCTCGGCGATCGGCGCGGCCATGATCGGCTGGTACGGCACCGCGATGCTGTGCTACGTCACCCCCAAGGAACACCTGGGGCTGCCCAACAAGGACGACGTCAAGGCCGGGGTGATCGCCTACAAGATCGCCGCGCACGCCGCCGACCTGGCCAAGGGGCACCCGGGGGCGCAGGCCTGGGACGACGCGCTGTCGGAGGCCCGGTTCGAGTTCCGCTGGGAGGACCAGTTCAACCTGTCGCTGGACCCCGACACCGCCCGGTCCTTCCACGATGAGACCCTGCCGGCCGCCCCGGCCAAGACCGCGCACTTTTGCTCGATGTGCGGGCCGCACTTCTGCTCGATGAAGATCACTCAGGATGTGCGGCGCTTCGCCCGGGAGCGAGGGCTGACCGAGGAAGAGGCCCTCCGGGAGGGCATGCGGGCCAAGGCCGAGGAGTTCACCGCCTCCGGCGGGCGGATCTACCTGCCGGGGTGCGCCCCGAGCAGGGCGCACCCCGCCGTGCCGCGCGGACGCCCGGTGGCGCCGCGGGCCATGGCCTGGTCTCCGGCCGTGGTCTTCGGGAACGACAGGGTGGAACCGCCGGCCGGGTCCGGCGGATCCGTTCTCAGTAGACGCTGACGCCGTAGACGCTCAGCGGTTCGGTGACGGGCTGGAAGAAGGTGGTGCCGCCCCACAGGCAGTTGCCGCTGCCGCCGGAGGTCAACCCCAGCGCGGTGGTGCCGGCGAACAGCGGGCCGCCGCTGTCGCCCGGCTCGGCGCACACCGTCGTCCTGATCAGGCCGGACACGGTGCCCTCGGCGTAGCGGACGGTCTGGTTGAGGGCGGTCACGATGCCGCTGCGCACGCCGGTGGTGCTGCCGCTGCGGCGCACCGACTGGCCGATGTAGGCGTTGCCGGCGGAGGTGATGTCCTGCTCGCCGGCGCCGTACAGGTACACGGTGCCGGGCTTGGCGATGCCGGTGTTGGTGTAGCGGACGATGCCGTAGTCGTTGCCGGGGAAGCTGGTGCCGACGCGGGTGCCCAGCACGGTGGTCCCGCTGGAGTTGGCGTACCAGGTCGAGGAGATGTTGGTGCAGTGACCGGCGGTCAGGAAGTAGAGGTTGCCGCTGTTGTCGCGCACGTTGAAGCCCAGTGAGCAGCGCGCGCCGGAGGCGTAGATGGCCTGGCCGCCGGCGATCGTGGTGCGGAAGGTCCCCGAGACCTGCTCGATGCGCACGGCGGTACCGTACTTGGCGGCGATGGCGCGCACCTTGGCCAGTTCGGCGCCGGTGACGGTGGCGTCCAGGGTCAGCACCACCTGGTTGGACGCCGGCTGGATGGCCCAGGCGGTGCCCGCCACGTCGATGGAACGGTCGAAGTCGGCCATGATCCGTTGCAGCTCGGCGCCGCTGCGGGCGACGCGGCGCGGCAGGGCGCCGGCGCGGGCGACGGTCTGGGCGGCGGCGTCGTCGGAGACGGTCACCACGAGCTTGCCGCGGGCGTTGTCGTAGTAGGAGCCCGCGCTTCGGGAGCCGAGACGCTCGGCCAGGGTGGCGGCCAGGCGGCCCGGGTCGGACGGCGCCGGGGCGGCGGTGGCCGCCGGCGCGGTCAGCAGGGTTGTGGCCGTCGCCGTCGCGGCGGCTGCGGCCAGGGCGGCCAGGCGGACGGGTCTCATCCTCACGGTGCCTCCTGCGGGTGTGGGTGGAGAGGGTTGAACTGCCCTTGACCCTTGTCAAATCGTCATTAAGGAGACCCGGCCCGGCAAGGGCGAAAAATTAAGCGTATTGCCCACAACTGATGACTCTGTGTTCACTTCGCATTCCCGAGGCCGGCCGGTGCCGCCCCTGCTCAGGCGGCGCGTCCGCGCTCCACGGATTCACGGCCGAAGATCGCGTTCGTCGCGCCGTGTGCGGTGACCCGCCCGGCCGTGCAAAGATCGGGATCAGCGCACGGCGACCACGACGAAGGGGGCAGCGATGACAGAGCGGGAGCGGGGGCAGGGACTGCCCGCGGAGTTCTTCGCCGTCGGCACGGCGTCCTTCGTCGAGCTGCTCAGCCGGACCGCGCCGCAGCTGCTGCCGGTCAACCGGGTCCGCGACGGCTCGCACCCCATGCCGGACATCCCGCACGGCACGACGATCGTGGCGGTGCGCTACCCGGAGGGGGTGATGCTGGCCGGTGACCGGCGCGCCACCTCCGGCAACCTGATCGCGCAAAAAGACCTGGAGAAGGTCCACCGGGCCGATGAGCACTCGGCGGTGGCGATGGCCGGCACCGTGGGCCTGGCCCTGGAGATGATCCGGCTGCTGCAGGTGGAGCTGGAGCACTACGAGAAGCTGCAGTCGGCGAAGCTGTCGCTGCCGGGCAAGGCCCGGCGGCTGGGCGCCGTCATCCGGGCCAATCTGGCCCATGCCATGCAGGGCCTGGCGGTGGTGCCGGTGTTCGCCGGCTATGACCTGGACGCCGGGGTCGGCCGCATCTACAACTACGACATCACCGGGATGCCTCAGGAGTCCCGGGACTTCCACGCCGAAGGGTCCGGCTCCCCGTTCGCCCGCGGCGCGCTCAAGAAGCTGTACCGGCCGGACCTGACCGAGGCGGAGGCGGCGGCGGTGTGCGTGCAGGCCCTCTATGACGCCGCCGAGGACGATGCGGCCACCGCCGGCCCCGATCTGGCCCGGCGGATCTTCCCCACCATCGCGACGGTCACCGCCGACGGGTACCGGCGGCTGCCGGAGCAGGAGGTGGCCGAGCTGACCGAGTCGGTGGTGGGCGCCCGCCGGCAGCGTCCGGACGGCCCGGTGGCGCCGCTGCGCTGACCTTGCGGCGACCGCCGCGGGCGCACTGCGGCTTTTCCGGGGCGGCGGGTCGGAGGATCTATTCCTCCACGGGGACGGCCAGTCCGCGTTTGAGGGTGGACAGCGCCATGCTGGTGCGGAAGCGGCGGACGTTGCGGTTCTCGGCGACCAGGCGCTGCATGAACGCGTCGTAGTCCTCGGCGTCCCGGGCGGTGATCACCAGGGTGAAGTCGGATTCGCCGGTGACGTACCAGGCCTGCTGCACGGCCGGCTCGGCGGCCAGCCAGCGTTTGAGCTCGTGCAGGTCTTCCGGCCGCTCCCGCTCGATCTCCACCCCCACGATCATCACCAGCGGGCGGCCGACCAGTTTGGGGTTGACCACCGCGACCTGAGCCTCGATCACCCCGCTCCGCCACAGCCGCTGCAGGCGGCGGTGCGCCGCCGAGGCCGACAGGCCCACCCGCTCGCCGATCTGGGCGGCGGTGAGGCGGGCGTCCCGCTGGATCAGCGCCAGGATCCGCCGGTCGATGTCGTCCAGGTCGATGTTTCACCGTCCGGAAGGCCGTTCATGCACGTTCATTGCGCGATCAGCATAGTATGCACACTTTCTGTGCACATTCGGTCACTAGTCTGGAGGCATGCGCGACCTGCCGCCGTCCCGCCGGCCCTTGCCGACCGCCGAGGGCATCGAACGAGCCGCCCGTGCCATCGACCCGGTGTTCACCGGCTCCCCCGCGCACGACAGCGCCGAGCTGGCCAAGGCGCTGGGGGTGCGGCGGGCCGTCGTCAAGGACGAGACCGGCAATCCCATCCGCTCCTTCAAGGGCCGGGGCGCCGACTGGTTCATGGCGCATCTGCCGGCGGATGACACCGAGCCGCTGGTGACCGCCTCGGTGGGCAACTTCGGGCAGGGCATGGCGTACGCGGCGCGCCGCCGCGGCCGGGCGCTGACCGTCTTCGCCGCCGAGAACGCCAGCCCGGTGAAGGTGGCGGCGATGCGGCGCCTGGGCGCCGAGGTCCGCCTGGGCGGCCGGGACTTCGACGAGGCCCGGGCGCGGGCCATCGCCCACGCCCGGGCCGGTGGAGGGCGCCTGGTGACCGACGGGGACGAGCCGCGCATCGCCGAGGGGGCGGGCACCATCGCCTGGGAGCTCACCCGCCAGGTCGCCGACCCGCTGGAGGTGCTGCTCGTCCCGCTGGGGAACGGGGCGCTGGCCGGCGGCGTGGGGACCTGGATCAAGCACGCCTGGCCCGGCACGCGCGTGATCGCGGTCGCCGCCGAGGGCGCGCCCGCCATGGCCCGTTCCTGGCACGAGCACGCGCTGATCACCACTCCCACGGCCGACACCATCGCCGACGGCATCGCGGTGCGGGTGCCGATCCCCTACGCCCTGCAGGTCATGCGGCGCTGCGTGGACGATGTGGTGGTGGTGCCCGATGAGGCGATCGTGGCGGCGATGCGGCTGCTGCACCGGACGCTGGGGCTGGTCACCGAGCCGGCCGGGGCGGCCGGGGCGGCGGCGGTGCTGGCCGATCCGGCGGCCTTCGCCGGCCTGTCGGTGGGCACCGTGGCCTGCGGCGCCAACCTCACCGACGACCGGCTGCGCCGCTGGCTGCCGCAGGCCGCCCGCTGCGGAGGCTAGGCCCACTCCCAGCGGATGCCGTACATCCCCGGCCGCATGCCGTGTTCGAGCAGGTGGACCGAGTTCCACGTGGTCAGCCGCAGCTCCTGGCGGTCGGTGCAGGCCGCTCCCACGGTGGGCTGCCAGACCCGGAAGCAGCGCCGGGGCGTCGCCCCGTCCGCAAAGCGCACCTGCAGCAGGTACTCGCGGGTGGGGAAGCGGAAGCCGCGCACATAGCGGCGCACCTCGGGCCGCCCGTCGCCGCAGCGGAACTCGTACTCCACCACGTAGGTCTCCCCCGCCGCCAGGGGGCGGTCGAACAGCAGCTCCACCGCGGCCAGCCCGTCGTCCCGGCTGATGCGGCGGCGTCCCACCCGGCACAGTTCGCTGCTGAAGTCCTCGGGCGGGGGGCCGCCCTGGCAGTGGTGGATCGCCACATGCCGGTCCACCCCGTCGCGGCGGGCCCGGAAGACGATCCGCGACCGGGCCGACCGCTCCCCGCGGTCGGGGCCCACGGTGAAGATCTCATGGTGGCTGAGGGTCTCCAGCTGGTCGTCCAGCGGCACGGCCAGCTCGCCGAGCAGGTCGCGCAGCCCCGAATAGGCGGGGCAGACATCGCGGGGGCTCAGCGCGTCGCCGGAGGCGTGGCTCAGCCAGCGGCCGCGCGGCCGCCGCGGGCCGAGCAGCCCGATGAGGGCGCCCGCCGGCAGCTCCAGGATCTCCTCCAGCGCTTCCACCGCCCGCAGGGATTGGCTGCGTTCGGGCCGGCAGCGGCCGCGCTGCCAGTAGCTGAGGCTGGCCACGCTGACGCGCACCCCCCGGTGGCGCAGCCGGGCGTGAAGGCGTTCCAGGCTCAGCCCCCGCGCCTGGATCGCCAGATGAAGCGCACGGTCAAAAGGCCCCGTACGCAGTACATCGTCCAGAATTGCCCCCGGTCCTTCGGCCTGCTGTGTCATCACAACTCCAGGAAACCGTCGACCGCCGACCTTTATCTTCCCCGGAGCCGCGGTCGCGGACCAGGGTGAATAACCGATGAATTCCCTTCCGGCGGGCGTGCGGCCGAGGAAGAGAATCCCCGGGCACGCCGCAGGTCCGCAAGGCGATCAGCGCCTCCGGCGGGCAAAACTCTTTATGGCACCGGCTCGCCCGCCCCGGATCTGAGGGACGAAACCGCAGGTCATCAGCCATCTGGTGGAGCGAGAGAAGGACGGCGGGAGATTTTTTCAGTTTTTACGTCCCGCCGGCCGCCCCACCGCAAGCGCCCGCGCCGGCCTTTGCGCACCTTCCCGGCCGGACCACATCACGTCACCATGCAGACCGGTTCCCCTGTCACGGTGAACAATGGCATCGGCGACAGCTCCCGGTCGTTATCGGGGAACCTCACAATGCCGTCCCGGCTCTTGACTGATCACAACACACGGTGTGTACTCGTCAGCAACTCACGCCAAATCCAGAGTGCCGAGATCGGCATGTGCAGCCATTGATCCCTTTTCAAGGAGCACTCTGCGGCTTCGAAGGGCGGCGCCCGTTTCCGGGCGGTCCCGGGTCATCGCACCGCCCCGGTTTCCGCCGCCCGCTCGCCGTCCGGCCCTCGGCGGGCCCTGCGGCGCAGGTCACCAGAACGCGCCGGACCCGCCCGGGGTCTCCTCCAGGGCGGGCTCGTGCAGCTCCACCCGCCCGGCCAGCTGCCGGGCGGTTTCCGGATCCATGCCGCTGGGCGCCTCCGGCCGGTCGCTGTGCGGCGTCCCGGCGGCCACTCCGAGCCGGACGGCGTCCTCTTCCGGCAGGCCGGTGGCCAGGCCGGCGGCGATCGCGGCGATGAGGCGGTCGCCGCAAAGGCCGGCGGCCGCCGTGCCGCCGGGCGGCACCGGCGCGGGAACGGCGACCACGTCCTCGCCGATCAGGACGAGCGCGGGCCGCTCGGCGCGGCGGAGCACGACGGTGCCGGCGCCGCGCGAGCGCAGCCGCCGCATCGCGGCGACCAGGTCACCGACCCCGGCATGGGCCGCGTGACCGCCCGGGCCGACGGGCAGCCGGCGCTGGTCCAGGCAGAGCACGTCCACTCCCCCGGTCAGCGCGGCGGCCAGCGCCTCGCCGCTCAACGCGGCCACCACGCGCACCCCTCGGGCGCGCAGGTCGCCGGTGAGCCCGCGGTAGAGGCCGGGGGGCACCGCGGCGGGGTCCGCCTCCTGGGTCAGCACGCACACGTCCGCCCGCGCCCCGGCCTCCAGCGCGGCCGCGCGCAGCCGGTCCGCCTCCTGGGGGGTCAGCGGATCGCCCGGGGACTCGGCGACGGTGCGCATCGTGCCGGCGCCCTGCTCGCGGACGCGGGTGCCGTTGCGGCCGGGCCGCCGCACCGCCCGGCATTCGATGCCTTCTTCGGCCAGCAGCTGCCGCAGCACCGGCCCGCTCTCCCCGCCGAAGCACCCGCACAGCACCGTGGAGACGCCGAAGGCGGCCAGCACCCGGGTCTGCCGGCATCCCGGGCCCTCGGCGCGCAGCCGGATGTCGGGCATCTCCTCACGCGTATCAACAGTCACGCTCAGTAGCGGTATCGGCGCGAAGACCATCGCCTTGCCTGGCATCGGACCCCCCAGTCCCCCGACTCTTCGGTGCGCCTCTTCAACCCCCTGCCCGGTGCCGCGCGGACCGCTCGGGGCCGCGGGCCGCGTGCTGAAAAGGCCGATATCGCATTGGTCCCCGCGGCGGGGGCGCCGCATGCATCGCGACGGCGAGGGGCGCCCAGGACCGGCGCGGCGTCCTGGGCGCTCCTTCGCGTGTCTTGCCTACCCGGCCTCCCTTACCCGGCGTACGTCACTTGCGCGCGCTCGTTGGGGACGCAGTGGGTCATCTTGAGCCCGCTGACGTCGCGCGGCCCGTTCTTGCCGAGGTTGGCCATGCGCTCGCGTTCGGCGTCGCTGAGCGTCTGGGTGGGCAGCGGCGGCAGGTCCTTGACGTCCTCGGGCGTGATGCCCAGGCCCTCGCCGACCCGCAGGCCCAGCTCGTCCTCGCACATCAGCAGGTGCCAGACCATGCGCTCTTGGATGGGCCGGTCGCACTGGGAGAGGTTGGTGATGAAGTTGCCGACCAGGTCGTCGCGTTCCCACTGCTCCATCAGCAGGTAACGCTGCCCGGCCTGCTCATAGTCGTTGGTCAGCGGGATGCGCTTGCGGGTCAGCCGCCCGGTGATGACCGGGCCCTGCTCCTCGTGCAGGGGACGCGGCGCCTCGCGCAGCCCGCCGGTGATGGACGGCTCGTAGTTGACGTGCGGGTTCTCCCCGGCGGCGTCGACGAAGTAGGTCATCAGGCCATCGCGCTGGTTGGTGCGCACCTGGGCGTTCTTGGCCTGGTTGACCGGAAGCTGCAGGTAGTTGGGGCCGACCCGGTAGCGCTGGGTGTCGCTGTAGGAGAAGGTCCGCCCCACCAGCATCTTGTCGTCGGAGAAGTCCAGGCCGTCCACCAGCACCCCGGTGCCGAAGGAGATCTGCTCGCTTTCGGCGAAGAAGTTGGAGACGTTGCGGTTGAGCACCAGCCGGCCGACCGGCAGCGGCGGGAACTGGTTCTCCGGCCAGACCTTGGTGTCGTCCAGCGGGTCGAAGCCCAGCTCCGGGTGCTCGGCGTCGCTCATGATCTGCACCAGCAGCTCCCACTCGGGGTAGTCGCCCCGGTTGATGGCCTCCTGCAGATCCCTGGTGGCATGGCCCAGCTCGCGGGCCTGGACGGCGGCGGCGTCCTCCTCGGTCATGCTGCGCACGCCCTGTTTGGGCATCCAGTGGTACTTGACCAGGTGCGTCCGGCCCTCCTGGTTGACCCACTTGTAGGTGTTGACCCCGAAGCCCTGCATGTGCCGGTAGTCGGCGGGGATGCCGCGCGGGCTGAACAAATTGACCAGCATGTGCATGCTCTCGGGGGTCTGCGACATGAAGTCGAAGATCCGGTTCGGCTCCTGCCGGAACGTCACCGGGTCGGGTTTGAGGGCGTGGATGACGTCGGGGAACTTGATGGCGTCGCGGATGAAGAACACCGCCAGGTCGTTGCCGACCAGGTCCCAGTTGCCGTCCTCGGTGTAGAACTTGACGGCGAAGCCGCGCGGGTCGCGGGCGGTCTCGGCGGAGTCGCGCCCGCCGATCACGGTGGAGAAGCGGACCGCCACGTCGGTGCGTTTGCCGGGTTCCTGGAACAGCTTGGCGCGGGTGTAGCGGCTGATGGGCTCCTTGCCCCAGGTGCCGTAGGCCTCGAAGTAGCCGTAGGCGGTGATGCCGCGGGCGTGCACCACCCGTTCGGGGATGCGTTCGCGATCGAAGTGACTGATCTTCTCCAGGAACTGGTAGTTCTCCAGCGTGGCGGGGCCGCGGGCGCCGATGGTGCGCTGGTTCTGGTTGTCGTGGACCGGGTGTCCCTGGCGGTTGGTCAGAATCGGTCGCTCGTCGCCGGGCTGCAGTCCCTGGCGTGAAACGTCCGTCATGGCGGGGTTCCCTCCCTGCGGTGTCAGCTTGCCCCGGCTTCCTCGGCCGGACGCTTCCCCTACCCCGGCCCAGCCGGATTAACGGCGTACCGGGTCAAAATCGGCGCGGGCGTGACCGGGCGGGGTGCGGGTAGGACGGGCCTGCCGAGTCACCGCACGGCAGGGAGGACGCGTGGCAGCGGTCGCGGCGGGATCCGGGGTGACGCTGGGGGTGGAGGAGGAGTTCCTCCTGGTCGACCCGGTCACCGGGGCGACGGTGCCGCGGGCCGCGCGGGTGCTGGCACGGGCCGGGCGGCATCCGCTTTCGTCCGGGACGCGTTTTCACCCCGAGCTGGCGAGCACCCAGGTCGAGGCCGCCACGGGGGTGTGCACCACGCTGCGCTCCCTGCGGCACCAGTTGCGCGAGGGCAGGGGCCGGCTGGCGGCGGCCGCCGCGGCGGAGGGCGCCCGCCTGGTGTCGACGGGCACGCCGGTGCGGCCCGGCCCCGATCCCCCGCCCGGCCCCGGTGAACGCTTCGCCCGGATCCGGCGGATGTACGCCGGGGTCGTGGCCGGGTACCAGTGCTGCGGCTGCCATGTGCACGTGGGCGTGGCGGACCGGGAGACGGCCGTGGCCGTGGTCAATCACCTGCGGCCCTGGCTGCCGACCCTGCTGGCGCTGTCGGTCAACTCCCCCTTCGACCGGGGACGCGACAGCGGCCACGCCTCCTGGCGCATCGTGGAGCAGTCCCGTTTCCCGGGGGCGGGAGTGCCGCCGTGGTCCGCCGACGCGGCCGAGTTCGACCGGCGGGTGCAGCGCCTGGTGGACGGCGGGGTGCTGGCCGACCCGGCGATGACGTTCTGGCTGGCCCGTCCCTCCCCGCACCTGCCGACGGTGGAGGTGCGGGTGGCGGACGCGGCCGGCACCGTGGACGAAGCGGTGCTGCAGGCGGCGCTGACCCGCGCCCTGGTGCGCCGGGCGCTGTGGGACCTGGCCGCCGGGCGGCAGGCGCCGCGCGTCGACGACCAGGTGTGCGCGGCGGCGGTGTGGTCGGCGGCCCGGTACGGGCTGGACGGGCCGGGCGTCCACCCGCTGGAGGGGACCGCGGTGCCGGCGATGCGTCTGGTGAAGGAGCTGATGGGACGGGTGCGGCCGGCGCTGGAGGAGTCCGGTGACCTGGCGGCGGTGGAGGCGGCGCTGGCCCGGCTGCGCGTCGTGGGGACGGGCGCGGTGCGGCAGCGCCGCGCGGCCGCGGTCAACGGGACGGCCGGGGCGGCCGCCATGCTGATCCGCCAGACCGCCCGGCCCGCATGGCGGGCGCCTGAGCGGGTAGGCACGGCCCGCCCATGAACGTCGCCCGAGGGGAGACCGCCATGACCTCGGCCACCATGCCCGCCGCCGGTGCCGGCCCGTCGGCTGCGGCGCTGCCGGCGCCTCGCGGACCGCTGTCTGAGACGGTGATCTCGGCGTTGGGGACACGGGCGCCGGGATCGGGTGCCCTCGCCGACCGCGTCCTGCCGGGACGGGCCGCCGCGGCCGACCCGCTGGGCGAGGACCTGCAGCTGGCCCTGCACGTGTGCTACGAGCTGCACTACCAGGGCTTCGCCGGGGTGGACGCCGCCTGGGAATGGGATCCGGATCTGCTGCGGCTGCGGGCGGCCATGGAGCGGGCGTTCCTGGCGGAGCTGCGGGCCCGCGTGCCCGGCGGCGACCGGGTCGGTCCGGCGCTGGAGGAGCTGCTGGTCGAACCGGCCGGCGCCAAGGGGGTCTCGCACTTTCTGCGGGACGAGGGCGAGCGGTGGCAGATGCGCGAGTACCTGGTCCACCGGTCGATCTACCACCTCAAGGAGGCCGACCCGCACGCCTGGCTCATCCCCCGGCTGCGCGGCCAGGCCAAGGCGTCCCTGGTGGCGGTGGAGTTCGACGAGTACGGCGGCGGGCACGGCGCGCGGATGCACTCGCGGCTGTACGCCGACCTGATGGAGGAGATGGGCCTGGACACCGGCTACCTGCGCTACCTGGACGCGGTGCCGGCGGTGACGCTGGCGACGGTCACGATGATGTCGCTGTTCGGGCTGCACCGGTCGCTGCGCGGCGCGATGGCGGGGCATTTCGCGGCGGCGGAGATCACCACCGCGCCCAGCGCCCGGCGGATGGCGCAGGCGCTGGAGCGGCTGGGGGTGGGTGCGCGCGGGGTGCGTTTCTTCACCGAGCATGTGGAGGCGGACGCGGTGCACGAGCAGGTGCTGCGCCACGACGTGCTGGGCGACCTGCTGCGCACCGAGCCGGACCTGGCCGCCGACGTGGTGCTGGGCGTGCAGGCGACCACGCTGCTGGAGCGGCGCCTGGGCGAGCACCTGCTGGACCGCTGGCGGGCGGGCCGCAGCTCGCTGCTGCACCCGCTGCCGCCCGGGTGACGGCCCACGCCGGGCCCTGGGCGGGCGTTCAGCCCGCGCGGCGGGTGCGGCGGTGGCTGGTGTCGCACAGCGGCATGGTGCGGCTGCGGCGGCAGGTGCACAGCGCCACCATGAAGCGGTCGCACACCACCGTGGCGCCGTCGGCCATGACGATCTCCACCGGGCCCTCCACCAGCACCGGGCCGCCCGGTTCGACGATGACGCGGCGGCGCTCAGGGCCGCTGGGGGACGTCGGTGCGGTCCGCACGGATCACCACCAGTTCCTCATGACGCTGGCCGGGCCGGATCAGCCCGGCGGCCTCCAGTTCGGCCGCGCGGCTGCGCAGCACCGGGCCGAACGGCTCGCGGCGCCGGGCGGTCACCGCCGCCTTGAGCCCGTGGGCGCGCAGCGCCTCCACGGTCGCCTGCACCCCGCACAGGGCCGAGTGCACCACCAGCAGCACGCCGCCGGGCGCCAGCAGCGGCGGGGCCGCCGCGCACAGCCGGTCCAGCCACAGCCGGCCGTGCGGCCCGCCGTACCAGGTGCGGGAGCGTCCGTGCCGGGCGGGCGGGCCGCCGCGGCAGGGCACATACGGCGGGTTGGCGGTGATGACGTCGAAGTGCTCGCCGGCGACCGGCTCGACCAGGTCGCCCCGTAACACCCGGATCGGCAGGCCGCGCAGCCGGGCGTTGAGCCGGGCGGCCAGCACCGCGCGGACCGACACGTCGGTGGCCACCACTTGCCGGGCGCCCGCCCGCGCGGCGGCCATCGCCACCACGCCGGTCCCGGTGCACAGGTCCAGTACCCGCGCTCCCGGGCGGATGGGGGCCTGGCGCAGCGCCTCGGTCAGCAGGGCGGTGTCGCCCTGCGGCCGGTAGACGCCCGGCGGTCTGACGATGAACACCGCTTTCGTCTACCGCGCAGGAAGCGGAACAAACATCCCCGTTCACCGCGCGCCCGCACGCCAGGGTTCCTCCGGCGCATCGTGCGGGATGAACCGCACGTCGTGGCGGTCGGCCTCGGCCTCGGCGAACTCCAGCAGCCGGATGCCCTCCTCGGCCGTCTCGGCCCGCTCGGCGCGGGTGAGCGGGCGGAACGGCTTGATCAGCAGGGTGGCCGCGCCCCGGTTGCGGACGATCTTCCAGGTGCCTTCGGTGAACCCGTCCACCAGCAGCAGGGACGGCATGAGGTTGCGGGGAAGGGTGTGCCGCCGGTAGGCGGGGGTGATCACGCGGCTGCGGTCGGCGTGCGACAGGAACAGGTTGTCGAAGTCGTACATGAAGCGGACCGGCGCCGGGGTCTGCGGATCCGGCCGGGGAGCCTCGGGCAGGTCGAACAGCTCCCGGCCGTCGGCGGTGCGGAAGATCACCAGGCGGGGCCGCAGCCGCTCCAGGACCTGCCGCAGCCGGGTCAGTCCCGACCAGGTCTGGACGTCCTTGACGGTGGCGGGCCCGAAGGCCGCCAGGTAGCGCAGCACCAGGTCCTCGACGGAGGCCTCCGCGTCCATCGGCTCGCCCAGCCACGCTTCGGCGCTGGTGTGGGCGCCCGGTCCGCTCCTGCCCCACAGGCCGCGCGGCGGGACCTGCACCAGTGGCACCAGGGCGCGGACCATCTGGGCCAGGGCGTGGGGGTGGCGCTCACCCCACCCGGCCGCCCGGCCGTGTTCGGCCAGCCGGGCGCCGAGCACGGCCGGGGTGAGGGGCTGTTCCTCCACCAGCGCCCGGCCCACGGCGGCGAGCTCGCCGCGGTCCACCCCCTCCAGGTCCCGGCCGTACATGCCCTCGGTGGCGCGTTCGATCACCGGCTGCACCAGGGGGCGCAGCCACCGGCAGTCCCGTGCGGTGACCAGGTGGAGGGTGGAGCGCATCAGCGCGATCCGGACGGCCCGGCGGCCGGTGAGCAGTTCGGCGGCCTGTTCGGGCTTGAAGCCCTCCACCCTGCTCCACAGGCCGGTGTACCAGGTGTGCGGGGTCTGCGCCTGCAGCCCGGCCAGGTGCTCGATCACCTCGGGCACCGGCAGGGTCGTACGGTCCAGCAGGAACTGGCGGGCCAAGGTGGCGCGGTTGAGCTCGCGCAGCCCGAGCACCCGGTCGGCCGGCATGGCGGCTCCCTCTCTGCGAAGCGTGCGGGTCTTTCAGGATCCACGCTAGGGGTGATTGCGGTCAGTTCCTGGCCGCAATGCCCCGGCCGGGCCGGTTCACCATCAGGTACCGCTCTGTCTTGCGGGAACGGCGGCGATTCAGTAGCCGCGGGCGATCCACTCCTCCAGGTGGGGCGCCTCGTCCCCGATGGTGGTGGTCTCGCCGTGCCCGGTGCGGACGACCGTCTCGGCGGGCAGGGTGAGCAGCCGCTCCCGGATGGAGGCGATGATGGCGGCGAAGTCGGAATAAGACCGGCCGGTGGCGCCCGGGCCGCCGCGAAAGAGGGTGTCCCCGGTGAACACCGTGGTCAGCTCCGGGGCGTGCAGGCAG
The DNA here is from genome assembly GCF_001896795.1 of Thermomonospora sp. CIF 1. Taxonomy (NCBI): domain Bacteria; kingdom Bacillati; phylum Actinomycetota; class Actinomycetes; order Streptosporangiales; family Thermomonosporaceae; genus Thermomonospora; species Thermomonospora sp. CIF 1. Next base: position 319,288 of record NZ_MOYN02000018.1, read on the forward strand.
ACCGCCCCGGGGGCGTGGCCCGGGGTGTGCAGCACCCGCAGAACGGTCCCGGCCACGGTGAGCTCCTGGCCGTCCGCCAGGTCCCCGTCGGGGTCGCGATCGGGGTAGACCATCCGCCACAGCACCCGGTCGGCCGGGTGCAGCCAGATGGGGGCGCCGGTGCGGTCGGCCAGGGGCGCCGCGGCGTTGATGTGGTCGTTGTGGGCGTGGGTGCACACGATGGCCGTCAGCTCCCGGTCGCCCACCGCCGCCGCGATCGCCTCGGCGTCGTGGGCGGCGTCGATCACGATGACCTCGCGGTCGTCGCCGACCAGCCAGACGTTGTTGTCGACGTCCCAGGTCCCGCCGTCCAGGGTGAACTGCCCTGAGGTGACCAGATGCCGGATGTTCACAGCACCACCACCGAGCGCAGCACTTCGCCCCGGTGCATCTTGTCGAAGGCGGCCTCGACCTCTTCCAGGGCGATGGTCTCCGACACGAACGCCGCCAGGTCCAGCCGGCCCTGCAGGTACAGGTCGATGAGCATGGGGAAGTCCCGCGAGGGCAGGCAGTCGCCGTACCAGGAGGACTTGAGCGCCCCGCCCCGGCCGAAGACCTCCAGCAGCGGCAGCTCGATCTTCATCTGCGGGGTGGGCACGCCCACCAGCACCAGCGTGCCGGCCAGGTCGCGGGCGTAGAAGGCCTGCTCGTAGGTCTCCGGGCGGCCGACCGCCTCGATCACCACGTCCGCGCCGAACCCGCCGGTCAGCTCGCGGATCGCCGCCACCGGGTCGGTCTTGGCGGAGTTGACGGTGTGGGTGGCGCCGAAGTCCTTGGCCCACTCCAGCTTGCGGTCCTCGATGTCCACCGCGATGATCTTCGCCGCGCCGGCCAGGCGGGCGCCGGCGATGGCCGCATCGCCCACCCCGCCGCAGCCGATCACCGCGACGCTGTCGCCGCGGGTCACCGCCCCGGTGTTGAGCGCCGCGCCGATCCCGGCCATCACCCCGCAGCCCAGCAGCCCGGCCGCGGCCGGGTCGGCGGCCGGGTCCACCTTGGTGCACTGCCCGGCGGCCACCAGCGTCTTGTCGGCGAAGGCGCCGATGCCCAGGGCGGGGGTCAGCTCGGTGCCGTCGGCCAGCGTCATCTTCTGGACGGCGTTGCGGCTGTCGAAGCAGTACCAGGGCCGGCCGCGCAGGCAGGATCGGCACTGGCCGCACACCGCCCGCCAGTTCAAGATCACGAAGTCTCCGGGGGCGAGGGCGGTGACGTCCGGGCCCACCGCCTCCACGACCCCGGCGGCCTCGTGCCCGAGCAGGAACGGGAAGTCGTCGGTGATGCCGCCGTCCCGGTAGTGCAGGTCGGTGTGGCACACCCCGCACGCGCGGACCTGCACCAGCGCCTCGCCGGGGCCGGGGTCGGGCACCACCACGGTCTCCACGGAGACGGGCTCGCCCTTGCCGCGGGCGATCACCCCGCGAACCTCATGTGCCATGCGTCCTCCCGGCTCAGCTCCTCTTTTCCCGCTGTCTCCCCGGAGGACGGGCGGTCACTCGGGGCCCGGCCCGCATTCTCAATGGACAGGTGGCGGTGGTGACGCCTATGCCCGAAATCCAGGGCACACGGGCGGCCGTTGAAGGAGTGATGCCATGCGTCAGACCCCGCCGTTCCGCGGCCGACCACGTGGGCGGCCTGCTGCGGCCGCCAAAGCCGCTCAAGGCCCGCGCCGACGCCGCCGCGGGCCGGATCGGGCGCCGGGAGCTGCGCCGCGCCGAGGACGAGGCGATCCGCTCGGCGATCGCCCCGCAGCGGGAGGCGGGGCTGCGATCGGCCACCGACGGGGGTTCCGCCGCGCCTCCTGGAACATGGACTTCATCTACCGGCTGGGCGGGACCGGCCCGGGCCGGGAGCGGGTCACGATGAGCTTCCGCAACGCCGAGGGGCGCTTTGAGCTCACCGGCACCGCGCCGCGGGTGCACGAGCGGGTGCGGCCGGAGGAGACGATCTTCGCCGACGGCTTCGTGTTCCTGCGCGATGAGCCGGCCGCCCGGAGGGCATGACGGTCACCGTGCACATGTGCCGGGACGACTTCCGCTCCTCCTGGATGGCCGGGGGCGGCTGCGAGTTCGTCGCCGAGGCGGTGTTCAACGAGCCGGCGGTGGACGGCTTCTTCTGGAGTACGGCGATGAGCGCTCCGGCGGGTTCGAGCCGCTGCGGTTCGTGCCCAAGGGCAAGACGGTGGTGCTGGGGCTGGTCACCGCCAAGCGGGGCGCGCTGGAGAGCAAGGACCGCCTCAAACGCCGCATCGAGGAGGCCTCCGGCCACATGCCGATCGAGCAGCCGTGCCTGTCCCCGCAATGCGGGTTCTCCTCCACGGTGGAGGGCGGCGATGCGCTGACCCTCCGGGAGCAGACCGCCAAGCTCCGCCCGGTCGCAGAGACCGTCCAGGAGGGCTGGGGCTGACTTCGCCCTCCTCCCCTCACTCGGGCAGCGCGACCCAGGAGGCGGCCACGTCGCGGGACAGGGCGCGGGCCGCGGTCAGCACGGTGGGCGCCAGGCGGCGCGGGTCGGCGGTGCCGCTGCGGGCCACCAGCGAGATCGCCGCGATCACCCGCTGCCGCCCGTCGCGGACCGGCGCGGCCACCGAGCAGGAGCCCAGCGTCATCTCCTCGCGGGTCACCGCATAGCCCTGGCGGCGCACCTCGGCCAGCTCCCTGCGCAGCCGGTCGGGGTCGGTGATGGTGTAGGGGGTGCAGGCGGTCAGCCCGGCCTCGATGACCTCCCGCTGCACCGGCTCGGCGGCGAAGGCCAGCAGCACCTTGCCGACCCCGGTGGCGTGCAGCGGCAGCTCGGCGCCCACGCGGGTGAGGATCGGCACCGAGCGCGGCCCGCGCAGCCGCTCCAAATACAGCGCCCGGCCCTCGCGCAGCACGGCGAGCTGGACGTTCTCCCGGGTGACCTCATACAGGTCCTCCAGGTAGGGCAGGGCCAGCTCGCGCAGGGCGGCGGCGGCCGGGGTCTGGGCGGCGATGCGCCACAGCCGGATCCCGATCCGGTAGGCGCCGTCGGAGCCGCGTTCCAGGAAACCGCCGGCGGTCAGCTCGCCGACCAGCCGGTGCCCGGTGGCCAGCGGCAGCCCGGTGCGGCGGCAGATCTCGGTCAGGGTGAGCCCGCCGCCCCCGGGGCCGCCGGGGACGTCGGCGAACGCCTCCAGGATCGCCATGACCTTGCCGGCCACGCCCAAGGGCCGCCGTGCCGCAGAACGCCGCGCCGAGGACATGCCGCCCTATGCCCCGGACGTCCGGTAGTGCGCCAGTGCCCGGTCCACCAGGGCCTGGGCGGAGCCGAGGCCGGTGCCCGAGCCGTGTGCGCGCAGGGTCTGCACCAGCCGGTCCAGGGCCTGCCGCATCCGGTCGGGAAAGACCTGCAGGCCGGCGGCCAGCTCGGCGGCCGTCTCGGCGGCCCCGCCGGTCAGCCGCAGGCATTCGCGCAGCGGCTGCCACTCGGCGTGCCACTCCCCGGCGGGCCGTTCGTGGGCGGCGCCGCCCTGCGCGGTCAGCAGCACCGCGACCTGGGCGGGCACCTGCAGGGCGGCCGAGCGGATCAGCGTGGACAGCACGGGGTTGCGCTTGTGCGGCATGGCCGACGAGCCGCCCCGGCCGGGGGCGGCGGGCTCGGCGACCTCTCCCACCTCCTCCTGGGACAGCAGCATCACATCGGTGGCGAACTTGCCGAGCGCCCCGGCGGTCTGCGCCAGCGCCGCGCCCAGCTCCACCACCGGGGTGCGGACGGTGTGCCAGGGCAGCACGGGTTCGTCCAGACCGGTCTCGGCGGCATACAGCGGCAGCAGCTCCACGGCGCGCTCCCCATAGCCGGACATCGTCCCGGCGGCGCCGCCGAGCTGCACCGGCAGGCGCACCTGTGCCAGGCGGCGCCGCGCCTGCAGGCAGCCCAGCAGCCAGCCGGCGGCCTTGAGCCCGAAGGTGACCGGCAGCGCCGGCCGGCCCAGGGTGCGTCCGGCCATGGGGGTGCCGCGGTGGCGTTCGGCCAGCCCGGCCAGCGCCGCGCAGGTGCGGTCCAGGTCCCGCAGGATGAGCGCGCGGGTGCGGGAGGCCACCAGCATCGCGGCGGTGTCGGCGATGTCCTGGCTGGTGGCCCCGTGGTGGGCGTGGGGGGTGGCCGCGCGCAGCTCGGCGGCGATCGGCACCACCGGGTTGCCGGACCGGCGGGCCTGCACCGCCAGCCGGCCGGCGTCGGTGATGCGCCCGGCGGCGCGGGCGACGGCCGCGGGGGCGTCGGCGGGGATCAGGCCCAGGCGGGCCTGGGCGCGGGCCAGGGCGATCTCGGCGTCCAGCAGCGCCCGCAGCCAGGCCTCATCCCCGGTGGCCGCCTCGGCCCCGCTGCCCGCCCGGACCGGCGACAGCAGCCCGTCAGTCATACAGCGCGCTTTCGAAGGGCAGGCCGACGTAGTTCTCGGCGAGGGTGGTGGCCGCCGCCTCCGAGCCGGTGACGTAGTCCAGGTGGGACAGCTGCAGCCGGCGGCCGAAGGCGTCGTCGCTGTCGAAGGTGTGCAGCAGCGTGGTCATCCACCAGGAGAAATGCTGGGCCCGCCAGACCCGCTTCAGGCAGTCGGCCGAATAGCGCTCCAGCAGCTCGGTCGACCCGGTGCGGTACCAGCTCACCAGCGCGTTGGTCAGCACGCGCACGTCGGCCACGGCCAGATTGAGGCCCTTGGCCCCGGTGGGCGGCACGATGTGGGCGGCGTCCCCGGCCAGGTACAGCCGCCCGTACTGCATGGGCTCGACCACGAAGCTGCGCATCGGGGTGATGCCCTTTTCCAGGATCGGGCCGGTCTGCAGGGTGAAGCCCTCGACGGTCTCCAACCGGGCCTTCAGCTCCGCCCAGATCCGCTCGTCCGGCCAGGCCTCCAGCGTCTCGTCCGGGGCGACCTGCAGGTAGAAGCGGCTGATCTGGGGGGTGCGCATGCTGTGCAGCGCGAAACCGCGCTCGGTGCGGGAGTAGATCAGCTCCTGTGAGGAGGGCGCCACGCGCGCCAGGACGCCCAGCCAGGCGAAGGGATAGTCGCGTTCGTAGACGGTCAGCACCCCCTCGGGGATGGACCGCCGGGTCACCCCGTGGAAGCCGTCGCAGCCGGCGATCACGTCGCACTCCAGGCGGACGTCCCGGCCGTGGGAGTCGGTGTAGGTGACCGACGGGGCGGGGGAGTCCACATCGTGCACGGCCACGTCGGAGACTTCGAACTCGATGCGGCCCGCGTCGGCCAGCCGTGCGGCGATGAGGTCTTTGACGACTTCCTGCTGCCCGTAGACGGTGATGCAGCGGCCGGGCACCAGCTTTTCGAAGGCGATGCGGTGCCCTTGTCCTCCATAGCGCAGTTCGATGCCGTGGTGCGGCATTCCTTCGCGTTGCAGCCGCTCCCCCACGCCCGCTTCGATGAGGGTGTCGACCGTGCCTTGTTCCAGCACGCCCGCCCGCACGCGTTTTTCCACGTAGTCGCGGGAACGGATCTCCAGGACCACCGAGGTGATCCCGCGCCGGTGCAGCAAGTGCGACAGCAGCAGGCCGGCCGGGCCCGCGCCCACGATCGCCACCTGAGTCCGCTCGGTCCGCATCGCGCCCTCCTCGTCCGGGATTCTCCACGATCCTGCCGCCGGACGGGACGCACGCGGCCGTCGTCTTTCCGCTCAGCGGAAACGCGCGGTCACAGCGGTTCCTCACTGCCGGTATGCGTCCTGGTCAGCGCTCTTTTCGCACACAGCGACAAGCGAGCCGCATTCTGGACGAGTTGCGCGAAATCGGTCGCCGAACTTTCCCGGTGCCTGCTTTTCCCTGCGGGAGCCGAGAAGCCGGAGGGCACCGAGCCCGGTGGCGCCCTGCAACCGCCTCGCCCCCGGGTGCGGCATTCCCGTCCCGGGCCGCGGAAACGGCATGGCGAAAAGGTTCGCCGGTTCAGGCGGGGCCGTGGAGGAGGGCGTGCCGTCGCGCCGCGCGGCGGTGCCGGGCCGCCGGCTCCGGCCGCGTTCAGGAGCGGGTGAACTCCTCCAGGCTGCCGTAGCTTTCGAAGGCACGGCGCATCCCGGTGATGTCCAGCACCCTGGCCACCTGCGGTCGCAGCCCGACCAAGATGAAGCGGCCCTGGCGTTCGCCGACCCGTTTCCAGCAGCGCACCAGCCCGCCCAGCCCGCAGGAGTCCATGAAGGTCACCGCGGCCATGTCGATCACCAGGCGGGGCGGGCCCGGCGCGGCGCACGCCTCGTCCACCCGCCGCCGGAGGGCGGGGAGCCCGGCCAGATCCAGTTCGCCGGTCAGTTCCAGCACCGTCCACAAACCGACCCGGTGCGTCTTCACCCGCAGGATCTCGGCCGTGTTCGCCATCTCGGGCCTCCTACCCGAACGCCGTTCCGCCAGCCGTTCGCCGAGCGGCCCGGCGCGGCTTTGCCTCTCCCCCTCACCCCCTGCGGGCAAGCATCTCTCGTAAGCCGCTTTCCGTCAGGCGTGTTCACGAAATCGGCATGTCACCCGGACGACACATGCCGGTAACAGCCCCCGATGAACACACCCGAGCGTCCCGTTATGTCCCGATCTGGCCATTTGATCACGCGATCTGGGCCCTTCGGCAGGCAACAACCCCGCAGGTCCGGGCGTCCTCCAAAAAGAGGCCGGGCGATATTCCGGGTGATCGGGGGGCATATCCCCCGCCTGGGGCGGCTGACGAGCGCGCTTGACGGGGAACGACGGGGGAACGAAGTGCGCGGACGATCGATCAGGCGGGCGGGGCGCCGAGTGGCCGGGCGGATCCACCGGATACCGCGGCGGCTGGCGCTGCTGTTGCTGCGGCTGGCCTTCGCGGTGGCGGCCCGGTGGCACGGCGAGCGGCACGGGGAGCGGGTGCGGGTGCGCATCCTGCTGCAGCACGCCTACGGGATGGGCGGCACGATCCGCACGGCCTTGAACCTGGCGGGGCATCTGGCCCACCGCTACGACGTCGAGGTGCTCAGCGTGATCCGCAAGCGGCGGGAGCCGTTCTTCGCCGTCCCGCCGGGGGTGCGCATCGTCGACGTCGACGACCAGACCGTCCGGCCCGGGCCGCTGGGCCGGCTGCTGGCGAGGCTGCCCAGCGCGCTGACCCCGCCCCGCGACGTGACCGCCCCCGGGGTCTCGCTGCTGACGGACCTGCGGCTGGCCCGCGCGCTGCTGAGGGGCCGCACCGACGTGCTGATCGGCACCAAGCCGGTGCACAACATGCTGATCGCCGAGGTCGCCCCGCGCTCGGTGGCCGCGATCGGGCAGGACCACATGAACCTGACCGCCTACCGGCCGTGGCTGCGCGCGGGGATCGCCCGCTCCTATCCCCGGCTGGACCTGCTGGCCGTGCTCACGCACGCCTCGGTGCGCGGCTTTAGGGAGCTGCTGGGCGAGCGCGGGCCGCGCGTGGTGCGGGTGCCCAACGCGGTCCCGCCGCTGAACGGCGGCATGGCCGACCCGGACCGCAAAGTGATCATCACCGCCGGGCGGCTGGTGCCGCAAAAGGGCTACGACCTGCTGATCAAGGCGTACGCGCAGGTGGCCGCGGCCCACCCGGACTGGCGGCTGCGCATCTTCGGGTCGGGCCGGGAGCGCCGCAGGCTCGGCAGGCTGATCGCCCGCCATGGCCTGGAGGATGTGGTCGAGCTGTGCGGCCCGACCGGTGATCTGGGGGCGGAGATGGCCAAGGCGTCGGTGTATGTGCTCTCCTCCCGGTTCGAGGGCATGCCGATGGTGGTGCTGGAGGCGATGAGCAAAGGGCTGCCGGTGGTGGCCTTCGACTGCCCCACCGGCCCGGCCGAGCTGATCCGCCACGGCCACGACGGGCTGCTGGTGCCGCCGCGGGACGTGGCCGCCCTGGCCGCCGCGCTCGATGAGATCGTCTCCGACGCGGCGCTGCGGCGCCGGATGGGCGAGAACGCCCGCCGCTCGGCCGAGGCCTACCGGCTGCCGGTGATCGGCGCCCGCTGGGAGGAGCTCATCGACCGGCTGGTCCGCTCCCGCCCGCCGGTGCGCAGCGGCGACCGCATAAGGTAATGCCGGCGAGCAAGGGCGGACGGAGGCGAGGCAGACATGACCACCGGCCGGCGTTCCCTGCGCGATGCGCTGCTGGACGCGTTCGCCGAGCTGCTCCCCCTGCGCGGCTACCGGGGCGTCCGCATGCAGGACGTGGCCGACGCGGTGGGGGTCAGCAGGCAGACGGTCTACAACGAGTTCGGCGACAAGTGGGGGCTGGCGCAGGCCCTGATGATCCGCCGCAACGAGCAGTACCTGGACGGCATCGACCAGGTGTTCCGCCGGCACGACGACCTGTATGAGGCGGTGGCCGCGGCGGTCGCCTACACCCTGGAGATGTCGGCCGACGACCCGGTCTCCAAGGCGGTCCTGACCGGCGCCGGCGGCGAGGAGCTGCTGCCGCTGATGACCACCCAGGCCGAGCCGGTGCTGTTCGGCGCCCGCACGCGCCTGATCGAGCATGTGGCCGCGCAGTGGCCGCAGCTGGACCGGCGGGCGCTGGCGGAGGTGGCGGACGCGGCGATCCGGCTGACGATGAGCCACATGCTGCTGCCGGCCGATCCGCCCGAGCAGGTGGCCCGACAGATCGCCCGGATGGTCGCCCGCTACCTGGGCGAGCCGTGCCCGCCCCCCAAGGTGCGTCAGTAATCCCTTACTGGAGTTGGTACCGTGTGCTGCGGACCGACGAAGGTGAGGAGGCGCGGTGGACTTCGACCTGCCGGAGAGCGCGAACGCGGTGCGCGAGGGAGTGCGCGCCATCGCGGAGCGATACGACCAGGAGTACTGGGACCGGTGCGACGCCGAGAAGCGCTGGCCCGAGGAGGTCTGGCAGGAACTGGTCAAGGGCGGCTGGACGGCGCTGGCCATCCCCGAGGAGTACGGCGGCGCCGGGCAGGGCCTGCTGGAGCTGGCGGTGGCCCTGGAGAACCTGGCGGCCGGCGGCGCCGGCGGCGCGGCCACCTTCATGTACCTGCTCACCCCGGCCTTCGGCGGGCTGACCATCGCCCGCCACGGCACCGAGGCCCAGCGCCGGGAGTTCCTGCCCAAGATCGCCGCCGGTGAGCTGGAGACCTGCTTCGCCATCACCGAGCCGGACGCCGGCAGCAACTCCATCAACATCTCCACCCACGCCGTGCGCGACGGCGACCACTTCCTGGTGCGCGGCCAGAAGATCTGGATCTCGGGGGTGGAGCGCGCCGACTACATGGTGCTGGTGACCCGCACCATCCCGGCCGCCGAGGCCAGGCCGCGGACCAACGGGTTCACCGTGCTGCTGGTGGACATCAAGGAGGCGGTGGCCGCCGGGACGCTGACCTACCAGCCGATCCCCAAGCTGGGCACCAACACGGTCGCCTCCAACATGGTGTTCCTGGACGATGTGCGGGTGCCCGCCGACCGGGTGCTCGGCGAGGTCGACCAGGGCTTTGCGGTGCTGTGGGACATCCTCAACCCCGAGCGGATCCTGGCGGCGGCCGGCGGCGTGGGCTCGGCGGAGCTGACGTTGAAGATCGCCTGCGACTACGCCCGCGAGCGCGCCCCCTTCGGCAAGCCGATCGGCGCCAACCAGGCGGTGGCCTTCCCGCTGGCCCGCATCAAGGCCCAGGTGGAGCTGGCCCGGCTGATGACCTACAAGGCCGCCTGGCTGTGGGACCGGCACCGCCCCTGCGGCGCGGAGGCCAACATCGCCAAGCTGACCGCGGCCGACGCCGCCTGGCAGGCCGCCGACCGCGCCTTCCAGGTCCACGGCGGCATGGCCTACTCGCTGGAGTACCCGGTGGCCCGCTTCTTCCGGGACGCCCGGATCGCCAAGAACATCCCGGTGGCCGAGGAGCTGGTGCTGGCCCACATCGCCCAGCACGAGCTGGGACTGCCCAAGTCGTACTGACCGGGCATGCCCGATAGCGGGGTGTTGCCCATATCACACTCCCGGCGGATCATGGGGGCGTCGGACCCGCTTCACCGGACGCCGAGGAGATCGCCATGCCCAGGTCTTACGCCAGCGCCGTGATCGACGCGCCCGCCGACGAGGTGTGGGCCTACGTGCGCGACAGCGGCAACCTGGCGCAGTGGCGGCCGGGCATCACCACCTGCGCCATCGAGGACGACGGGCCGGCGGACCGGGTGGGCTCGGTGCGCCGGCTCATCGGCGTGGGCAGCACCTTCCGCGAACGGCTGACCCTGCTGGACGACGAGGCCCGCTGCTGCGCCTACGACATCCTCGAATGCCCGCTGCCGGTGCGCGACTGCCGCGCCACGATCCGGGTGGCGCCGGTCACCGACACCGGGCAGGCGTTCGTGGAGTGGCAGGCGGAGTTCACCGCCGACGCCGCCGACGAGCGCGCCATGACCGCCACCTTCGACCGCGCGGTGCTGGGGCCGGGGCTGGATCTGCTGCGCCGGCGCTTTCGCTGACGGCGGCGGGCGGGCCCGTCACACCCGGCCGGGCCGCCGCACCGCCGTGAACGCCTCCCGCAGCCGCCGCACCGCCAGCGCACGGGCCTGCGCCCCGGCCTCGAAGATCTCCGGGAGCAGGAAGAAGGAGTGGATCATCCCGGGGTAGCGGTGCAGCTCGACCGGCACGCCGGCCTCGGCCATCCGGCGGGCGTAGGCCTCGGCCTCATCGCGCAGGATGTCGCACTCGGCGGTGATCACCGTGGCGGGCGCCAGGCCGGACAGGTCCGGGGCGCGCAGCGGGGCCAGGCGGGGGTCGGCGGGGTCGGCGCCGGCCCGGTACATCTCCATGAACGCGGCCATCGCCGCCGCGTCCAGGCCCAGGCCCGTCCCGTACCGCTCCCAGCTGGGGGTGTCCATGGCGGTGTCGGTGACGGGGTAGACCAGCAGCTGGTGGGCCAGGCGCAGGCCCTCGTCGCGGGCCCGCAGGGCGGTCACCGCGGCGAGGTTGCCCCCGGCGCTCTCCCCGGCGACCGCCAGCGCCGCCGGGTCGGCGCCATAGCGGCCCGGGTCGGCGGCCACGTCGGCCAGCACCGCCCAGGCGTCCTCGGTGGCGGCCGGGAAGGGGTGCTCGGGCGCCAGCCGGTAGCCGACGTTGACCACCGCGCAGCCGATCCCGGCCGCCAGTTCCCGGCACAGGGCGTCCACATCCTCGATCCCGCCGATCACCCAGCCGCCGCCGTGCAGGTACACCAGGGTCGGCAGCGCTCCCGCAGCGCGCGGCACGGCCCGGTACAGGCGCACCGGGATCGGTCCCCCGGGCCCGGCGACGTGCAGGTCGCGCACCTCCGGCAGCGCGGGACCGGTCGGCCCCGTTCCCAGGCCGTGCCGGCCGGCCCGCCGCAGATTCTCCACGCTGAGGTCGTCTCCGACCATCTGCCCGCACAGGGCCAGCAGTTCCCGGAACTTGACGATCTGCGGATGCGGGCTCAATCGGCCTCCCGGGGGTCAGCGCCCGGCGGCCTCGGCCACCAGGCTCTCGAACAGACGAAGGTCATCTCCGTCTTCGGGATGCCACTGCACCGCCAGTCCAAACCGGTGCTCGGGCAGTTCGACCGCCTCCACCACCTGATCGGAGGTCCAGGCCACCGCGACCAGCCCGCTGCCCAGCCGCTGGGCCGCCTGGTGGTGGTAGGTGGGCACGTCGGCCGTCTCACCGAGGATCTTGCCCAGCCGGCTGGCCGGGTCGATCCGCACCCGGTGGGTGCCGATCTTGCCCGGGGCGGGGCGGTGCTCGTGGTGGCCGACCGCCTCCGGCAGGTGCTGGATGAGGGTGCCGCCCCGGGCCACGTTGAGCACCTGCAGGCCCCGGCAGATGCCCAGGAACGGCAGGTCCGCCTCTATGGCGGCGCGGGCGAGGGCCAGCTCGAAACGGTCCCGCCGGGGGTGCGCGGGGCCGGTCTTCGGGTGCCGCTGCGCCCCGTACAGCGCCGGGTCCAGGTCAGATCCCCCGGCCAGCACCAGGCCGTCCAGCTGCCGCATCAGCGTGGCCAGGCCGCGCAGCGTCTCCTGCGGCGGGATCAGCACCGGCACTCCGCCGGCGCGTTCGATCGACCGCAGGTAAGAGGACGGCAGCAGGGCGGCCTCGCGCACCCACTCCCCCCACCGGGCCGGTTCCTCGTAAGCCGTCACGCCGATGATCGGCGGAGTCCGCCCCAGTGTTTCGCCGGTTCCGGTCCTGCCCTCGGTCATGGGGGACTCTCCTTTGCTCGTGAACGCTCCTGGTGCTCCAGGCCTCCGGTTCGCCCAACGGATCTTTCCGGCCCGCCGTCCGCGCCCGCCGGGGGCGGGGGGCGGCCGGGCCCGCGGATCGGCACGCCGGAAAGATGGTCATCGTACAGTTTTCGTCGCTCTTCTCCCCTGGCGGTCACCATGATGCACGATGCCCGATTCCGGCATGCACGGCGCCCTGCCGCGGACGATCGTCGGGCGGGTCCGACGATAGATGCACCGGCGGGTGAAAATCTCTGCACCGCGATGCGGGCGGGCCCGCCGCCGACCTCTCGCCGTGACCACCGAACGTACACGCCCGGCCTTTCCAGTGTGCCGCCCCGCCGCTCGCAGGCGGGGCGCCGCGACCGAGGACAGCACCGTGACCTGGGGATTCTCGACCTCGGGAACTACTCGGCCGCCCCCTTGCCCACCGGGCCGCACACGAGAAAAGCCCAGCCCCGCCGTGGTCCCGGCGAATGGTCACGATCGGTGACTTCCACTGCGGAATATTCGGCGAATATACCAACCGGTATCCATGAAAGAGATCTAATAAATCGGCGACTTCAACCGGCGCAGACGACGATTCGATTGCAATTTTCAACGCGAATCGGTTGAGCGTGCATACGGAAGGTGCGAGACTCTCAGCAAGCCGGACATGCCGTGCCCATGCGGGCCGATCACGCTGCTCCGCATGCCGACTCACCGGAAAATCACGGAAACCTCCAGGGGGCGTGCTTGGCTCATGTCGTCCGACTCCCGGATCATCAAAGAGAGTTTCGCACTAATGGCGCCAGAGGCCGATAAGGCGTCGGCGTATTTCTACGGCCGGCTGTTCGCCGAGCATCCGCAGCTGCGGACGCTGTTTCCGCCCGCGATGGACCGCCAGCGCGACCGGATGCTGCGGGCGCTGACCCGGATCGTCTGGAGCCTGGAAGACCCCGACTCCCTCACCGGCTACCTGCGCGACCTGGGCCGGGACCACCGCAAGCTGGGCATCCGGCCCGAGCACTACGCCGCCGTCGGCACGGCGCTGATCGCCACCTTGCGCAAGTTCGGCGGGCCGTGGTGGACACCGCGCATGGAGGCGGCCTGGACCGCGGCGTTCTCCGCCGCCGCGGCGACGATGATCGACGCGGCCGAGGCCGAGGCCGAGCACTCGCCGCCCTGGTGGGTCGGCGAGGTGGTCGGCCACGAACGCTACGGCCACGACCTGGCGGTGCTGACCATCCGCCCCGACCAGCCGCTGCGCCATGTCGCCGGGCAGCACATCTCGGTGCAGACCGCGCGCTGGCCGCGGGTGTGGCGGCGCTATTCGGTGGCCAACGCGCCTCGCCCGGACGGCGCCTTGACCCTGCATGTGCGGGCGGTGCCCGGCGGCTGGGTGAGCGGCGCCCTGGTCCGCTACACCAAGGTCGGCGACCGGCTGACGCTCGGCCCGGCGATGGGCGGCCTGACCCTGCAGGCCTCCTCCGGCGGCGATCTGCTGCTGGTGGCCGGCGGCACCGGGCTGGCCCCGCTCAAGGCGCTGGCCGAGCAGGTCGCCGCCACCGAGCCGGGGCGCCGGGTCCACCTGGTGTGGGGCGTGCGGACCACCGTCGACCTGTACGCCCTGCCGCAGCTGCGGGCGCTGGAGGCCGGCTGCGCCGGGCTGCGGGTCACCGTGGCGGTCTCCGACGATCCCTCCTTCGACGGGCTGCAGGGCACGGCGGCCGACGTGCTCGACCGGCTCGACGAGCCCCTCGGCCCCGACACCGACGTCTATGTGAGCGGCCCCGCCGCGATGGTCGCCCGCACGGTCGGCGTGCTGCGCGACCGGGGCGTGCCGCCGGAGCGGATCCACCACGATGAGCCTGAGGAGGCCGAGCCGCAGGTCGCCGCGGCAAGGTTTGTCGAGCAGCGGGTCACCGCTCGACAGCCCGCCATCTGACGGGCCGTTCCGCCGTGGCGGCGACCCGCCGCCGGGTGGGCGAGCGTCTCCAGCAGCGCCGAGCGGCGCATGAACGGCCGGATCTGCTCCCAGGGGCGCGACCAGGTCAGCCGGCGCGCCGGCGCCCAGGCGGTGACGCCCGCCGCGTCGGCCTGCTCCACCTGCCGGGCGATCTCCTCCAGCCGGCCGGCGTGGTGGGCGACCATCGCATCGCCCCGGTCGGCCAGGCCGGCGAAACGGTACTCGTGCGCCGGCAGCACCTCCTCCACCGGCAGCGCCCGCACCTTCTCCAGGGGGTCGTGGCGCTGCTGGGGGTGGACGGAGATGACCGGGGTGATCCGCGGCAGCACATGGTCCCCGACAGCAGCAGGGCGCGGTCGAGGTCCAGGAAGCAGAGGTGGCCCGGCGAGTGCCCCGGCGTCCACACCGTGCGCAGCCGCACCCCCGCGGCAACGCCGGGAAGGACCACAGCCCGGGCCGCACCCGCTCGACGGGCGGCAGCACCTTGTCCTGCCACGCCGGTGCTGCACCGCGCGCTCCTCGTCCCGGGGAACGATCTCGGTGCAGGTGTCTATCACGGGCGCTCTGCCGCATTCCGGCCGCCCTCACCAACCGGCGCGTTCGCGCAGGCGATTACCCGTGGGGTGACGAGCGGGCCGACGCCTTTACAACGTAGATCTCTTTTGGGCGGAGAGGACGCATGCGGCGCCCGCCCGGCGTCACGAGGACGCGGCGCCGCTCACGGCCGGCCGCGGGAACCGTCCGGCTCGCCCTCGCCTCCCGGCGAGCGGCCCGGGACATCCCATCGGCTCTCCCCCAGACGCCCGCGGCCCCCGGAGATAGACCAAAGTCGATGCCGCCGCCGACCGGTGGATGATGCCCATGGCCGGAACCGGCCCTACGGTGGAGTCCGTGCCGCGACGATCGCTCCGGGAATGGAGCACCGACCTGTGCTACCTCGGCCTGGCGACGCTGGTGGGCGCCTTCTTCGTGGTCGCCATCCGCACCGACCCCGACCAGGTGGACGTGCCGCCGCTCGGCTATGAGGCGGCCATCGCCGTATTGTGCGCCGCGCTGACGCTGTGGCTGCGGCGGCGCAGGCCGGTCGCGCTGGCGGTGATCTTCCAGGCGGGCGGGATCATGTCGGCCGGCGGGCTGGGCTTCACCGCCATGGCGCTGTTCAACCTGGCGATCCACCGGCCCTGGCGGATCACGGTGGCGCTGACCGCCCTGCACCTGACGGTGGTGAGCCTGCTGTGGCGGCTGGAGCCGGGCACCGAACGCGACTACTGGGAGGGCGTGACCGTCCTGGCCCTGCTGTACGTCGCGCTGATCGCCTTGGGCATGCTGATCCGCTCCCAGCGGCAGCTGGTGCTGGCCGCCCAGGAACGCGCCCGGCAGGCCGAGGAAGGGCAGCGGCTGCGCATCGAGGAGGCCCGCCACCACGAGCGGGAACGGCTGGCCCGGGAGATGCACGATGTGCTGGCGCACCGGATCTCGCTGCTGGCCCTGCACGCCGGGGCGCTGGAGTACCGGGGCAACCTTCCGGAGGCCGAGCAGCGAGCGGCCCAGGTGATCCGGGAGTGCGCCCATGAGGCGCTGGAGGAGCTGCGCGAGGTGATCAGGATGCTCCGCGGGGGCGCCGAGGCCGGCGCCGACCGGCCCCAGCCCACCCTCACCGACCTGCCGGAGCTGATCGAGCAGTCCCGGCAGGCCGGCATGCGCATCACGCTGGAAGAACAGGTCCCCGCCCGGCCGGCGGTCCCGGACCGGATCGGGCGGCACGCCTACCGGATCGTCCAGGAAGGGCTGACCAACGCCGGCAAGCACGCCCCGGGCGCGCACGTACGGGTGAAGGTCGCGGCGGTGCCCGGCGAGGGGGTGACGGTCGAGGTGACCAACCCGCTGCCGGTGGGGACCGCCGTGCCCGCCCTGCCCGGCGCCGGGGCCGGCCTGATCGGGCTGCGCGAACGCGTCGGGCTCGTCGGCGGGCGCCTGGAGCACGGCGACACCCCCGACGGCGACTTCCGGCTGCACGCCTGGCTACCGTGGCCTGCGCCATGAGCGCTCCGATCCGGATTTTGATCGTCGATGACGACGCGCTGGTCCGGCTGGGCCTGTCGATGATGCTGGCCGGGGCCGAGGACCTGCAGATCGTCGGCGAGGCCGCCGACGGCGCCGAGGCGCTGGCGGCCGCGGGCGAGCTGCGTCCCGACGTGGTGCTGATGGACATCCGCATGCCGCGCATGGACGGCCTGACGGCCACCGAACGGCTGCGCGCCCGCCGCGATCCGCCGGAGGTCATCATCATGACGACCTTCGACACCGACGAGCACATCCTGCGGGCGATGCGCGTGGGAGCGTGCGGCTTCCTGCTCAAGCACACCCCGCCGCCGCAGATCGTGCAGGCCATCCGGCAGGTGGCGGCCGGGGAGCCGATCATCTCCCCCTCGGTGCTGCGCCGCCTGATGAACTACGTCGGCGACCTGGCCGCCGCCCCGCCCGACCCGCGCCGCGAACGCGCCCGCGCCGCGCTGCAGCGGCTCAGCCCGGGCGAGCGGGCGGTGGCCCTGCTGATCGGCCAGGGCCGCTCCAACGGCGAGATCGGCCGGGAGCTGTCGATGAGCGTGGCGACCGTGAAGGCGTATGTGTCGCGGGTGCTGACCAAACTGGACCTCAACAACCGGGTGCAGGTGGCGCTGCTGGTGCACGACGCCGCCTTGGAGGACGAGCCGCCCGCCCAGACCTGAGACGGCCCTTGCGGCGAACCTCGGTCGCCGCGGGGTTCGACCGGAGTCGCCGCGGCGTCGACCACCGGCCGCTGCGCGGCCCGCCGCCGTGCCGCCAGCCTGGGGCGCATGATCGAAGTCACCGACCTCACCAAGCGGTACGGGGACGCGGTCGCCGTGCAGGGGGTGTCCTTTCGCTGCGAACCGGGCACCGTCACCGGCTTCCTCGGCCCCAACGGCGCCGGCAAGTCCACCACGATGCGGATGATCTGCGGGCTGACCCCGCCCACCTCCGGGTCGGCCACCGTGCTGGGCGTCCCCTACCGGCGCATTCCCAACCCCGGCCGGCACGTGGGGGTGCTGCTGGACGCCTCCGCCCAGCACTCCGGCCGCACCGGCCGGGAGACGCTGGAGCTGACCGCGCGGACCCTGGGCGTGGACGCCGCACGGGCCGCTCAGATGCTGCAGCGGGTCGGGCTGCCGCCGGCCGCCGCGCGCCGCCGGGTCGGCGGTTACTCGCTGGGCATGCGGCAGCGGCTGGGCATCGCCCAGGCGCTGCTGGGCGACCCCCGCGTGTTGATCTTGGACGAGCCGGCCAACGGGCTGGACCCGGAGGGCATCCACTGGATGCGCACCATGCTGCGCGACTTCGCCGACCGGGGCGGGACGGTGCTGCTGTCGTCGCACCTGCTGCGCGAGGTGGAGGCGGTCGCCGACCGGTTCGTGGTGATCGCCGGCGGCCGGATCGTCGCCCAAGGCGGCCGGGAGCTGCTGACCGCCTCCGCCGCCACGTTCGTGCGCGCCCTGAACTCCGCGGAGCTGGAGACGGCGCTGGCCGAGGCGGGGCTGAGCGCTCGGCACTGCGGCGACGGCGCCTTCACCGTCGCCGCGGACGCCGAGGCGGTCGGCCGGGCCGCGGCCAAGGCCGGTGTGGTGCTGCTGGAGCTGCGCCCCGCCGGCGGCGGCGCTCTGGAGGAGCTGTACCTGTCCCTGACCGCCGCGCCGCAGGAGGAGCCGCGATGACCGCCGCAGTGAACCGTCCCGCCGCCCCGTCCCTGGCCCGCCTGACGCTGGTGGAGCTGCGCAAGATGACCGATACCCGGGCGGGCCGCTGGCTGCTGGCGTTCGTCGCGCTGATCGGCGTGGCGCTGGTGGTCGTGGTGCTGGTGGCCGTGCCCCGCGCCGAGCTGACCATGCCGGAGCTGTTCAGCGCCGCGATCTCGGGGGTGTCCCTGCTGCTGCCGGTCGTCGGGGTGCTGTCGGTGACCGGCGAGTGGTCGCAGCGCACCGCGCTGACCACGTTCGTGCTCGTCCCCGACCGCCGCCGGGTGATCGCCGCCAAGCTGGCCGCCGGTGCGGTGCTGGCGGCGGTGTGCCTGGCCGCCGCCGCGCTCGTCGCCTGGGCGGGACGGGCGGCGGCGGCCGCGCTGGACCGCACCGACGCCGGCTGGGGCCTGCCGCCGCAGCTGCTGGGCACCGCGCTGCTGTTCGCGGTGCTCGGCATGCTGGGCGGCGTGGCGTTCGGGATGGTCTTTTTGAACTCGCCGCTGGCGATCGTGCTGCTGTTCCTGCTGCCGACCGTCTGGACGATCCTGGGCGAGACCGTCTCGGCGCTGGAGAAGGCGGCCGGATGGCTGGACCTCAACCGCACCACCGAGCCGCTGCTGCAGCCCGGGGTGCAGCTCACCGCCGAGATGTGGGCGCGCTTGGCGGTCTCGGAGGCGGTGTGGCTGCTGGTGCCGCTGCTGATCGGCTGCTACCGGGTGCTGCGCGCAGAGGTCGGGTAGCGGCCTTTTCAGACCTTGCGCCAGCGCGGTATCCAGGCGCCGTCCTCGACGGTGTAGTCGCCGAAGAGGGCCGGCGCCTCCCGCCGCATCAGCTCGCCGATCTTGCCGAAGATCAGCCGGATCTCCTCCTCGGCGCCGGGGGCGGTGCGGGTCTCGATGGTGTGCCGCAGGGTGCGCACGTTGGCCGTCCACACCAGGCCGGTGGCCACGCCCTCGGGTGCGAAACGGCGCATGAAGGAGGTCTTGTGCTTCTTCTCCTTGAACGGCACGCCTTCTTCGTCGAGGCCGAAGTGGTCGGCCATCCAGCGCTGGAACTGCTCCATCTGCTCCAGCAGGGCCGTGGCCCGTTCCATCAGCTCGGCGTCCTGGCGCGCCCACTCGGGGAACCAGAAGGGGATGTCGGTCAGGCGGACGAACCGCAGCGACTCCTGGGAGATCGCCACGCCCGGCCGGTGCCGCACCAGCTCGTGGGTGGCGACCCGGCTGACGTTGTGCAGCACGAAGCTGAAGCTCAGGTGCTCCAGCACCGAGCCGTGCATGCTGCGCAGGATGTTCTGCAGGTACTCGGTCTGGTCGGTGCGGACGCGGGTGACGTTGGGGTTCAGCCCCGGCTCCCAGGAGCGGTAGCACAACCGCCCGGCGAACTCCGCCAGGTTCTGCGGGTCGTTGAGCTCGCCGTCCAGCTCGCCCCGGTCCAGCCGTTCCAGCCAGCTCTCCCCGCCCACGTCCTTGAGGTAGCGGGCGACCTCGCCGTAGTCCAGCTCGGGCTTGGCGATCAGGAATACTTCAGGTTCGACGCTCTTCACCAGCCTAACCGTAAAGCACTCTTCTCCCTCTCCCATCTCCGACCCGGTGCGGGGCATCGACCGGCTCCGGAGACGGCGCCGCCCGCCGGCCGGTGGGTGAGAGCCGGCGAGCGGGGTCCTCCGTGCAGCGGCGGCCGGGAGCGGCTCAGGCGACCTCGGCCCGCGCGACCTCCGAAAACAGCGGGTTGGTGAACGCCACCACCTTCGGCCTGAACTTGCCCTTCGCGCACACGGTCCCGACGGCCTTCTCCTTGGGCGCCAGGGTGGTCGTGTCGATCTGCCCCTCGGCCACCCCCAGGGCGTCGGCCGTGGCGTGCTTGATGCCCGTGCTGTCCGTCAGCGAGAAGTAGAGCGGGTTGACCTCCAGCTGCTTGGTGGTCTGGTTGGTGACGGTCACCTTCACGCACGTGAACGGGCTGCCGTCGTGCAGCAGGGTCGGCTTGAAGGCGGTCCGCTTGGCGGCGAGCTTCACCGGGACGTCCTTGCCGCCGCTCTTGCCGCCCTTGCCGGGCTCTGCGGGCTGGACGGCCACCGGGTCGGCGCCCTCGCACCCGGACAGGACGAAGGCAGCCAGGACCGCCACAGCGATAGAGATGATCTTGTTCATGAAAGCACTCCACGACCCAATCGATCACGTGAGATGTGTTCGATGATAGTGTTCACAAACATTCTGCGCGACAGAGTTATCGATGATTAGAAGGGGTGGGCGACTCGCCTCCCAGGCACTGAGCCGCACGGGACGGCGTGCGGGCGCAAGAGGGCGGATCAAAAAGGGAGAGCCGTCTTCAAGCCGGGCCGGGTAACGTCCGTGCCATGAGGACGCTCATGAAGCGACGGCGGGAGCCGGGTCCATGGCCGGTCCGCTGAAGGTACTGGGGGCCTGCCCGCTGGACTGTCCCGACACCTGTTCGTGGGAGGTCACCGTCGAAGACGGCCGGGCGGTGCGGCTGCGCGGCAACCCCGAGCACCCCTTCACCCGTGGGGCGCTGTGCACCAAGGTCAACCGCTGGCTGGAGCGGGCGGCGGCGCCCGACCGGATCCTGCACCCGCTGCGCCGCGTCGGCCGCAAGGGCGAAGGCCGCTTCGCGCGGATCAGCTGGGACGAGGCGCTGGAGGAGATCGCCGGCCGGCTGCGCCGGATCATCGACGAGCACGGCGGTGAGGCGATCTGGCCGTACTGGGGCACCGGCACGCTCGGCTGGATCCAGGGCGGCAACGGCCATGCCGGGCGGCGGCTGTTCAACGTGCTGGGCGCCTCCCGCCACCACTACTCGATCTGCTCGATCGCCGGCTCCCATGGGCTGACCTACACCACCGGCACCTCGGCGGGCATCGACCCGGAGTCGCTGGCACGCGCGAAGCTGATCATCCTGTGGGGCACCAACCCCCTCACCAGCGGCCACCACCTGTGGAAGTTCGTCCAGGACGCCCGCAAGAACGGCGCATACGTGGTGGCGATCGACCCGATCCGCACCCGCACCGCCCGGCAGGCCGACCTGCACCTGGCGCCGCTGCCGGGCACCGACGCCGCGCTCGCGCTGGGGCTGATGAACGTCATCGTCGGCCTGGGCGCCGAGGACCGCGCCTACCTGGCCGCCCGCACCCTGGGCTGGGAGGAGTTCCGCGAGCGCATCGCCCAGTTCCCGCCGCAGCGGGTGGCGCGCATCACCGGTCTGCCGGAGGCCGACATCGTCGCCTTGGGCGAGCGCATCGCCCGCACCCGGCCGACCGCCATCCGGGCCACCATGGGCCTGCAGCGGCACGGCGGGGGCGGCGCCGCGCTGCGCGCCCTGGCCTGCCTGCCGGCGGTGACCGGCGACTGGGCGCTGCCGGGCGGCGGCCTGTCGTACTCCACCGACGACCACTACCCCATCGACCGGGCCGCGCTGTTCCGCGACGACCTGCGGCCCGCCCGCACCCGCGAGCTGTCCATGACCCGGATCGGCGAGGCCCTGCTGGAGGTGGACGACCCGCCCGTGCAGGCATTGTTCGTGATCGCCGCCAACCCGGCCGCCAGCGCCCCGCACCAGTCGAAGGTCCGCCGGGGCCTGGCCCGCGAGGACCTGTTCACCGTGGTGCTGGAGCAGTTCCCCACCGACACCGTCGACTACGCCGACATCGTGCTGCCGGCCACCATGCAGCACGAGCACGCCGACCTGCACAACGGCTACGGGCACCTGTACCTGGCCTGGAACGAGCCGGCCGTGCCGCCGCCGGGCGAGTGCGCCTCCACCACCGAGACGTTCCGCAGGCTGGCCCGGCATCTGGGACTGGAGGAGCCGAGCCTGTACGCCTCGGATGAGGAACTGGCCGAGCAGGCGTTGAGCTCGGGCCACCCGTACCTGGAGGGCATCACGTTGGACCGCCTCCGCAAGGAGGGCTTCGTGCGCCTGTCGGTGCCCGACCCGTTCGTCCCGTTCGCCGAGGGCTTTCCCACTCCCTCGGGGAAATTCGAGTTCTTCTCCCGGCGCGCCGCCGCGGCGGGGCTCGACCCGTTGCCCGGCTACGTCCCTCCCTTCGAGGTCGCCGACCCCGAGCGGGCCCGCCGCCACCCGCTGTCGCTGATCTCCTCGGCGTCCCACCACTTCCTCAACACGGTGTTCGCCAACAACCCCGAGCTGCGGCGCCGGGCGGGCGAGCCGCGCGTGGTGCTGCACCCGGGCGACGCCGCCGCGCGGGGCATCACGACCGGCTGCCGGGTGCGGGTGTTCAACGACCGGGGAAGCCTGGAGGCGGTGGCAGAAGTCAGCGATTCGGTCCGCCCGGGGGTGGCCGCCACCACGAAGGGGCATTGGCCGAAACTCGCCGGCGGCGCCAACCCCAACGTCCTGGTCGATGAGCGCGACTCCGACATGGGCGGCGGCGCCGTCTACCACGACACCCGCGTGGAGATCACCGCGCTGTAAGTGGAACGGCCCTTCCGCCCGCGTGAAGAGCACGCGGGCGGAAGGGCCATCGCCTGTTTAGCCGAAGCGGCGACGTCAACCGAAAACGCTCACCCCGCCGGGGCCGACCAGCAACCCCACCACGATCAGCACGATTCCCCACAGCAGGTCCCGGCGGGCGACGATGACATAGACACCGGCGATCACCAGGACCACGGCCAGCAGCCAGAGCAAGGTGTACACGGGGGTTCCTCTTTTCCTCGTCCTCGGGGTGCGCCCCCGCCATGCCCGGTGTCTTCCGCCTCAAACGGGCTCCCCCGCCGACCAGCGGAAACCGCATCGCGCCGCGTTCGGTGCACGCCGCCGGGAGAACGTCACTTCCGGCACAGGCGCAGGACGTTGGCGATGAGGCGGTGGCCGACGCGGTCGCGGGCGGTGAGGATGGACTCGGGGTGGAACTGCACCGCCCAGCGGCGCTTGGCCGGGTCCTCGATGGCCATGACCACATCGCCGGTCATGGCGGTCACCTGGAAGCCGTGCACCTGGTCGGCGGTGGCGTGCAGGGAGTGGTAGCGGGCCGCGGTGAACTCATCCGGCAGCCCTTCGAACAGCTGGCCGCCGGTCACCTTCACCTGGCCGGGCTTGCCGTGGGCGGGTTCGGGCAGCAGCGACAGCTGGCCGCCGGCGTGCTCGACCATGGCCTGCAGGCCCAGGCAGACGCCGAAGGCCGGCAGGTTGCGGGCGTCCAGGGCGTCCAGCAGGGCGGCGGTGTCGAAATCGGCCGGGCGGCCGGGGCCGGGCGACAGCACGACCAGGTCGGGTGCGTGCTCGTCCAGCAGGTGCAGCGGGAAGCCGTGGCGCAGCGTGACGACCTCGGCGCCCTGCTGGCGGAAGTAGTCGGCCAGCGTGTTGACGAAGGAGTCCTCGAAGTCGACCAGGACCACCTTCAGGCCCTCGCCGGGACGGTCGGCCTCCTGCTCGGTCTCGGGCGCCTGGGGCTCCTCGCCGGCCAGGGCGCGCAGCAGGGCGCTGGCCTTCAGGTGGGTCTCGCGCTCCTCTTCCTCGGGATCGGAGTCGTACAGCAGGGTGGCGCCGGCGCGGACGGTGGCGACGCCGTCGCGGATCTGGGCGGTGCGCAGCGTCAGGCCGGTGTTCATCGAGCCGTCGAAGCCGACGAAGCCGACCGCGCCGCCGTACCAGCGGCGGGGGGCGTCCTCGTGGTCCTCGATGAACTGCATCGCCCACGTCTTGGGGGCGCCGGTGACGGTGACCGCCCACATGTGGGTCAGGAAGGCGTCCAGGGCGTCGAAGCCGGGGCGCAGCCGGCCCTCGATGTGGTCGACGGTGTGGATCAGCCGCGAGTACAGCTCGATCTGGCGGCGGCCGAGGACCTTGACGCTGCCGGGCACGCAGATGCGGGCCTTGTCGTTGCGGTCCACATCGGTGCACATGGTCAGCTCGGACTCGTCCTTGGCCGAGGACAGGATGGTGCGGATCTGGGCGGCGTCCTCCAGGGCGTCGGCGCCGCGCCGGATCGTCCCGGCGATCGGGCAGGTCTCCACCCGGTCGCCACTCACCCGGACGAACATCTCCGGGGACGCCCCGACCAGGAACTCGCCCTCGCCGAGGTTGAACAGGAACTCATAGGGGGCCGGGTTGGTCTCGCGGAGCCGTTCGAAGAAGGCCACCGGCGAGTCGCAGCGGCCGTACATGGCGTGGGCGGGGGTGACCTCGAACAGGTCGCCGGCGATGAACTTGCGCTTGGCCTCGCGGACCATCTGGGCGTAGACGCCGGGCACCGGCTGCGGCGGCAGCTCCTTAGGCGCGGGCAGCGGCGGGGCGGGCTCGGTGACGCGCGGCAGGCCCTCGGTACTGGCGCCGTCGACGATGAACTCATACGACAGGCGGTGGGAGGTCTCGCGTTTGCGGTCCACCACGATCAGCTCGTCGGCCAGGTGCAGCACCAGGTCCCGCTGGTCGGCGGGGCGGGGGTGGTTGAGCCGCAGCGGCTCGAACTGCAGCGACAGGTCGTAGCCGAAGGCCCCGTAGAAGCCCAGGTGCGGGTCGGGGCAGCGGAACAGGTCGATCAGGGCGCGCAGCGCGGTGAAGACGGTGGGCTGGCGGCTGCGTTCCTCTTCGGGGAAGAACTCCTCGGTGGGCGGGATGAACACCTCGATCAGCTCGCCGGGCCGGTCGGCGACGACCTCGCCGGCGGGGCGCATCGCCGCGGCCATGGCCGGCAGCACCACCCGGCCGCGTTCGTTGAGGGCGCGCGCCGCGATCCGCCGGCCCCGGGCCACCAGTTCGACGCAGGGGTCGACGTAGGCCATGTGCCAGCGGCTATAGCGCCCCGGATACTCCATGCCGGAGCTGAGCACGCCGCCGCGTCTTTCCCCCACCGAGGCGACGAGGGCGGCCAGCGCGTCGGATTTGCGTTCGGAGTCGACGGGGACGGCGGTGCGGAGCACCCGCACTCCCCCGGCGGTCAGGTACTCGGTGGTCTGTGCTCGGCGCGCGTCGGTCTCCACCGTGGCGGCCCTCCGGATTCTCCAAGGCCCCGCCACCGGCGGCCCGCAAAAGCGAAACGACCGCCGGACGGGGGGCGGTCGCTGGCTGTCGGACACGTGCGAACCGGCGCCGCCTCAGCGGCGCCACCACCACTGGTGCCGTGCGGTTCGCATAGTGCCGCCAGGCTACCGCATGCCGCCGAACCCCATCGACTAGAACAGGGTTCTATTTTGCGGGGAATCCTGCCAGGATGACCACAGAAGGGATCACTTACGTAAGGCTGGTCACATGAGCGGCGTGAACAAGGAGTTCGAACTGCGCGGGGTCCACCATCTGGCCCTGGTGTGCCGGGACATGAAGCGCACCGTGGACTTCTACTCCGGGGTGCTGGGCATGCCGCTGGTCAAGACGATCGAGCTGCCCATGGGCATGGGCCAGCACTTCTTCTTCGACTGCGGCGGCGGCAACCACCTGGCGTTCTTCTGGTTCCCCGACGCCCCCGAGGCGGTGCCGGGCGTCTCGGCGCCGCGGAACCTGCCGGACCGCGGCGAGGTGCTCTCGGCGGTGGGCTCGATGAACCACATCGCCTTCGACGTCCCGCCGGAGAAGCTGGAGGAGTACCGCGAGAAGCTGATCGCCAAGGGCGTCGACGTGGGGGTGATCCTCAACCACGACGACAGCGAGTTCGGCGTGGCCCCCGACGTCCACGACGGGGTGTACGTGCGCTCGATCTACTTCCAGGACCCCGACGGGATCCTGCTGGAGTTCGCGGCCTGGACCCGGGAGCTGGGCCCCGGCGACGTGCGCCACGAGCCGAAGACCGCCGCCGACCGCACCGTGTGACGGTCCCGCCCGGCAGGCCCCGGCGGCGGTCCGCCGGGGCGTCCCCTTCCCGTTCCCAGACAAGGACGTGACTTCATGCCCAGACTCCGTCAGGTCGGCCGTGCCGAGGTCACCGACAAGCTGATCCTGTTCTTCTACGACCGGCTGTTCGGCGAGGGCCGCGACCCGGTTGCCGAGCCCGGCACCGAGGCCGGCTCGCCCGGCACGTGGTGGACGACCTTCGCGCTGGACCCGGCGATCTTCAAGCACTGCGTGCAGGGCTTCCAGCTGTACCGCGGCGCCAAGCTCGACCCGGTGCTGCGCGAGCTGGGGCAGACCCGGGCCGGCTGGGCGCGCGGCAGCCAGTTCGTCTACTCCCAGCACTGCAAGCAGCTGCGGGCGCTGGGGGTGCCGGAGGAGAAGGTGCGGGCGGTGGCGCACTGGGAGGTCTCCGACAAGTTCGACGAGCTGGAGCGGGCGGTGCTGGCCTACACCGATGCGCTGGTGCTGGGCGGCGGCCGGGTGCACGACGAGGTGTTCGCCGTCCTCAAAAAGCACCTGCCGGACGAGCAGATCCTGGAGCTGACCTACATCACCTGCCTGTACGACATGCACGCCACGATGTCCAAGGCGCTGCGCACCGAGTTCGACGACCGCGACGACCCGATCGTGGAGGTCGCGGCCCCGGAGGAGTTCGGCACCCGCGACCTGGCCGAGCCGTTCCTGGAGAGCGGCCGCAGCCGGCCGCACGGGCAGACGGGTCAGGAGTCGGCATAACCGGGGTTGGCGACGGCGAGCTTGTCGCGCACCGCATCCAGCAGCGCCGCCTTGACCTCCGCATAGCGGTCGTCCAGCTCGCCGGCGCGGATGGCGGCGGCCAGCGCCGCGTCGTCGGCGAACCCCAGGGCGGCCAGCCGCTCGCGATGGGCCTGCTGGTGGGCGGGGCCGAGGGCCAGCTCCCGTTCGACCATGCCCAGCACGTTGACCGCGACCAGGCCGTGGAAGCGGGTGCGTCCCTCCAGCGCGGGCAGGATCTCGCCCTGCAGGAACTCGCGGACCGCGGCGATCAGCTCACCGGCGGACGGTGCGTCATGGGGCGGGGCCATCTCGCCTCACCTTCGTCGGGGAACAGAACGTGATTCTAGATCAGGGAGGGGTCATGAGCTTCGAAGTGCCCGAGTCCGTCCGCCCGATCCGCGATGCGGTGCATGCGTTCATGACCGAGCGGGTCGAGCCGGCCGAACCGGTGCTGCGGCGGGGCGACGAGGAGGCGCGCGCCCTGCTGGCCGACCTGCAGCGGCAGGCCAAACGGGAAGGGCTGTGGGCGCTGGGCCACCCCAAGGAGCTGGGCGGCGGCGGGCTGCCGTTCCTGGACTACGTGTACGTCAACGAGGTGCAGGGCCGCAGCGAGTTCGGCCAGCTCGCCCTCGGCACCTTCACCCTGCAGGACTCGCTGATGCTGCACCGGCACGCCAGCCCCGCCCAGCGCGAGCGCTACCTCAAACCGCTGGTCCAGGCGGAGATCTACCCCAGCTTCGCCATGACCGAGCCGGGGATCTCCAGCTCCGACCCCACCCAGCTGACCACCACCGCCACCCTGGAGGGGGACGAGTGGGTGATCCGCGGCCGCAAGTGGTTCACCACGCTGGCCGACCGGGCCGCCTACACCACCGTGATGTGCCGCACCGAGCCGGAGGGCACTCCCCCGCACCTGGCCTTCAGCATGATCCTGGTGCCGACCGACACCCCCGGCTACACCATCGTGCGCGACACCCCGGTGCTCGGCCTGGACGGCGGGCACTGCGAGGTGATCTACGACGAGGTGCGGGTGCCGGCGGAGAACCTGCTGGGGCCGCGCGGGCACGGCTTCGTGATCGCCCAGGAGCGGCTGGGGCCGGGCCGCATCTTCCACTGCATGCGCTGGCTGGGGCAGGCGCAGCGGGCCTTCGACCTGATGTGCGCGCGGCTGCACGAGCGGTCGGCCTTCGGCGGGCCGCTGGCCGACAAGCAGCTCATGCAGCAGCACGTGTTCGACTCCTACGCCGAGATCCAGGCGGCCCGGATGCTGACGCTGCACGCCGCGCACCGCATCGACGCCGGCGACCAGGCCCGCGTGGAGATCGGGGCGATCAAGGTGGTGGGCGCGCGGATGCTGCACAACGTCATCGACCGGGCCATCCAGGTCTACGGCGCCGAGGGGCTGACCGGCGACACGCCGCTGGAGCACATGTACCGACACGCCCGGGCGGCCCGGATCTACGACGGACCGGACGAGGTGCACATCACCACCACCGCACGGCGCATCCTCAAGGAGTACGCCCGGGGCCGCAACTGGGAGTTCGGCCTGCGCTGAGCCCGCCTGCTCCCTTCGGCCGGGACGCACTGGTATAACTGTCGATCACACGACGGACACGAACAGTCATCATTCGGCCGGATCAGGCCGGAGGGGTCCTTGCGCCGGGCGGCCGGGCCGCCCGGCGCCTCACCGGGAGAATCCGGTGCTTCATCGGGGGAGTGACGTGCGCGTCAAGACGATCGTCGCCGGTGCGGGAGCGGCGGCCGCCGTGCTGCCGTGGGCGCCGCCCGCACTGGCCGCAGGCACCGAGGTCGAGGTCAGCCCCGGGGTGGCCATGCCCGGGGAAGTCGTGACCGTCAGCGGCGATTGCGGGCGCACCGGCAACGAGGTGGTGCGCGTCGTCAGCCAGGCGCTGCGCGGCGGGCCGGCCGTGGTGGACGACAAGGGGCGGTTCTCCTTCCCCGCCCGGGTCCGCCGCGTGGCCGCCCAGACCTACACCGTGACCACGGTCTGCGAGCCGGGCGGGATCTCCGGGGGCAGCGCCCGCTTCCGCGTCCAGGAGCCACGCGACCTGCCGCGCGGCGGCGTGGCGGCCGGGGGCGGCGGAAGCGCCGCCCGGGGCGGGGCGGCCCCCTCCCCGGGCGGGGCGCTGCTGCTCGGCGCGGCGGTCGCCGCCGGGATCGGCGGCCTGGTGCTCGCCCGGCGCCGTGGCAGGGTCTAGCGGCGCCGGGTACCTGGTCGCGCTCGGCCTGATCGCGGTGGCGGCGCTGCACATGCACGATGCGGCCGGCCGCGACCGGTCCGCGGACGCTCCCGAGGGGCGGGTGCTGCCGGCCGCCGAGCCGCTGCGGGTCGAGATCCCCCGCATCGGGGTGCGCGCCCCGGTGCGGGGGGTGGGCCGCAACCACGACGGGACGCTGCAGGTGCCGCCGCTGAGCCGGCCGCAGGAGGTCGGCTGGTACCGGCACGGCCCGCCGCCCGGCTCGCGGGGGGCGGCGGTGCTGGTCGGCCACTACGACGACCTGCGCGGCCCGGCGGTCTTCCACCGGCTGGGCGAGCTGCGGCGCGGCGATGTGGTGCGGGTGGTGCGCCGGGACGGCCGGGTCGCGGTGTTCACGGTGGACGCCTCCGAGCAGGTCGCCAAGAGCGCCTTCCCCACCCACCGCGTCTACGGCCCGGTCCGCCACGCCGGGCTGCGGCTGATCACCTGCGGGGGGACGTTCGACCGCGCCAGGCGCTCCTACCGCGACAACCTCATCGTCTACGCCCGCCTGACGGACGCGCGGCCCGCCGCCTGAGGGCCGCCCGTCTCAGGGCAGCATCTGCAGCAGGTCCCATTCGTTCTCGGCGACCCGCCGGCCGATGGCGGCCAGCTCCACCGACCGTTCGGCGCCGTCCAGGTGCTTGCGGGCCTGCATGACGCAGATCACCGCCCAGCGCAGCACCCCGTACATCTCCCACCAGCGCAGCGCGTCCCGGTCCACGCGGACGCCGCCGGCCTGCTCGTAGGCCTCGATGAGCTGCTCATAGGAGCCGAACCCGCCGACCGGGGCGGGCGCGCCGAACCGCCAGGCCTTCACGCACAGCCAGCCCAAATCCTCCAGCGGGTCGCCGAGGTGGGCCAGCTCCCAGTCCAGCACCGCGCGCACGCCCTCGGGGCCGACGATGAGGTTGCCGTTGCGGAAGTCGCCGTGGACGACGGTGAGCGGGCCGGGGTCGGGCCGTTCGGTCTCCAGGCGACGCATGGCCAGCTCCAGCGCCGGGTGCGGCTCGCCCGCCGCATCCAGCAGCTCCCGCCAGCGGTCCATGTCGCCGGTCTCGCGCTGCAGGCCCGGCACCTCGTGGGGCGGGATGGAGTGGATCGCGGCCAGGATCCGCCCGCACTCGGCGGCCAGGCGGGGCCGCAGCTCGGCCAGGGCGGGGTCGCGCAGGATCCGGCGCGGGATGCTCTCCCCTTCGATCCGTTCCATCACCACGAACTCCGCGCCCAGCGGCCCGTCGGCGTCGCCGTCGGCGATCACCTCGGGGCTGGGCACCCCGGCCCGCCGGGCCGCCCGCATCAGCGCCGCCTCCTGGGTGAGCGCACCGCCGGTGAAAGCCGCGGCGGGAGTGGCCAGCCGCAGGATGAGCGGGTGCCGCCGCGCACCGATCACCGCGTCGAAGGCGCAGGTGATGCGGGAGGCGCCGCCGGCGGCCCGGCGCAGCCCTTCCACCTGCACGTCCGTGCCGTACCGTGCGGCGAGCACCTTGCGCAACGGGGCGATGCACCCTTGCAGATCCATGCGGCCTCCGCTCCCTGCGAGCCCTGCGTATAAGTGTCCGCTTGCAAGGGTCCATCCTGACAGGCCGCAGGGGCGTGCGACAGGCCTTTCCCCGCCCCGATGGTCAGTCCTCGATCAGATGCGGCACGAACGAGGCCGTGTCGCCCGTGATCAGGCCGCGGGTCTCGCGGATGCCCAGCCCGGCCGGTTCGTCGCCGACGACCCACGCCCCCAGCACCGGCCGCCATCCGTCGAAGTCCGGCAGCGGGCAGAGCTGCTGGAACACATGCCCTTCGGCGCCGTAGCCGCCGGGCGTCTCGACGACCTCGTGCGGCTGGACGAGCCGCATGCTCGCACCCTCCCGGCCCAGCAGCGGCTTGACCGCATAGGCGGTCATCTCGCGCGGGCCGTCGAAATAGGCCGGCAGCAGGTTCGGATGGCCGGGGTACAGCTCCCACAGGATCGCCAGCAGCGCCTTGTTCGACAGCAGCATCTTCCACAGCGGCTCCACCCAGGGCTCCTTCGGCTGCCGGGCGACGGCCAGCGGGCCGAACGGCTCACGGACGATCCACTCCCACGGGTAGAGCTTGAACAACCCTTCGATCCGCCGTTCGGCCAGGTCGTAGAAGGCATGCCCGTCGGAGCCGATGTCCTCCATGGTCAGCAGCTCCACCTCCAGCCCGGCCTGGGCGGCCACATCGGCCATGTAGCCGACGGTGAGGGCGTCCTCGCCGGTCTCGTCGGCCCCGCTGTAGGCCAGGTGGAGGAGGCCGCCGGAGGGGAGCAGCTCCCGCCACCGGTCGATCAGCGCCTCGTGGAGGCTGTTCCACTGGTCGGCCCGCGGGTGGGTGTCCTCCTTCCAGAACCACTGGACGACGGCGCTCTCCACCAGGCTGGTGGGGGTGTCGGCGTTGTACTCCAGCAGCTTGGCCGGGGAGCGGCCGTCGTAGCACAGGTCGAACCTGCCGTACAGGTGGCGGTCGCGCCGCCGCCACGATTCGGCGATCGGCTCCCACCAGCGTTCGGGGATGCCGTAGTCACCGAACCGGCCCTCCCGCACGACGTGGTCGACCGCGTTCAGGCACATCCGGTGCAGTTCGGTGACGGTGTCCTCCAGGCCGAGCACCTCGGCCATCGTGAAGCTGTAGTAGGCCGACTCGTCCCAATAGGGCCGGCCGTCGTCGCCCTGGGCCACGTACCGGTGGAATCCGAGCCCTTGTTCTTCGATGGTGCGTTCCCAGTCCGGGCGGACGGGGCCGGTCCGCCGGATCATGACCCTCCGCTCTTGCCGCTGCCGCCGAACCCGCCGCGGGAGATCACCCTTCCGGAACGGGTCTTGACGGTCGCGTCCCCGGGCTGGACGAAGGATCCGCCGGTGACGTAGCCGCCGGAGAGCTTGCCCCCGTACACCCACTCGTACCTTCTCTTGCCGCCCCCGCCCCCGCCGCCGGCCTGGCAGTTGCTCTCATGGACGGCGGCGAGACGGCCGTCCGACTGCCGGACGACGCAGTCGGCCGTGACCGTATTGCCGCCGCCGCAGCCCGCGGCGAACGCAACGGACATCACCGCCACGGTGCTCAGCGTGACGGACTTGCTGGACTTGGCCATCGGCTCTTCTCCTTAGAGTCGGGCCTTATCGTGGTCCCCCCTTTGATCATTTAAAGGCAAGGAGGGTTCCGTCTCCGCCTTATGGCAGATTTCGGACATTTGCCCGACCCTGAGTGTGCCGAAAAGACCGTTTTCCGGGCGGTGCGGGAGCCTCAGCCCTCGTTTCCGTCGGGACGGCCGCCGGCCGCGGCGGGCAGCCCGACCAGGATCAGATCGGCCAGGGCGTCGACCACCTTCCGGCGGGGCACCTCCGGGTGGTCCAGCCACCAGTCCCCGGCGTTCTGCACCATGCCGATCACCGCGTGCGCCCACACGTAGGCGCGGTCGGGGTCGGCCAGCTCGACCTCGGCCATGAACACCTTGGCCAGCTCCTGGCTGAGCCCGCGGATCATGGTACTCATCGCGCTGTGCGTGGCGGCGTCCTCCGCGCTGGCCCGCTCCATGAGGAACCGGTACAGCTGGAGGTTCTCGGAGATCATCGACAGGTAGGTCTCGATCGTGGAGGTGATCCGCTCACGCTGGGAGCCGGGCCGCTGGAAACGGTCCTGGATCGTCTCGATCAGCTTGCGGGTGTGCCGCTCGGCCAGCGCCTGGTACAGGCCGGACTTGTTGCCGAAGTGCCGGTAGAGGATGGGCTTGCTGATGCCGGCCGCGGCGGCGATGGCGGCCATGGAGGCGCCCGGGCCCTCCCGCCGGATCACCTGGTCGGCGGCCTCCAGCAGGGCGCGGCGGCGGTCGGGGTCGCGCGTGCTCATCGCCTGCCTCCCTCGCCACGGGCCGTTTCCCGGTCGCCGATCCGCACCGGCCGACCTCCCCTCATGCCCCGGGTGACAAATCGATCATGCACCTTATGCACCGAGATGCTAAGGATGCCTCGCCGGCCGCCCCGCACGGGGGCCTGTGCGCCGTCGCTTCGATCCGGCGGGCTTTCTCGGTGAAGTGTTCAGGGCGCACCTTCGAAAGCGAGGGCTTCGGTGCCGTTGCAAGTCCACGGCTTCGTCCCCGGTCCGCGTTGTCCCACCCCAGGTGGGGCGGCGGCAGCGGTGGGGGACAGCGCTGGAGCAGTGCGCGGCGCTGTCCCCCACCTCCCAGGTCCCAGTGCCGGCCGCCCGCCGGCGGGCGACGTCCAAGTTCGTCTCCCAGACGTCTCCCAGACCGGCCCGCGAACCGCTTCGGCGCCCAGATCGGCGCCTGCCGCAAGCGGCGGCACAGTGGCTGGAACTTACATATCCGCAGGTCAGGGCCTAGCGGATGGGCAGCCCGGTGACGGCGCGGCCGATCACCAGGCGCTGGATCTCGCTGGTGCCCTCGAAGATCGTGAAGATCTTCGAGTCCCGGTGCATGCGCTCCACCGGGTAGTCGCGGGTGTAGCCGTTGCCGCCCAGGATCTGGATGGCCTCCTCGGTCACCCGCACGCACATCTCGCTGGCGAACAGCTTGGCCATGGAGCCCTCGGCGTTGGCGAACTCCTTGCCCTGCCGGGCCATCCAGGCGGCCCGCCACACCATCAGGCGGGCGGCGTCCAGCTGGGTCTTCATGTCGGCCAGCTTGAAGGCGATGGCCTGGAAGTCACCGATCTTGCGGCCGAACTGCTCGCGCTCCTGGGCGTACTGCAGGGCGTACTCGTAGGCGGCACGGCCCACGCCGACCGCCATGGCGCCCACGCTGGGCCGGGTGGTCTCGAAGGTCTTCAGCGCCGCCTGGCCGCGGGCCCGCTTGCCCTCGCGGACGCGGGCGATGCGCTCGTCGAACTTCTCCTTGCCGCCGACGATGAGCCGGCCGGGGATGCGCACGTCCTCCAAGATGACCTCGGCGGTGTGCGAGGCCCGGATGCCGTGCTTTTTGAACTTCTGGCCCTGCCGCAGGCCCGGGGTGCCCGGCGGGATGATGAAGCTGGCCTGGCCGCGGCTGCCCAGCTCGGGGTAGACCGAGGCGACCACCACGTGGACGTTGGCGATGCCGCCGTTGGTGGCCCAGGTCTTGGTCCCGTTGATCACCCACTCGTCCTTGGCCTCGTCGTAGACGGCGCGGGTGCGGATGGAGCCCACGTCGCTGCCGGCGTCGGGCTCAGACGCGCAGAAGGCGCCCAGCTTGATGTCGTCGGGGGTGCCGAACATCTGCGGCACCCACTCCCCGACCTGCTCGGGGGTGCCGGTCGCCGCGACGGACGCGGCGGCCAGGCCGGTGCCCACGATGGACAGCGCGATGCCGGCGTCGCCCCAGAACAGCTCCTCGAAGGCCACCGGGATGCCCAGCCCGGTGGGCTCCAGCCACTGGTTGGCGAAGAAGTCCAGGGAGTACAGCCCGATCTTGGAGGCCTCCTGGATGATGGGCCAGGGGGTCTCCTCGCGCTCGTCCCACTCCTCGGCCGCCGGGCGGATCACGTCCTTGGCGAACTGGTGCACCCACTCCTTGACCTCGGCGACATCCTCGCTGAGCTCGAGTGAGAAGGGCGCCGCCTCGCTGCTCGTCATCGTTATTGACCCTTTCTCCAACACGGATGTTACCAACGGTAGCACCCCGCGCCGGAGAAGGCATTACCCGCGGGTAACAGGGTGTCGCGGCTCACAGCGCGCCCGGGCGGCGCGGGAAAAACAGCGGTGCCCCGGGCGCGGCGTGCGACCGCGCCCGGGGCACCGCCCGATGCGGGTGCGGTCCGGGCCGGGCGGCCCGAACCGGGAGGTCAAAGCGGATCTGCGCGCAGAACCTCTAAAGCTCCGGCTGCAGCGAACGGCCGGCCCTGGCGTAGCCGGGCACCTCGATCATCGGGGGGCGTTCCTGCACCCCCACGTCGTTGATCCGCATCTCATGCCCGTTGCCGCTGCGGGAGAACCAGGCCAGCTCGGTGCCGGGGTTCTCCAGCGGCAGCATCCGGCCGTGCCGCTGCAGCCGCGACCAGGCCGTCAGCATGATCTGACCGGACATCGCCGCCAGCGCCTCGGTGGACTGGTGGGAGTGCACCCGGTCGCCCAGGTCCACCTGGGCCAAGGCGTCCAGCCCGCTGTCGGCGAAGACGTCCAGCAGCAGCCCCAGCTCCACGCCGTAGCCGGTGACGAACGGCAGCCGCTCCAGCAGCGAGCGGCGCCCGGCGTACTCCCCGCCCAGCGGCTGGATCACCCCGGCCAGGGCCGGCCAGTGCAGATTGATCAGCGGGCGGGCGACCAGCTCGGTGACCCTTCCCCCGGCGCCGTCCACCCGGGTGCCGCCGGTCATCAGCGGCCGGTCATAGCACCCCTTGACGTAGCCGACCGTGGGGTCGGTCAGCAGCGGCCCCAGCAGGCCGGTGACGAAGTGCGAGGAGAAGTTCCGCAGATCGGCGTCGATGAAGACGAGCAGGTCGCCGGTGGTGACCGCCAGCGACTTCCACAGCGCCTCGCCCTTGCCCGACATGCGCGGCAGTTCCGGCAGGATCGCATCCTGCGCCACCACCTCGGCCCCCGCCGCGGCGGCCACCTCGGCGGTGCGGTCGGTGGACCGGGAGTCGATCACCACGATCTCGTCGACCAGCGGCGCCCGCTCCATCAGGTCCCGGCGGATCACCGAGACGATCTCCCCGACGGTCTCCTCCTCGTTGCGAGCGGGCAGCACGACGCTGATCCGCCCCTGGCCGGGCTCGGCGCCCGTCTGCGCTTGCTTGGCCTTCAGGAGCATCTCCACGGGCCAGTCCGCCGCCGTGCTCGTCCGGCGGCGCATCCACATGGTGGCCTCAGTCAGCACGCGCACTCCCTCCGCAGGTGAACGACCTCCATAAGGGAAACCCACATCGCTGCGGATTCAGTACCAGGGGGAACGATCCAAGCCAATCGACCCAAAGAGTTAACAATCGCACAACACAGCGGTTACCGCCGAAGCCTGGTCATTCCTGCGCATGCCGGTCGAGGAAGGCGTAGACGTCGGCTTCGTCCACCCCGGGGAAGGCCCCCGGCGGCAGCACCGACAGCACGTGGGAGTGGGCGCGGGCCGACGGCCAGGCCATGCCCTCCCAGCGCTGGGCCAGCTCGGCGGGGGGACGCTGGCAGCAGTCGCCGTCCGGGCAGGCCGACTTGACCCGGTTGGTGGTCTCCCGGCCGCGGAACCAGCGGGAGTCCTCAAAGCGCACCCCCAGCGTGATGGCGAAGTCCCGCTCGTGGCTGGGGTCGATGTGCGACAGGCACCAGTAGGTGCCGTTGGGGGTGTCGGTGTACTGGTAGTAGACCGAGAAGCGGTCGGGGGCGGCGAAGACGTTGCGCCCGGCCCAATGCCGGCACATGCGCTGCCCCTCGATGGCGCCGTCGGCGTCCTGGGGGAAGACCAGCCCGTCGTTGGCGTAGGCCTTGTAGATGGTGCCGCTCTCGTCGTTCTTGGTGAAGTGCAGCTGCAGGCCCAGGTGGTGGGTGGCCACGTTGGTGAAACGGTGGGCGGCCATCTCGTAGGAGACGGAGAACACATCGGCCAGGTCCTCCACCGACAGTTCGCGGGCGGCCTTGGCCTCCTGCAGATAGGGCACCACCGCCGATTCGGGCATCAGCACCGCCGCGCCGAAGTAGTTGGCCTCCACGCGCTGGCGCAGGAAGTCGGCGAAGTCGCGCGGCACTTCATGGCCCAAGGCGAAATGGCCCAGCGTCTGCAGCAGGATGGTGCGCGGGGTGTGCATGCCCAGCTGCTCGCGCTCCAGGTAGATGCGCCGATTGCGCAAATCGGTGATGGAGCGCACCGAGCGCGGCAGGTCCTGCACATAGCGCAGGGTGAAGCCGAAGTGCTGCACCAGCGCCATGAGCATGCCTTGTGACAGGGCGCCGCCCCGGTAGCCGACCGCGTTCAGGGCTTGTGCGGCGACCTGCTCGATCTCGCCGAAGTAGTTGCCGCGCTCGTGCATCTGGCGGCGCAGCTCGGCGTTGGCCTTGCGGGCCTCTTCAGGGCTGGCGGTGGGCTTGGTGCGGCTGCGTTTGAGCTCCCCGTACAGGGCGAGGATGTGCTCGATGACGTCGTTGGGGAGGCGTTTGCCGACCTTCAGGTAGGGCAGGCCCAAAGACCGGTAGAGCGGGTCGCGCTGCGCCTCCTCCAGGGCGATCTCCAGCTGGGCGCGGCGGCTGGGGGGCTGGCGCCGCAGCAGCTCCTCGACCGGCACCTCCAGGGCGGCCGCCAGCGACTTCAGCAGCGACAGCTTGGGCTCGCGCCGGCCGTTCTCCAGCAGCGACAGCTGGGAGGGGGCGCGGCCGACCTTGGCGCCCAGGTCGGCCAGGGTCATACCGCGGGCCCGGCGCAAGTGACGCAGCCGTTGCCCGAATGTAACGAGATCTACGTCACTCGACAAGTTCAGGGGTTCTTCTGTTCGCAAGGTCGACACGGCTTCATAGTACAGAAACTTCTTCGAATCTTCTGTTACTCATTAGTACATCTACCGGTTGACCTCAGGGCAGACTCGGACACAAGCACCCAGGGGACGACACCAGAAGGGCACCGATCATGACTGACAGTCGCCTCAAGGGCGCGGCCGAAGAGCTGCAGCGCCAGTGGGACACCGACCCGCGGTGGAAGGGCATCAAGCGGGACTACACCGCCGAGGACGTCGTGCGGCTGCGGGGCTCGATCCAGGAGGAGTTCACCCTGGCCCGCCTGGGCGCCGAGCGCCTGTGGAAGCTGCTGCACGAAGAGGACTACATCAACGCCCTCGGCGCGCTGACCGGCAACCAGGCCGTCCAGCAGGTCAAGGCCGGCCTGAAGGCCATCTACCTGTCCGGCTGGCAGGTGGCCGGTGACGCCAACCTGGCGCTGCAGACCTACCCGGACCAGAGCATCTACCCGGCCAACTCGGTGCCGACGGTGGTCCGCCGCATCAACAACGCGCTGCTGCGCGCCGACCAGATCCAGTGGTCCGAGGGCAAGGACGACATCTACTGGCTGGCTCCGATCGTGGCCGACGCCGAGGCCGGCTTCGGTGGCGTGCTCAACGCCTTCGAGCTGATGAAGGCCATGATCGCCGCCGGTGCGGCGGGCGTGCACTGGGAGGACCAGCTGGCCTCCGAGAAGAAGTGCGGCCACCTGGGTGGCAAGGTGCTGATCCCCACCGGCCAGCACATCAAGACCCTCAACGCCGCGCGGCTGGCCGCCGACATCTGCGGCGTGCCGACCCTGATCATCGCGCGGACCGACGCCGAGGCCGCGACGCTGCTCACCACCGACGTCGACGAGCGCGACCGGCCGTTCCTGACCGGCGAGCGCACCGCCGAGGGCTTCTACCGGGTCCGCAACGGCCTGGAGCCCTGCATCGCCCGGGCCCTGGCCTACGCCCCCTACGCCGACCTGATCTGGATGGAGACCGGCACCCCGGACCTGGAGCAGGCCCGCAAGTTCGCCGAGGCGGTCAAGGCCGAGTACCCCGACCAGATGCTGGCCTACAACTGCTCGCCGTCGTTCAACTGGAAGAAGCACCTGGACGACGCGACCATCGCCAAGTTCCAGCGCGAGCTGGGCCACATGGGCTACAAGTTCCAGTTCATCACCCTGGCCGGCTTCCACGCCCTCAACTACTCGATGTTCGACCTGGCGCACGGTTACGCCCGCGAGGGCATGACCGCCTACGTGGACCTCCAGGAGCGCGAGTTCGCCTCCGAGAGCCGCGGCTACACCGCCACCCGCCACCAGCGCGAGGTCGGCACCGGATACTTCGACCTGGTCAGCACGGCGATCTCGCCGAACTCGTCCACCACGGCGCTCAAGGGCTCCACCGAGGACGAGCAGTTCTTCGACAAGTAAGGCTCACTCATCGAGAACTGGTCCAGGCCGAGGCTGAGGACCCCTCCGGACGCTCCTCCGTCCGGAGGGGTCCTCCGCTTTTCACGGCGCGGATCCGGCCCTGTGTGTCATGTGGCATGGAACGCTCCCGAAGCCGGCTTTAGCGTCGTGAGAAGTGAGCGTCTATCCCTGGGTGGCGACCTACGCCTTCCGCCGCTACACCGCCTACCCCCTGGGAGCGTTCGCCGAGGCGGTCACCAACACGGTGTTCGGGTTCGTGCGGGCCTGGGTCGTGCTGGCGCTGTGGGAGGCCCGGCCCGCCCTCGGCGGCTATGCCGCCATCGACGCGGTGACGTTCTGCTTCATCACCCAGGCGATGATCGGGCCGGTGCAGATCTTCGGCGGGCTGGAGCTGACCGAGCGGATCCGCTCGGGGGATGTGTCCATCGACCTGCACCGCCCGGTGAACCTGCAGGTCTGGTGGCTGGCCGACGACCTGGGCCGGGCCGCCGGCACCCTGCTGCTGCGCGGCGTGCCGCCGATGCTGGCCGGCGCGCTGGTCTTCCCGCTGCGGCTGCCCGACGCGGCCGGGTGGGCGGCGTTCGCGGCGGCGGTGACGCTGGCGGTGGTGACCGGCTTCGCGCTGCGCTACCTGGTGGCCATGGCGATGTGCTGGCTGCACGACGACCGGGGGCTGCAGGCGGTCGCGCTGGTGACCTCGATGTTCTTTTCCGGCATGGTGCTGCCGCTGGTGGTCTTCCCCGGCGCCCTGGGGACCTTGGCGCGGGCGCTGCCGTGGGCGGCGCTGATCCAGGTCCCCGCCGATGTGTTCTTGGGCAAGTACTCCGGCGCCGAGCTGCTGGGCGCCTACGGGTTCCAGGCGCTGTGGGCGGTGGTGCTGCTGGGCGCGGGGCAGGCGGTGACCGCCGCGGCCCGCCGCAGGCTGGTGATCCACGGTGGGTGACGCGCTGCGGCTGTACCCGCTGCTGGCCTGGACGTGGCTGCGGGCCGCCGCGCAGTTCCCGCTGTCGATGGCGCTGCTGTGCCTGGGCTCGGCCGCGGTGGCCGCGCTCGATCTGGTCGCGATCCTGCTGCTGTTCGAGCACACCCCGCGCATCGCCGGTTTCACCGCCGCGCAGGTGCTGTTTCTGTACGGCACCTCGGCGCTGTCGTTCACACTGGCCGACGTGCTGCTGGGCAGCACCGAGCGGCTGGGCGAGCACGTGCGGCGGGGCACGCTGGACACCATGCTGGTGCGGCCGGTCAGCCCGCTGGTGCAGATCGCCACCGAGGACTTCTCCCCGCGCCGGATGGCCAGGCTGCTGCCGGCGGCGGTGGCGCTGGGCTGCGTCCTGCCCCGGCTGGAGGTGGACTGGGACGCCGGGCGGGTGGCGATGGTGCCGGTGATGCTGATCTCCGGGACGGTGATCTTCGCGGCGCTGTGGGTGCTGACCGCCTCGGTGCAGCTGGTGGCGCTCGACATGCACCCGGCCACCAAGTCCGTCACCTACGGCGGGGCGTACCTGACCCAGTACCCGATGACGCTGTATGCCCGCGAGTTCGTGCGCGGGCTGACGTTCGTGATCCCGCTGGTCTTCGTCAACTGGCAGCCGGCCCTGTACGTGCTGGACCGGCCCGACCC
The DNA here is from genome assembly GCF_001896795.1 of Thermomonospora sp. CIF 1. Classification (NCBI taxonomy): domain Bacteria; kingdom Bacillati; phylum Actinomycetota; class Actinomycetes; order Streptosporangiales; family Thermomonosporaceae; genus Thermomonospora; species Thermomonospora sp. CIF 1. Next base: position 359,477 of record NZ_MOYN02000018.1, read on the forward strand.
GCTGGGCCTGCCGCCGCTGCTGCGCTTCGCCTCGCCGGCGGTGGCGCTGGCGCTGTGCGCGGTGGCGGCGCTGGCCTGGCGGGCGGGGCTGCGCCACTACCGATCGACGGGGAGCTGAGCCGTGATCGAGGTCACCGACATCCGCAAGACGTTCACGGTGCGGGAGCGCACCGGCCGGCTGCGGCGGCGGCGCATCACCGTCCGGGCGGTGGACGGCATCTCCTTCACCGTGCGGAGCGGGGAGTTCGTGGGCTACCTGGGCCCCAACGGGGCGGGCAAGTCCACCACGATCAAGATGCTCACCGGCATCCTGACGCCCACCTCCGGCACCGTGCGGGTGGCCGGGCTGGACCCCTCCCGCCGCCGCACCGCGCTGGCCCGGCGCATCGGGGTGGTGTTCGGGCAGCGCACCACGCTGTGGTGGGACCTGCCGCTGCGCGACAGCCTCACCCTCATCCGGCACCTGTACCGGGTGGAGCCGAGCGTGCACCGGCGGCGGCTGGCGGAGCTGGTGGAGCTGCTGGACCTGGGGCCGTTCCTGGCCACCCCGGTGCGGCAGCTCAGCCTGGGCCAGCGCATGCGCGGCGACCTGGCCGCCGCGCTGCTGCACGACCCGCCGCTGCTGGTGCTGGACGAGCCCACCATCGGGCTGGACGTGGTGAGCAAGGCGACCGTGCGGGGCTTCCTGGAGCGCGTCAACGCCGAGCGCGGCACCACGATCCTGCTGACCACCCACGACCTGGGCGACATCGAACGGCTGTGCCGCCGGGTGATGATCATCGACCGGGGGCGGCTGGCCTACGACGGGGACCTGGAAAAGCTGCGGGACGTGGCGGCGGCCGACCGGATGCTGGTGGTGGACCTGGAGCGGCCGGGCCCGCCGGTGGAGGTCGCCGGGGTCACCGTGGAACGGGTGGAGGGGCCGCGCCAGTGGCTGCGAGTGCCGCGCGGGATGAACGCCGCCGCGGTGGTGGCCGCGCTCGCCGGCCGGCACCCGGTCGCCGACATCGCCCTGCGCGAACCCGACATCGAGGAAGTGATCACCCGGTTGTACCGGGAGGGCCGGATCACCGCCTGAGCGCGCCGCCGCGCCCGCGGCGGAAGGCCGCGGCGCGCCCCGCTACCCGCTCGCCTGCGACCGGATGGAACAGAGCTCAGCGCGAGGCGGCGAGCGCTGTGCCCTCGCCCTTGGAAGGCCCGCGGGTCTGGTGGCACGGGCTCTCACGCGACATACTGAACGACATTCGGTCTGCTTGAGGAGGATTTCCGCGGTGAGCGACTTCACGATGACGATCGCCGGCGAGGGCGTGTCGGCTCCCAGCACCTTCGATGTGGTGAACCCCGCCACCGGCACCGTGTACGCCCAGGCGCCGGACTGCTCCAAAGAGCAGCTGGACGCGGCCATGGAGTCGGCCGCCGAGGCGTTCACCCAGTGGCGCAAGGACGAGCAGGCCCGGCGCAAGGCGCTGCTGGCGGCGGCCGACGCACTGTTCGCCTCGGCCGCGGAGATCGCCCCGGTGCTCACCGCCGAGCAGGGCAAGCCCTTGCAGGACGCCACCATGGAGCTGATGGGCGCCGGGGTGTGGCTGAAGTACTTCGCCGAGCTGGAGCTGCCCCGCGAGATCGTCCAGGACGACGACAACGCCTTCGTCGAGGTGGTGCGCAAGCCCATGGGCGTGGTCGCGGCCATCGCCCCGTGGAACTACCCGGTGCTGCTGGCGACCTGGAAGCTCGGCCCGGCGCTGCTGGCCGGCAACACCGTGGTGCTCAAGCCCTCCCCCTACACCCCGCTGGCCACCCTCAAGCTGGGCGAGCTGCTGCGCAACGTGCTGCCCCCGGGGGTGTTCAACGTCATCAGCGGCGGTGACGCGCTGGGCGCCCAGATGACCTCCCACCCCGTCCCCCGCAAGATCAGCTTCACCGGCAGCGTGGAGACCGGCAAGAAGGTGGCCGCCTCCGCCGCGCCCGACCTCAAGCGGGTCACGTTGGAGCTGGGCGGCAACGACCCGGCGATCGTGCTGGACGACGCCGACCCGGCCCAGATCGCCGACAAGGTGTTCGGCGCCGCGTTCATGAACAACGGCCAGGTCTGCTCGGCGATCAAGCGGGTGTACGTGCCGGAGTCCCTCTACGACGACATGGTGGAGGCGCTGGCGGCCAAGGCCCGCTCGGTCAAGGTCGGCAACGGCATGGAAGAGGGCGTCGAGTACGGCCCGATCCAGAACAAGCCCCAGCTGGAGCGGGTCTCGGCGCTGGTGGCCGACGCGCTGTCCAACGGCGCCAAGGCCGCGGCCGGCGGCAAGCCCATCGACGGGCCCGGCTACTTCTACCAGCCCACCATCCTCGCCGACGTCAGCGACGGGGTGCGGATCGTGGACGAAGAGCAGTTCGGCCCGGCGCTGCCGGTGGTCAAGTACACCAAGCTGGAGGACGCCATCGCCCGCGCCAACGGCACCCACTTCGGGCTGGGCGGCTCGGTGTGGGGCGGCGACCTGGACCGCGCCGCCGAGGTGGCCTCCCAGCTGGAGTGCGGCAGCGCCTGGGTCAACACCCACCTGGCGCTGGCCCCGCACCTGCCGTTCGGCGGCTTCAAGTGGAGCGGCATCGGCGTGGAGAACGGCCCGTGGGGCGTGTACGGCTTCACCGAGACCCAGGTGGTCTACCGCTCCAAGATCTGAAAGCGCGCCGCCGCTGATCATGGCGCCTACCATGGACGTCCGTGCCTGACCTGTTGATCCCGTTCCTCGGCGTGGTCGCGGTGCTGACGATCACGCCGGGGCCGGACATGCTGCTGGTGCTGCGCAACGGGCTGCGCGGCGGGTCCGCGGTGGCCTGGGCCACCGGCCTGGGCTGCTGCCTGGGCATCAGCCTGCACGCCAGTGCGGCCGTGCTGGGCCTGTCGGCCGTGCTGGCCGCCTCCGCCACCGCCTACACGGTGGTCAAGGCGGCCGGCGCGGTCTACCTGGCCTACCTGGGGGTGCGGATGCTGCTGGGCGCCGTGCGCGGCGGCGACGGCGAAGCCGACGCCGTGGCCGCCGGCGGGCCGGCGCACTGCAGCCGGGGCGAGGCGTTCCGGCAGGGGCTGCTGACCAACCTGCTCAACCCCAAGATCGCGCTGTTGTTCCTGACGCTGCTGCCCCAGTTCGTGGCCTCCGGCGAGCCCCGGCTGCGCACCACGGCGACGCTGGCGCTGGTGTTCCTGGTCATCGCGGTGCTGTGGTGGCGGCTGTTCACGCTGGCGCTGCAGCCGATCTCCCGGCTGCTGCGCGGCGCCCGGGCCCGCCGCATCCTGGACGGCACCGCCGGGACGATGCTGGTGGGCATCGGCGCCCGGGTCGCCTTGGAGCACCGCTGAAGGGAGCGGCGGGCACGTCCGGCCGGACGTGACCGCCGCTCCCCCGCGATGACCGGGCGGGGTCACCCGTGGCTGACCCCGCCGCCCAGGTTCATCACCACCACACCGGCCACCACGATCGCCGCCCCGAGGACCGTCACCGGCCGCACCGGCTCGTTGAACAGCAGCACCCCGCCGGCGAACGCCCCGATCGTGCCCAGGGCCGACCAGATCGCATACACCGGCCCGACGTTGAGCGCCGTCAGCGCCTTGGCCAGCAGCAGGAACGACAGCGCATAGCCCACCACGACGATCACCGAGGGTCCCCATTTGCTGAACCCCTCCGAGGCGCGCAGCGACAGCGTCGCCGTGACCTCGGCGATGATCGCCAGTCCCAGCAGCACGTAGGGCATCACTTCGCTCCTCTCCACGCCATCCGCCCCGCGACGGCCCGGCTCAGCATGCCGGCCCTCATGACCGGAAACACCCACCTCGCCGGGAAATGCCCGCCTGCCGGTGAGAGGTCCGGTTCCCAAGACGCCCTGCGGATCCGGCTCCGATCGGTGAACGACGGTCTGCGGGAATGCTCCAGCCCTAAAGGCCCACCCCGCCGGGCCGGCTCGCGGAAAGCCGGTGCGGCCGCCACCGGCCCCTTCAGCACCCGTTCTCAGCGTGTCGGCCCGTCCCCTTTACGGCTTGGACGGCCTGGCCGCCGATGCCGTGCGGTCCCCCGCCGCGGCCCGTCCGACCCGGCGCCCGGCTCAGTCGCGGGAGGCGAAGCGGGCGGCGAACTCGGCGATCTCCGGATGGGTGGCGGACTCGGCCTGCGCCCACGACTCGTACTCGATGACCTGTTCCAGGTCGCCGGTGGCCGCCAGGTGGACCGCCTGCTTGATGTCGCGGGCCAGCGACGGGCGCAGCCGGGCGTGGCGGCGGGCCAGCTCCAGCGCCTCGGCCTGCGGGTCGTCGGCGATCGACAGCACCAGGCCGTGTTCGAGGGCCTGCTCGGCCGAGAGCGCCCCGCCCTCCAGCAGGATCGCCAGGGCTCGCTGGGGGCCCAGCACCTGGGTGAGGAAGTAGGTGCAGCCGCCGCCGGGGTGCAGCCCGATCCTGGAGAAGGTGGCGGCGAAGCTCGCCTTGGGGCCGGCGATGCGCAGGTCGCAGCACAGGGCGAGGTTGAGGCCGGCGCCCACGGCCGGTCCCTGCACCGCGGCGATCGTGGGGATGGCCAGCTGCCGCAGCACCAGGAAGCTCTCGTAGTAGGCGCGCAGGGTCTGGCGGATCTCCCCCACCGGGCGGCCCGGCTCGCCGAACAGGGCGGGCAGGTCGGCGCCGGCGCAGAAACTGCTGCCCTCGGCCGCCACCACCAAAACGCGCGCTTCGGCGTCGTCCCGGACGGCCGTCACCGCGGCGATCAGCTCCCGGCGCATGAGGGTGCCGATGGCGTTGCGCCGGTCCGGATCGGCCAGGGTGATGCGGCGCACCCCCTCGTGCGGGGCGTCGAGCCGGATGGTCTGCCAGGTGGTCATGTCGCCTCCCTCACTCGGCGGGCACGCCGGTCAGGACGTCCCATAGCCGCTGTTCGGTGCCCTCGGCCGCGGCGGTGCCGAGCTCGACGGCCCAGGAGTGCTCACCGCCGTCCTCGTCCCGCCACGCCCACAGCCGCCGCGTGTGCACGTGCAGGTCGTATTCCCTGGTGATGCCGATGGCGCCGTGGAGCTGGTGGGCCAGGCGGGCGATGGTGGAGGCGGCCCGTCCGGCGCACAGCCGGGCGGCCGCCACGGCGGCGTGGGAGCCTGGGGCGCGGGCGGCGCGGTCGAGGGCGGCGCGGGCCTGGTCCAGCTCGCCCGCCATGATCGCCACGCCGCCGGCGACCGCGGGGATGCGGGCCAGCGGGCGGCCGAACTGCTCGCGGGTGGTGACGTGCCGGCGCGTCAGGTCCAGCGCGGCCTCGGCGGCGCCCACGCAGGCGGCGGCGCGCAGCAGCCCGGCCCGCACCCGCACCTCGGCGAGCGCGGGAGCGCCGGGCAGCGGCGTGCCGGCGGCGGCGCGCAGCCGGTCGCGGGGCTCGTCGGCGATGTTGGCGCCCTCTTCGACGGTCACCTCGTCCTCGCCGGGTCTCAGCAGGGCCGCGCCGCCCGGGCCATACCGGACGATCAAATCGGCGGCGCGCGCCCAGGGCACGGGGGCCTCGGGGACGGCGACGGTGCCCACGCGCAGGTCCGCCAGCAGGTCGGAGCGGCCGGCGCGGGCCAGCACCCAGGCGGCCAGGGCGGTCTCGGCCAGCGGGATGCGCACCCGGTGGCGGGCGGCCCGGGTGACGATCGCGACCAGGTCGGCGGTGGTTCCGCCCGCCCCGCCGTGCTCTTCGGGGATCCCGGCCAGCGGCCAGCCGCCGTCCAGCACGGCGTCCCACACCGCCGCCCAGTCGTCGGCGGCGACCTGGGCGAGCAGTTCGTCGACCGCGTCCAGCAGCGCCTTCACCGCCCGACCTCCTCTTTGGCCACGATCGACAGCAGCACTTCCGAGCTGCCGCCCCGGATGGTGAAGCCCGGCCCGGCCAAGATCGCCTGGGCCAGCAGCCGCTGCAGCTCGTCGCCGTGGAGGTCCGGCGGGGCGGCCACCAGGTCCCGGGCGGTCTCGGTGACGTCGCGTTCGAACTCGGTGCCCAGGTATTTCAGGGCCGCGGCCTGCCGTACGGGGGCCTGGCCGCGGTCCATGGCATGCGCGATGTCCCAGCACATGCGGCGCAGCGCGGCCAGCCGGGCGACCAGGCGGCCGACGGCGGCCAGCGCTCCTTCGTCGCGGCGGCGCCGCCCGTCCCGCAGCAGGGCGGCCAGCAGCGGATAGGTGGACAGGACGCGTTCGGGGCCGCCGCGTTCGTAGGCGAGCTGGGAGGTGACCTGCCGCCAGCCGTCGCCCACGGTGCCGATCACCCAGCGGCCGGGCACGTAGACGTCGTCGAAGACGACCTCGTTGAAGTGGTGCTCCCCGGCCAGGTCCACGATCGGGGAGACCGACACCCCTTCCGCCCGCATGTCCACCACGAACTCGGTGAGCCCCTGGTGCCGGCGTTCGGTCTGCTCGGTGCGGGCCAGGACGTAGGCGTGGGTGGCGCGGTGGGCGTGGCTGGTCCAGATCTTGCGTCCGCTGATGCGCCAGCCGTCGCCGTCGCGGACGGCCCGGGTGCGCACGGCGGCCAGGTCGGACCCGGCCTCCGGTTCGCTCATGCCCAGGCAGAAGGTGACCTCGCCGGCGGCGATCCGCGGCAGGAACTCCCGCTGCAGCTCGGGGGTGCCGTAGCGGAGGATCGCCGGCCCGATCTGCCGGTCGGCGATCCAGTGCGCGGCGACCGGCGCGCCGGCCCGCAGCAGCTCCTCGGTGATCACCAGCCGGGCGGTGTGCGAGCGGGCCGCGCCGCCCAGCTCCCGCGGCCAGGTGATCCCGATCCACCCTCGCCGCGCCAGCTCGGCGCTGAACTGCGGGTCGTGGCCGCGCAGCCACGCGTCACAGGCCGGCCGGTACCGCCCGGCCGCCCGCCATTCCTCGGCCAGCTCCCGCACCTGCCGGCGGAGCCGCTCCAGCTCGGCGGTCATCGCACCTCCCCTGGTGGACGAGCATGATCATGCTCTCATCCGTCCCGGAGCACACCGCCATCCGGCCCTTCCCCGTTCCCGCCGCGTCGGCGCTCAAGGTGCCGCGGGCGGGAGCACCGATGGCGGCCATTCCCCGTTCCCGCGGCGCTGGCCTTGTTCAGGGCCGGGGACGAGCCCGAGCGGGCACGGGAGAAACCGGCCTCAGCCGAACGCCCCTGGGTGTTCCCGGCGTGTAATCGGCGCCGTTCCGGCGGCGCTCGCCCCGGAAGCGCCGGCCTGGGCGCGTCCGGGTCCAGGGCGTGGACGAACCAGGACGGTGACGCGGGGCACGGGGAAGAGCCTCCGGCTTCAGGCGAAGGCGCCAGGTCACAGCACGGAGATGTGCACGTGGTCGTAGTGGTTCTGAGTGATGCTGCCGCGGTCGGCCATGGTGCGCCAGCCGCCGCCGCTGCGGACGTCCCAGATGCGCTGCTTCCAGATGACGTACTTGATGCCCAGGCGGGAGGCGTTGCTGATGGCGTACTGGGCGACCGCGTCGCCGTGGGCCTGTGCGCTGGCGCTGGGCATCTTGCCGCCGGTGCTCTCCATGAAGTCGCAGGCGTGGCCGGAGCCGTGGTCTTGGGGGTCGTTGTTGCGGAAGCAGCCGATGGCGGGGAACGGGCCGAACTTGTTGTCGATGGCCAGCAGGACCGAGCGCATCCGGGCGGTCATGGTGTTCCCGATGATCGGGGACTTGCTCTTCAGGGCGCCGTCGGGGCGGCCGGTGGAGGGTTTTTGCGGCTTGTACTTGGCCAGCAGCTTGGTGACCCGCTCGCGCTGCCCTTCCAGGTCCTTGATCTGCTCGCGGACCTCGGACACCTTGGCCTCGGCGTCCTTGCGGGCGCGGTCGGCCCGCGCGGTCAGCGCCTGCAGCTGCTGCACCCGGCGGCCGTTGTCGGTGTTGAGGTGCTCCAGGACCGCGGCCTGCCGGATCACGGCCGCGGGGTCGGCGGCGAACAGCGCCATGGTCTGCAGGCCGCCGCGCATGTAGGAGGCGGACGCCAGGCGGCCGACCGCCTCTTGCGCGGACGCCAGCTCCGCATCGAGCCGCTCGGCCTCGTCGGTGGCGCGCTCGGCCGCCTTCTTGGCCTCCTCCAGCGCGATCAGCTCGCCCCGGTACTCCTTGGACAGCCGCTCGGCGCGCTTTTTGAGCTCGGCGTACTCCTTCTTGGGATCTTTCGGTGCCGTGGGAAGAGCACCGGCCGTCCCGGGCGCCGGGACCAGCGCACCGGTCACCGTCAGGAGGGCGAGCAACGCGCACCGTTTCCACGGCGTGCTCCGACGCGCAGGCCGGCGAGGATTTCGCTCATCGCCGATCTGCTCGAAGAACGCGTTGAAAGCCGCCACACTCGTCTCCTTGGGAGCATTGCCGAAGCCGGGCGGCACGCTATCACGTTCTCCCCGCATATCACGACATGATCACAAAAATCACGTCGCACCCCGTTACCGCTCCCCTCGCCGGGCCGGCCAGGTGATCTTCCCGAACCCCCCTGGGCGAGCGGCATTCCAAAGCGGGAGCCCGGGTGAGCGGTTCAAGACGGGCGGGCGGTCCGGCGGCGGTCCGGACCGCCCGCTCAGCGGCCGATGAGCTCGTCCCAGCGCGGCACACGCGGTTGCACGCGCAGCTTCAGCCCGGCCTCGGCCGGGGTGCGGCTGCCCTTGCGGTTGTTGCACCTGCCGCAGGCCAGCACGGTGTTCTCCCAGGTGTCGCCGCCGCCGCGCGACAGCGGCACGATGTGGTCGACGGTGTTGCCCGGCTTGCCGCAGTAGGCGCACAGTCCGCGGTCGCGCAGACGGACGCCGCGTCTGCTCCACGGGGGGCGTTTGCCGTGGCGCCACCGCATGGCCACGTATCGCACGAGCCTGAGCACCCGCGGCACGGGGAAAGCGCCGATCATCCGGCCTTCCTCCGCCTCCTCGACGACGGCCACCCCGCGCACCAGCATGCGGATGGCGTGCCGCAGGTCCACTCGCTGTAACGGCTCATACGACGCGTTCAGGACGAGCACGCTCACCGCTTCACCTCCTCCCGGCTTGCTCGCGCCGCCGGCCGGTCCCGTCCGCCGCACCGGCGGCACGCCGCGCCGGCCGCCGAGCGGCAAGGAAAAGCCTCATGAATTCCGCCATTTCGACTCGCTCCGCCGGTCGCTGATCAGAGTGCCTTTTCGGGTGGGTGAGGGCAAGGCATTTTCCGCTCATTGCCTCCCGCTCCCCCACCGGGGGCGGCGGGTTCCAACGCCGGGTTCTCGCGAGGCGGACCGGCCCGTGGCGCCTCCTTGCTCACCGACAAGAGAGCGGTTTCTCTTGGAGCCGCTCGCATGCTCTGACGAAAAGGCAAGCGCTGTTCTCAGGAGGCCGGTAGCCGTGGTGATGCCGGCATGCGCGGCGCTTTCGTGTGCCGGGCTGCGAAGTCGATGTGAGCGGGGCGGTTCTTCTTCGGGCCTGCCGTCATGCTGGGCTTTCCCGCACGCCGTCTCCGCGGGCCGGGACGGCCGCGTCGCCGTCGGGGAGGATGCTGTGAGCCGCGACGGCATGGCACCGAGCATCGCCGAGACTCCCGCCCCCGGCTCTCAAGACCATGCCCTGCCGGTTCCTGCCGTGCCGTGGAGGGTCCGTTCCCGTCCCCGGCCTTCAAGGCCACGTGTTGAACGGTCTCCGGAAGCACCGGCGGCGGAGCAGGGCGGCGATATAGGAGCCGCCCTGGCTCCGCCGCCGGGAGCGGTGCCGCCCGCGGCTCGGGCGGCCGGGGTCAGGGAGAGGACCGGCCCGGAGGGGGAACCAGGTGGGTCGGGACGGCGGGAGCGGCGGTGCGGGTCCACCAGGCCGCGTCCTCTCCGCCGTCAGGCGGAGCGATCTGCAGGGCGGTTCCGCACTCGGGGCAGTCGGCGGGGCATGGGACGAGCCGGAGCGGGATGGGGCCGCCCAGATCGGGGGGTGCCACGTCCCAGTAGCGCAGGACGTCACCGGGGTCCAGTTCGGTGTCGGCGGGCAGCCGCCAGGAACCGGCGGCGGGGGCGGTCGACAGCCAGGACCGCTGGTCGGCCTGCAGGCGGAAGGCCAGGCCGCGCAGCACGTTGACGGCGGTGCGCAGCCGTTCGTAGGGGACGCGGCGGGCCAGCAGCTCGGGCAGCCCGAAGCGGTGCAGCCCGGCGGTGGCCGCCCGCACGCCCTGGCCGGTGTCGGGGGCGACGAAGACGCCCAGCCAGTCGTCGCAGAGCTTGAAGCGCTCCGGTTCGGGCCCGGTGGGGTCGGTCAGCGGCAGCCCGGCGGCCAGGTCCGCGACGCGTCCCGCGGTGGCGGCGGCCAGGGTGCGGGCGACCAGCCGGGCGGCCTGGGCGTGGCGGGGCTGGGCGGCGGGAGTGGCGATCGAGGTGACCACCAGATGGCAGCGGGCCGAGCGCAGTTCCCTCAGCTCCGTCTCGCCGCCGCCCAGGTCGCGCAGCCGGGCGGCCCAGGGCGAGTCGGCGGCGCGGCAGCCGGTGACCGTCAGCAGCGGGGAGGTCAGCAGGTCACGGGCGGTGCGGGCTAATCCCCCGGCGGGCAGCGCGTCGCGCAGCCGCCGGATGCCGGGGGCGGCGGGCTCATCGGTGGCGATGAGGAAGCGGGTGGTGGTGGTCTCGGGGATGGTCAGGGACAGCATCGCGCCCATGGGTGCCTCCTGGCATCCTGCGGATCGGGAGTCGTGCCCTTTGAGGTTCGCGCAGGAAGAGGGCACAAAAAAGCAGAACCGGCTTCTGGGGATAACCGTCCGGAAGGAAACGACGGCGCCCACTGTCCCATCAAAAGGTGCCCTCCCGGAAAGACCCCGCCGCCGAGGAAACCCACCCGGCCGGAACGGCCGTTCCCAGCGGCGCCCCCTGGCGGGAGACGCCCCGGCCGTCCCGCACAACGGCCGCCCAAAGAGCACAATCCCCGGCCCACGGCGGCAGGCCGCGGGAAAGCGGCTCGAGGCACCAGCTCCCCAGAGCAAACGACACCGGCACACCGATATGGCCGTCTCGCCACCGGCCAGGCCCCTTTGAGGGGACGACCGCGAAGCCCTCCTCAGCGGGGAAGAGCCGGCAGGTCGGCGGTGTCGGCCTGATAGTCGAGGTAGTCGCGCTGGTGGCGGAAGCCCAGCTCCTCGTTGACGGCGAGCATGTGGGAGTTGTCGTCGGCGTTGTCGGTCTCGATCTCCCGTACCTCGGGACGCTCGGTGCGCAGCCACTGCAGCATGGCCGCCTTCAGCCAGATGCCCAGCCGCCTGCCCCGGTGCTCGGGCACCACCGCGGTGTCGTACTGCAGGGCCCGTTCGGGAGCGGCCGAGGGGACCACGACCTCGGTGAAGCCGGCGATGCGGGGAGCGCTGGTGGGCCCGTACAGGGCGGCGACGGTGTAGAGCAGGTCGCCGCGGGCGGCGACGGCCTCGGCCATCTCGCGGACCCGGACGGCGTCCCAGCGGAACGACCCGCCGCCGGGGCCGGCCAGTGACAGGTCGGCCATGGCGCGTTTGGCCATGGCCAGTTCCATGGCCAGCTCGTCGCTGACCGCGCCGGTCCAGCGGGTGAGGCGGTAGCCGGACGGGCCCGCGGCCACCAGGGCGGCCAGGCGATCGGGGTCGATGTCGTCCATGCGCAGCAGCATGGCGCGCAGCGACAGCACGCAGCGGAAGCCGCGGGCCTCCAGGAAGGGCACCGCGGGGGTGCCGGCCACCGCCTGCACGATCACCGATTTGCAGCCCGCGGCGCGCAGCCCGTCGGCCGCCGTGGCCAGCAGCCGGGTGCCGATGCCCCGCCGCCGGTATCCGGGCAGCACCTGTATGTCGATCTCGCCGGAGCGGTCCGGGTCGTGCGGCAGGCGCAGGCAGGCCACCGCGCACATGCGTCCCTCGTCCAGGGCCGCCCACATCAGGTTGCGGGAGGTCGTCGGGGGTTCCAGCAGCCGGGAGCGGGTCTGTTCCAGATCCGGCGCCGGCTCGCCGGGGCGGTCGTGGGCCCACACGGCGGCCACCACCGCCTGCCATTGTTCGATCTGCGCATCCGTCGGATCACCCAGCGCGATGACGTCCATTAGGCCTTTTTAGCGGATGCTGGACGGCTGCGACGGGACACCGAATCAACTCTTGACCCCTCTTCCCGGCGACCTGGGGATTTCCGGCGCATGCCCCGCCGCGCCCCACGCCGCGGGGCCCTCTGCGAGCGGCTCCGGCCATGCCGGGAGGAATCCGGCTGAGAAAACGGTCGTCCTGCCGGGAGGCATACCGGCAGGACGGCCGTGCAGGCGGCGGCCACCCGAGGCCCGGGCCATGGCGCGTCCGGGCCGGGCGGCCGCCGTGCTACCGCTCAGAACCGGAGAAGGCGGCCAGGATGCGGTCGGCGGCCACGGCCGGGGTGATGGCGCCCTCGGCGACCTGGCGTTCCAAGACCGGCGCCAGCTCCCGGACGGCCGGGTGGGCGTGCAGGTCGGCCAGCAGCCGGTCGTGGACCATCGCCCAGGTCCAGCGGATCTGCTGCTCGCGGCGGCGGGCGGCCAGCTCGCCGGTGGCGGCCAGGCGGTCGGCGTGCTCGACGATGTGCCGCCACACCTCGTCCACGCCGACGTTGTCGCGGGCGCTGCAGGTCAGCACCGGCACGTCGCGGGCGCGCTCCCCGGTGGCCGGGCGCAGCATCCGCAGCGCCCCGGCCAGCTCCCGGGCGGCCTTGCGGGCCACCGGCTCATCCGGGCCGTCGGCCTTGTTGACGGCGATGACGTCGGCCAGCTCCAGCACGCCCTTCTTGATGCCCTGCAGCTGGTCGCCGGTGCGGGCCAGGGTCAGGAACAGGAAGGTGTCGACCATCTCGGCGACGGTGGTCTCCGACTGGCCGACCCCGACCGTCTCCACCAGCACCACGTCGTAGCCGGCGGCCTCCATGACCACCATGGCCTCGCGGGTGGCCTTGGCGACCCCGCCGAGCGTCCCGGCCGACGGGGAGGGACGCACGAACGCGTTGGGGTCGGCCGCCAGGCGGGCCATGCGGGTCTTGTCGCCCAGGATGCTGCCGCCGGTGCGGGTGGAAGAAGGGTCCACCGCCAGCACCGCGACCTTGTGCCCGGCCTTGGTGAGGTTGGTGCCCAGGGCGTCGATGAAGGTGGACTTGCCCACCCCCGGCACCCCGGTGATGCCCACCCGGCGGGCGTTGCCGGTGTAGGGCATCAGTTCCGTCAGCAGCCGCTGGGCCAGCTCGCGGTGGTCGGGGCGGGTGGACTCCACCAGCGTGATCGCCCGCGCGATCCACGCCCGGGAGCCCTCCCGCACCCCCTTGACGTAATCGTCCAGATCGGGCATGGACCTCAGCCGCCGTGCCCCAGCCTGGCCGACAGTTCCTTCAGCAGCTCCAGGGCGGCGTCGGCCAGCACGGTGCCGGGCGGGAAGATCGCCGCGGCGCCGGCGGCGCGCAGCTCCTCGAAGTCCCCCGGCGGGATGACCCCGCCCACGACGATCATGATGTCGTCGCGGCCGAGCGCGGCCAGCTCCTCGCGCAGCGCCGGCACCAGCGTCAGGTGACCGGCGGCCAGGGAGTTGACGCCGACGATGTGCACGTCGGCCTCGACCGCCTGGCGGGCCACCTCGGCCGGGGTCTGGAACAGCGGGCCCACGTCCACATCGAAGCCCAGGTCGGCGAAGCCGGTGGCGATCACCTTCTGGCCGCGGTCGTGGCCGTCCTGGCCCATCTTGGCGACCAGGATGCGGGGGCGGCGCCCTTCGGCTTTTTCGAACTCGGCGGTGGCCGCGCGGGCGCGCTCGATGTTGCTCATCGCCCCGGCCTCTTCTCGGTACACACCCGAAATCGTACGGATCTGGGCCTGGTGGCGGCCGAACACCTTCTCCAGGGCCTCGGAGATCTCCCCGACGGTGGCCTTGGCGCGGGCGGCGTCGATGGACAGCGCCAGCAGGTTCTGCTCCAGGCCGGGCCCGCGGGTGCCGTCCTGGATGGCCGCCGCGGCGGCGGTGAGGGCGTCCAGCGCAGCGCGCACCTTCTCCTCGTCGCGTTCGGCGCGCAGCCGCCGCAGCTTCTCGATCTGCTGGGCGCGCACGGCGGCGTTGTCGACCTTGAGGACGTCGATGGTCTCATCGGCGTCGGGGCGGTACTTGTTGACGCCGATGACCGGCTGGCGGCCGGAGTCGATGCGCGCCTGGGTGCGGGCGGCGGCCTCCTCGATGCGCAGCTTGGGCAGCCCCTCGTCGATGGCCTTGGCCATGCCGCCGGCGGCCTCCACCTCCTGGATGTGCTCCCAGGCGCGGCGGGCCAGGTCGTAGGTGAGGCGTTCGACGTAGGCGCTGCCGCCCCACGGGTCGATGGGGCGAGTGGTGCCGGACTCCTGCTGCAGCACCAGCTGGGTGTTGCGGGCGATGCGGGCGGAGAAGTCGGTGGGCAGCGCCAGCGCCTCGTCCAGGGCGTTGGTGTGCAGCGACTGGGTGTGGCCCTGGGTGGCGGCCATCGCCTCGATGCAGGTGCGCGCCACGTTGTTGAACACGTCCTGGGCGGTCAGCGACCACCCGGAGGTCTGGGAGTGGGTGCGCAGCGACAGCGACTTGGGGTTCTTGGGATCGAAGCCCTTGACCAGCTTGGCCCACAGCAGCCGGGCCGCGCGCAGCTTGGCGACCTCCATGAAGAAGTTCATGCCGATCGCCCAGAAGAACGACAGCCGCGGCGCGAAGGCGTCCACGTCCAGGCCCGCCTCCAGGCCCGCCCGGATGTACTCCACCCCGTCGGCCAGCGTGTAGGCCAGCTCCAAATCCGCGGTCGCCCCGGCCTCCTGGATGTGGTAGCCGGAGATGGAGATGGAGTTGAACTTCGGCATCCGCTGGGAGGTGTAGGCGAAGATGTCGGAGATGATCCGCATCGACGGCCCGGGCGGGTAGATGTAGGTGTTGCGGACCATGAACTCCTTGAGGATGTCGTTTTGGATGGTCCCGGCGAGCTGCTCGGGCTTCACCCCCTGTTCCTCGGCGGCGACGATGTAGAGCGCCATGATCGGCAGCACCGCGCCGTTCATGGTCATCGACACGCTCATGCGGTCCAGCGGGATGCCCTCAAAGAGCTGCCGCATGTCCAGGATGGAGTCGATCGCCACCCCGGCCATGCCCACATCGCCCTGCACCCGCGGGTGGTCGCTGTCGTAGCCGCGGTGGGTGGCCAGGTCGAACGCGACCGACAGCCCTTTTTGCCCGGCGGCCAGGTTGCGCCGGTAGAAGGCGTTGGACTCCTCGGCGGTGGAGAACCCGGCGTACTGGCGGATCGTCCACGGCTGGGTGACGTACATCGGCGCGTACGGGCCGCGCAGGTACGGCGCGATGCCCGGGTAGGTGCCGAGGAAGTCCACCTCCGCCAGGTCGTCGGCGGTGTAGAGGGGCTTGACGGCGATGCCCTCGGGGGTGTCCCAGGTGAAGGCCTCCGGTTCCTTGCCGGTGGCCTCGGTGACCGCCGCGCGCCAGCGGGCGGCGGCCTCGTCCGCCCGGGCCGGGCGGCCCAGCGTCACGTTGGAAAAGTCGGGGATCATTCGGCCACTCCCAGGTCGCGCAGGGTCGTCTGCAGCGTCTCGACGGCGTTGCAGCCGGCGTAGATGTTGGCGTCCACCCCTTCGTAGGAGCCCTTACCCGCCAGCCAGACCCGAACTGCCCCGGCCTCTTTGAGGGTGCGGGCGGCGTCGGCGGCCTGCTCGGCGTACAGCTTGTCGCTGGAGCAGATGCAGGCGACCTTGGCGCCGCTGGCGGCGAACTCGGCGGGCTCGCCGGTGACGGTCTGGATGCCGCCGGCGTGGAAGAGGTTGGCGGCGAAGGTGACGCGGGCGGTGTGCGCGGCGATCGGCCCGAGCGTGGCCAGGAAGACCTTGGGACGCTCGCCGGTGGCGGCGGCGTGGGCGTCGCTGCGGTCCCGCAGCGCCTCATAGTCCTGGGCGTAGTGGACGCGCGGCAGCCCGCCGCCGGGCGGCTGGGGGGCCGGCTCGCGCTTGGGGAGCTCCTCGCCGAGGTTGGGGAACTCGCTGACGCCGGTCAGCGGGGCGCGGCGGTGGGCCAGGTCCTCGCGGCGCCGCTGCCAGGTGGCGGCGATCCGCTCGGCGACCAGCCCGGACTCCAGCGCCGCGGCCATGCCGCCGGCCTTTTCGATCTCGGTGAACCAGTCCCAGGCGGCCTGGGCGAGGTCGTCGGTGAGCCGCTCGACGTACCAGGAGCCGCCGGCCGGGTCGACCACGCGGGCCAGGCTGGACTCCTCCAGCAGCAGCGTCTGGGTGTTGCGGGCGATGCGCCGGGAGAACGCGTCCGGCAGCCCCAGCCGCAGGTCGAACGGCTGCACGGTGACGGCGTCCGCGCCGCCGACGCCCGCGGCGAAGCAGGCGATGGTGGTGCGCAGCATGTTCACCCACGGGTCGTGGCGGGTCATCATCGGGGTGGAGGTCACCGCGTGCTGCCACTGGACGACCTGCCCGGCGCCGCAGACCTCGGCGATGCGCTCCCACAGCCGGCGGGCGGCGCGCAGCTTGGCGATGGTGGCGAACTGGTCGGCGGTGGCGGCGTAGCGGAACTCCAGCTGCCCGAACGCCTCGGTGACGCTCAGGCCGGCGTCGGTGAGGGCGCGCAGGTAGGCCACGGCGGTGGCCATGGAGGCGCCCAGTTCCTGGGCGTCGCTGCCGCCGGCGTCGTGGTAGGGGGTGGCGTCCACGGTCAGGGCGCGCAGCCGGGGGAACTCGCGGACGCACCGCACCGCCAGCGCGGCGGCCTGGGCCAGGTCACCGGCCCGCCCGGTGCGGGCGGCCAGGCCCAGGGGGTCGGCGCCGAGGTTGCCCAGCGCGGTGGCGGCCTGGCCCCGCTCGGTGACCAGTGTCAAGAACGCCTCGGCGGCCTCGGCGGTGTGGGCGCCGGCCTCCAGCACCACCGGGGCGATGTCCAGGTGGACGCCCTTGAGGACGTCGGCCAGCGCGCTCACCGGCAACCCGCCCTCGCCGAGGGTCAGCCACAGGGAGGTGACGCCGTTGTCCAGGTCGGCGTGGATCGCCTCGCGGGTGGCGCCGGGGTCGGGGTGGGCGTGCCGCTGCCGCACGTCCCAGGCGGCCAGGCCGTCCTCGCCCTCGGGGGTCACCTCGCGGACGCGGGGCGCCAGGCCGGGCCGGGCGTCGACCGCCTCCGCGGCGGTGTAGAGGGGGGCGATGGGGACGCCGTCGTAAGACCGCCGGGTCAGCAGCCCCTCGACCTCCTCCAGGGGGGTCTCCTCCGTGGCCGCGCCGGACTTGCGCAGCACACCCTTCACCAGCTCCCGCCACCGATCGCGCTCGGCGGCCGGGAAGTCGGCGGCCAGCGCAAGCGGTGCGCGCGGGCTCGAAACGTCGTCAGGCGGCACCGTCATGGCAGGGATGGTAGGCGAGCAGGCTCGCGTGCCATTAGACCGGGTCCCATCGACCGGGGCCGGGACGCTGTGCGGGCGGCCAATCGGCGTGATCGGCGCCGTTCCGGTGTGTCGTGCAGCCCCTTCCAACTCACCGGTAACTTGTCACTTATTTGTGACCAACTGCACACCCAGCAACGCCCGACGGACTGATTCCGGGTGAATCCGCCCAGGTCAGGTGGTGTATCGAGTCATCGGGCCGAGCACGCCCGGCACGATCCGGCACGGGCGCATGCCCAGTCGTTCGGCGACGGCGGCCGAGGCGCGGTTGCCCTCGTCGATCTCGGCGAGGATGCGCGGGCGGCCCAGCGCGCCCAGCCCGTGGTCGAGGACGGCCCGGGCGGCCTCGGTGGCCAGGCCGCGTCCCCGCCATTGGGGCTCCAGGCTGTAGAGGACCTCCAGTTCTCCGGTGTCGTCCAGCGGGAGCAGCCCGGCGGTCCCCACGAACGTGCCGCCGTCGCCGAGCCGGACGGTCCACAGGCCGTGGCCGTCGGTGGCGAAACCGCGCATGCTCTCTTCGATCAGGCCGGTGACCTGCTTGGCGGTGGGCGCCTTGCCGTCGAACAGGAAGGCCCGCACCTGCGGGCGGCCCCAATGCTCCCGCAGCAGGGCGTGGTCGCCGGGCTGGACGGGGGTCAGCACCAGCCGCTCGGTCCTCAAGACGGTCACATCGGGCATCCTGCCTCGAGGGCGCCCGGTGCGGAGGTCATTTCCCGGTAAGACCGGCGCGTCCCCGCCCGCGCAGGTCGTTTCTCGTCCGGCCGGACCGCGCGGCGATCCCGTCGAGCCGGACGCGGCGGTATGGGCGGAATGCCGCGGCGGCAAGATCGGTTGGACCCGGACGTGAACGTAGAGATCTTCTCCGATGTGGTCTGCCCGTGGTGTTACCTGGGGCAGGCCCGCTTCCGTGCCGCGCTGGCGGGCTTCGCCGGCCGGGTCGAGGTGACCTGGCGGCCCTTCCAGCTCGACCCCACCGCCCCGGCCACGGCCGTCCCGATGAACGAGCATCTGGCCGTCAAGTTCGGCGGCGCCGAGAAGGTGGCGGCGGCGCACGAGCGGCTGCGCGCGCTGACCGCCGCCGAGGGCCTGCCCTTTGCCCCCGAAAAAGCGCTGCACGTCAACACCCGCGACGCGCACCGGGTGATCGAGCTGGCCGGACGGGCGGGCGTGCAGGACGCGGTGGTCGAGCGTCTCTTCCGCGCCCAGCACGCCGAGGGCCGCGACCTGGGGGACGTCGGCACGCTGGCCGAGCTGGCCGGCGAGGCCGGTCTGCAGGCCGATGCCGTGCGCAGGTCGCTGGAGTCGGACGAGGGCACGGCGGAGGTGGAGCGGCAGCTGGAGCGGGCCCGCAGGCTGGGCGTCACCGGTGTGCCGCTCTTTTTGTTCGAGGGGAAGTGGGCGGTGTCGGGAGCCCAGCCCGCCGAGGTGCTCGCCGAGGCGCTGCGCGAGGTCGCCGCGCGGCTGCCCGGTTCTTCCTGATCGCGCACCTCAGGCGGCCCGCTGCCGGTCGCCTGCGGCCGTGACCTGCCGGGCGAAGGCGCCGATCTCGGCGATGGCGGCCAGGCCCTCGCGGCAGATGTCGGCGAAGACCTGGAAGACGTGCCCCTGTCCCTCCCAGATCTGCAGGGTGCACGGCACGCCCGCGGCGGCCAGGTGGCGGGCCATGGTCTCGGCGTCGCCGAGCAGCACCTCGATCGAGCCGGCCTGGATGAGCGTGGGCGGCAGGCCGCGCACATCGGCGTGCACCGGCGACAGCCACGGATCGGTGAGCTCGACGCCGGGGAAGACGAGGCGGACCATGTCCCGGATGCGCGGCGCCGGGATGTAGGGGTCGATGGGGGCGTTGGGGTGGGCGATCTTGCGGTCCACGTCCAGGTCGGTGAAGGGCGACAGGGCGGCGATCCCGGCCGGGCGCGGCAGCCCGGCGCGCATCGCGTGCAGCGGCATGGCGAAGCTGAGGTAGCCGCCCGCCGAGTCCCCGGCGACGACGATGTCCTCGGGCTCATAGCCCTGCTCCAGCAGCCACCGGTAGGCGTTGACGCAGTCTTCCAGGACGGTGGCGATGGTGACGTTGGGGGGCATGCGGTAGGCCACCGACAGGGCGGGCATGCCCGCCGCCCGGGAGATCCGCGCGATCATCCGGCGGTGGGTGCGCAGGCCGCAGGCGACGAAGCCGCCGCCGTGGAAGTAGAGGATCACCTTCCGGGTGGTGGGGGACACCCCGGCCCCGTAGACCCATTCGGCCGCGCAGTCCAGGGCCGTGACCTTGACGGTCCGGGCGCCGCGCGGCCGCACGATGAGCACCCCGGCGTAGTCCAGCAGCCCCGCCATCCGCAGGGCCAGCGGCGTCCAGGGCAGGCGGGCGATGATCGGCCGCAGGGTCCGGCGCATCAGCCGGGCGAACAGCTTGGCCCCCAGCCCGCACCCGGGGCGTTCCTCGATCATCGGTGCAGCCGGCATCCGTCGTCCCTTTCGCCGATTTCAAGAACCGGCAAAGAGAGTAATGACCAAGTAAGTGCTTGGGTATACCGGGTGAGGGCAAGCCATCCCTGACCGCAGGACGGGGCCGTGCGAGGGCGAGGCCGCCGCCCCGGCGGACGGCCTAGCCACTGCCGGCCCCGCCGACAGGACGGCCGCCGTCCCGCGCATACGGGACGGCGGCCGTCATCGATTCACTGCGCGGTGACCGCCGAGAGCAACGAGGCAAAAGCCCCGGTCGCCGAAGAAGCGGACGCGCCGGAGGCCCCCACCGTTCTTCGACGGTTTCAGGCCGCCGCAGCCGGGCCCGGCGAACGTCCCGGCCCGCCCGGACGACCCGCAGGACGCACTTGCACGCCGCCCCGGCCGGCGTCGGCCGCAAATCCGCCGGGTGGCGTCAGTCCAGCCGGTACTCCTCCAGCAGGCGGCGACCGATGATCATCTTTTGGATGTCGGCGGTGCCCTCGCCGATCAGCAGCATGGGCGCCTCCCGGTACAGGCGCTCGATCTCGTACTCGGTGGAGTAGCCGTAGCCGCCGTGAATGCGGAAGGCGTCCTCGACGACCTCCTTGCAGTACTCGCCGGCCAGGTATTTGGCCATCCCGGCCTCCAGGTCGTTGCGCCGGCCGGAGTCTTTCCTGCGGGCGGCCATCACCATCATCTGGTGGGCGGCCTCGACCTTGGTGGCCATCTCCGCCAGGCGGAAGCGCACCGCCTGGTGGTCGGCGATGCGCTTGCCGAAGGTCTCCCGGCGCTGGGCGTAGTCGATGGCCAGCTCAAAGGCCCGGCGCGCCACGCCGCAGGCACGGGCCGCCACGTTGACGCGGCCGACCTCCACGCCGTCCATCATCTGGTAGAAGCCGCGGCCGGGGACGCCGCCGAGGATGCTGCCGGCGGGGACGCGGTAGCCGTCCAGCAGCAGCTCGGTGGTGTCGACGCCCTTGTAGCCCATCTTCTCGATCTTGCCGGGGATGGTCAGGCCGGGCGCCACCTCGCCGAAGCCGGGCTCCTTTTCCACCAGGAAGGTCGTCATGTTGCGGTGGGGGGAGTCGGCGCCCTCGTCGGTGCGGCACAGCAGGGCGATCAGATTGGCGGTGGCGCCGTTGGTCAGCCACATCTTCCGCCCGTCGATGACGTAGTGGTCGCCGTCGCGGCGGGCGCGGGTGCGGATGGCGGCCACGTCCGAGCCGCAGTCCGGTTCGGACATGGAGAACGCGCCGCGGACCTCGCCGGTGGCCATCTTCGGCAGCAGCCGGGCCTTCTGCTCCTCGGTGCCGTGCCGGCCGATCATGTAGGCGACGATGAAGTGGGTGTTGAGGATGCCCGAGACGCTCATCCAGCCGCGGGACAGCTCCTCCACCACCAGGGCGTAGGTCAGCAGGGACTCGCCGAGCCCGCCGTACTGCTCGGGGATGGTGAGCCCGAAGACCCCGAGCTTCTTCAGCCCGTCGACGATCCGCTGGGGGTAGGCGTCGGCGTGTTCCAGCTCGGTCGCGACCGGCAGCACCTCCCGGTCCACGAACTCGGCGATGGTGTCCAGGATCTCCCGCTGGACCTCGCTCAGCCCGTCCGTCCACGCCAGACGCCCCATCTTCCGCCCCTCCCTGATCAAGTCGCCCGCATTATGGCAACGCGCCCGCCGCAGCGGACGGCCGGCTCCAACGCGTCCCGGGCCGCTTCCACCCGTATGGCAGCGGTGGACGCCGTCCCGCACAGCCGCCGGGACGCGGCGTCGGCGACCTCGGGGAAGGGGTGCAGTCGCAGGCAGGGCCGGTCAGCCGGTGAGCGGCGGGGTGAGGCCTGACCTCCCCACCCCGCCGGCCGGAAGGTCAGATCCGTTCCAGCACCACCACCGGGATCTGGCGGTCGGTCTTCTTCTGGTACTCGTCGTAGTCCGGCCACACGGCGGCCATCTTCGCCCACAGCTCGTCCCGCTCGGCGCCCTCGGCGGTGCGCGCCCGCGCGGTGAACTTGTCGGCCTTGACCTGGACCCGCACCTCAGGGTCTGCCTGCAGGTTCAGGTACCAGTGAGGGTGGTCCGGGGCGCCGCCCTTGGAGGCCACGACCACATAGTTGCCCTGGTGCTCCTGGTAGATCAGCGGGCACTTGCGCTCCTGCCCGCTCTTGCGGCCCTTGGTGGTCAGGATGAGAACCGGTGCGCCCTTCTCCCAGTCGTGTCCGACCGCCCCGTCGGTCTCCTCGTAGCGGCGCACGTGCTCGTCACCGAACAGCATGTCTCCCCTTTCCGTGGGCGATTTTCATCACACCCGCAACGCACGCCGCCCTTCCCTTAATCCTCCCTGGTCATCCCCATCGCGCGGCGCGCCGGGCCGGGCGGGCGCCGCGCGGAGGCGGTCAGCGGGTGCGTTCGACCATCCGGGCGATCTGGGACTGGTCGAGTTTGGCGAAGTCCCCCACCGCCTCGACGGTGACCTTGTCGCGCTGCACCAGGCGGCCGACGGTGCGCACCCGGCGGTCGTCGTGCGACTCCACCCACGCCTCGAACACGCACGGCGCGTGCAGCGCGGTGGGACGGCGGTAGTCGATCTCCAGCCGGACGGTGGGGCCGGGCATGCCGGCGATGAAATTGGCCGCGGCGAACGCGATGTCGAAGGAGGCGGCCAGCACCGCGCCGTGCACGCAGCCGGGCGGGCCCTCATAGGCCCGGGTGAAGGCGCCGCGCAGCAGCGCCCGGGGCGGGTCGGCCTCCCGGTCGAACTCCAGCTCCAGCGGCAGGGCCAGCGGGTTGTAGCGGCCGATGACGTTATCGAACGGCATCCGCGCGCCCAGGTCGCCGTCGCCGGGGTCGGGCTCGTGCAGCAGCGTCTTGGGCAGCGGCGGGTCGGGCACGTGCCGCTGCAGCATGTCGGCGACGGCCTCCAGGGCCCGGACGGCCTCCTTGGTCACCTCCGGCGGGGCCGGGGCGTCCATGGTCAGCCCGATCAGCCGCCGCACCGCGTCGGCCAGCTCCCCCGCCTCCTGTTCGCGGCCGGTCAGGGCCGGGTGCGGGGACGGCTTGGACGTCGAAGACTGCGTCAACTTCAACCTCACTGGGATCGTCTTCGCCACGGTCGTGACGACATCGCCGGGCCTTGCCGGCACGCCGCTCCCTCAGGTGGCATACGGGTCCATCGGGCCCGGGGACGATGCCGCAACCTGCGAAGGCCGACCGGCCGGGCATCGCCGGGGTTCCCGCGCCCGGCGCCCGGGTGCCGGACAAGGCTCACTGCATCTTTCCAACCCGCCGTTTCCGCGGCGAACCGAGGGTGCCGGGGCGCCTTGCGAGGCGCGCGGCCGTCGCAAGGCGTCGATGACCGAGCGCGTCCTGCGGAAGCAGCGCCGGGCGCTCAGCAGGGGCCAGGTCCTGGAGGCGGCCGAGCAGGTGCTCGCCCGCGAAGCCTTCACCGGGCATCACCACGGAAGATCGCCGAGCTGAAGGCCGGGGACCGGCCGGCACCGGCCCATCTGCGCCAGGTGCCGGAGGCCGTCTTCGTGGCGCCCGGCGCCTGACCCGGCGGAGGTCACAGCCCGCCGCCGGCGCGGAAGGGCGGGGCACCGGGGTCGCGGCGTCCGGCGAAGGCCCGGCCGCCTTCGCGCATCTCCTCGTTGAACGGCTCTGCTCGCGGCGCCCCCGCCGGCGGAGGCGCCGCACGCGGTCACGACGGGACGGTCTCGGCGGGCTGTTCGAACATGCCGCGCTTGCGGAACAGCTCCACCACCAGCTCGCCCTCCTCGCGGAGCATCTTGGCGTACGCGGCCTCGGCCGCGGCGGCGTCCTCGTTGCGGATCGCCTCGACGATGGCGGCCGTGCCGCGCCGCTCCACGGCGTCGGCGCCGGGCACCAGCTCAAAGAAGTTCCCGGGGACGATGCCGGTCATCTGCCGCAGCAGGCTGCGCACCCGGGGGGACTGCGCGGCGTCCACCACCAGGCGGTGGAAGCGCTGCGTCAGCTCCTGCAGCTGCTCGGTGTCGGTGGTCTCGGCGATCTGCGCGGCCAGGGGGGCGAGCTGATCGGCCAGTTCCGGGCCGCGGCGCTCGATCGCGCGGCGCACGGCGAACCCGTAAAACAGCCCGTACAGCTCGTAGTGGTCGCGGACCGACGACTCGTCCAGGGCGTTGACGAACACCCCCCGGTGGGGGACGATCGTCATCCATCCCTCGCGCTCCAGCGCGATCAGCGCCTCGCGCACCGGGATGCGGGAGACGCCCAGCGTCTGGGCGATCGCGTCCTGGGGAACCCGCTGCCCCTGACGCAGCACACCATCGAAGATCAACCGCCGCACGTAGAGCCGAACCTGCTCACCGCTGCTCATCCGGGACAGGGTCTGGCTCGGCAGCAGGTCGGGCCCGCTCGCCGCCCGGGCCCCCTGCAGGGCGGGTTCCTGTCTGCGCGGGATCGTTCTCACCTCTGGGTCCGATGGACGGCTTTGCACCGCCGCTGTTTCCTTCAAAACTAGCAGCGCGGCGGCCCGGCACATGCCGGGTGGCGCCGTCTCGGCGGGCGGGGCGCAGGGGCGATCCGATGCTTGTGAACCGGCCGTGTCCGTCCGTCATTCGGGCGGGTCCAGCACCAGCAGCCGGGTCGCGCTCCCTGAGCGATCTTGTGAATCGGTCCGGGCTTCGAGGGGCCTGGCGGGAGTGCGGCCGGGTGCCGTCCTGAAGGCAGCCGGTCTCGAAGGTGACATTGTCCACACCGACCGTCTCCAGCAGCTCGGTCTCGACGAGTCCTCGAAGAAGCAGCCGGTGTTCTGCCGGTAGTGGGCCGAGGGCGGTTCGGGGCAGTTGTCTTGGCCGCGCCACCGGCCCGGTGGGTCTGTCACACGTCGTCGATTCGCAGCGTGCCCCTGGCGAGCCCTCGGTCACGCAAGGCCCGCGGTCTGCTCCATCTCCTGCCGGGTGGCCGCGCCGACCGGGGCGGTGAGCGCGGCCACCGTCATGTCCACCAGGTTGCGCGCCACCAGCGGCAGCGGCAGCGGGCGCCGCCGGCTGTCGGGGGCGTCCTCTGCGAGCGCCCGGTCGGCCAGCACGTGCAGCACCGACTGGGAGGCCACCACCAGCCGCTCGACGGCCAGCCGCCGGGGCATGCCGCGGGACAGGATCTCCACCAGCTCCCGGCCCGCCCGGGTCAGCGAAGGGTCCACCAGGGTGTGCACGTCCTCGATGGCCAGCGCGGGCTGGGCCAGCGCCGAGGTCCAGATCCGGATCGCGGCGCGCTGGCTGGGGCCCAGCCCGACGTACTCGGCCGGCGGCAGCACGATCACCTCCACCAGGCCCCGCACGTCCGGCGTGCGGCCGCCGGCGGTGGCCCGGGCGTACAGCTCCTCGTGCCGGGCCCGCAGCCAGGGGCCGTGCCGCCGCAGGATCGCCCGCAGCAGCCCGTCCCGGCCGCCGAAGTGGTAGTGCAGCGCCGCGGTGTTGCGCTGCCCGGCGGCGGTGTTGATCTCGTTCAGCGACACCCCGGTGATGCCGCGCTCGGCCATCAGCCGTTCGGCGGCGTCCAAGATGGCCTCCCTGGTCCCGGCGCCGCGCGTCCGGGACGGTTGGGAAGGTCGGTCAGACACCACTGCCTTCCAGGCGCTTGAGGCGGGGCGGCAGCCACGGCCGCTCGGGGACGTGTTCACCATAGAACTGCCGGGCCCAGTGCCGGAACTCGGTGATCGGGCCGTCGCCCTTGATCAGCAGCGGTTTCTCCACGTAGATCTTGTTCTCCCAGATCGGGACGTCCTCGCTGATCTGCTTGACGAACTCGTCGATCATCCTCGGGGAGAACCTCTCCATGCCGCGGGGGAAGGTGAACACCCAGCGGACGTGCACGTTCTCCTCGTCCACCGGGCTGACCGAGGAGATGAAGGACATCACGCCCTTGAGCCGCAGCGCGCCCAGGCCCAGCCCGTAGGACTTGCGCACGAACTCCAGGGTGTAGACCTTGCCCTCCTTGTTCTTGAACTGCTGCTGCTCGGTGACGATCTTGACGAAGCCGTCGTAGTCCACCTCACCGCCGGGGATGGTCTCCATGCCGTGCACGTATTTGAAGTGCACGTAGTCGGCGTTGTTCTCGGCCATCTCCTGCACGCAGGTGGCGAAGCGGAATTCGTGGAAGACCGGCTCGCTCCAGCCGGGGTCGTCGAACTCCTTCATCTCCGGCATGGGGATGTAGGGGTCGGCGCCGCCCAGGTGGTGCCAGGCGAAGATCAGGCCGAACCGCTCGACCACCGGGTAGGAGCGGACCCGGGCCTTGGGCGAGGGGTCGGCGTCGGTGTAGGGCACCTCCACGCAGCGGCCGGAGACGCCGTCGAAGCGCCAGGCGTGGAAGGGGCATTCCAGCAGCTCTCCCCTGACCTGCCCGCCGTGGGCCAGGTGGGCGCCCAGGTGCGGGCAGTAGGCGTCCACGACGCGGGGCTCGCCGGAGGCGGTGCGGAAGACCGCCAGCTCGCGCCCGAAGTAGCGGGCGGGTTTGACCTGGCCGGTCTTCAGCTCGTCGCTGCGCGCCACGGCGAACCAGCCGTTGGGGATCGGGAAGGGGAAACGCGCCATGGTCGTCCTCCGGGGACGGACTAAAGAGGGTTCTTCAATTGACGGTAACACCGGGGTCCGCCGCGAGCCAGAGGCGCGAGGAGGGCTCCGCCACGGGACAGGATCGCCACACTCCGTAGACTTGATTATGTATATAAAATGACAGTCAATTGCGAGAAGCGCCACCACGAGCTGAGGAGAAGATCCACCGCGGACGGGAAGAACCACGAGGGGGTAGCAGGCGAACCCCTTTAACACCGTTGCCTCCGCCCGACGAGGCGATGGTCCGGCGGAGCAGCGGCGAACAGGTCGCCCTCTACATCCGCAGGCTGATCTTCGAAGGGCGGCTGCGGCAGGGCGACCGGGTTCCCCAGGACGAGATCGCCCGGGCGCTGGGCGTCAGCCGCATCCCGGTGCGCGAAGCGCTGCTGTCGCTGGAACGCGAGGGCTGGGTGACCATCAAGCCGCACCGCGGCGCGTTCATCGGCGCCCTGGACGAGGCCGCGGTCCGCGACCACTACACGCTGTACGGCCTGGTGTTCGGCTTCGCGGCCCGGCGCGCCACCGAGCGCCGCACGCCGGAGATGGTGGCGCACCTGGACGAGCTGTGCCGGGCGCTGCAGCGCGCAGAAGACCCGGCGGCGGTGGCCCGCCTGAGCCGCGACTTCGGCCGGCTCATCCTGCAGACGGCCGGCTCGCCCCGGCTGCGGGCGGTGCTGCGCGCCATGGTCGGCATCGTGCCCGGCAACTTCTTCGCCCTGGTGCCCGGCGCGATCGAGGCCGAACGCGACGGCAGCCGGGCGATCTGGGAGGCGGTGCGCGACGGCGACCCCGACCGGGCCGCCCAGGCGTGCGCCCGGAAGCTGCAGCGCCAGGGCGACCTGGTGGCCGAGCTGTTCGCCGCCCGCGGCCTGTTCGCCGCCTCGGCCTGACGTCCAGCCCGTCCCATCGATGGCCGGCGTGATGCGGGCAGCAGCGCAGCCCGTGCAGGATTCGCCGGGTCTTCAGCTGGGCGATGGCCCGCTCGGCCGGGCCGCGGCGGCCGGGGCGTGAGCCCACTTGGCCTCCTTGAGCACTTCGGACTTGCCGCGTCCCTTGTAAGGAGTGAGCACCGGCCGGCCCGTGCCGATGCAGCCCTTGTCGGCCGGCTCCGGCAACCCGGTCCGCGCCAAGGCACACCGGATGCCCCGGATCCGGGCGGCCTTCAGATCATGGACGCTGCCGGGCAGCGCTCCCGACGCCCCGCCCCGGCTCCGCGCTTCCGCCCCCCGGCCGGACGTTCCGGGCGGCCTCATGGTCGTGGCCGTGCAGGCGTTCGAGGTCGGCCGCCAGCTCCTGCAGCGCCTGCACCGCCTCGTCGACCCGGCCCGCCCCGTACAGCAGCAGGCCGATCTGGCGGCGCAGTTCCAGGACCCGTTCATCGTCCTTGCCGTAGATGCGCCGCTGGTCGTCCAGAAGCCGGTCGAGCAGCCGCAGGGCCCGGCCGGTGTCACCGGCGAGGGCGTGGCTGTTGGCCTCCTGGAGGCGCAGGTGCAGCACCGTGTCGGCATCGGGAGAGTCACGGCGGGCCAGATCCTGGGCGAGCGCGCGGAAGGCCGCGGCCGCGGCCGGGTAGTCGCCGGCTTTGAACAGGGCGTCGGCGTGTTCCCTGCGCAGGTCGAGCACTTCGGAGTGGTCGGCGCCCAGAGCGCTTTCGGCACGCTGGGAGATGCGGCTGAGCACACGGAGCGCCTCGTCGTAGCGCGACTCGCGGATGAGCCGCTGCGCCTGCCGCCGGGCCTTGGCCACTTCCCCGAGGCTGAAGGAATTCCCGGCCGAGACGGTGGCGGACGAGGCGGCCGGAGGAAGCAGCACCCGGCCCACGACGCCCGCGTACATGCGGGCGGAGCTACGGCCCGGGGCGACGGCTCCCGGCAGCGCCGGCAGTTCGCCGATGTGCGGCAGCAGCAGGTCGTAGACCTCGGCTGCGGAGGCCGGACGGTCCTGTGGCCGCTTGGCCAGCAGGCGGTGGACGAGCTCCTCCAGGTCGGGTGGCACCTCCGCGCGCAGCCGCCGGAGGGAAGCGGGCTCTTCATAAAGGTGGGCGTGCATGAGGGCGGGCTGGGTGGGGCCGTCGAAGGGGTTGCGGCCGCTCAGCATGCGGTAGAGCACGCAGCCCAGCGAGTACAGGTCGCTGAACGGCCCGGCCTGCCCCTGGAACTGCTCGGGCGCCATGTAGGCCAGCGTGCCCAGCATCTGGTTGGAGCCGGTGATCCGGGAACGCTCATCGGCGTCCAGCGCGACGGCCAGCCCGAAGTCCAGCACCTTGACGCCGCCGTGCCGGTCGATCATCAGGTTGCTGGGCTTGAGGTCGCGGTGGACCAGCATCATGCCGTGCGCATGGTCCAAGACGGCGCAGGCCTGCGCGGCGATCGCGGCGGCCCAGCCGACCGGGAGCGGGTCGTGCTCGGCCAGCAGGTCCTCCAGGCCGATCCCGTCGATGAGCTGCATGACCAGGTAGAGGCGCCCGGCGAACGGCCCGTCGGTGACCTCGTCGGCGTCGTACAGGATGGGCACCCCGGGGTGGTCCATGCGCGCGGTGAGGCGGGATTCGCGGACGAACCGGCGGACCAGTTCGGGGTCGGGCCTGCCGTCGGGGAAACTGATGATCTTCACCGCGACCCGGCGCCGCAGCCGGGTGTCGGTGGCGCCCCATACCTCGCCCATCCCGCCCTTGCCGATGTGGACGGGGTCCAGCCGGTAACGGTCTGCGATGGTCGTCACCGCCGCTCATCCTCCCGTCATGGAAATGCCGGCCGTCCCAATTCGATCGCGGGGTCTCAAGGCCTCCCCAGCCGTTCCCGTACTGCGGACATGATCGGTCCGGTTCCGGCGGGAAGGCGGTGGCGGCCGCGGTGAGGAGTGCTCAGTGCTCGTTCACATCCGCTCCAGGATCCCGGCCGAGCGTAGCGCGTCAAAGTGCTCGGCCGCCCGCTGGGGGGCGGGACCGCCGTGGACGAGCAGCCCGGCCTCGATGTTGTCGTGCACTCCCGAGTGGGTGAGGTTGGCGCTGGAGACCAGCAGTTCCCGGCGGTCGGCCAGCGCGATTTTGGCGTGCATCCTGGCGTTCTCGTCGGCCCGCCGGGCGACCGGCCAGTGCCACAGTTCCACGCCCAGCCCGTGGAAGGCCGCCGCCGGCTCCTCTCCCGACAGCGCGCTGCCGGCCCCTTGGAGGGTCTCCACCACGACCCGGACGGTCACCTTCCGGGCGACGGCGGCGGCCAGCGCCTCCCGCAGCGGCTCATAGGGCTTGGCCGAGTAGGTCATCAGCAATAGTTCGCGGGTGGCGCGGCCGACGAGCCGGATGAGCACCTGGGCGGTCGAGCGCACCGGCACCGCATGGCTGGTGGGTCCGCTCCATACCGCTTCGACCCGCAGCGACGCCTCCCGGTGCGCCAGCGCGGCCGCGGCACCGCGCAGGTAGGCCGCGACGGCCTGGGGAGGCAGGGCGCCATCGCCGCGGGCGGCATCGGCGATGGCGGCCGCCTCGCCGGGGAAATCGGGCACGCAGTCTTCGATCCCCCGCAGGCGTCCCTGGTCGAACCGGGCGGCCAGGGCCCGCAGCCGCACCGGCCCCAGCCGCGCCACGTGGTCGGCGACGGCCGTCTCGAAGCGCTCCCAGGCCATGGTCATGGCAGGTCCGGGTAGAGCGCCAGCTCGGGGTCGTCGATGGGGACGATGAAGCGCCGGTCGAGGAACTTGTTGCCGCGCTCGCAGGTGGTCTCCGACACGAACAGGCAGACGTGGCAGGCCGCGCCGTGCAGGAAATCGGCGGGAGCCTGCGGCAGGCGCTCGGCGCACAGAGGGTCGGAGGAGCAGTGCCGGGCGTCGGCCAGCGCCCGCCGGGTGAGGGCGGTGAGCCGGTCGGGTTCGGCCAGGGAGACCAGCCCGCCCAGGGTTCCTTCGGAGTCGGGCACGGCGGTGTAGATGAGGATGCCGGCGCGGTGCGGGTCGTCCTCGGTGCCGGAGTAGATCCGTTCCGACAGGCTGGCGGAGCTGTAGCCACATTCCAGGGAGATGGTGCGGATCAGCAGGTGCGAGAAGGTGTGCAGGGCGATGAAGCGGGCGCCGGGCCAGTGCGCCATCTCGTCGAACTCCGACGGCTTGTTGATGCGGTCGGAGTAACGGTTGCGCCGGTAGCGCACATACGCCTCACGGTGCAGGCGCAGCGCGTGGGAGTCGGCGACCCGTTTCTCCCACTCCTGCAGCAGTTCCTCGGGGAGGCGGAAGAAGATGCCTTCTCCGCGCACCTCGCTGGCCAGCACCCACTCGGGACGGGAGCGGGCCAGCGGGACCAGCCGCACCAGTTCGGGGTCTTCGGGGTCGGGGGCGTCCAGCCGGGTGAAGCCGATCAGCGCCCGTACCTCGCGCAGCCGTTCGGCCTGCACCACATCGGCGTAGATGCCGGTCAGGGCCTCGGTCACGCCGTCGATGTCGCGCCGGAGCGTGAAGTCGTCGTCGGGGTCGGGCAGTCTGCCCGCGGAGAAGACCTCCCATTCGGGGGTGCGCAGATCGGGATATCCGCCGCCTTCCTGCTGCCCGGAGGCGCTTCCCTCCTTCTTGGCGCGGACCTTGGCGACCGTCTCGGCGATCTCTTCATCGCTCCACTGCTTGACCTCCTGGAATTGTTCGAACCCCACCGAACGCGCCCAGGGATACTGATTGGGCGCCAGGCCTTCGAAGAAGGTCCAGTGCTTTTCGATCTTGTTCTCCAGCGCGCCGGCATCGGGGGTGGGGACGGCCAGCGCCGAATAAGTCTTGGCGAACCACTGGTTGGAGGCGCCGACGACCAGCAGTTTGGGGGTGCGGTCGCAGCCTTGGGGGTCGAAGGTGGCCAGGTGCGGGTGACGGCCCCGGCAGCGCGGCAGGTTCTCCTCGCCGCGGCTGCCCTGGGCGTCGCGGATGTTGCGGGTCTCCCCGCAGTTGATGCACTCGATCTCGACGTTGGCGCCGAGGTTGCCGCCGCGGTCGTCCATGCGCAGCCGCGGGTGGTCGGCCTTGAGGCACTTTCCCCCGCGGTGAACGAAGTGGATGTAGGGGAACTCGTCCAGGTGCCCGTTGGTGCAGGCCAGGACGAAACGCGCGGCCACCGCCAGCGGTTTCTTCTTTTTGCACCTGGCGTGGAAGAACCTGGCCTCGTGCGGTTTGCGGGGGTTGGAGTTTTCGAAGCCGAAGACGCCCGAGTCCAGCGCTCCGAGTTCGTTGCAGGCCGTGCAGCGGAACCAGCTCGGGAACGGCGCCACCGGCACGCCGACTCTGGAGGCGGGACCGTTGGGGTCTTTGTCCAGCCCTTCCAGCCAGGGGGCGGATCGAAGGTGCTGCACGCTCTTGCCCAGGGTGCGCTGCACGGCGGCCAGCAGCCGGGGCTCGTCGATCACCGCCGCGTGCTCGTCCCTCCACTCGTCCAGGCCCTTGACCAGGACGGAGAAGTTCGGCAGGTCGATCAGGGAGCCCACCCCGCCGGTGAACATCAGGTGGCTGGGGCGGACGCTGCCGACGCGGCGGCGGAACGGCGCGGTCTCGGTCATGGTCAGGCCCCCTCTCCGAAGATGCCGGACCGGTCGGCGCCGTCGGCGGCCGCCGTGTCGCCGTCTTCGTCGGCGGGCGGTCCGAACGTCCAGTCGGGCTGGTGGTAGAGCGGCCGGAACAGGGCGTCGCCGCCGGGAAAGAGCAGGTTGATCTCGTTTTCGGTCTCCCGCATGGACACGCCGACGGTCATGGTGTCCCACTTTCCGTTACCGGCGGGCCGCAGCAGGCCCGAGACGATCTGCTTGTTCCAGGTGCCGTCCTGGTAGCCGAGCCGAGCCGTGCCGACGCTCTTGCGCTGTTCCCACTCGTCCAGCACCGTCTTGATCCGCTCCTCCAGGTAGTCACGGCCGCGGGTGTGGGCGACGGTCTCGGCGCGCTCCAGCAGCCGGTCGATGATCCGGCCGACGAGCGGGCCGGACAGGTCGACGTCGCAGGCGTTGTGGTTGCAGGAGTACTCCTCGGCGGCGTGGCGGATGGCGGCGGCCAGCAGCCCGGTGGTCCCCCGGTCCAGGGCCCGGCGGGTGTAGGGGGTGACCGACAGCGCCTCGACCTGCCGGTAGAAGGTGGCGTGGTAGTGCTCGAAGTCCTCATAGTGGGCCAGGTCGCGCGGCCGGGCCCAGTTGTAGAGGGTGAGCACCAGGCCCGGCCGCGCCGCGTCCCGGCCGACCCGGGAGGTGGCCTGGATGTACTCGGCGGTGTTCTTGGGCTGGCCGGTCATCACCATCAGCCCGAACCGGGAGACGTCCACGCCGACCTGGAGCATCGAGGTGGCCAGCACCACGTCCACCGGGTCGAGCTGGGCGTTGTGCCGCTCACCGAACCGCCGGGCGAGGGGGTGCGGCGGTGGGACGTTCTCCCCGGAGCGGGCCTTGCGCTTGGCGGCAAGATGCCGGGCCAGCTCGGCGGGGGCGTCGAAACGGCGCCGGGAGGTGTCCAGTTCGGGGTCGAAGGGACGTTCCAGCCGCTTGAGCACGTCGCTGATGTCGCCGGAGGAGATCCGGGAGGTCAGTTCCTGGATGGTGAGCAGGCCGCTGCTGGTGACGATCCGGTTCGGCAGGCCCCGGAACCTGCCGTTGCGGCGGATCCGGGTGGTGACGTCGTCATCGAGGTAGCGGCGCATCCCCGCCAGCTCCCGGGTGGCGTTGAAGTAGCCGACCACGGTCATGTACGGGTCGGCGGGCTCCCCGTAGGCGTCGAAGAGGGCTTGCCCGGCCAGCAGCAGGATCTCCGCCAGCCGGATCTGGGCGGATTTGAAGCGCACCCCGTGCGCGCAGATGCCCAGGTAACGGCGGCCGGGGGTGGCGGGGGTGACCGGCTCGCGGCGGGAGAAGAAGGTGTCGCCGGCGTCGATGACTTGCGGTGGGAAGACCGCCAGCTCACGGCCGAAGACGCCGCGGACCTGCTGGCGTGCCCGCTTGGTGGTGGCCGTGGAGGCGACGATCTTCGGGCCGGTGGTCCGGCCCTGATACGGCCAGCAGGTCAGCTCGGCCACCGCTCCTTCGAACAGGCCCACCGTGGTGCCGAGCGCTCCGGAGATCAGGTGCAGCTCGTCCTGGATGATCAGGTCCGGCGGGCGGAGCCGGACGACGGGCTGGGCGGCCACGGCGGGCCAGGGACCGTTCGCCCGGTGCTTGCTCGCGCAGCCGGTCTCGGCGTCCAGGTCGTCGTGCCGGAAGCCGTGCCGGGGGCAGCGGGTGCGGGTGCGGCCGAACAGGATGCCGGCATACCCCTTCCAGGGGAGCTGGGCGAGCTTGTCGACGGTGGCGATGACCAGGCTGGGCGCGTACCGGTAGATCTCCTCGTCCACCGTGAGGATGGGCAGGCCCTCGTCGGGGCCGGAGATCCGGCGGGAGAACGGGCAGGCGTCGGCGCCCTCGCCGCGCGGGCAGTACAGCAGGATGCGCCGCCGCTCCTCGTCGATGTACAGGTCGCGTTCGGCCCTCAGCTGTTCGCCGCACCAGGGGCAGGTCAGGGTCTGCAGCACGTTGGCGCGGTGGCCGCGGCCGGAGGCGCGGGCCTCGATGACCTGGTCCTTGGCTTCCTTGAACCAGTTGGGCGACACTCCGGCGCCCACCCACAGCCCGATCCGGAACCGCTCGGCGCCCCAGGTCTGCGGGTCGCGCCGCCGCAGCACCTCGGCGGCGCAGATCAGCGCGGCGGCCCGCTGGAACTGCTGAGCGGTCAGCAACCGCAGGGTGTAACGCATGAGCACCGCCACCCCGGCCCGCCCGTCACGGGCGTCCTCACCGGTGCCGACGACGCCCTGCAGCCGCCGGATGGCCAGGGTGTAGGCGATCAGGCCGAGGTAGGCCTCGGTCTTGCCGCCGCCGGTCGGGAAGAACAGCAGGTCGACCAGGGCGCTGTGGTCGGCGGCCCGTTCGGGGTGGCCCGGGTCGGTCAGCGAGGGCAGGTTGAGCAGGACGAAGGCGAGCTGGAAGGGGCGCCAGCTGGCGGCGGCCGCCCCCTTGGCCTGGATCTGCGCCCTGGCCTCGGCCAGGCTCAGACCGCTCTCCCGCAGCGGCACCAGCGCGGTGTTGCGGCGCTGCAGCGCCATCGCCTCGTTGGCGAAGCGGAACGCCTGCAAGGCTTCGGCGTGGCGAGGGTGGGCGGTGTCGCACAGCAGCCGAACGCCGGCGGCGATGCGGTCGGCGGCCCGCCGGGCATCCTCCACTGCCTTGGCCGCGACGGGACGCAGCCCTTCTGGCAGGCCGCCGATCTCGGCCTCCCGTTCCTCCAGCCAGGCCCGGTAGCCGTCGACCAGCGGCTGCAGCCCGGCCTCAAGCTGCTGGGGGGTGGCCGTGGCCAGGGCGTCCATGGACAGCTCGACGTGTTCCAGGGGGGTGCCGGGGCCGGTCGGCGCGACGGTGGCGGGCACGTCGTAGGCCGGCAGCCAGGTGGTGGTCAGCCGGTGCGCCCGGCGTTCGCCCTCGGCGACCTCGGCGTGAACGGCCACGTTGCGGCCCGCGGCGTAGCGGCGCTCGTTGCGGTACAGCAGCCGCAGGTGCGCCTCTTCGGGGTCGCCGCCGGAGGTCGGCAGGTCATCGGCCGGGTCGTCGACGGGCAGGAAGATCGCCTCGGTCCCGTCCAGGGCGGTCACGGTCAGCTCCGGCTG
Source organism: Thermomonospora sp. CIF 1 (assembly GCF_001896795.1). NCBI lineage: Bacteria > Bacillati > Actinomycetota > Actinomycetes > Streptosporangiales > Thermomonosporaceae > Thermomonospora > Thermomonospora sp. CIF 1. Next base: position 394,517 of record NZ_MOYN02000018.1, read on the forward strand.
GAACAGCCAGGCGACGTCTTTGTAGCTGACCGGCTCCTGCTGCTGGTTGACCAAGGCCACCTCCACGACCCGGCGGCCGTCGCGGGGGCGGACGGACACCGACAGCAGCACGCCCGGTGCCTCCTCGTGCTCGGCGGTCAGCGGAATCTTGTAGGAGTCTTCGGCGTCCAGCCGCACCTGCCGCTCGTGCTCAACCGGTTCACGGGCCCACACCCGCACCGTGCGGCCGTCGCCGGCCTCGCGCTCGTGCCGGTGGTAGCGCCCCCAGGACGCCTTCACCGCGACTGCATCGACGTTCCCGGGAACACAGAAGGACAGCCCCATCGACGACGCCCAGATCCGTCCCAGCGCCTGTGGGCTGAGGACGTCGGGCAGCTCCCCTTCAGAGGCGTCCCCGCCCGTCCCGGGATCGGTGTCGGGCAGCTCGTCGGCGTTGTCGACCGCGGAGGTGGCCGAGGGCTTGGGCCCGAGCATGCCGACCAGGTAGCGTTCCCGCGGCCCGAGGATGTGGGGAGGGAGCTCCTCGGTCGGCCCGTCCCAGGGTCCGAGCAGGTCCCGCCGGATCAGCTTCTCCAGCTCCCGGCGCACCTCGAAGGAGGTCGCCTCGGCGAACTCCTGCGGTGCGTCCAGCGGGTTCACCGGCGGCTCCTGCCCGGCGGGAGGTCCGGTCTCGGCAGGCAGGACCACACCGTGCCCCAAGGACATCTGTGTCCCGCGGGGATCTGCGAACAGGCCGTCGGTGTTTTCGGACACGATGCCTCTCCACTCGGCTCCACCGTATTCGTGTACCGGATACACAAGCACATGGCTACGACACTTCGCTACACAATCCGGGCAGTCGGCCGAAGTCATGGCCGGTGCCGCAGACGAGCCCGGCGGCTGCCCGAAGCCGCTGACGCCCGCCATCTGCCCGGCCAGAGCCGCCGAGCGGCCCGGCAGACATGACCTTAAACGGCCAGGAGCGCTAAAAGCCGGTCGTTTGAGTGTGCCCGCGGCCCAGAGATACCGCTTTGTGCTGAGTTTTCGCCGCAGCAATGGCCGCCGGGGGCCGGGCGGCGCACCGCAAGGACCGCCAGCTCATGATCGCTATCCTCGGTCGGGTCCATGCCTTCTCCGAAGACGAGGAAATGAGACGGTACCCCGACCGCATCGAATTCGGCCCCGCCCGAATACAGCGTCTTGCAGCGTTCTTTGTCCTGTGCCTGGTCGTCGTGGGCGGCGTGTCGCTGAAACTGTCCGTCCACCACGAAAATCTTCATTTCGCGCTGGCCCTCATGTTCCCCCCGCTCCTGGGCTTCACCATCGCGCTGGGGGGAGACTGGATGCGGCCGCCGACCGCGCTCACCGCCACCGATATCCGGTTCTGTCCCCGGGATGCGCTCTTCCAGATCATCCCCAGCGGCTCCCTTGGTCGGTGGTCTCTTACATTGAGGCCGGGCGGCGGGGCCGCCAGGCGTTCGTCGTGCTCTGCCTGCGGGACGGAAAGCGGGTTCGGCTGCGGCATCCGTCCGGGAGGGTCGGCGACCGCCGGTTCGAGGAGGCCCTCGCCGTCATGCGGCAGCGCCACATGGAGGCCTGCAACGGCGTGCTGCCGGCGGTGACCGGCGCGCCGATCGCGGAGCGACGGGTGCGGCTGTGGGTGAAGGCGGCGGCGGTCCTGCTGCCGGTCGCCGCTTTGGCGATGCACTTTTGGTGGCTTGACCGGCAGTCCGACCGTCACGACACGCCACCGGAGGTCGCCTCATGCGACTACCTGCCGAGGGACCTGGCCGCCCAGGCGGTCCCCGGAGGCCGCGAGGTCGGCTTCGGCATCGAGAGCCTGGCCTGCCGGTGGGGCACCGAGCGGCCGTGGGAGCAAGGCACCTGGCTGGACATGTTCATCGGCACCTGGTCCGTCCACGAGGCCGAACGCTCCCATGAGGCCAGGAAGAAAGGCCATCCCCCGGGCAGTGTGCTGCACCCCCTGCCCGGGGCGAAGAAGAACGCCTACACCGTGGCCTGGCAGGACAGCTGGGGGTTCACCGCCCAGGGCCGGGCTCACGTCAAGGGCTACCTGGTGACGGTCGACCTGCACACCCGGCATGCGCCCTCGGCCGCCGTGGCCGAGCAGCAGGTCGCCGGCATCCTGCAGGCGATCGTGCGGAAATTGGAGAAGCGGGTATGAAAGCGACTCCCCGTGAACGCGTCTGGCTGACGCAGACCCTCCTGCTGACCGCGTGCCTGTGTCTGCTGTCTCTGCTGGCGCTCCCGGACCTGAGCTCACCCGAAGAAGAGGAGGAGTCGCCGCCCAGGCGCACGCCGCTGGTGGACCTGTGCGCCTGGTTCCCCTACCCCAAGGTCACCCGGCTGGTTCCCGATCCCCGGCCTCCCCGGCTGGAGCACTATTTCCCCGGTGTGCTCCAGTGCCGCTGGCTGAGCCGGAACGGCCGTGCCCGCTTGGAGATCAGCGCCGTCCGCCCCAACAGAGGGGACACTCTCGAAGAAGAGAGTCGTATCGCCCGGGACGCCTATAGCAGCCCGGGAGTGACCGGGAAGGTCTCCCCCGCCGGAATCGGCGAGGAGAGCATGATGGTCGTCGACACCGAGTCCGATACCCCGGCAGTGGGCATCAGCGCCCGCGACGGCCTGGTGAGCATCACGGTCCTCTACAAAGCCCCGCGCGAACCCGAACAGCTCATCGCCGGAGCCAAGGAGGCCGCCGTCGAACTCCTGCGCATCCTCCCCCATAAGGGGTACTAGGCGCCCCTGATCGCGTGGACGGGGGCGCCGTCCAGAGCCGAGCAACCCCCTGCAGCCATGGCCCGAAGGGCCATTCCCGTAGCCCGGCGGAAACCGGGACCGGTGTCCCTGGGCGGCGGGACGCGGACGAGATGAAGATCGTCACCGAGAAACCGGGGGACGATCATTTGATCACGGGGAGTCGACATGTTCGGCACGGGAACCCGTCTCGTCGTCGCGGGGGCGGTCGCCGCCACGAGCCTGGTGGGGGTCGCCGCGCCCGCCGAGGCCAAGGCCAAACGGTGCGTGCTCGGAACCTGGGTGCTGACGTCGTTCACGGCGGTGTCCAAGGGACCGGGGTACAAGCACACGATGGACGGCCTGGAGGGGACGGTACTTCGGATCAAAAAGAATTCGATCATGTACAACTTCACCGGCTCCAAGCGCGGTGACATCAGCGGAAAGGCGAACGGGCACCCCTACCAGATCTGGCATCTGCTGTCCGGCAAGCTCACCGTCAAGGCGAAGGTGACCGGGTCCACCAAGGGCAAGGTGAACGTGAAGCCCAGGACCGCCACCGGCGGGGCCACCCGCACGGAGATCTACATCGCCTCGGGCCAGAAGATCCGCACCGGCCCCTTCAACATGGTCAAGGAGCACAAGACGGGCACCTGGGAGGCGACCACTCCGTTCTACTCGTCCTACACCTGCAAGGGCAAGCGGCTCCGGATGGACTCCAAGACCGGCGCCAACGGAAGCTCCACCAAGGTCACCAGGATCTTCAAGCGCCTTTGACGGCGCGCTGAAGCCGTAGGCGAACCGCCGCAGGCCGGAAACGTCCCCCGGGCCTGCGGCGGTTTTCCGTCGGCCCGCCGCCTTCCTCAGCCGAGCTGTTCGACCACCAGGTCGGCGGCCGTGGCGGCGCCATCGGTGCGGACCCGTCCGGCCAGCGCCGCCGCCCGTTCGGCGGTTTCCGGGGCCAGTGCCGTCTCCAGCGCGGACGCCAGGGAGCGGGCGGTCGGCACCGGGCCGTCATGGGCCGCGCCGATGCCCAGCTCGGCGACGCGGCCCGCCCAGTACGGCTGGTCGGCCCCCTGCGGGACGAGCACCTGGGGCCTGCCGGCGCGGGCGGCCGTGGCCGTGGTGCCCGCGCCGCCGTGGTGGACGACCGCGGCCACCCGGCCGAACAGCGCCTGATGGTTGACCTCGCCGACGACGAAGCAGTCGTCCCGGTCGTCGACCGCCGACAGACCGGCCCAGCCGCGCAGCAGCACCATGCGGCGGCCGTGCGCGCGGACCGCCTCGACGACCGCCCGCGGCAGGTCCGCCGCCGCCTTCATCGGCATGCTGCCGAACCCCACGTACACCGGCGGCTCCCCCGCGTCGAGGAACGCCCGCAGGTCATCGGGAAGCGGGCGGTCGTCCGGGACGAACCAGGCGCCGGTCTGCACCACGTCCACCTCCGCCGACCCCTGCCAGGGGTCCAGCACCGGGTCGCTGGCCAGCCAGTTGCGCCCGCCGAACAGGAAGGAGGCCACATCCTCTGCCGGCGGCAGGCCCAGCGCCGCCCGGGTGGCGTTGATCGCCTCGCCGAACAGCTCGTTCAGGTACCGGTCGTGCAGCTTCCCCGGGTAGGCCAGCGGCGCCCGGTGCGGCGAGGGCAACGTGAGCTGCTGGAAGGTCACATGCACCCAGGGAACGCCCAGCTTCTCGGCCACCGAGCGGGCCCCGCCCAGCGCCGCCGGCACGCCGGTCGCCACCAGCGCGTCGCACCCTTCGGCCGCTTCGGGGAGCACCCGGCGCTGGCTCGCGGCGATCTCGGCCGAGACCCGGGCCACCACCTCTCCCGCCGGCGGCCTGGCCGATTCGGTCGGCGGCAGCGCTTTGGACGCCGATGCGCGCGCCGACGGCCCGTACGGCACCAGCGGCACCCCGACCGCCGCCAGCCGCCGCGCGATGTCCTCATCCGGCGGCGCGCACAGCCGCACCTGAACGCCGCGCTCCCGCAGCCGCACGGCGAGCGCCGCCATCGGCTCCACGTCCCCGCGCCCGCCCCACGTCGACAACACCACCCGCATTTTCACGCCCCCGTTTTCATCGGTTCCGGCCACGGCGAGCAATTCTGCAACAGAAACCGGCGCTTGCCGCAAGTCCCCCCGTCTGCTATATATTGAAAATGGCGGGAGTCGTTGAGATTTTTGACGGGACGAACAGCACCCCTCCACCATCGCCCTGAGGCCGAAGCGGCCGCTCCTCCCGGTGGACTCGCCAGGACCGCAGGCTCTCGCTCGGCTGTATGCACCCTCGATGGTCAGCCCCGACTCCCGGTTCCCTCTGCGGCACCACAGCGAGACCGCGCCTGCAAACAAAAGACAAATTCCCGACGCTCCGAAATACCTCCGGTTCATAAGACCTGAATGATGTTTGACAGGCCCAGGAAGCAGCTTCTCGTTTCAGCGATCCCCAAAAGGACGAGCGTTGCCCAGGCCTGTCATCGAGCCGCCACCCGCTTCAAGGCTCGGCCGTGCCATATGTGACCAGCCGCCTCAAGCGAGCCACGGGAGCCCCGCAAGCCGACGCCGGCCGGCACAACCGGCATGCTGAACCGGAAAGAACGCATTCAAGGAGCCCACACGAGCCTGAGCCCTGGAAAAACGTCCCTGCCGGCAGCGGGCTTCGGACTCGTCCTCCTGCTGCTCACCGCATGCGGCGGCGGACGGCCCGCCGACCCGGTGCAACCGGGAGCGGCCGCCATCGGCGACCTGGACATCCACCGCCGCAGCGACATGGAGTTCTTCAGCAGGCTCCGCCGGCCCGGCGCCCTGTACATCCGGCCGCCCGCCGACCTGGCCGCCGGAGTGAAGGCTTCCACGGCCGTCGTCATCGCCGAGGTCACCGGCGTCCGGCCGACCCGAACCCCGGGCGACGGCGACCCCCAGCCGCTGATCGGCGTCGTACTGCGCCCCGTCGAGGTCCTCAAAGGAAGGCTGCGGCCGGAGCCGAAGGAAGCGGTGGCGGAATTCCTCGGCGGCTCCACAGCGGATTCAGCCGACCCCATAGCCGAATTGCGCCGCACCCTCCCGCGGGGTAAAGCCATCTGGTTCCTGCGTTGGAACGGGAAATCCCCACGCGCGGCCAAAACGGGAGCTACCCCTCTCCCGGAGGTCGACAAGCAGTACTACAGCCTCGTGCACATGGAGGGCGGGGTCTTCGTCCAGGGGCCGTCCGGAATCCTCGCCCCGACCGCCCAGCGGAACCACAGCAACCCCACCGGACCGTCCCTGCGAAACAGCAGGGAGAAGTTCCAGAAGCCGAGTGAACTCGCCCACCGGATCCGCACTGCCACCCGACCGTTCAAAGTGCACGCCGGATCCTTTTGCCACGTCCTCCCCATAGGCAGAGACGGGCTCGTCGCGGTCAGGAACGTCGTCCCTCAGGAACCCAAGACCGCATGTAGAAAAAGGTTCACTGAGGTTTTCTCAACGATTGAGTGCCCTGGAGGGCGGCGGCCGCGCAGGGGCCGGAGCAAAGTCCCTGGTGAGGGCACAGGCGGGACGTCGCCGAGCGGGCCGCGGGACTGCCGGCTCACGGCCGGGTGCGGAAGAGGCCCACCGGGACTGGCCGACCGCGCGCACTCCTGGCAGGAGGCGTCGCGATATGAGGCGGGCTTGTATTCGTTGAGAAAACCTCACTGCCAGAATTCCTCCGGAGCCGCGCCGAAGAAGGCCGCACAGGACGGGGAGGTCGAGTGGTCGGGCCCGGGACGCTGCTGGGGGGAAGGTACCGGCTGGAGAAAGGGCTGGGCCGGGGCGGCATGGGCGAAGTGTGGTCGGCCTTCGACCAAGGGCTGGACCGGCAGGTGGCGGTCAAGATCCTGCTGGCGGAGCTGACCGGCGACCCGGCGCTGATCGCCCGGCTGCGGCGGGAGGCCAAGGCGGCGGCCGCGCTGCAGCACCCCGGCATCACCGTCGTGCACGACCTCGGCGAGCACGACGGGCACCCGTATTTCGTGATGGAGCTGCTGGAGGGCACCACCTTCAGCGCGTTGCTGACCGCCCACCCCGAAGGGCTGCCGGTCGCCCGGGCGACGCATTTGATGGCGCAGGTGGCCGACGCCTTGGACCATGCGCACCGCAAAGGGGTGGTGCACCGCGACATCAAACCCGCCAACCTCATGGAACTGGCCGAAGGCGGGGTGAAGATCTGCGACTTCGGCATCTCCCGTTACGCCGACGCCACGACCCAGCTCACGGCCACCGGTGGCTTCCTGGGCACCCCCGCCTACATGGCCCCCGAACAATACGAGGGCAAGGAGGCCGACCCGCACCGACCTGTACGCCTTCGGCTGCACCCTGCACGCCCTGCTGACCGGCGGCCCTCCCTTCTCCGGCTCGTCCATGGCCGACCTGATGCGCCGGCATCTGACCGAGCCCCCGCCGCGCCTGAGCGCGCTGCGCCCGGACGTGCCGGGCGAACTGGACGAGCTGGTGTCACGGCTGCTAGCCAAGGACCCCGGCGACCGTCCCGTCACCGCCGCCCAGGTCCGTGACATCCTGCGCGCTCTGCCCTCCCGCTCGCCGGTGCCCGCTCCGTCAGCCGTGGCCATCGGCCGGGACCGCGACGCCCCGGGCGGCCCGCCCATCGCTCTTCCTCCGCCCGCACCCGCTCCGATCAGTGGTCCAAGCCGCGCCCCTCTGCCCTCCGCCGCTTCTCCGCAGGCGCTTTCGCCGGCCGCTCCCGCCGCCGGCAGGAACGGACCCATGCGGCACGTGCTGGTCTTTCTCCTCGTCCTCGCCGCGACGGTCACCGTCGGGTTCTTCGTCCTCAACGCCGTGCGGCCCAAAGAGGCACGCCCGCCGTCGGCCCGGCGGCCGGCGAGCTGGGAGACGCTGCACGTGCTGACCGGTCACACCGACCGGGTCGAAGCGGTGTCCTTCAGCCCCGACGGCCGGACGGTGGCGACCGGCGGCCATGACGGAACGGCACGGCTGTGGGATGCGGCCACTGGACGCCCCACCGCGGTGCTGTAGAACCACCGCGGGGCCGTGTTGTCCGTGGCGTTCAGCCCGGACGGGCGGATGCTGGCCACCGGCGGCACGGATGCGACGGTACGCCTGTGGGAGGTGCCCACCGGACGTCCTGTGGCCACGCTGAAGGGACACGGCTCCGAGATCGGGGCGGTGGCCTTCAGCCCCGACGGCCGGACGGTGGCCGGCTGCGACAGCGAGAGGCTGCTCATGTGGGACCTGGCCACCCGGCGTCCCACCGGCCCCCTGGCCGGACGCGGCGACACCTGCTGGTCGCTTGCGTTCAGCCCGGACGGCCGGACCCTGGCCACCGGCGGCGGCGATGAGAAGGCGTTCGTGCGCGAAGTGGCCACTGGAGACCTCGTGGCCACGTTGACCGGCCACGACAAGTGGATCGAGACGGTGGCCTTCAGCCCTGATGGCCGGACGGTGGCGACCGGCGGCCATGACGGGACGGCACGGCTGTGGGATATGACCACCGAACGCTCCACCGTGGCCGGAGCCGGCCAGTTGGACGTGGTGGAGTCGGTGGCCTTCAGCCCGGACGGCCGAACCCTGGCCATCGGTGCCCGGGACGCCAACGTGCACCTTGTGGAGGCCGCCTCCGGCCGCCCGGTCACCACACTGACCGGCCACGACGGCTGGGTCATGTCGGTGGCGTTCAGGCCGGGCGGCCGGTCCTTGGCCACCGGCAGCCATGACGGGACGGTGCGGCTATGGACGCTCAAGTGAACCGGGCCGCGACAAGCCCGTCCGCCGGGCGTGAAGCGGGGAACGCCTTAGCCTTGATCGGGCCGGGGTTCGTTCTGGAACCCTCCACCCGAAGGGAGCGGCCGTGGTGGGGCTCGTTCTGTATTTCGGTTTCCTGATCGGGTCGGGCCTCACCCTGATCTTGATCATCTGCGGTGTCGCTGCGGCCATCCGGTATGGACGGCACTCCCGGGCCGAGCTGCTGAGAGCGGGCGCGATTCTTGCTCTCGGGGTGGCCGTCGGCGTGTACACCTGGGGAATGGGGCACGTGCTGCTGGCGGTCATGAACGCCGAGGACGGCGGTACGGGTTCCTCGCCGCTGCTGCCGTGCCGAGGGGAGGCCGCTCCAGAAATGGTGTCGCAGGTCGTCGACTACCGGGTCGGCTGGGTGCCGCTGCGGTTCCAATGCCTGCCGGCCGATGGCGGAAGCTACACCACCTCGGCGGTGCCCTGGTATGTCAACCCGGTGGCGTGGACGTTCGGTGTGGCGGGAGTCGCGGGCCTGGTCGCCCCGGCCGTGTCGGCGCGGCGGTCGTCCCGCCCGGCGGGTAAGGCCGGCACCCGCTCCACAGACTGAGAGCTCCCGCCCATCGTCCTGCCGACAGCGAGGCCGCGGAGTACAGGACAGCCTCGAACCTCCTCTCTTTTGCCGCTCCCGGCGACGAGCAGCCGGGACGATCTGCTCGCGCCAGCCGGAGCCACCGAAGTGAACCTTTTCCAACAGGCCGTTCCCGCAGGTCGAGACGGGGATGTCACGGCCAGGGACAGTGCTGTGATCCGCAACGTCATGGCCCCGGAACCGTCAAGGCCCCGTTCCAGCCTTCCAAGGCCACGTGCTGGAAGCTAACCCTGGAGGCGAAGAGCCGGAGTTCTCCCCAGAGGGGACGGAACAGCGCCAAGGTGGACGTCCATGGCGCATAAATCGTCTGGTGGAAACGCCGGATGCGTCCCCACCTGGCCAGTCCGGCTCTTCGAGAACCTCGACGATAAGTCCGGTGACCGCAAGAGACCAAAGATCCCCACGAGACGAGCAAGCGGCAGCGTGGCGGAGACCCACGGTTGAGAAAGACGCATCACAACGCGGCGTTCAGCGCACTGACGATGCGGTCGAGGTGGTCGGGGGTCGTTCGCCAGTTGCTGAAGGCGGCCCGCAGCGCCGGGGTGCCGTTGAGAACGGTGGGTGTGACGAACAGGTCCCCGCCGGAGGCGACCGTCTTGACGATGTGGTCGATGCGGCCGGGAGCGGGGTCGTCGGCGACGGTGAAGCAGACCACGTTGAGGCGGACGGGGGCCAGCAGCCGCCACCGCGGGTCGGCTGAGAGGCGGTCGCCGAGGGCGCGGGCGGTGGCCATGTTGCGTTCGACGATCTCGCGGTGGCCGTCGCGGCCGTAGGCGGTCAGGGAGAACCAGGCGGCCAGGGCGCGCAGCCGCCGGGAGTTCTCGGGGGTCAGGTGGATCAGGTCTGGGGTCTCGGTGGGCCGGCCGAGGTAGGCGGCGCTGTTGCGGAAGACGCGGATCTGCAGGTCGCGGCGGCGGGTGAACTGCAGAACGCGGCGTCCACGTGGAGCCAGAGGGGGTGGCGTTCGCGCAGGGCGGCGATGGCGCGCAGGTCGTCGAAGTCGCCGGTGTTCACCGTTCCGGCGTTGGCCACGACGATGGCGGGGCGTCCCTGCAGCGCGGCCAGTGCCTCCTCCAGTGCGTCGGGGTCCACGGCCTCACGGCCGGGCAGGGTCGGGACGGTCTGCAGGGCGTTGCGGCCGAGGCCGAGCATGGACAGGGCTTTGCAGACGCTGGAGTGCGGCGTCCCCGACAGCACGGTCACCGGCCCGAGCGCTCCGGCCCCGGCCTCGGAGACCTCGACGCCCGCCTGCTCGCCGAGCCATTCGCGGGCGATGGCGAGCCCGACCAGGTTCGATGCGGTCGCCCCGCTGACGAAGGCCCCGCTGTGCGCCTCGCCCAGCCCGAACAGCTCGCGCAACCAGCCGATGACCTCCCGTTCCAGGTCGGGTGCGGCCGAGTCCAGCCCGCTGACCGGGTTCTGGTCCAGCACGGCGGTCAGCCAGTCCCCCACCAGGGCCGCCGGGGTCGCTCCCCCGGTGACGAACCCCAGGTAGCGGGGGCCGGCGCTGCCGGAGAACCCCGGTTCCCAGTGCTGCCGGAACTCCTCCAACGCCCCGGCGAGCCCTTTGCCCTCCGCGGGCAGCTCTCGCCTCGCCCGCGGCGCGGGCGGGACCGCCACCGGCCTTTCCTCCAGGCCGGACAGCAGGTCGGCGGCGTACCCGCTGGTCTGCGCCAGCAACTGCGGAAGCCGAGCCAGATCGTCGCTGAGCCTGTCGTGCATGTATCGGACGGTAGAGCCGGACGACCGCGCCTGTCGCGGGCCAACCGGCGAAATTGGCCGGGAAAGAGGAATGCCGGCCGGAGCGCGCCGTCACCGCACGGTGGACGGCCCCTCGGGGTACCCGGTGGGGACCGGACCGGTATACCGCCGCCAGGCCCGCCGGCCCACCCCGAACAGGCGAAAGCGGCCGAGCAAGAAGCACGGCGCGCGGGCGAAGAGCACGCAACCGCCGCACGGTGGACGGGTCGTCCGGGTGTTCTGCAATGAACGGCCGGGCCGGTGGGGCGTTCGGCGGTTCCACCGGCCCGGCCTGGGCGCTCGGCTCATGGGCTCCCGTCCCGGTGCGGAGCGAGGTCGTCGTTCGCCTCGTTCACCCACTGGTCGCGCACCGGGGCTGCGCCTTCTCAGCCTCCGTAGCGTTCGGTGCCGACCTTCTCGGGCGGCATGTAGTAGTGCGGTTCCTCCGGGTAGTTGCCCCCTGCGGGGGACGTCCCCATGAACTGCACGAACACGCGGCTGCCGTCCTCGCACTCGATGCGGAGGCCGACCGGCTTGTCCTTCAGGCCCGCCTCCTCGAAGGTCAGCACCTCGCGGATGCGCGCCTTCTGGGGAACCCCGTCCTGGTCGCCCTTGGCGTACTCGGTGAGCAGGTGCTTGAGCAGTCCCTCGATGTATCGAGGCTTCATGCTGGCTGGCTGAACCTCTCTTGAACCCGAATGCCGATATCAGTGAGCACCGGTCAGTATCGCCCACCGGCGGGACGGGCGCCGTGCTCTCGCACCGGCCGGGCCGTATCGCTCCGGGCAGGGGCCGTTTGAGCCGGGCCGGCCGAGCCCGTGAGGCGGAAACGTCCAGGTAAAAAGGCAAGTTCGCCCTCATGTGGCCATATTCGTCCGGATGCTGTTCCGCAGGCCCGGTGAATCGTACTCTGCGAGGTGATCCAGCTCTCAGTGGCCGCGGCGCTCCCCGCGAAGCCGGCGGCACCGGAGGGACTCATGCCGTCGGAACACCCGTCACCGATCCGAGGGGAGACGTGCCGCCGATGGTCTCGCTGATCTTCATGTCGACCGGGCTGTGGGCCACGGCGGCGGTGTTCCAGGGCTTCCAGCTGAGCGGCTCGGGCCTCCAGCAGGTGACGGCACTGCTGATCATCAGCGTAGTGGTGGTCCCGGCGGTCTGGTTGGCGTCGCAGTTGGTCCTCCCGGTCCTCGACATCGTCATGGAGGTGGCCCTCGAGTACGAGCCTCCCTACCGGCCTGGGGACAAAGCCGCGAAGCGGGGTCTCGCCGGCATCTGGAAGGAGATTCCCCTCGGCGCCATCGCCTGGATGGGGTTCCTCGCCGTCTCGGCCTTCATCGTCCTGGGTGCGGTGTCCCTGGTGGTGGGATCGACGGCGGTGTACCTGGCGGTACGACTGTGCGGGGCGTTCGACCTGCCGGTGCAGCTTGCCGGCCTATGGTCGGCCCTCGGCACCTACTGGCTGGCGTCCGTCCTCGGCTCGGCGTTCGAGGGCGTGCTGAAGATCCTCCTGGGAGGGGCGGCGGCGCTCCTGGGCATGCTCAAGGCGGCCGAAGTGGCCCTGGTGGTGGGCGGGCTGTTGCTCGCCGAGCGGCTCTTTGCAGGCGTGCGGCTAGAGTCCGGTCCCCACGTGCCCCAGTGGATGGCGCTGACCGTGGTGGCCGTGTTGTTCTCCGCGTTGGCCTTCCAGATCGATCTCCCCGGCCTCAGGACGCTCTCCCTGGTCGTCTGCGGCGCGCTGGGGTTGTGGCTGCTGTCGTGGCTGAGCACCTGGATGGAGTTCACCCTGCACATCAGCGGCTTTTGGACCTTCGTGGGAACCGCCTGCCTGCTGATGCTGCTGACCGGCCCGATCCGGCTGATCAAGCGCTCGACACGACAGCCGGAGCCG
>NZ_MOYN02000018.1:407290-409398 GCF_001896795.1 Thermomonospora sp. CIF 1
GGCACCTCTCGTTCACGCACTTCTACCCCTGACAGCGGACACGGCCCGCGTGAAACCCCGGCGCGGCGTCCGGAGCGCCGGCGGGGCCGCGCCGCAGGTCATCGCCGGACGACGGGAGGGCGGTTCTTGAAGATCGACCAGGCCAGCTCATACAGGTCCGCCGGGACCACGAGGTCGTAGTGGGCATAGACCTGGTCGCGCTTTTTGACCCGGTGCCCGGAGCGCCGCCCTTCCACCGCACCGGCATGCAGCCCGGTCAGATCGATATAGCCGTCCCGCAGCGCAGACGGGCAATACAACCGGTCTGCAACCTCCAGGTCCGCGACCACCCGCATAAGGGGCACAGATTCCGCTCCCCCGGCGGTGTAAGGGGAGAGCCACTCCCGCAGCGCCACCGCATCGGCGGCCCCCAGCAGGTGCCGGATCCGCATCCGGTACCGGTCGTCTTCCCGCACGGCGATGCGGAAAGGGTGCAGGCCGACCACCGCGTGCCAGCCGTCCGCGCCCAGCAGCCGGTACTCCCGCAGATGCAGCAGCCAGTAGGCGAACCCTGCCGGCCCGGCGCGGAAGTACTCCCGCCTCGAATACCGCGACCACGCCGCCTCGAAACGGTCCCTCCAGCGCTCGGCCACCTCCGATGCGGCCAGGCACGCGAAACGGCAGGAACCGCCGAGCTCCGCCTGCACCAGGTCGGCGTCCGCCCCGCCGCCATCGAGGAAGTAGAACGGCAGGTTGCCGTCCTGCCCGTGCAGGCCCAGCACCTTCCGCCCGCAAAAGCAGCACTCACCGCTCCACCTCAGCAGGCACGTCACAAGGGACCTCCCTTCGCCCCGCCGCCGGTGAAGACGCCGCTTTGGGCCACTGGCTTTCCGGCCGCGAAAGGACGCGCAAGGGCCCGAGCCGCTGATGGCCGCCTTCCCGATAGGGATCGGTGTACGGAACGGCCGCCGAACCTACATACACATACCCGAAATAGGTCCCGCGGTGAAGGCCGTTTCCGAAGACGGGGAAGCCTTTGAGGCCCAGCCCCTGGGCTGACCGGACAGCAGGGCGAGCCTACCGCGTGGCCCCGGTGGCACGGGGTCCACCGCGTTGGGCGGAGCCGCCGTCACCGACTGGCCGGATCCCTGCGGCCTGCCGTCCGTCGCCGAGCTGAAGGCGGTCCTGCCCGGTTCCCACACGCGCCACAGCGTGCCGAGCCCGGTGGCCGACACACCGATGCCCATCGCCGTCGGCTGCGGCATCTACACGGGGGGAGCGGTCTCCGATCGTGACGGTGTCGGTCAACCGGGTGGCCCGTTCGGTCCCCGAAGCCTGCGAACTCTTCTCCGCCGCCCTCCCCTGCCACCGCGGAATCCCTAACCGCGGATTCCCCGTCCCAGGCATCGCGGACGAGGCGATCCGGTACGGCGGCTGCCTCTTCCGACACCGGCGCCCCCGACGCCGAGTGTTTTCTGCTGCGATGCGGACGGGTGATCGCGGCGGTGGGGGTTCTCAGCGGTCCCGGTCGCCGATCGACTGGCACGGGCCGTGGCCGCCCGGCTGCGGCGAAGCGGGCAGAAGGGATGACGGTCCATGGCCTACCGCAGGGTCCACGACCCGGTCGACCGCAGCCGCCTGAACCGAGGGAGTCCGCCCGGTGGCGGGCGTTCCTCCGCCGCCCGGTGGTCTGGATCGGTTCCCTGGCCCTGACGCTCACGCTGACCGTGCTGAATGCCATCGGCGGCACGGCCGGCGACAGCATCGGCAAGTGGATCGGCAAGCTCCCGGGCGAAAACGAACAGCCGCTGCGAGTTGGCATCTACGTCGAGGGGTGCGTCCCCGAGGCGTACGCCCTCCCTGGGGCGCTCCTCAGCGGCCTGGACCGAGCCGCTCTGCGCAAAAGGCCTATGACGACCAAGGTCTACGGGGAGCCGGCGGCCGGTATGGGGGCACCCCCGTGCGAGCTCTGCAGGCGTCGATGGTGCTGACCGGGCAGCATCCCGGCAAGGTCCCCGTGATGGGCATCCGGCCCCGGATCAAGGTCCTGCACCGGCAACCTCAGCGGCACATACATCCCCGTCGTCAAGCAGGGCTGGCAGAAAACCATCGCTTGGAGGCCGACATGG
>NZ_MOYN02000019.1:0-37572 GCF_001896795.1 Thermomonospora sp. CIF 1
GAACGCCGCGCCGCGCTTGCGCCCTGGCTGCACATCTACAACCATCACCGCGGCCACACCGCACTCGGCGGCCTCCCACCCGCCAGCCGCGTTCCCAACCTCACGGGACAGAACACCTAGCCGCCGGCCAGCAGGCGGCGCTCGATTTCGGCCGCCCGCCGTTCTTGGTGGGGAAGCAGCCTCGGGGCGTCGGCCTGCCGGGCCTGGTCGAGATGGTCGCGCGCTGCCGCGAAGTCGCCGGCCAGCTCGGCGACCTGTGCGGCATACAGCAGCACCCGCCCGTCACGGGGAGCGGGCTCCAAGGCCGACTCCAGCTCCCGGCGCGCATCCTCGAACCTGTCCAGCCGCGCCAGCGCCAGCGCCAGCGCCGCGTGCAGCGGCGGGACGGCCGCGGTGTCCTGCTCGGCGCGCAGCGCCGCCTGCAGGTCCGGCACCGCCTCTGCGGCCCGCCCCATCTCCGCCTGGACCCGTCCGCGTCCGGCCAGGGCCGTGGTGTTCGTCGGGAACTGGCGGAGGATCTGCCGATAGATATCGAGCGCGGCGTCCAGGCGGTCGAGCTGCCACAGTGCCCGGGCCAGCCCTTCCAGCGGCGCGGGGTCGCCCGCGAGCCGGCGTGCCGCCTCCTCGAAATAGCGCATGGCCCGCTGCGGCTGATCGGCCTCCAGCAGGAGCTCCCCCAAACCGCACAGCACCCGGCCGACGGCGCTCCCGTCGTCGATCGCCCTGAAGATCCTGATGGCCTCGTCGAAGTGCTGCTCAGCCTCCTCCAGGTCGCCGAGCTGGCCGGTGGCGCGCCCCAGCAGGAAGCACGCCTCGGCCTGAACGCGCCGGTCTCCCCGTTCTTCCGCGGCGTTGACCGCCCGGCGGGCCCATTTGCCGGCCGTCTCGAACCGTCCCGCGGCGAAGGCCTCCTCGGCCGCGGTGAGCATCCATTCACCGGAATCGCGATTGTTGCCGGGTTCCAGGGGCAGGCTCGAGGAGCGGTTGGAACGCAGGATCGGCTCGATGAACCGATCGTGCTGCAGTTCGTACCAGCGTGCGCCGAGCCGATGCTCGGCCTTCAGCAGGTGCCGCTCGGCCAGGGCGCGCGGCACCTCGTTGGCCATGCCCGATGTGCTGGAGGCCCCCTCGTAGACGGTGTTGCGGGTGCCCATCTCGGTGATGAAGGTCTTCTCGATCCAGCTGCGCAGGTCATCTTCTGTCAGCCGGTACTCGGCCGCGGTCTCCGCGACGACCCGGTCGTAGAACTCCGCCAACGTCTCATCGACATTGCCGTGGCGTTCCACATGCCCGGCGGTGATGACCCGAACATCGTCCGGCAGCGACTCCCACAGCCCGGCGCAGACGATCTGCAACTGCACCGGCTCCACCAGCTCCTCGGGGACCCGGGAGATCCCGCCCCGCTCATCGGTGACGCGAGTGGTGCGCAGATTGTCCACGATCATCTCCGCCACGCCCGGGGCATAGGAACGCCCGGTGGCCCGCAGCGGTCCCTTCACCGCTTCCAGCGCTGCCTGCGGGCTCAGCGCCTGCAGGGGGAAGCGGCGGCGTGGGGGGGCGATGCGGTGCTCATAGGGCAGGAAGGCCGCCAGCGCGTCCTGGCGGATCGACACCAGCAGGCGCAGCTCGGGCAGCTCCTCGACGACCTCAGTCAGTTCGTCGAGGAAGGCGTCGCGGTGGCGCCAGTAATGCGGGGAGGAGGTGAACAGCTTCTCGAACTGGTCCACGGCGGCCAGGATCGGCACCGGCTCGCCGTAATCGTCGCGGCGCTCGCCGCGACGGCGGAAGAACTCCCGCAGGGACATGCCGCGCAGCTCATCGGCCTTGGCGGTCGGCCACCAGCTCGACAGCAACACGAACAGGAACGGATTGATCTCCGAACCGGCCATGTAGGCGTGGGTGGGCGTGGGCGTCAGGCTGCCGACCGGCAGCAGATCGACATCGGGCGGCAGGGTCGGGATGACGCCCGCCCGCAGCAGTGAGGACTTTCCCACCCCCGAGTAGCCGAACACCACGACCAGCCGGTTGGCCAGCCACAGGGAGCGCAGGTCGCGGATCTCCCGGTCACGCCCGAAGAACCGATCATGGTCGTTCTGCTGAAAGGACCGTGGACCGAGGTAGGGGTTGTCGCCGTAGACCGCTCCGGTCGTGTCGCTCACGGGCTTCCCCCCATCTTCCTGTCGAGCTCGATGAAGAAGTCACGCGCCGTCCCCCAATAGACCGAGATCTTCAGGTCTCCGAAGTACTCGTCCAGATAGTCGGTGGCCCGGCGTCGTTCCTCCGCTGAGGCGTTCCTCCCCACTGGAAGCAACTGAACACTCACATGTCGTCTTCGGTGCGTAGGCGGGAGCTCTCTGAGAATTCCATGCAACAACACCTGGAAGTTCCAGTCTTGCAGGCTGTAGCCGATGAACAACAGTGACGTTCGAGACAGAACCTCCTGAACTATCGGCGGGATCAGGACCGCCCGACCGCTGACGTACTCACGATGACGTTCCTCGGCCAGCGCGATGAGAAACTGAATGTAGTCGTCCTCGGTCAGGACCAAAGACTCCGGCATGGTGGCGACACCGTGCAGGTGGTACACGATGGGCGAGGCCACGTCGGTGCCCGTGGCGGGGGGATCGAAGTCCTCGGCGGAGTAGGGCGCACCCGCATACCAGGGGCAGCTCAGCACCCGGGGGGATCTTCCCGCTTCGCGGAGCGCACGCGCCATGAAATCATCGTAATTAGTGGTCAAATACATGGGTATCGGAAATTTTGCCAGCGCCGCATGCGGTTCACCGGGAGAAGAGAAGTCCGGGGAGGGCAGATCCGTGAAATATTCCCTGACGAATTTCTCTTTGACGAAGACGGGGTCGCCGTTGCGAACGCTCACGTATCGCATGACCCGGGCCAGGTCATGCCGGTCGGCGAAGGGGTACCCGTGCTCACGGGCCAGTTCGCGGCTGATCTCGGAGGCCACCTTGATGCGTCCATGACATGCCCCCGCTCCCAGGAACGGTGTGCACTTGCCGCTCCGGAGCTGGTCGGCCAGTCGCTCCCAGTCCTGATCGGTCAGCACTGTGGCGATTCCCCCTCCCCCTGCACCGCTGTGTCCCCCCGATGTCCTTCTCCTGGTACGCACGGCGCCGGATCCACCACCTCAGAAAAGACCGGACTCGAACCCGGCGATCGCGTCCTGCCGATCGTCCGTCTCGGAGAGCACCTGCTCCAGAAAGCGGCGGAGGACCGAGCCGCCGAGCCCCTCCAAGGCCTTCAGGGAGATCCCGGTGAGATCGATCAGCACGCCCTCCCCCGGAGGGCGCCGCCACGCGGCTGCCGTTTCGTCGTTCATCTGACATCACTCCTGGCGACGCTTCGGCTCTTCCGGCCGTCTTCGGCCTGCGCTCTGCCGGGGCCGCAGGCCGGGCCGGGTTCCATGCGCACGCTCGGACGGTCCTCCTCGGGACGGACAGGGTGGCGGAAAAGCTTCCGGCGCAAAGCGACGATCGCCGCTGTCAAAGCCATCGGGACGCGGAGCCCCGGCACCGACCGCCGCTGACTGCGGTAAAGCGACCGGTCGCCCACGATCCATCTGGCGAGCATCACCGCCAGCAGGGTCGGCAGGAGCAGACCGGGACTGAGGGTGGCCTCGAAGACCAGGATCGACACTCCCAAGGGGGCGTGAATGATCGGTCCCAGGCAGGCGGCCATGCCCACGATGGCGAACGCCGCCGGTCCGGGACCCTCCAGACCCAGCGCGTCGGACACGCGCCAAAGCGCGCCTCCCGCGGTGGCGCCGATGACCAGCCCCGGGCCGAAGACACCGCCAGGCCCGCCGGTGCCGATCGACAACGAGGTCGCCACGGCCTTCATCACCGGCAGCAGCAGCAGCGTCCACCAGGCCAGGCTGAGCACCTGCCGCTGGTCCATCACGGCCTGGGCCGTTCCGTACCCGGTGCCCGCCACCCCGGGGAAGACCAGCCCGAGCGTCCCCACCAACAGCCCGCCCAGCGCAGGGAACAAATAGCCGAGTACCGCCGCGCGCCTGCCGGTGCCCTTGCCAACGGCCCACCGAGTGGCGCGCAGCACGCTGTAAAGGAGACAGGCGTAGAGCCGTCCGAGCAGCCCGCACAGCACCCCTAGGACGGCGAAAGCCGCAAGCAGCGGGAGCAGGTCGGGAAAGGCCCAGGGCACGGTGATCGACAGGGCGCCGAATGTAGGGGTGGGCCCGTGGACGAGGACGAACAGTCCGTAGGCGATGCCGGAGCCGAGCAGAGCCGGAGGGATGCAACCCACGCTCAGGCCGCGCCGGTAGAGGAGTTCCGCGCCGATCACGGCGCCGCCCATGGGTGCCCGGAAGATGGCCCCGATGCCGGCCGCCGCTCCCGTGAGCAACAGCGTGCGCGCCAGTTGCCGGGTCACCCCGGCGGTGCGGGCCACCGTCGATCCGAGCGTCCCGCCGATCTGGGCGATCGGCCCCTCGGTGCCGCCCGACCCACCGGAGCCGATCATGACCGTGGCGCCGGCCATCTTCCTGCCCAGCACCCGCAGGCCCATCCGTTCCGGTTCGGTGTGCGCGGCATCGATCAGCGCGTCGGTACCGTGCCCG
Source organism: Thermomonospora sp. CIF 1 (assembly GCF_001896795.1). Lineage (NCBI taxonomy): Bacteria > Bacillati > Actinomycetota > Actinomycetes > Streptosporangiales > Thermomonosporaceae > Thermomonospora > Thermomonospora sp. CIF 1. Next base: position 4,595 of record NZ_MOYN02000019.1, read on the forward strand.
GTGGTCTTGGGGGTCACCCGTCCGGCGAGGAACACGGCCGCCGCCGCGCCGCCGGCCGCCACCAGCGGCAGCGCCCACGGACGGGCGAAACCGGTGGCGGGGCGGGCCTGGCCGTCGCCGGCCACGGTCGCCGGATGGTGCCCCACCAGCAGGCCCAGGAACACGTCGGTCGCCCATTCCACCAGGGCGTAGAAGACGATCGCCGCGATCCCCGCCAGCACCCCGACGGCCACGACGCAAAGGAGAGAGCGGAGCGCAGAGCGCGCCTTCCTCGCGGCACCGCGTCCCGGTGACCACACCAGACCTCGTCTCGCGGTGCGGTCACCGGCCGTCATGCCGGCCCCTGGAGGGGCTCCAGGACGGCGCGGCCCTGGCCTTCTTGCGCGCACGCGACCGGACCGGTGACCTGCACGGGCCTCCCGGAGGCCGGACGTCCGCGTCCACCCCGGCGGCACACGATCTTGACTTCCATCTCACCGCTATGTCCGAATTTCGGTCCGACGATAAATGGAACCTTCTTCGGGACGACCTCAAACCTTGCAAAAGACCCACGCTTCGGCGCAGCTCTGAGTCCGAGCCCGCAGACCGATCCGTCAGATTTCAAGATCACATCACCACCGCTGCACACCGCCCGCCCATCGCCGCATTTTGGACGCCCGAATATAGGTGAAGAGAGTAATTGTCAACCTCCGAGGATAGTCCCTGAGCTCCCGCCGCCCTCCAGCATCCCCTCAGAGAGGTCTCTGGAGAAGACCTGCATCCCACCCCGAAACGGAAAGACGATGCTGACCGTGGACGCTTGGGTGAACAGGACGTTCTGAACGACCACGAACGGCCGACGAGGCCATAGAATCGAGGAAATCCTTTTCATCGGCCCACGGATCCGCCGGAGGGGATAGTGACCCAGGAGGGGACGAACCCGACCCGCGACAGAGAACCCGCTGTGTGGGCCAGAGAGATCCCCCAAAGGAATTACTACTTCACCGGCCGCACCGAGGTGCTGGACCGGCTGCACGAGAGCCTGACCGGCGCCGGGGGGTGGCTGGCACTGCATGCGCTCAACGGCAGCGCGGGCATCGGCAAGACGCAGCTGGCGGTGGAGTATGCGCACCGATTCCGGCACGAATACGACCTGATCTGGTGGATCTCCGCCTATGACCCGAAACTGATCAGGGCGTCGCTGACCGCGCTGGCCGAGGCGCTGGATCTGGGGCTGTCGGGGGCCAACCTGGCCGTGCCCGCCGTGCTGGACGCACTGCGCCAAGGCCGGCCCTACCGCCGTTGGCTGTTGATATTCGACAACGCCGACTCTCCCGAGACGCTCAACGACTTCCTCCCCTCCGGGCCGGGGCACGTGCTCATCACCTCACGCGACCGGCGCTGGACGGGAGCGTGTCCCACCATCGATCTGTCGGTCTTCAAACGCTCCGAGAGCATCGCCTACCTGACCCGCCGGGTCGACGGGCTGAGCGAAAACGACGCCGACCGGCTCGCCGAAGCCCTCGGCGACCTGCCGATCGCGCTCGTCCAAGCCGCCTCCTTCCAGCTGGAGTCAGGCATCTCCACCGATGACTATTTGGAGGCGCTCAAGCGCGGCGGGCCGCAAGAGGTGGCAGACGCACCGCCCCTGGACTACCCGATGCCCCTCCACAACATGTGGACGCTGTCCATCGAGACGGTGCGTTCTCACAACCCGGACGCCATCGAACTGCTGGACCGCTGCGCCTTCTTCGGCCCCGCCCCGATCCCGTTGAGCGTGTTCACCGAGACCGCGCAGGTGGTCGACTCCGACTTCCAGGAGCTTCTGGCCGCGCCCATGCGTCTCAAGCGCGCCCTGGGGGTTTTGAACCGGTACTCGCTGGCCGATGTCGACACCATCCACAACACCGTGCAGATCCACCGGCTGATGCAGGCCTTCAGGCGCCATGCGCTGGCCGACCGGGCCGACAGCATTCGGCACGAGGTGCACCTGCTGATCAGCGCGGCGGCGCCGCACGACCAGGAGCTGGGGGCGCGGCCGGAGATCTATGCGAGCCTGCTGGCCCACGTGGACGACTCGAAGGTGGTCGGCTGCCGGACCGAGGCGGCGCGCAGGTTCTGCATCGGCCTGGTACGGCACCTGTACATGGAGGGCGACTACCACAGCGCCCGGCAGTACTCCCAGCTGGCGCTCGACCACTGGCGCGCCACCATCGACCCGGATGACCTGTACCTGCTCACGATGTCGCGCCTGCAGGGGATGACCATGCGGCTGCTGGGCGACGTCCGCGGGGCCTACGAGATCAACAGCAGGACGCTGCAGCGGATGCAGGAGATCCTCGGCAAGGACCACGAGGAGACCCTGGCCGCCATGAACGACCACGGCGGCGACCTGCGCGCCCTGGGCAGATTCCAGGAGGCGCGCGAGCTCGACGAGGAGTCCTACCGGATCCACCGCGAGGTATTCGGCGAGCACACGGTGAAGACCCTGCGCGCCGCCAACAACCTGGCCCTGGACCACCGGCTCGCCGCCGCCTACCACGAGGCGCTGCGGCTGGACCGCGAGATCCTCGAGCGGCGCCTCGCCCTGCACGGCCGCGCCGACCACCCCATGGTGCTGGCCTCTCGCAACCAGGTCGCCCGTGACCTGCGCGAGTGCGGCCAGTACGCCGAGTCCGCAGCGCTGCAACGGGAGGTCTACCGGACATACCGGGCCGTCACGAACGACAACCACCCGTTCGCGCTGCGCGCCCAGAAGAACCTGTCGGTGTCGCTGCGCAAGGACGGCCACCTGGCCGAATCCCGCCCCTTGGCCGAGGACGTGTATCAGCGTTACCTCAATCTCTTCGGCGCCGACCACATCGACACCCTCGCCTCGCGCTGCAACCTGATCAACGAGCTGCGGCTCGCCGGGGAACTGGACGAGGCCCACGACATCGGCGTCGACACGCTCGAGCGCTACCGCAGAACGCTGGGCGAAGAGCATCCGATCACCCTGGGATGCGCGATCAACGTCGCCATCGTGCTCCGGCTGCGGGGCGCTCCGCAGCAGGCCCGGGAGCTGAGCCAGGAGGCCCACGAAGGGCTGTGCCGGCTGGTGGGTCCCGACCACCACTACACCCTGAGCGCAGCCGTCGGCCTGGCCGGCGACCTGGCCGCCTGCGCCCACCTGAGGGAGGCCTGCAGGCTCGGGGAGGAGACCCTGCAGCGGTGGCGGGCGGCCCCCGCCTTCGGGGCCGACCACCCCTACACCCTCTCGTGCGCCATGAACCTGTCCCAGGACCTGCGCGCACTGGGTGAGGAGAAACAGGCCGCGACACTGGCCGAGGAGACGATCGAGCGGCTGCGCGCCAAGCTGCGTCCCGGGCACCCCCTCATCGAGCAGGCGGTCAGAGGCGAGCGGCTGGAGTGTGACTTCGAACCGCCTCCGCTGTAAGAAGCGCCATGGGGCGGAAGCCTGCGAACACCCCCGGCAAAACCCGCCTCAGGGCGCATGGTGAGGACGACTCGACGCCGCCTTCGCGCTGTTTCGAGTCGTCCCCGGCGGTCTCTCACGGGTCTCCGGGGCTCTATCCGCCAGCGCCAGGGGCCGGTGAGGACCGCATGTGAAGCGACGCTTAAGGTCACTTGGGCCGGTGGAGAAAGGTCCTCAACCATACCGTGGAGGCCCACGTCCTAGCCCCCAAGTTCGCCCCGCTGTTCACCGAGGAGGAATTAGAAAAGGGCGGCACCTGGCTCGAGCAATCCGGCTACCGGGTCTGAAATCACACCGCCGTCCGGGCCGCTGTGGACATCTATTCAGGCAGGGCGCCACAAGGCGGTCTCGGTGGTGTCGTGGTCGCGGAGGCGTAGCACCTCCCGGAACCTTCGTTGCCGGTTGGGAAGACCGTGCACGAGCATGGTCTGATGAGCACCGACCTCGTCGGCGATATTCAGCAAACCGCGACGGTCGGCGTGCGCGGACACCCTCATGGTGGCCACGTGCGCCTTCACCTGGACGGTCACTTGACCACTGCGATCAGGCAGGGTGAAGTTCCCGCCGCCCTCCTCGGCCAACTTCCGTAGCCGTGCGCCCGGTGACTCCTCGTCCTGGTAGCCAGAAATGAACAAGGCGCTGCTCGGTTCGGGCAGGATCCGTGCCGCCCACTGCACGGCCGGGCCACCCGTCAGCATCCCCGAGGTCGTGATGATGACGCCGGTGCGGAAGGTGTCGAGTTCGGCAGGGCGATCGGCGACGGCCACGGAGTCCCCGAAGATCTTCAGGGGGTGGGCGGAGTCGGCAGTCGCCGCCTCGAACGCCGCGCTGAGGTCGGCGGCCATCCCGTCAATGCGCAGCGGCACCTCCGGCAGGTACCGCCGCAGAATGAGAGCGATCTCCTGCGCCCTGCCGAGGGCGAAGGCGGGGATCAGCACCCGGCCGCCGCCCTGGCAGATCTCCTGGACCTCGCGGACGAAATCACCGACGCGCAGCTCCCGGTCGTCATGGGTATCTCCGCAGCAAGTGGTCTCCATGACCAGGAGATCGGCGCCGCGGGACGAATCCGGCAGGGTGTAGCCGTCGACGCTCTCTTGCCGGAACCCGGAGATGTCGCCGGTCACGACGATCCGGCGATCACCGGCACGGATCACCGCTCCGGCCGCGCCCAGGATGTGCCCGGCTGGGAACAGTTCGACCGTCAACTCGCCGATGCGGCGCGGCACCGTGAACGGCACCTCCTCACACCGGTGGGCTGCCGCCTCGACCTCGGCAGGACCGTACAGCACCGTCGCCGCAGAGCCCCAGGACGCCAGCGAGCGGTCCTGTTCCCGCATGACCTTGACGGTGTCCTCCCACATCATCGGCATCAGCCGGACGGTTTCGGGAGTTGCCAGGATCCGCAGTCGCGGGCTCTGCGCGACCAGTGCCGGCACATATCCGCAGTGGTCGTTGTGAGCATGAGTGACCACGACAGCGTGCAGCTCTCCCTCGAGCGCCCGTTCGATGTCTCGCGGTGGCAGCGTCCGTCCGTCGAAGGTGCGCACGCCGGCGTCGACCAGGATTCTGGTGCCTCCCGCCTCGACCAGCAGGCACGACCCCCCGATCTCGGTGTCCCCGCCCAGTGGCGTGACGCGCAGGCCGAGCTCCTCGACGACCTCCACTCGTGGGACAGGCGGGGTCGGGTCCACCACGGCCCGTACTGCGGCCAGCAGCTCTTCAGGAGTGAGCGACGCCGCGGCCGACGCTGCGAGCAGGACGTCGTTGTAGCGCTCCGGCGGAGCGGTACCACCGTGCGGGTCCCGGCTGGCGGCGTCGTCGCGCGGCACCGGAGGCCGCTCCAACGCGTGCAGCAGTGCGGCGGCGGCCGTCTGGGGATCCTGCAGTCGGTGTTGCGCGACTGCGAGCTGCCGAACGAGCTTGTCGACGCGTTCTTCCAGTTCCGCCATGGAGGCCCGCGTCTCATCGAGCAGCTTGCCGGCCTCGCGGGCCTCCTCTTGGGCGTACTGCCGCCGCTGCCGCTCGGCTTTCAGCTTCTTCTTCAGGTCACTGATAGTCCGGTTGGCGTGTCCGAGCGCACGGGCCTGCGAGGAGGCGGACTGTCCCAGCCAATCGAGTGTCGCCTCGACCACCGCGTTATCGGGATTCAGCAAAAGAGTGGCCAAGTGCCGTGCGCGGCCCCGCAAACGAGCGCCGGCCATGGACTTGGCCACGCGAGCGCGTACTGCCGGAGAGCGCCGCAGCACCTGCAGCAGCCAGGGTGTCCGCTCGCGGACCAGCCAGCTCGCATCACCGGGCAGATGAGCGGCACCTGGACGGGAAAGCACTATCTCGGCCACGGCCCGTAGGATCGGCGCGGCGGCGTCCCGATCCCCCGGCGTCATCGGAGTCCGTCCAGTCTGCGGGTGGCCGCGGCGAGCACCGGCTCGCACACCAGCCGTCCCTCCTTGGGCTCCAGCGCACCCAACAACCGCAGAGCCTCCACCAGATCGGCGGTATCGCAGTAGCCGTGGGCCCGCAGCGACTGCTCCTCCAGCGCCGAAACCGACTCCTCCCCGTGCAGTTTCAGCAGCTCGGCCAGGTCTTCTGGGGTCTCCGGAGCGTCCTCGGCGACCAGCAGTCGCCAGGCCGCGGCCAGGCACTCGTCGGCCAGCACCCCGGTGTCGGCGACGAACCCGGCGGGGTCCTCGCGCAATTGCTGTTGACATTGCTGGAGAGCCTGATCCCGATCGCCGCCCTGTTCTTCGATCCGGGTGACGATCTGCCCGATCAACGTCGGCCAGCCGCCGGTGCAGGCCAGCAGCGCGTCCTGGCCTGCATCGTCGGGGAAGCCGTGCGCCTCCTCCCACATCCACTGACGGATCGCCAGCCGGTTGAAGCGGCGCAGCTCCACCAGATCCACACCGTCCCGTGACTGCAGGTCGCGCCAGACCGGCGCCAAGTGTGCGCCGGTGACCAGCACGACGGCCAAGGTGCCCCGGCGAGAGGCCGAGACCGCCGCCAGCGCATCCTCGAGCCGGCCGGCGAACTGCCGACCGGTCTTGTCCTCCGGCACGGTCACGACGATCACAGAGTGCCCGTCATGGCGGCTCGCCCGCTCGACCGCGCCGTCGAAGGTGAGCTCTCCGGGGCGGACCAAGTGGACTTTCACACCCGGGTTGCCGGTCTCCTCGTCCTGAAGGGCGAGTGGGACCCGCTCCACATGCAGGGCACGCGACCCCGCCACTACGTGGACCAGGTTGTGCGGTCGCAGCAGGGAGGTGAGCTGGCGGCTGCTCAACGGGGAGCGTTCGGGGCCGTTCCGGAAAGCGCCATGGTAGGAGTGGGCGTCGAAGCTATCCGGCTTCTCGAACTCTTCGGCGTTCTGCAGGACCTCTTCGACCTCGGCGGTACCGCCGAGGAGGTTGAGAATGTGCGGAGTGCGCAGACGGTAGCGGTCGGCGTCCAAGCCCAGAACCCCGAGGTTGACGCACTCATCGAGCAGGCTGCGGAAGCCGTCGCTGCTGCAGTCTTCGAAACCGGCCTCCCACCAGTAGCAGCACTGCTCCCACAGCTCACCGACGCCGAGCGCGGCGTCGGCGCCCGCGGTCAAGGCGTGCAAGGCCACCGTGTAGGCGATCACCTTGTAGCGCTTGTCGAGGTTGAGGGTCCACTCGAAACGGTCCCGGAACCCGCGCGCCAGGGTCTTGTCCCGCCAAACCTCTGCCACGTCCTCGGGGGTGATCTCGTAGGGGAACTCACGGGTGGCGCGCGGGTTGCGCCGCAGTCTCTTCAGCAGTTCCTCGGCGAAGAGCTGGACGAGCGCGGGAGCGTTGTTGGCCTCGGCGATGACGCGGGCCGCCAGGGTCTCGGGGAAACGGAAACCGAGCGTGGCCAGGGGGCGCACCAGCAGGTCGAAGGCGTCCTGCGGCTCCAGCGGCCCCACCGCGATGGGCGTGCCCAGATGGGCGAGCGGCTGGTTGGTCAGGCTCTGGAAGCGGGCCGTCTGGTGCAGACCGGCGAAGACGACCTTCACCCGGCGCTCAGTCTCGTCCCTCAAGTTGCGCAACGCGATAACGTTCTCGAACTTGGCGCCCTTGGCGTCCTCATTGAGGAAGTGGTCGGCCTCGTCCAGCAGGATGAGCAACTGCCGCTGCGGATCCTGCCGAACCCATTCCAAGATGGCCTCGCACACCTGCTCGCCGCGGACCAACCCGTGGGGGACCACACCCTGCTGGGCGAGTTTGTCAGCGAGCTTGGACCACAGCGACTCCAGCGGCGCGACCTTGCCGACGGTCTGGATGTTCTCCAAGATGACCACACGGTTCGGGTCGGTCGCCCGGATGTGCCGCTCGGCCTTGCGCAGCAGCGCCGACTTGCCGAGCTGCCGGCCGCCGTAGACGAACCAGGAGCCGGTCCGGTCGGTGACCTCGCGGAGCTGGTCGGCGCGGCCATAGAACATCTCGTCGGGCACGTCGCCGACTGGAGCATAGGGATTGGTGGCGGTGAAGGGGGCCATCAGCGCCACCGCGACCGACCAGTCAGCCTCTGGCATGCAGGCCAGGTAGCTGATCGCAGCGTCGTCGAGCACCCCGGCCACCGGGGCGGGCCGCCGGCGGGCGGCCGCGGCCAGCTGCTGCCGCTCCTCGGGGGAGAGCACACCGAAGTACCACACCAGGACGGTCTGGTCCTCGGGTTGTCCCTTGAGCATCTCGATGAGCTGCTGGGGGCCCGGGCGGCGCCACACCAGCAGCAGCCGCAGCCGATTGCCGGACGGGCTCATCCGCGAGCCGAAGGCCGGCAGCAGCGCCTCGCCCACCACCTGCTCCAGCTCAAGGTCGATCCACACGCGGTGCGGGTCGCCCGGAGCCCCGGTGACGTCGCGCTGCACGCCTTCCAACCCGATCATCCGCAGCACGGCCGTGATCGCGGTCCTGAGGTTACGGGCGGTCTTGGAGCCCAGTCCGCATGCCCTCCACTGCCGGAGTCCTTCTCTGGACTCCTCGCGGCGGGCGTTGCGCAGTGCAGGGACGTCGATACCGGCTTCCTCCAGCAGCGCGGCCAGATCCGGGTCCGCGACGTGCGTGCCGGCGCGCAGCGCGTCCATCAGCGCGGTGAGGAACTCGACGTTCTCCTGCTTGCGGGCCCTGTTCCCACCGCGGACCGCACTGTCGGCGAACGCGCTGGGGAAGGCGGGATAAAAGCGCCGCAGATGGTGGTCGATGTCCTCGGAGACCTCGTGCAGTTGCCGGCCCGCCTCGACCTGGGCCATGAACTCCCGGGCCGTGGTCAGATCACCCTGGTCGATGCGCTCGGCGATGCGGTCGCGAACGGCGGCGACCCTGGAGTCCTGTGCGGCCCGCGCCCGCAGCCGGGCTTGCTCCCGCTCGATGGCTTCCCTGCTCCATTCCGCGAGCAGATCGTGCAACCGGTCGAGGGCACGATCGATCCGGTCAAAGTCGCGCCGGTCGCCCAGCAGCGGGCTCAGCTTCTCCTCCACCCGCCGGATCTGGTCCTCGGTGAGCACTCCGTCCCGCACCCAACGGGCCACCAGGTCGCGGATCTCCTCGACCCGCTCGTCTCGGGCCTTGCGGGCGTGCGCGATGAGCTCCTCGCGCCGGGCGCGCAGTTCGGCCGCCGTGGTCGGATCGCGTCGTTCCAGCACCGTGACGATGCCGAGAGTGCCCTCGTGGTCACCGCGCTCGGCCCGCTTCTCGAATGCGGTCCGCCAAGCCTGGTCGCCGGCGAAGGCGACGGGCGCCAGCTGCTCGACCGTGGGCTGCTCGCGAGGCTCGAAGGACACCGGGTCCAAGGAGAGTGCGGAGGCCAGCAATAGGTCTCGGTTGGCCACGTGAGCGATCGGCGGCTCGCTCTCCGGCAGGGGCGTGCCCTCGAGCAGGTCGAACGTCCCTGCCAGAAGGTCGTGGGCGGCCCGGGCTGCAGCGGACCTCACCTCATCGGCCGAGACCGCCATCGCCTCCAGCGCGGTGAGGATCTCAGTCCGTTTCGCCCCGATGGTCTCCTGCAATTGGCCCAGCGGCCCAAGCAGCCAGTCTTGGGCGTCGCCGGCCTCCCGTTCCCGGCTCTCCTTCACCGCTCTGGCCCATCGGCCCGCCGTGTCCAAGGCGTTCCCGATCTTGGTGACGAGCTGGGTGCGGGCCCCCGCGATGATCTTCTTGGAGCGGCGCCGAGCTGCGATGCGACGGACCTTTTCGTCGATCATCCGGTCGATCTCGCCAGCCGCGCGCAACCGGGTGACCTGGGCGGCGACCTCGTCCGCGCGGGCCGGGTCGTCCTGCGCGGCCAGAGCCAGCAGACCGCCCACGGGGTCGTCCCGCTGGAGCAGTGCCTTCCACACCTCGGTGGCCAGCTGGTACTTGATCTTGCGGTGCGGTTCTTCCTCCAGCAGCCGGGCCGCCTCCCGTGCGCTCTGCGCACGGACCATCGCCGCCTCGGCCGTGCCGCGTGCTCGGCCGATGACGCCCGAGCCCAAGTAGGCGCCGCTGCGAGCGGCGCGGGTGAACGCCTCTCCGCACTCGACCAGGTCGGGGAAACCGGAGACGACGATCTTCAGTTCCTCCAGCAGTCTGGTGGACTCGGGGGTGGGGTGCACCAGACCGGCCCTGATCGTGGCGGCCCAGGTCAGGATGCCACCGGCGGGATCTTCGGCGAGGGCCTTGGCGCTCAGGTTCCGGGCCACCGCCGTGAATTCGGCCGACAGCGGGCCCGCGAAGACCGCCATCTCCGCCGCGATCGCCGCGCAGCGGCGAGCCGCGGCCTCGGCCTCCGGCCGGCCCGCGGCCCTGCGCAGCCATCCGGCCAGCCCGAACCGCCCGGCGCGCAGCGCGGTGGCCTCGGTCTCGGCCAGGGACGGGCCGGTGGCGGTGGGCTTTCCCGCGGCGGACTCGGAGGCTCGTCCCGCTGCCTCGCTGTCACCGGTTCCGGTCGATGCAGCGGCCGGCCGCTGCTCCGTCCTCACGGACTCGACCTCGACGGGGGCATCGTCCTTCACGGGCGCATGTCCGTCCGTATCCGCGTTCGCCGTGGAGGCGTCGGCGTCCGGCGAGCTCTCCGGGAAGGCCTCGGCGATCAGCTCGTCCAGTTCAGCCAGGTCATCGGCGGACTGGTCCGCTTCACGCGAGGGTGTGGCATCCTCGGCGGCCTCGGCATCGGCTGCTTCGCCATCCGCCGGTCCGCCGGAATCCGGGTCATCCTGACCAGCGGCTTCGCCACCGTCCTCGTCTTCCGATCCCCCATCCGCCGCGTCGTCCGTTCCCGAGCGGGAGGCCTCGGGAGGCGGCGAGGCGATCGTCAACCGCTGCATCAGCGCGAAGTCCACCAGCACGCGGCACTCTTCGGGCAACTGCGCGCGTGCCTGTTCGGCGAGCTTCGGCGCCCGCGGAAGACCGTCCGGCTGTGCCATCACCTCGATCAGCTCGGCCAGAGCCGCCAGGCCGTCACCGGTGCCCGCACGCGCCATCCGGCGCACCCGGTCGAGGGCGTCGGCCACGAAGTCCGGGCCCTGCAGACCCGCCAGTCTTCGGATCCGGGCAGCGTCCGCCTCGGCTTTGCGCGCGGTCTCCAGCGCGGCGGACAGCGCCGCCAGGTCGGTGGCTCTCTGCGTGCCGGGAGCCACGACCTCAACCTGCTCCCGCACGGTGTCGAAGCACTCGGCCGCCTCACCGATCAGTACGATGTCGTCGTCCTGTGGGCGGCGCCCGGCCCGAAACTCCGCCGCGACCCGGTCGGCTGCATCCGCCGCCGCGGACAAACGCTCGCGCAGCTCCTCGAGCATCGCCGCGATGGTCGGCAGCGCGGGCGGCTGATCGGTCGGCGCGGCGACCTCGCCGGTCATGTCGGAGGGCATGTCCGCTTCATTCTCCTGGTCGGTGGCCGATAGGGCGCTGAGTTGCTGCTCTGCCAGCTTTCGCAGCTCAGGAAGGCCGATGGGATGCTTGGGAAGACCGGGATGCCGTTCACAGAGGGTTCTCCATGCGGCGGTGGCCGCAGCGGCGCCGTCGCCCAGATCCGCCCTCCCGGCCGCCACGAGACCGAGCGCCACAGGGGCGAGCGGACGGTCCAGTTCGATGACGCGAGCCAGGCACCAATACACGATCGACAGGGGGCAGGGAACGGCTAGGCACAGGCACAGGTGGCCGGCCCGGCGGAGGACCTCAGCGGCCCGAGCGGAGTCCAGCAGCGCCCCGCAGTCCTCGGCGGTCAATTCGTCCGGATTGCCGAAACCATGGATGAAGCCACTGCTGAGAATCTCCCGGAGCGCTGTGCGGCGGCGTCCCTCCCCCGTCCGCAAAGTGCGCAGCACCGCCTCGGCGGACCATCGGGTGACCTTTTTGGCACCCTGGAGACCTACGTGGCTCAATACCGCGCGGCGGACTTTGGACGGACAGGTCTGCAGCAGTTCCTGCACGTCGTCCACGGTGACCGCGGCCAACGTGGCCTCTTCCAGTCCCACGAGCCCAAGGTCGCCGCCCTGCTCGGCGAGTGAGCCCAGCGGCGCCGGTCCCTCATGTGCCGCGCAATGCTCGCACTGCCGACGCATCACCACCTCCGCTCCGGGCGCCCGTCCCGCCCGGGGAATCCCCGTCTGCGCTCAGCACCTTAACCAAAAGGTCGGACATTGGCGTTCATTTTCGGGAATCTGGTTGATCAAGTACACGATGCCGTCCAGGTCCTCCTATGCACACCACGGCCGACTTCGATCGGCAAACCGTACGGCCGGGCGCTGGCTACGATGAACCGCTCGCCGTGGGTGAGTTCGGTACGCGGTGGGGGGAGATGAGGTGAGGGAGCGAGAAGGCGGGCGGCGGCGTGGGCAGGGGCAGCTGGAGGCGGAGGTGCTGGCGGTGCTGCAGGAGGCGCCCGGGCCGGCGAGCGCGGCGTGGGTGCAGGAGCGGCTCGGGGGTTCCCTCGCCTATACCACGGTGGTCACCATTTTGACGCGGCTGCTGCGCAAGGGGGCGGTGACACGGGAGAAGGGTGCTGGATGCGGAAAGCGATCGCAGGGCGGTGCTGGCCCGGTTCGTGACCAAGCTGTCGCCGGGAGAGGAGCAGGTGCTGCGCGAGCTGTTGGAGCGGGTCGAGCGGAAGAGGAAGTAGCCGGTGGTGCGGCCGCCGGCCCGGGCCGCACCACCGATGCGCGGGGGCTACTTGGCCTCGTTCAGGGCGGCCAGGGCCTGAGCCCAGCGGACGTACTTCAGCTCGGCCAGGTCCGCGACCGTGGTGACGCCGAACGCCTCCTTGAGCAGTTCGCCGTCACGCTCGGAGACGCCCTTCAGCGCCGAGACGGGAGCGGCCAGGATCTCCGGCAGGCTCTTGTCCGCCCACGCCTTGTCCAGCACCTTTTCCAGATCGATCGAAGCCACGTGCCCTCCGGACGATGTGAGTCATGGACGATGCGCGTCCGGCCCGTTCCCCTTCCGGCGGCGTGCGCGCACGACGCCGCGGGAGAGGGCCGGGAGGGAAGAGCGCCGGTCCGCCGGGGCCATCGCGCTTCCCTCCTCGTGAACGGATGCCGTAGGTGAAGGCGGACGTTCGCCCTGCCCTCACACATCTTCTACACGCGTGTAGAAGCATAAGGGGTGAGGGGTCCGAACGTAAACGATTCACGATCTACCCAGAGAGACAGACTAAAAACTCCATGTGATGAGACAGGTCTGTCGATGCCTGACGCCGGCCCGGTAGCGGCCCAGCGGTATAGAGGGCCTGCGTCCTGCCTCGGCGGTCACGCCGAGGTGTGATTGATCGCGGCGATCGCCTTGGGCAGGTCGCGTTCGTACTGCCGGGCATAGCTTTGAGCCTGCCGACCCCGCCAGTAGGGGCCGCCGTTGTAGCGGGCGGCCAGCTCCCTGCCCTCTTCGAGGGTCATCTGGTGGGGCTCCTTGTGAGCGAAAGACGTCTCCTTCTTCAGATCCCGCAGGTGGTAGGCGGCGATGATGATGCCCTGGTGAGGATTCTTGAGGGAGGAGATGATCCGGCCGCGTTGGGCGGGGGTGAGATCGGCCGGGTCGTAGCCCAAGGCCTCGGCGGCGCGGCGCACCTGGACCTCCATGGGGCCATAAGAGGTCTTGTCCGGATGCCTGGAGGAAAGGCCACGGCGGCGAACCCAGCCAACGGCCGTGTTCATCCACTCCGGCTTGCCGCCCGCCTCCCGGTAGGCGATGCCCGCCAGCACCGACTCGGGGATGCCCGCCTCCCGGGCGGCGGCCTTGATGGTGTCCGCGTAGTGGCCGACCCACCGCCGTTTGAAGTCCTCCTCGTCGGCCAAGCCCAGCCGCGCGGTGAGGAAGAACTGCCTGCTCCCCCACCTCGGACCGTCCACGGGCAGGTGCGCCGTCCGCTCCAGCAGGCGCCGGTGAGCCGCGGTGAGCTGATCATGCCGGACGGGGTCCTGCTCGTCAGGCGAGCGCGAGACGGGGTCTTGCTCGGACTGGCCGGTCTCCTTCGGCGATCCAGAAGTCGTCATGGTGACCGTCCTGTGTCCTCGAGTCCATCGGCAGGCCGCAGGCAGAGCGTATAGGCCCGATCCGTCGCAGGGCAGGGAGTTCACCCAGCCGCCGCTGACGATGCGGGAGTCACCGCGATCGGGGCGGAGTGGATTTCGGCATCGGTGGATGTCGGGTGTGGCGCATTGACACGCGTCCGAAAACACGGCGCAGGGAACGTCGGCAGGCCGTCAGTGATCCAACTGGAGAAGGCAAGCGACCACTGGACCTTTCCCATCACGTGTCCTCAGATGCCGGGAACGGGCACCTCGATATCGTCCGGCTCCATGCCCAGGTCACAGCATCGCCGCCGGCCGTGGGGAGCCCGTCCCGCCCGCGGAAACGGCATGTTGGAAGGTTCCCTGCAGAAAGGCGGAGACAGCCCATGACCACCGGCGTCGAGCCCTGCGGGCACTCCCGCACCGACGACTCGTCACAGCCGTGCGGAGCCGCCAGTCTGCCCGGCAGCAGCCGATGCCTGGCCCACGCCGACGAGCGGACCCGCGACGAATTCCTGGCCGGTCTGGCTCCCGGCGCCGACCTCGACATGCGCACTGTCCCTTTCACCCCCGACCTGCTGGACCGGCTTTTGAACACCCTCCGTGACCCACACCATGACAACCGCCCCCGTCTCGGCCGCGCGAACTTCCTCGGGGCGTCCTTCTCCGAGAGCACCAATTTCTCCAGGGCATCATTCTCTGGAAACGCCAATTTCTTCAGAGCATCGTTCTCCGGGAACACCGACTTCCTCGAGGCGCCCTTTTCCGAGGAGGCCCGTTTCGATAAGGCGTCGTTCGCTGGGAGCGCCAACTTCTTCAGGACGTCATTCTCCGAGGAGTCCCGCTTCGACAAGGCATCATTCTCCGGGAGCGCCAACTTCCTCGGAGCCTCGTTCTCGGGGAACGCCGGTTTCTTCAGGGCATTGTTCTGCGGAAATGCCAACTTCCTCGGAGCGTCATTCTCTGGGAAGACCGACTTCGATGGGGCGTCTTTCTCCAGAAACGCCGACTTCGGGGGGCGTCATTCCTTGGAGAGGCGATGTGGGTGCATTGCCGGTTCGAGACGTTGTCTTTGAACGGGGCGGTGGCCGAGGGCGAGGTACGGGTGGAGGCGACCGCCGGCCGGGTGCCGGCCCGGGGAATGCGGGTGGCCGAGCGGGTCACGTTGCGGCTGCGCTCGGCACGGGTCGACCTGACCGACCTGGTGTGCAGCGGACCGGTCAGCGTGCACGCCCTGGCCCAGCCCATCACCGGGGTACCGGATCGGGACGGCCCCGCCAAGGTGGCGGTGATCTCGCTGCGCGGGGTGGACGCCGAGTCGCTGACCTTGACCGACGTGGATTTGAGCGAATGCACCTTCGCCGGAATGCATCGGGCCGACCAGATTCACCTCGATGGCGACTGCGTCTTCGCCACCGGCCCCGGACGGCGACGGCTGTTGGCCGAAGAACACCATTGGCGGGCCGAACGCCGTACCGCACGCCGCGGCGGGCCAGGCCGCCGGCGGCCCGCCCCTGAGGGGGTGGAAGTGGTCGGGCCGCGGCGGATCGAGGCGGTCTACCGGCAGCTGCGCAAAGCCCTGGAAGAAGGCAAGAACGAACCCGGGGCGGCCGACTTTTACTACGGCGAGATGCAGATGCGCCGGGCCGCCGCACGCAGTGCCGATCGGTTGCTGCTGTGGCTGTATTGGGCGGTGTCCGGATATGGGCTGCGTGCTCGGCGCGCCCTGGTCTGGGTGTTGGTGGTCGCCGTCCTCAGCATCGCCGGCATGACCGCCTTCGGGTTCCCGCAGAATGCCAAAGCGCAGAAAGCCACCGGCACCATCGTCACCCCGGCCGGGCCGCAGGCCGTCACCTTGACCATCCGGCAGGACGACCCCGCCAAAAACCTGCCCGAGCGGCTGGAGAAGGCGGTCGAGGTCACCGTCAACGCCGTCATCTTCCGCAGTCCCGACACCGAGCTGACCACGGCCGGCCGCTATCTCAACATCGTCGTCCGCATCCTGGGGCCGATTCTGCTGGGGTTGGCCATCCTCGCCATCCGCAATCAGGTCAAACGCTGAGGTCCGAGCCGCCTTGGCGCGGTGGCCGGCCGTCGAGGCGGGCGTCCCAGGCGGTGCGTTCGTCCTCGGGCATCGCATAGGCGATGAACAGGTCGCGGACGGCCTGCCGGTAGGCGGCGGCGGTGCCGGGGCGGGGGTTGGCCAGGTAGTTGAGGACGAAGCCGTCGGTGAGGGCGGTGAAGGCGCGGGCGCCGCGGCGGGGGTCGGGGGCGCCCGCCGCGCGCAGGGCCGCGGTGGCGGCGTTCTCGAAGGAGGTTTGGGCCTGGGCGACGGCCTCGCGCAGGGCGGGGTTGCGGGCGGCCTGGAGGTAGGCCTCGTACTGGGTCAGTTCGGCGGAGCTGTCGAAGTCGGAGAACAGCAGGCGGGTGAAGGCGTCGGCGATCTGGGCGGGGGTGGCGTGTTCGTTCTCCATCCGGGCGGCGAGTTCTTCGAGCTGGGTACAGCGGTTGTGGACCCAGCTGCGCAGCGCCTCCTCGATGAGTTCGTCGATGGAGTTGAAGAAGTAGGTGGTGTTGGAGGCCGGCACGCCGGCGCGGGCGGCGACGGCGCGGTGGGTGACCGCGCCGACGCCGCGTTCGCCGATGAGTTCGATCGCCGCGCGCAGCAGGGCGGCGCGGCGGCGCAGTGCCGGTTCCCGGTGGGCGCGGCGTCCGCGGCTTGGGGCCATCGGTGTCACCGGGTGCGGTTGAGACGGTGGAACATGCCGCGTTGTGCCCGGTAGAGGCGGGGGAATTCCCGGTAGAGGCGTTCGTAGACGGCGCGGTTGGCCGGGTCGGGGGTGAAGACGGCGTCGGCCTTGACCAGGTCGCGTACCTCCTCGCGGCGGACGGCGCCCAGGGCGATGCCGGTGAGGATGGCCTGGCCGCGCAGCGGCGCGTGCACCGGGTCGGTCACTCGTTCGATGGTGCGGTTCATGACGTCGGCGTGGATCTGGCACCACAGGTCGGAGAGGGCGCCGCCGCCGATCATACGGATCGGGTCCAGCCGCCGCCGGGCGAAGCGTTCGACCGCCTCGTGCAGCCAGCGGCTGTTGTAGGCCACGCCTTCCAGGACGGCCCGGATCAGGTCGGCCCGGGTGGTGGTCAGCGACAGGTTGTGGAAGCCGGCGCGGGCGTCGCGGTCGTCCACCGGGGAGCGTTCGCCCTTCAGCCAGGGGGTGAAGATGACCTGGTTGCTGCCGGGCGGTGCGGTGGCGGCCTCCGCCACCAGCGCGGCGTAGTCGGGAGGGCCGCCGATCAGGGTCTCCTGCAGCCATTGCAGGCAGCGTCCGCCGGTCTCGTGGTTGTTGGCGACCAGGTAGCCGTCGTCGAACAGGCCCGGGACGCTGGCGATCGAGCGCAGCACATCGGTCTTCTTGAACGGCACCGGCAGGCCGATCCAGGAGGTGGTGCTGATGGCCAGGTGCGTTTGGTAGTTCTCGATCGCCCCGGCGCCGCAGGCCGACGAGTGCAGGTCGGGCAGGCCGGTCATGACCGCGATCCCGGCGGGGACGCCCAGCTCGGCCGCGGCCCGCTCGCAGACGGTGCCGACGATGGAGCCGCTGGGGCGCAGCGGGGGGAGCTTGGCGGCCTCCAGCCCGGCCCGGCGGACCAGGTCGGCGTCGTAGCTCAGCACGTCCAGGCGGCGGTTGTCGGTCAGCCAGGCGGCGGTCATGGAGGCGCGGGAGGCGGCGGCGACGCCGGTCAGCCGCATCGTCAGGTAGTCCACCGGTTCCATCAGCCAGCGGGCCGCCCGGTAGGTGGCGGGATCCTCGTGGCGCAGGAACAGGTGGTGGCCGATCGGGTCGCCGCCGAACGGGGAGGGGGCGCCGCCGGTCTTGCGCACCCAGGTCAGGATGTGGCGGGGGGCGTATCCGGCGAGGGGGCCGCCGATGAGGGCGCGGGAGTGGGGGGCGGCGCGGGTGTCGGTGTACAGGAGGCAGTCGCCGACGGGACGCCCGGTCTCGTCCACGGGGACGGTGCTGGCCCACTGGCCGGTGCAGGAGGCCGCCACGACCTGCTGGGGGCGGACGGTGCCGCTGCGCATCGCCCGCCGGGCGGACTCCCCGATCAGGCGCCACCACTGGTCGGCGTCCTGGGTGGAGCCGCCGCCGGGCGGGGTGCGGGTGGGCACGGGGGCGTGCTCGTACCAGGCGATGTCGCCGGTCAGCGACACCAGGGCGGTTTTGGGGCCGCCGCTGCCCAGGTCGATGGTGAGCACGTAGCTTTCGTCCCTGGGCAGGCCCGCCGGTGTCCGGGGAGCGGTCACGGTCACCTCCCCTCGGGCGGCCGCGGCACCGACTGCTGGGCGTCGAGCATGTCGGCCATGATCTGGCGGATGAACTCGTCGGCCTCGTCGGTCAGGCCGCCGGGCACTCCCCCGTAGATGGCGCCGGAGTGGGGCCGGGCGCCCGCGGCGTGCTGCTTTTGGGCGTAGGCGACGGCTTCGGCCAGGTCGGCGGCGAACTCCTCGGTCACGCCGGGGCGGGTCTGCGGGAGGGTGACCGCCATGTGGATGGCGTTGGGGTACTGCTGGCCGTTGAAGCGCCAGCCGCGTCCGGCCATGAAGTCGTAGACGTGGTAGATGTCGAACTCGTCGGAGGTGAAGCTGAACAGGAAGGTCGGCTCGCCGAGGATGCGCAGCTGGGGGTGGGAGCGGACGGCCTGCTGCATCCTGGCCGAGGTTTCGAAGATCTTCTTGGCGCGGGCGCGGTAGCCGTCGCGGCCCAGCTGCACCATCGCCGCCCAGGTCGCCGCCAGCAGCCCGCCCGAGCGGGAGCCCTCGATGCCCGGGGACAGGTACTTGCCGCCGCTCCAGCCGGTGGAGAAGAAGTACAGCTCGTTGCGGAGGCGGCGGTCGCGGAACAGCAGGGTCGAGGTGCCCTTGAAGCCGTAGCCGTATTTGTGGGTGTCGGCGGAGATGCTGGTGACGCCGGGCAGGCGGAAGTCGAACGGCGGGATGTCATAGCCCAGTTCCTCGCCGAAGGGCAGGATGAAGCCGCCCAGGCAGGCGTCCACGTGCAGCCCGACGCCGCGGGAGAGCGCCAGTTCCGACAGCTCGCCGATGGGGTCGATGGTGCCGTAGCCGTAGTTGCCGGCCGAACCCATGATCGCGATGGTGTTCTCGTCCATGAGGTCGGCGACGGCCCGGACGTCCACGAGGGTGGTGGCCGGGTCGATGGGGGCGACGCGCAGCTCGATGCCGAACAGGTGGCAGGCCTTGTCGAAGGCCGGGTGGCCGGTTTCGGGCTTGATGAAGTTGGGACGGGTGATGCCGCGGGTGCGGGCGGCGTGGTCCCGGTAGGCCAGCAGGGCGTGCAGGATGCTGCCGGTGCCGCCGGTGGTGACCAGGCCGGCCGGGGTGGTGCCGGTGATGTGGCCGGCGTGCATGAGGTCCAGCGCCATGGCCAGGATCTCGCCCTCGAACTTGGTGGCCGAGGGGCACATGTCGCGCTGGAGGACGTTGGCGTGGGCGAACAGGCCGTAGGCCTCGGTCATGAACTCGTAGTGGGCGTGGTCGCCGCAGTAGATGGTGCCGGAGACCTTGCCGTTCTCCCAGCGGGCGTCCTCTTCGGCGGCCATCTCGCGCAGCTCGGCGAGGATCTCCTCCCTGGGACGGCCGTGTTCGGGCAGGCGCTGGTGCACCGGGAACCGGCCGGCGTAGGGGTAGTCCGTCATCGGTCCTCCTCGGGGATCACCGTCGATCCGGAGCAGAGCAGAGCACAAGTGTGGACATTTGTCCACACTTTCCGGTGCCTTCCGGACGGCGCCCCAGGCCGCGGAGGCGAAGCATCCGGCGGATTCCGCCCGGCACGTGACGGCCTCACAGGGCCGTGGCCGTCCGTCTTGTGTGCGCACCGCCGACGGTCAGGCTCGTTGCGCGCTTCTTCCGCTCCTCCCCCGCCGGTCGTACCCCCGGGCAGGGGCGGTGGTCTCAGGCGGCCTCGGTGGGGACGAGCGCAAAGCCCACGATTCCCTGGTGCATCACCCCGCCCGTCACCTCGAAATTGCCCGTCAACCAGTACGCCCCGCGCACCCAGTCGACACCGGCCCGGTTCAACCGGTCTTTCCGGATCAAGACCTGGTAGCCGGTGCATTTCTCGTTGGTCGGTTCCTCGCCGGGTGCGAGTTTCTCAGGGCAGTCCGTCCAGAAAACGAAGAACGCCGCGGTGTCGTCGCCGGAGGATTCACCGGAGGATCCGTAGGGTTTCCCCAGTCCGTCCAGCAGGGTTATCGACTCGTCCAGCGGGGACCTGATGTACACCTTCCGTCCCACGTTGCCGGCCAGGAAGTCGGCGAACTTCTTTCCCTCCGCCCAATTGGCTATCTGGCCGGTGTAGGTCGGCCTGGGAAAACCGGACTGGATCACCGTGGCCGTCACCGGCGCCGTGGGGGCGCCCGACCCCCGGTTCTTGACATACCCGGTGATCAGGACGGCGGGGACGGTCAGTACCAGCGCGGCGGCCACCCCGGCGACGATGGTCCACAGCGTCCTGCGGTCCGTGGCCTGGGACGGGGCCGGGTGGGTCGCGGTGCCGACAGCGCGGACGGCCGGGTGCGCGGCGGAGAAGGAGGCGAGCGCGTCCGGGGAGGACAGCGCGCCGAGCAGGGTGCGGGCGTCGGGGCGCGCGGCGGCGGGCACCGCCAGGGCGGCCGTGACCAGCGGGCGGATCTCCGCGGGCACCCCGGCCAGGTCGGCCGCGCCCTGCAGGGTGCGCAGCGCCACCGCCTGCATCCCGCCGTCGCCGAAGACCGGCCTGCCGGTGGCGGCATAGGCGACGGTCGCGCCCCAGGCGAAGACGTCGGCGGCCGGTCCCACCGGGCCGCCCTCCAGGACCTCCGGGGCCATGTAGCCGACCGACCCGGTGACGCCCCCGTCGCGGGTCAGGCGCGTGGCGTCCTGCTCCTGGGCGATGCCGAAGTCGATGAGCACCGGGTCGGAGTCCACCATCATGACGTTGGACGGTTTGAGGTCGCGGTGCACATGCCCGGCCCCGTGCACGGCCACCAGGGCCTCGGCGATCCCCCGGGCCGTGCGCAGCAGCGCCTCGCCGCGCAGCGGGCCGTCCGTCTGGACGACCTCGCGCAGCGTCCTTCCCTGCACATAGCGGGTGACGATGTAGGGCGGATCGGCGTCCAGGTCGGCGTCGACCAGCTCGGCGATGCGCGGGCTGCGCAGCCGCTGCATCACGGCGACCTCGCGGCGCAGCCGCTCCCGCATTTTCCGGTCATCGGCGATGGCGGGATGGAGCTGCTTGAGGGCCACCGTCCGCCCAGGGGCCGGTACTTGCCTATGGCCGGCGGCAGCTCCTCATGACGCATTTTCCCGACTCCCGCGTTGGACAGCGAATAAAGCGGCCGCGCACCAGAACAGACGCAACATATTCCGGGACGACCCGCACATCTTAATGGAAGCAATGCGGCCTCGTTTCGGCCTTTGCACAGATGATGGCCGCGGCACCGGTATGCGCCGGCTCGCCGGCCGGCTGTCAGAGCAGGCCGTCCAACACCGCAGGGACCGGCCCGCCCCTGTGCCCGCGGTGGCGGCCACGTCGTCTCCGGTGGCCGCTCCCCCATCCCGCGCTGAAATCACCGACACCATCTCCGATGCATGAATCCGGCGATCTGCTCGACATAGCGCTCTGGGGGACCCTGCGATTCGACGCGGCCGGCCGCTGCCTGTATCTGGGGGCGCAGGATAAAAAGATCCTGCCCGCCTGGTCCCGGGTGTTGGACCCCGGAATAAAACCGGTGCTGCGGAATGGGAAACGCGGGATCGGCACCGGCGGGCACGGAGTGATCATGGAGGGAGACGTGCTCATCGCAGGCGGCAGCGGCGCCGAACGCCGCGACTCGTCCCGCAGAGCGTGCCGGAGTCGTGCGCTCCGCAGGCGACGTGGCTGGGCACTTTCGGCGAGGTGACCCGCTGCTCGGCCGCCCGGCGGCGAGCCGGTTTCAGACCGGACGGCCGGGAGACCAGCGGGCCGCAGCCGGGTGTTATTTCGCTGCCTTCTCCTCCACCGGGGGCAGGGCCCGGTACCAGACCTCGCCGATGACCGTGGCGAGTTCCCGGATGCGCTCCGGGCGCGGGGCCACCGGGAGCAGGCCGACGTGCACGTAGGCCATTTGCTCGGTGAGGGAGTCCAGGGCTTCGGCGAGCAGTTCGAAGTTCGCGGAGCCGATCTTGCCCTGTTCGTGGAGGCGTTCCAGCCAGCGCTGGGTTCGTTTCACGAAACCTGCGCGCAGTTGCAGCCACAGCGAGGCGAAGCCTTCGTTCTCACTTGCGGCCGCGGCCTCACGCATCACCCGCAGCAGATGC
The DNA here is from genome assembly GCF_001896795.1 of Thermomonospora sp. CIF 1. Lineage (NCBI taxonomy): Bacteria > Bacillati > Actinomycetota > Actinomycetes > Streptosporangiales > Thermomonosporaceae > Thermomonospora > Thermomonospora sp. CIF 1. Next base: position 26,888 of record NZ_MOYN02000019.1, read on the forward strand.
CGGTGACGGCTATAGGTCTGCAGGTAGATGATGTTCTGGTTGATCAGGTTCTGCAGTTCGTCGCCGGAGGGGTCCGGCACCGCCGAGGCCGACGCCAGCTCCTCCAGCGCGGGCTGCAGCGCGGCCAGGAAGATCTCATCGAGGCTGGAGAAGTGGCGATAAAAATTGCCTTGTGCGGTGCCCGCGCGGCTGACGATGTCGGAGATCCTCGTCCGGGTGTAACCGTAGTCGCTGAAACAGGCCGCGGCCGCCGCGATGAGCTTCTCTCGCGTTTCCTGTCCCCGCCTGTTCGGCCTCTTTTCCGTGTTCTCCGGCATCAGGCCGGCGATGAGCTGCCGGATGTGCTGCCGCGCAGCCTCGTTCTCCCGCACCACATCTGGAGGGAGTGAGCTGTGCGGATTTTTATCACCAGTCTTTACCGCCACGGTCTTATCCCGTCACATTTTGTGAATACTTATTCACGTTAGTGCTTTACGGGTGCGGCGTCAACGACATCCGGCAGCAACTCCGACAGCGGTCCCGTCCGTCCGGTCAGTTCACCGGCCCAAGAGGCCAGGGTCCGGACCGCCTCGTGCTCCGCGCCGCTCTGCTCGGTGTCGACCAGCCCGGCCAGCACGACTCCCGCGGTGCCGTCGACGGTGATCGCACGCCCCGCCAGCTCGCGCATGGTGCCGTCCCCGCAGCCCACGACGCAGGGCAGTCCGATCTCCCGGCACACCAGCGCGGCATGGGAGGTGCTGCCGCCGTGCTCGGTGACGACCGCGGACGAGGCGAACATGGCCGGCACGTCCTCGGGGGACGTCGCGGGCCGCACCAGCACCACGGCCTTGCCCTCACCGGAGAGCCGCAGCGCCTCCTCGGTGTCGGTGACCGCGATCCCTCCGCCGACGCCGGGGCTCGCTCCGAGGCCCTTGGCGAGCTGCTCGCCGCCGGCCGTGACGCCGCCCTGCTCCTCCAGACGGCGGGCCTGCTCGGGGGTGATGCGAGTGAGCGCGGTGCGCCGGTCGATGAGCCCTTCCTCGGCCATGTCCACGGCGATCCGGGCGGCGGCCAGCGGCGTGCGCTTGCCGGCCCGCGCCTGCAGCACGTACAGCTTGCCGGATTCGACGGTGAACTCCACGTCCACCATGTCGCGGTGGTCCTCTTCGAGGACGCGCGCGATGCGGACCAGTTCCGCGTGGTTGTCCGGCTGCGTCTCGGCCAGGGCCGCCAGCGGCTGCGGTGTCCGTTCGCCGGAGACCACGTCCTCACCCTGGGCGCGGGCCAGCCACTCGCCGAACAGGCCCGGCTCGCCGGTGTTGGGGTCGCGCGAGAACAGCACCCCGGTGCCGGAGTCGTCGTCCAGGTTGCCGAAGACCATGGCCTGCACGGTGACCGCGGTGCCCACCAGGTCGTCGATCCCGTGCCGCTCCCGGTAAGCGACCGCACGCTCGGAGAACCACGACTGGAAGACCGCGCCGACGGCCGCGCGCAGCTGCTCCACCGGGTCGGCCGGCGGCGCCGTTCCGACGGTGTCGGTGTAGGAGCGGACGAACCGCCTCCAGGTGTCCTCGGCCCACTCGCGGTTGCCGCTCTGCTCGGCCAGCGCGTCCCGCAGCGGCTCGGTCAGCCCGAGGTTCAAGACGGTGTCCATCATGCCGGGCATGCTCCGCGCGGCGCCCGAGCGCACCGCGACCAGCAGCGGCGCGCCGGGGTCGCCGAACCGGCGGCCGGTGCGGCGCTCCAGTTCGGCCAGGTGCTTCAGCACATCGGCCCACACCGCCTCGGGCACCCGGCCGCCCGCCTCGTGGTAGGCGGGACAGACGTCGACGCCGATCGCGAACGCGGGCGGGACCGGCAGCCCGAGGGCGCTCATGCGGTTGAGGCTGTAGGCCTTGCCGCCGACGACCTCCCGTGTCAGCTGGCGGGTGCCGTCGAGCAGGTAGACGTCACCGGTGCTGCTCAGGGCCATCGGTTCGGGGTTCCTTTCCGGTCACGGGCGGGCATGCTTGCGGGCGGCGTACAGGCCGCCTTCGACGGGGATGTCGACGCCGTTCAGCCAGGAGGCGTCCGCGCTGAGGGCGAAGGCGACCACCGCGGCGATCTCCCCGGCGGTGCCGTGCCTGCCGAGCAGGGCGACCGCGCCGTCGAAGCGGTCGGCGCCCATGGTGGTGCGGAAATCGTCGAGGATGGGGGTCTGGACGGGGCCGGGGCTGATGCTGAGGGCCCGCACGCGGCGGGGCAGCAGCCGGGCGGCCAGTCTCTCCGTCCACGCCACCATCGCGGCCTTGGAGGTGTCGTAGGCGGCGGGTCCGGACAGCGGGTGGCGCGTCAACCAGGCGTCGATGGCGGCGGCGCCGTCGGCCTCGATCAGTTCGTCCAGCGCCTCGGGCGGGACGGTGTTGCGGTGCGCCGCCACGGAGGCGACGTTGACCACCGCGGCGCCCTCCGTCAGCTGCGGCAGCAGCGCCTCGGTGAGCACGCGGGCGCCGAGCAGGTTGACCGACAGGACCACCTCCGGCGGCGCCGTTCCCGGCACGCCGGCGACGTTGGCGATCCCGTCCACGGGCCCGGCCAGGGAGGAGACGGCGGCGCGCACCGCCTCGGCGTCGCCCAGGTCGACCTGGAGCGAGGTGGTGATCCGCTCCGGGCACGGGGCGCGGTCGAGGCCGACGACCTGGTCTCCGGCCGCCAGCAGCCGGTCGGCCAGAGCCCGGCCGATGCCCGAGGCCGCGCCGGTCACCACGATTCTGCGTCCGGACATCAGCTCATCACCGCCTGCACGGTCGTCATCTCCAGCAGTCCCTCGGCGCCCAGTTCGCGGCCGAATCCCGACAGGCCGAACCCGCCGAAGGGGACGGCGGGGCGTTCCCGGGTGCGCACTCCGTTGACCTTGACCTGGCCGACGCGCAGGCGACGGCCGAACTCGGCCGCGCGGTCGGCGTCGGCCGACCACACCTCCGCCGACAGGCCGTAGTCACTGTCGCCGGCGAGCCGGGCCGCCTCGTCCTCGTCGGCGTACCACTGGACGGCCAGCACGGGCCCGAAGATCTCCTCGCGCAGCAGCCGGGAGGAGGCGGGCAGGTCGGTGAACACCCGCGGAGCGACGAAGAATCCGTGCTCGGGCAGGGTCTCCTCGTGGGCGGTGAGCGCCGGGGCGTCCCCGGCGGCGGCGAGGTACTCCAGCACGCGGTCCCGCTGCCGGGCCGACGACAGCGGCCCGAAGGTGGTCTGCGGCTGCTTCGGGTCGCCCGGGACCAGCTCCGCAAGGGTGCGGGCGATCAGTTCGGCGGCCTCGTCGGCGCGGTCGCGCGGCAGCACCAGCCGCGTGGTGGCGTTGCAGGCCTGGCCGGAGTTGACCAGGCCGGAGCGCACCACGGCGGGCACCGCCGTGGCCAGGTCGGCGTCGGGCAGGACCACCGCGGGGGACTTGCCGCCCAGCTCCAGGGTGACCGGCGCCAGGTTCCGCGCGGCCAGCTCGGCGACCGTGCGGCCGGCGGCGACGCTGCCGGTGAACGACACCGCGTTCATCCGGGGGGAGGCGGCGAGCGCCGCGCCGGTCACCGGCCCGGTGCCGTGCACGATGTTCACCACCCCGGCGGGCAGGCCGGCGGCCAGGCACAGCTCGCCGAGCAGGACGGCGTCGAAGGGTGTCTGCTCACTGGGCTTGAGCACCACGGTGTTGCCCGCGGCGAGCGCGGCGCCGAGTTTGGCGATGATCTGGTGCACCGGCATGTTCCACGGCGTGATCGCGCCGACCACCCCGCGCGGGACCCGCAGCAGCTCGGCGCCGTCGATCCGTTCCCGCCAGGCGGTGGTGCGGGCGAGCGCGGCGAACGATCGCAGCACCGCGGCGGGCAGCTCGGCCTGGCTCGCCTTGGCCAGGGCGATGGGCATGCCCATCTGGCGGGTGACCAGAGCTGCCAGGCCGGCGCCGTGCTGCTGGAGCAGCGCCGCGAGCCGTTCCAGCGTCTCGGCGCGGGCGTCCGGTTCACTGTGATTCCAGGAGCGGCCGGCGCGCACGGCGGCGTCCACCGCCTGCTCGACCAGGTCCTCTCCCGCCTCGGCGACCTCACCGATCGGACGTTCGGTGTAGGGGTCGATCACGGGCAGGGTCTTGCCGGAGGGGGTCCTCCACTCGCCGTCGATCAGGCACGGAGCCCGGCCCAGCCACTCCTCCTGCCACCTGTTGCGCTCAGCCACGGTCGTTCACCAGCCGGACGGGAAGCCGCTTGATGCCGCGGAAGAAGTTGCTCTGCAGCCGTTCGGGCTCTGCCTGGACGTCGATGCGCAGCCCGCGCTCGATCAGCCGCCGGAAGAACAGCTGGGCCTCCGTGCGGGCCAGGTGCGCGCCGAGGCAGGCGTGCACGCCCCAGCCGAACCCGATGTGCTCGTTGGGCGAGCGGTCGTAGCGGAACCGGTCGGGGTCCTTGAACACCCGCTCGTCGCGGTTGCCCGAACAGAACCACATGACGACCTTCTCCCCCGCCTTGATCGTCTTGCCGTGGAGTTCGACGTCGCGGGTGGCGGTGCGGCGCATCGACAGCACGGGGGAGACGAAGCGCACCATCTCCTCCACGGCGGAGGGCACGCCTCGCGGGTCGGCCTTCAGCGCGCGCCACTGCTCGGGCTCGGCGGCCAGGGCCGCGACGCCGCCGGAGAGCAGGTTCCGGGTGGTCTCGTTGCCCGCCACCATGAGCAGCAGGTAGTAGGCGTCGAGCTGGCCGCGGGTCAGCGGCTTGCCGTTCACCTCGGCGTGGGCGAGCGCGCTGACGATGTCCTCGCGCGGCTCGGCCCGGCGCTCCCGTTCCAGCTCGCGGAAGTAGGCGAACACCTCATCCCGTGCGGCGGCCGCGGTCTCGGGGCCGGCGCTGTACTCGGGGTCCTCTGAGGCGATCTGGTTGGTCCAGCGCTGCATGTGGGGGCAGGCCTCGGCGGGCGCGCCGAGCATCCTGCCGATGATCAGCAGGGGGAGCTGGGCGGAGATCTGGTGGACGAAGTCGAAGTCCTCCTCCGCTCCGCCCTCGGCGAGCGCCTTGTCCAGCAGGCTGTCGATGGCCTCGACGATCACCCCTTCCATCTGCCGCACCTTCGCCGGGCGCATGTACGGCACGACGATGCGACGCAGCACGGCCTGCTCGGGCGGGTCCATGTTGTGGATGCTCGGGTCGCCCCGGCCCTCAGCCCGCCGGTCCTGGATCTGCGTGCCCTCAGCGGAGGAGAAGGTCTTGTAGTCGGAGGCGACCTGCTGGATGTCGGCGTACCGCGTCACGGACCAGAAGCCGCGGCCGTCCGGCTCGTCGTTCCAGTGCAGGGGATCGTGATCGCGCAGTACGCGGAAGACCTCATGGTCGCGGCCTTCTGCGAAGACCCTCAGGTCCATCAGGTCGACGGTGGCTTCCTCGGGCACCGCTGTCCTCCTCGCTCAGCCGCTCGTTTGCGAACGTATCATCACTAAAACACATCAGGGGGCGCTTGGGAAGAGTGAGAGCTCCACGAGTTCACACAGGGAGCGCTGCAAGATCAGTCCAGAAGTCCGGCAACCCGGACCCATTGCGCCACACTACTAAGCGACTTAACATTCACAAAAGAACTGGCATCGACGACGAAGGCGGTCCCGCATCGTGTATCCGGCCAAGATCGCGCAGCGACATCCGGACGCGCAAGCCTATGTCATGGCGGGCAGTGGCGACTCACTCACTTACGGTGAGCTGGAGGCCCGCTCCAACCAGCTGGCGCACTTCCTGCGCGCCCACGGGGTGCGACGCGGCGGCCCCCTGGTGATCGTGATGGAGAACCGGATCGAATGGCCGGTCGTGGTCGCCGCGGGCATGCGCACCGGGCTGTACGTCACGCCGATCAACTGGCACCTGACCGTCACCGAGCTGACGGCCCTGCTGGCCGAGTCGCTCGGCGGTGAGGCGCCCGGCGCCGTGGTCACCTCCGCCAGATGCGCCCAGGCGGTGGCGGACGTGCTGGACCGGCTCGGCTGCGGCGACCGGATCACGGCGTTGAGCGTCGACGATCCGCCGCCCGGCTTCACGGCGTTCGAGGAGGCGCTCGCCGGCCGGCCGACCACCCCCGTCCCCGACGAGCGGCTCGGCGCGCGCGTGCTCTACAGCGGCGGCACCACCGGCAGGCCGAAGGCGTTCCGGCAACGGCTGCTGGACGTCCATCCCGCCGACGCCCCCGCCCGGCACGGCGCGCTGGCCAAGAAGCTGGAGCTCGGGGCGGACGCCGTGTTCCTGTCCCCGGCGCCGAACTACCACGCCGCCCCGTTCACCTTCCAGCTGATGGTGCTGTCGCTCGGCGGAACGGTGGTGTGCCTGGAGCGCTTCGACGCCGAGGCGGCGCTCGCCGCCATCGACCGGTACCGCGTCACCCACTCGCAGTGGGTGCCGACGATGCTGGTGCGCCTGCTGCGCCTGCCCGACGACGTCAAGGCCCGCTACCGGCTGCGGGACCACCGCGTGGCCGTGACCTCCGGGGCGCCGTGCTCGGCCGAGCTCAAGGAGGACGTGATGCGATGGTGGGGTCCGATCCTGCACGAGTACTACGGCGCCTCCGAGGGCTATGGGCACACCTATGTCTCGCCGCAGGACGCCCTCACCCACCCGGGAACCGTCGGCAAGCCCCTATCCGGCCGGGTGCACATCACCGACGAGCAGGGCACCGTGCTGCCGCCCGGTCAAATCGGCAAGGTATGGTTCGAGCCCGAGGCCTCGACCGCCTACCGCAATGACGGCGACGGCGAACCGGTGCACCGCCATGGCTGGCGCACCGTCGGCGACCTGGGCTGGCTCGACGAGGAGGGCTTCCTCTACCTGAGCGGCCGGGAGAGCCACACGATCATCTCCGGTGGGGTGAACATCTACCCGATCGAGATCGAGAACGTCCTGTCCGCCCACCCGCGGGTGCTGGACGCGGCGGTGATCGGCACGCCCGACCCGGAGTTCGGCGAGAAGGTCACGGCGGTGGTGGAGACCTCCGGCGAGGTGAGCGCGGAAGAGCTCATCGAGTGGTGCCGCGAGCGGCTGGCGCGGTTCAAGGCGCCCAAGGAGGTGCTGTTCGTCGACCGGCTCCCCCGGCTCCCGACCGGCAAGCTCAACAAGAACTCCCTGCGGGAGATGATCACCGCCTCGTCCGGGTCCGCGGAAGATGCGAGGTGATCGGCCGACCGCTTCCCGCCCGAGGGCGGGCGAGTCCGTGGCAGGCCCGCAGCCCCGGCCGGGGCATCGGCCCCGGCCGGGAGGAATCCCCTCGGGCCTGACAGCCCTTTGAGACTCCCCCTAAGACCGACTGCTCCGCAACAGTCCGTTTCCTTCCTCGCCTGAAGGCGGGGGTTCCAGGGAGGGATCCCGATGACCATGACCACTGCAAGCGACCCCCGGTTCCTCGTGCTGCACGCACTGCGGGTGAAGGGCCTGGCGTCCGACGAACTGGTCGCCGCGATCTCCGGGCTGGCGGCCGAGGAGGTGGCCGCGCAGCTCACCGCGCTGGTCGAGGAGAAGCTCGTCATGCGGCGGGAGGGCCGCATGGCCGGCGGCATGCTGACCCCGGCCGGTAAGGACGCCCACGCGGAGCTGCTGGAGGCCGACGTCGCCGACCCTGCGCGGCAGTCGGCGCTGACCACCGCCTATGAGGCGTTCCTGCCGATCAACGGCGAGTTCAAGCGCGTGTGCACCGACTGGCAGGTGCGGTCGGACACGGGACAGCCCAACGATCACACCGACCGCGCCTATGACGACGACGTGGTGGCGCGGCTGGGCCAGGTGCACGACCGGGTCACCGTCGTGCTCAAGGACCTCGCCTCCGCCATCAACCGGTTCGAGACCTATGTGGTGCGGCTGGAGAACGCGCTGGCGCGGATCAGGAACGGGGAGATCGCGGCGTTCGCGCGTCCCCTCGCCGACTCCTACCACGACATCTGGATGGAGCTGCACCAGGACCTGCTGCTGAGCCTCCGCAAGGAGCGCGACGCCAAGGACGAGGGCTGATTCGGCGGGCGGGGGCCGGAGCCTCAGCCGGTGCTCCGGCACCCGCCCGCCGGGAAGCCCTCCGGCCCCCGACGAGGCCGCCGCACGCTCCCCGGCGGGCGCCGCGGTCGCTTCGCCGTGCGCCGGAGGGGCCACCGCCAAAGGGCCCGTGCGACCGCGCACGGTCATGCGAAGGCGTCACTTGATGATCTTGATAGCGCCCGTGGGGCAGGCCCGGGCCGCGCGCTCGATGTTCTCGGCCTCCCCCGGAGGGGGCTCGGCGACGTAGTTCAGCCTGCCTTCGTCATCGAGGCCGAACACCTCGGGCGCGATGAACTCGCACTGCCCGTGGCTGGCGCACACCGTCGTGTCCACCTCGATCCTCATGGCTGCCTCCGCGACTTCAATTGTGATTTACTAGTCACAATATTTCTCCCCTGCAGGACAGGTCAAGCCACCTTGAGCCACATCATGCTGTTGAAACTTAGATCACCATGGCCCACCCATGGACAAATCAGCGAATCTATGGTCACAATCGAGCTGCTCGACCGGCAGTGAGTGAGGAGAGCCATGCGGTTGCTGCTGACCAACGACGATGGCGTCGCCTCGGAAGGACTACACGTCCTCGCCCGGGCAGTGCGCGACGAAGGCCATGACGTTCTGATCGTCGCGCCCCTGGGAGACGTGAGCGGCAGCGGCACCTCGCTGGGCACCTTCGCGGACGGCACCGTGATCAAGGTGGGCACGATGGTGCTGAACGGCCTGGAGGACGTGGAGACCTACTGGGTGGACGCGCCGCCGTCCTTCGCCGTGCTCGCCGCGTGCCTGGGACGGTTCGGAACACCGCCCGATGTGGTCGTGTCGGGCATCAACCCCGGCTGGAACACCGGGCGTTATGTCCTGTTCTCCAGCACCGTGGGCGCCGCGTTGACGGCCTCGATGCTCGGCCGTTCCGCGCTCGCGGTCAGCTGCGGCGACCTGCCGGGCGCCCGGTTCGACACCGCCGCGCTGGTGGCCCGTTCGGCGCTGCGCTGGCTGGTCGAGCACGCCAGGCCCCGCACGGTGCTGAACATCAACGTCCCGGACGTGGACCCCGAAGCGATCAAGAGCGTGCGGCCCGCCCCGCTGAGCCCGGTCAGCACCGCGGGCCTGGACCTGTCGAACGTCGACGAAGGGCTGAGGCTGCACCGGTTCGTCAACATCGAGCGCGTCGCCGGCCCGCGTTTCGCCGACACCGACGCCGGGCTGGTCACCACCGGCCATGTCACGGTGACCGGGCTGCTGGGCGGCGCCCGAGAACTGCCGGCCGAGCAGATCGACCAGATCGTCACGGCGATGTCCCAAGAGCTGTCGGCGCCCGAGGGCGCGCGACCCTGAGCGGGAGGACCGAACCCATGCTGCGCAACGCCGACCAGTACCGGGCGGGCCTGCGAGACGGCCGCCGGGTGATCTACCGCGGCCGCCCGGTCCCCGACGTCACGGCCGACCCCGAGCTGCGGGTCGCCGTGGACCACTCCGCGCTGTGCTACCAGATCACCGAGCTGCAGCCGGAACTGGCCGTCGCCAGGGACGACGACGGGGAGTATTCGGCGTTCTTCCGCATCCCCCGGACCAGGGAGGACCTGGTGCGCCGCGGGCGGCTGATCGAGGAGGTCTCCCGCCTCGGCGCGGGCACGATCGTGCTCAAGGAGGTCGGCTCCGACGCGTTGTTCGCGCTGCTGCGAGCCACCTCCGGGGAGGGCCTGGAGAACGCGCGGGCGTTCTACCGGCACTGCCGCGACGGCGACCTGGCCCTAGCCGTCGCCCAGACCGACGTCAAGGGCGACCGCGCGGTCCCGCCGCACGCCCAGCGCGACCCCGATCTGTATCTGCGGATCGTCGACGAGGACGCGGACTCGATCACCGTGCGGGGCGCCAAGTGCCACACCAGCTTCTCGGCCAACGCCGACGAGCTGGTCGTGCTGCCCACCCGCGCGATGGGCCCGGACGACGCCGACTACGCCGTGTCGTTCGCGATCCCGGTCGACACGCCCGGGCTGACCCTGTACGTCTCCCCGTACCTGCACGGGGAGCGCAACGAGTTCGAACACCCATTGTCGAGCCGGCACAAGCTGCTGGAGAGCCTGACGGTGTTCGACGACGTGCGCGTGCCCAAGGACCGGGTGTTCCTCAACCGCGCCGCCGACCGCGCCGGCCCGCTGGCCATCGCGTTCGTGGACTACCACCGGTTCACCGCGATCAACTACAAGCTGCCGCTGCTGGACATGTTCATCGGCGCGGCCCAGCTGATCGCCGAGGCCAACGGAATCGCCGAGGCCGGCCATGTCCGGGAGAAGCTCGCCCGGCTGATCTCCTACGCCGAGACCGTGCGCGGGCTGGCGGAGCTGGCGGCGCTGCGCTCGCGGCCCGGGGAGCACGGCATCCTGCTGCCCGACCCGCTCACCACGAACATGGCCAAGTATCACTTCGCCCACGGCTACGCCGAGGCGGTCTCGATCCTGATGGACCTGTCCGGCGGACTGCTGGCCACCGGGCCGGGCGGCGCCGACTGGGAGGACCCGCAGGTGCGCGCGGTGCTGGAGAAGTACTACGCCGCGGCCGTGCCCGCCGAGCGGCGGCTGAGGCTGCTGAACTTCATCTCCGACCTCACCGCGCGCGACTACGGCGGCTACCAGGCCGTGCTGGCCACCCACGCGGAAGGCTCCCTGGAGGCCGAGAAGCTGCAGATGG
>NZ_MOYN02000020.1:0-130971 GCF_001896795.1 Thermomonospora sp. CIF 1
ACCACGGCGACCTCGGTGGGCGGGGCGTCCTCGATCGGGATGAACGTGATGTCGGGGCGGGCGTAGTAGCGCTCCACGGAGGCGGCGACCGGGGAGATGCCCTGGCCGGCCGCGATGAGTGCGAGCAGTTCCTGGAAGGTGGCCACCGACTGTCCGCGGGGGATGGGCCGGCCGCTGGGCGTCTTGGGGGGCACGTGGAAGTCCCACCAGTACCGCGGTGCCGGCCCGGTCACGCCGAAGACCGTGCCGCGGGCCAGGTCCTCCAGGCGGACGCTCCGGCGGCGGGCGAACGGATGGCGGGCGGGGACGGCCAGGACGCGCGGCTCCGCCAGCACCACGGGCCCCACCGTCAGGTCGGGCTCCTCGACCGGCAGGCGGGTCAGCAGCACATCGACCTCCCCGTCGCGGAGGGGGCCGAGCGGGTCGGCGAAGTGCGTCTCCCGCATCCGGATCTCGCAGCCGGGATGCCGGGACCGGAACGTGTCCATGATCTTTTGGGTGAGCTCGCCGGCGCCCGAGCCGAGGAATCCCACGCGGAGGAGGCCCTCGACCCCCTTCGCCTCTGCGATGGCCCGCTTCACCGCCGCGTCCATCCGCCGGACGAGCGGCTCCAGCTCGGCATGGAGTCTCGCGCCCAGCGGGGTGAGGCTCACCCGGCGGCTGGTGCGTTCGAACAGCGGCGCGCCGATCTTGCGTTCCAGTTTCCCGATGATCTGGCTGACCCGGGCCTGGGACAGCCGCAGACGCTCGGCGGTGCGTCCGAAGTGCAGCTCTTCGGCCAGCACCAGGAAACTGTCGATCTCGTGCCGCTCCAGCATCGATAACTCTCGCTTATCCGCTGTGATCCGCTTCGCCATTGTTCCGGCCCGCCGCAGGGACGACGGTGCTGAGGGTCCGAAGCAGCGGAAAGGAAGCGGACTCAAGATGAGCTCACCGACCGAGGTCCCGGCGGAAAGGGGCATCGAGCAGAACGCGGCCGGCGGCGAGCCGCTCCCCGGGCCGGGGACGGAACGGATCCGCGGGCAGAGCCTGTGGGCACTGCTGGTGGCCATGGCCGGCACCTTCATGGCGATCATGGACTCGTTCATCGTGAACGTGGCGGTGCCGTCCGTCCAGGCCTCGCTGAACGCCACGTTCGCGCAGGTCGAGCTGGCCGTCAGCGGCTATGTGCTGGTGTATGGGCTGCTGCTGGTCACCGGCGGCCGCCTGGGCGACCTGTTCGGCGCCCGGAGGCTGTTTTTGACCGGGACGGCCGTCTTCACGCTGGCCTCGCTGGCCGCCGGGCTCGCCGGCGGCCCGGCGGCGCTGATCGCCTTCCGGGCGCTGCAGGCCGTGGGGGCGGCGATGTTCTACCCGCAAGTGCTGGCCCTCCTGCAGACGTCTTTCACCGGACGGGCCCGTGCCATCGCGTTCGCCGTCTTCGGCGCCACCATCGGGCTGGCCTCCATCGCCGGCCAGGTGATCGGCGGGCTGCTGATCCACCTGGATCTGTTCGGGCTGGGCTGGCGCAACGTGTTCCTGGTCAACGTCCCGCTCGGGCTGCTCACCCTGGCCGGCGCCGCCCGTGTCCTCCCCGCCGGACGCGCCGCCGGGCGGAGGGCGCGCCTGGATCCGGCCGGTGTCGCGCTGCTGAGCACCGCGCTGCTCCTGCTGTCGGTGCCGCTCACGTTCGGCCATCAGGCCGGCTGGCCGGCCTGGACCCGGATCTCGCTGATCGCCGCGGCGCCGGCCGCCGTCGCCTTCCTGGCCTGGGAGCGCGCTCTGGCCGCGCGCGGCGGTGACCCGCTGGTCGATCCCGCGCTGTTTCGGCGGCGGGCGTTCGCCGCCGGCAACGCGCTCGCGGTGGTCTTCTTCGCGGGCAACGCGGGCCTGTTCTTCGTTCTGACGCTGCAGCTGCAGAACGGTATGGGGCATTCGCCGATCGCCGCCGGCCTGACCTTCCTCCCGCTCGCGGCGGCCTTCGCGCTGGCCTCACTGCTGGGGCCGCGTCTGGAGGCCCGGATCGGCCATCACGTGCTCACCGTCGGGTACGCCGCCAACGCCGCGGGCACCCTGGCCCTGCTGCTCACCGCCTGGAGCGCCGGGAGCGGCCTGACCGGCCGGCTCCTGTTGCCGGCGCTGGCCGTGATCGGCTTCGGCGAAGGGCTCGGGGTCAGCCTCCTGATCGGCACCGCGCTGCGCGGCGTGCCGGCCGAGGACGCCGGTGCGGCCGGCGGGGTGCTCGAGACGGCCGTGCAGATCGGCATGTCGCTCGGCGTCACCGTCCTCGGCCTGGTCTTCTCCGCCGCGCTCGGCGGCGATCACGAGGCCGCCGCGGACCCGAACGTCCATGCCGGGGCCTTCACCGTCGCGCTGGCCGGCAACCTGGTGCTCGCCCTGGCGGCGCTGGCCCTGCTGCCTGCGCTCGTGCGCAAACGGCGGGTCGCCGCGCGCGGTCACTGAGCGTTGGGCGTGCGCGGGAGCCCGGCATCCACCACCCGCCCCGTATCTACCGCCGTGCGACCTATGTCACACTAAATGCGCCTATTGATCAGTAACTAGGTACTTGCAGAGATCGGAGTGCCGGGTTGAGTGGATTCCGCAAAGCGATGTCGCTGCTCGGGACGGGGACGGTGCTGGGGGCGCTCATGGTCGGCGCGCCCGCACCGGCCTCGGCCGCCGAGGGGTACTCCTACCGGGAGGTGACGATCCCCGGGGCGGGCGGGGTGAAGCTGGACGGGAACGTGTTCGTCCCCAAGGGCAAGGGGCCGCACCCGGCGATCGTGTTCATCTCCAGCTGGTCGCTGGAGGACCACGAGTACATCGCACAGGCGGTGAAGTTCGCCGAGCGCGGTTACATCGTGCTCAGCTACACCGCCCGGGGGTTCTTCAACTCCGGCGGCGGGATCGATGTGGCCGGGCCGCTGGACATCGCCGACGGGTCCAAGGCCATCGACTGGCTGATCGCGAACACGCCGGTGGACCGGCGGCGCATCGGCTTCGGCGGGATCTCCTACGGGTCGGGGATCAGCCTGATGCTGGCGAGCAAGGACCCGCGGGTGTCGGCGGTCGTCGCGATGGACACCTGGGGCGACATGGTGGAGTCGCTGTATGCCGGGCAGACCCGGCACTCCCAGATCTACTACCTGCTGTTCGCCTCGGGACGGCTGACGGGGCGCTACAGTCCGCAGACCGCCCGCGTCATGGCCGACTACGAGGCCAACCGCAACATCCCGCAGGTCATCCGGTGGGGCAAGGAGCGCTCCCCCCGCACCTACCTGCAGGGCATCAACAAGCGCAAGGTGCCGGTCTACATCCTCAACGCCTACGGGGAGAGCCTCTTCCCGCCCAACCAGCTGCTGGACTACTTCGGCCGCCTGAAGGGCCCCAAGCGGCTGCGCCTGGGCATCGGGGACCACGCCTCCACCAGCCTCACCGGCGTCCTGGGGCTGCCGAACGCCGGCTGGCGGGACGCCCACCGCTGGTTCGACCGCCACCTGCGCGGAGTCCGCAACGGCATCGACAAGGAACCCTCGCTCCACTCCGAGGTCGCCTGGAGCCGCAAGGTCGAACGCGCCCGCTCCTGGGAGTCCTACCGCCGCGCCCCGGTGACCACCGCCCTGGCCAAGCGCTCCTTCCGGGCCGGTCAGGACACCGTGGCCAACGGCGGCATCGCCCTGCTCAGCGGTGGCGGGCAGACCTTCGGCGTGCCCATCACCGCCCCCACCAAGCGCATCTCCCGCCGCGACGCCGCGGTGTGGACGCTGCCGGCCCGCAAGAAGACCGTCCGCCTGCGCGGCATCCCCCGCCTGCAGGCGTCCGTCACCCCCAGCGGCAAGAGCGTCACCCTCATCGCCTACCTGTACGACGTGGACGCCAAGGGCACCGGACGGCTCATCACCCACAACGCGACGACCCTGCGCTCATCCAAGCCGGGCCGCACCCACCGCCTCTCCCTGCCGTTGCAGGCCACCGCCTACGACGTCCCGCGCGGCCACCGCATCATGCTGGTCGTCGACACCAAGGACCCCCTGTACTGGGACGCCACCGTCCCCGGCACGGTCAAGATGACCAACGCCCGCCTGACCCTGCCGGCCGGCTGACCGCCCGGGCGGGAGGCCGTCCCCCGCGGGGCGGCCTCCCGCCCGGGTGACTTCAGGTGAGCTTGAGGATGCGGGCGGCGTTGTCGTACAGGAACTTCGGCCACACCGAGTCTTTGAAGGGGACGGCGGGCAGCTCGCGCATGATGCGGTCCAGCGTCAGGCCCATGGGGAAGTAGCCGGCGTAAAGGACCTTGTCGGCGCCGCGGGTGTTGGCGTAGTCGATGATCTCGCGCGGGTAGTGCTTGGGGGCGAAGGCGCTGGTGGAGTAGTGCAGGCCCGGCCACTTGAGCATGAGCTTGACGGCCAGGTCGGTCCAGGGCTCGCAGCCGTGGCGGGTGACGAGGGTCAGCTCGGGGAAGTCGTACATGACCTCGTCCAGGTACTCCACCTTCTGCGGTTCCATCCGCACCCGGGGGCCGGGCACCCCGGCGCACACGAAGATGGGCAGGTCCAGCTCCACGCACTTGGCGTAGATCGGGTACATCTTCTTGTCGTTGATGGCGACCTGCGGGAACGTCCCGGCGGGGAAGACGTCCACGGCGCGGATGCCGTACTCGGCGTGCATGGCGACGATCTCGCGGACGGCGTCCATGCCCTTGTTGGGATCGACGCTCAGGCAGCCGACGAACCGGTCGGGGTGCTCGCGCACCGCGCGTCTGCCCTCTTCGCTGCGGAGGCCGACCAGGCCGACGGCGATGCCGTGTTTGTCCATCTCCGCCAGCGTCACCGCGACCGGGTCCTCTTGCAGTCCCTCGTGGTCGGGAATGTCCTTGAACATGTAGCCGGCCGGCATCTTCAGCCGTTCCCTGGACTCGGCGTCCTTGGTCTGCCGGGTGATGTGGGCGTAGGCCTGCTTCGGGTCCCGCATCGGGAACCCGATCATCGTGTCGATGATCGGCTGCCCCTCGGGGATGGGCATGTGATCACTCCCCCTCGGCTCGTCGGGTGATCAGTTCCCGGAACGGTACGTCACGGCCGGGCGATCGTTCTCGGGGCAGTCCCAAGATCCATTCAGCGATGGCGAGGCGCCGGGTTTCGCCGGTGCCGCGGCCGCTGCCGCCAGGCACCGCGCTCGAGGGCGTCAGGCCGGCCAGCAGGCTCAAGAGCATTCGATGGCCAGGGCGAGCCCGGCGGCGGCCCGGGCGCGGCGGGCCATGAGCAGCCTCATGATCGAACCTTCGGGGCCGGGCGGCCGTCCCCGGTTCAGCGCGGCCCGCAGCCCCAGGACGCACAGCACCTCGCGAGGGTGTGCACGTGGGCCAGGCGCCGCTGAGCACCGCGCCCGGCAACGACCTGCACCGCCACCTGGCCGACGAGGCGCATGCGATGGAGCTCGGCTCGCACAGCCCCGGATTCCGGGAGGACATGGGCGCCTTCGCCGAGCGCCGCTCCCCCGGCCTCGGCGGCCGGTGAGTCCGGCCGGGCGGGGCGCCGGCAAACAGACCAGGAACAAGATCCGGACGTGCCTTTACTCCTCCGTCCCCGTGCGACGGGCCTTCCCCGTGATGTCATGTGGAGGTGAGCGGATGGAGGAGGCGGACGAACCGGATACTGGCCTCGGTCACCGGATACCGGCTGACCAAGGCCGCGGCTCCGCAGCGGCCTCCGAAGGCGGAGAAGAAGCGTCCGAAGGCCGGAAAAGACAAGTTCCCGGCCGACTTCGATGAGGACTACCGCGCCATCATCAAAGCCGTCCGCCCGTACACGATGACGGGCAACGCCAAGCTGCACGCCCTGATCACCGCGACCCGCTACATCCACGACCATGCGGTGCCCGGCGCGATCGTCGAGTGCGGGGTGTGGCGGGGCGGCAGCATGCACGCCGTGGCGCGGACGCTGGACATGGCCGGCGACCACTCCCGGGACCTGTACCTGTTCGACACCTTCGAGGGCATGCCTCCGCCGTCCGGGCACGACCTGCGGCACGACGGCCGCTCCGCCGCCCACCTGCTGGCCGCCTCCGACCGCACCGCCGGCGTGTGGGCCTACGCCTCACTGGAGGACGTCCAGGAGGGGTTCGCCCAGGTGCCCTACCCGGCCGAGCGGATCCACTATGTGCAGGGCCCGGTGGAGGAGACCGTCCCCGCCAAAGCGCCCGAGCAGATCGCGCTGCTGCGGCTGGACACCGACTGGTATGCCTCGACCAAGCACGAGCTGGAGCACCTGTATCCGCGCCTGGTCTCCGGGGGCGTGCTCATCATCGACGACTACGGGTACTGGAAGGGCGCGCGCAAGGCCACCGACGAGTTCCTCGAGCGCACCGGCGAGCGCCTGCTGCTCATCCGCATCGACACCGGCCGGATCGCCGTCAAACCCTGACTCCGGGACGTCCCTCGGCCCCGGCTGCGGCCCGGGAGAGGCTCAGTCCACCGTCCGGCGGGGCTCGCGTTTTCCGGCGAAGACGGCCGGGCCTTCGGTCTGGTCGGGGTGGCCCCACAGCCCGCCGGGCCGGTCCGCCCGCAAGCGTTGAGGATCACCACGCCGAACTTGTCGCGGAAGCGCCAGACCTGGGCGGGGTGATCGAGCGGACGCCCCTGAGCGGCCCCAGCGCAGTCGATGAGAACATCCTGGCCGAACGGGTGCCCGGCCCGTCCAGGGAACCCGGCCCACGGGAGGGCGGGCCGTGGCGGAAGGTCCCCCGCGGCCGGGCGGCCGTCCCGGGCGGTGGGTCACTCCTTGACCGCGAAATGGACGGTTTGCGCGTCCAGCAGGAACACATCGGGGCGGCGGCGCAGTCCCGCCGGGTCGTCGGGATCCAGCAGGCGGTCGAGGGTGGCCAGGTCCTCGGCCGGCAGGTGCTCGGCGGTGGCCTCCCGTTCGCGTTCCAGCATGGCGATCAGGTGGTCGCGGACCTTCGGCGGGACGGGGGCCGGCAGGTCGAGCAGGAAGCTGCGGGTGCCGGCGGGTTTCAGGCCGGCGGCGGCCAGCAGGGCGGGCCAGTCCTCCACCTCGTGCCGGGCATCGGGCAGCGCCGAGCGCATCGCGGCGAACCACTCCTCCCGGGCGGCCTCCAGCCGGGCCTGCAGGCCGGGACGGCCGATGCCGATGTCGCGCGGCAGCCAGCGGGCGGGCAGGCCGCCTTCCAGCAGGACGAGCAGACCGCCGGCGGCCATGGCGCGCGCCGCGGCGGCCAGGGCGGCCTTCTGGTCGCCCACGTGGTGCAGGGAGTGGCCGAACCAGACCACATCGGCCCCCGCCAAGCCGGCGAAGGCGTCGGGGATCTGGCCGAGCAGGGTGCGGACGCGCAGGTCCGCCGCATCAGCGCGCCGCTGCGCGCGTTCCAGCAGCGCCGGGGCGTTGTCGAGGGCGACGACCTCGGCGCGGGGGAAGGCTTCGGCCAGGGCGCAGCTGACCACGCCGGGTCCGCTGCCGGCGTCGATGACCAGGGACGGGTCGGGCATGCGCTCGCGCACGGCGTCGATGATCTGCGCATACAGCGGACGGTAGACCTCGGCGCGGAGTTCGATGGACTCGCCCATGGCGTTCCAGTCGAGGTCCTTGCCGTGGCCGTGGTGGTGAGAGTGATCGCCCATGCCTTTCTTCTCCTCGGCTCGCTCCGTGCGCCGCGCCCTCTGTCAGCGTAGGCGGGCGGGAAGGACGAGGGGGTGTTTCAGAGGCGGACGATGTGGCCGCCGTCGACGGCGATGATCTGGCCGGTCACCCAGCTCGCCTCGTCCGACAGCAGGAACTTCAGCGCGCCCACGTGGTCGGCGGGGGTGCCCATGCGTTTGATCATCAGGCCCTGGACCATGGGGTCGATGAGCTCGGCGGGCACCACCCGGCGGGTGGCGGCGGTGTCGGTGGGGCCGGGGGCGATGGCGTTGACGCGGATGCCCATCCAGCCCAGCTCGGCGGCCAGGTTGACGGTCAGGCTGTTGAGGGCGGCCTTGGCGATGGAGTAGAAGCCGCCGGCCATCCAGGCGGCGGTGGAGGACTGGTTGACGATCGCGCCGCCGCCGCGTTCGCGCATCGCCTTGTGAACGGCGCGGGTGCAGTGCAGCGCGCCGTCCATGTTGACCGCCATGAAGCGGCGGTAGTAGCCCAGGTCCACCTTCATCAGGGACTCGATCTGCATGCCGCCGTAGATGGCGGCGTTGTTGACCAGGTAGTCGATGCCCCCGTACGCGGCGACGGCGGCGTCGGCCATGGCCTGGGCGCTGGCGGGGTCGGCCACGTCCACGACGACGGCACGGGCGGTGCCGCCGGTGGCGGCGATCTCCTTGGCGACCCGCTCGGCCTGCTCGCCGTTGAGGTCGGCGACCACGACCTTGGCGCCCTCGGCGGCCAGGGCCTTGGCGTACGCCTCGCCTATGCCTTGACCCGCGCCGGTGACGATGGCGACTCTGTCTGCGAAGCGCATCGACGCCTCCTCGGTGGCCGGGACGGACCCGCACTCTCGCGCCATTGGCGGCCCTGAATTTTGCCGATAATATATATCATTAAGTTTTCAAATCGGGCCGGCGGTGCCGCGTCGACCGGAAGGGGCCGCGATGGCGGACGGGCAGGCAGACATCGCGCGCGAAGAGCGGATGCTGATCGGCGGACGGCTGGTGGAGGCCCGCGACGGAGGCGTCTTCCCCAACGTCAACCCCGCCACCGAGGAGGAGATCGGCGTCACCGCCGACGGCACCGCCGCCGACATGGACGCCGCGATCGCCGCCGCCCGCCGCGCCTTCGACGAAACCGACTGGCCGCGCGATGTGCGCTTTCGCGTCCACTGCCTGCGCCAGCTGCAGCAGGCGCTGACCAAGCACGCCGAACGGCTGCGCGCCACCATCGTCGCCGAGGCCGGCTCACCGGTGACGCTGACCCACGGCGCCCAGCTCGACTCCCCCATCGAAGGGCTCGGCTGGGTCGCCGACCTGGCCGAAAACTACGCGTGGACCACCGACCTGGGGGTCGCCGAGCCGTACGGCATCCGCTCGCGCCGGCTGCTGCGGCGCGAGCCGATCGGCGTGGTCGGGGCGATCACGCCGTGGAACTTCCCCATGCAGATCAACCTCGCCAAGATCGGTCCCGCCCTGGCCGCCGGCAACACCGTGGTGCTCAAGCCCGCCCCCGACACCCCGTGGACGGCCACGCTGCTGGGCCGGCTGGCCGCCGAGGAGACCGACCTGCCGCCGGGGGTGCTCAACGTGGTGCCCTCCTCCCGGCACGAGCTGGGCGCCCTGCTGGCCGAGGACCCGCGGGTGGACATGATCTCCTTCACCGGCTCCACCGCGGTGGGCCGCTCGGTGATGGCCGCCGGAGCCGCCACCATCAAGAAGGTCTTCCTGGAGCTGGGCGGCAAGTCGGCGCTGCTGGCGCTGGACGACGCCGACATGCGCGCGGTGGTCGGCAACGCCGCCTTCCAGATCACCACCCACGCCGGGCAGGGCTGCGCCATCCTCACCCGGCTGGTGCTGCCGCGCTCCCGCTACGCCGAGGGCCTGGAGATGCTGGTGGAGACGCTGCGCGAGTGGCCCTATGGCGACCCGGCCGACCCGGGCACCCTCATGGGGCCGCTGATCAACGAGCGGCAGCGGGAGCGGGTGCTGGGCTACATCGACAAGGGCGTCGCCGAGGGCGCCCGCCTGGTGCTCGGCGGCGGCGTCCCCAAGCACCTGCCCACCGGCTACTACGTGGAGCCGACCGTGCTGGCGGAGGTGGACGAGAACGCCACCGTCGCCCAGGAGGAGATCTTCGGCCCGGTGCTGTGCGTGCTGGCGCACGACGGGGACGACGATGCGGTGCGGATCGCCAACAACTCCCGCTACGGCCTGTCGGGCATGGTGATCAGCGCCTCGGCCGAGCGCGCCCGCGCGGTCGCCGACCGGGTCCGCACCGGGACGATCTCGGTCAACGGCGGCCTGTTCTACGGGCCCGACGTCCCCTTCGGCGGCTACCGGCAAAGCGGGGTGGGCCGGGAGAGCGGCGTGGCCGGGTTCGAGGAGTACCTGGAGATCAAGGCCATCGCCGAGCGCCTCTGACCGGCCCTGGGGCTGCGGAAAGGCCGGGTACCCGATGAACAGCAGATCTCTGGCGGGCGGGCGGCCGGTGACCGCCGGGGCCGCCGCCGGCATCGGCCGCCCGCTCCCCGGAGTGATCGCCACCGCGGCCGGCCCGCCCCGGCGCCGGGTTCGGCCACCTCGCCCTGCGCTCGCCGTCCCCGGCCACCGGCCCCTTCGACAGCCCCCCGGGTCTGCCGCCGGCGCAGGCCGCCACCCCCGAGCAAGGAGCCGCCCATGGTTGAGTACAACCCGTTCAACCGGGAGATCGTGCACAACCCCTTCCCCGTCTATAAACGGCTGCGCGATGAGGCGCCCGTCTACCACAACCCCGAGATCGGGTTCTGGGCGTTGTCGCGCTATGAGGACGTCATCGCCGCCCACCTGGACACCGACACCTTCTCCAGCGCGCACGGCGTCACCATCGAGGGCGTCGACCGGGGCGCCCCGTTCCTGATCGTCAAGGACCCGCCCGAGCACACCCTGCACCGCAAGATCGTGGCGCGGATGTTCACCCCCCGCCGCATCGCCCGGCTGGAGCCGTTCGTGCGCGCCACCGCCGCCGAGCTGCTGGACCGGGTGCGCGATGCCGACCGGTTCGACCTGGTGCAGGACTTCTCCTTCCGGCTGCCGCTGGAGGTCATCAGCGAGCTGATCGGCATCCCGGTGTCGCTGCGCGAACGCGTCCACGAGCTCAGCGACCGGATCGCCGCGCGCACCGAGGAGGGCACCCCCGAGGACGCCTACCGGGCCGGCGCCGAGCTGTGGGAGCTGCTGGCCGGGCTGGTCCGGGAACGCCGCCGCGACCCCGGCGACGACGTGATCACGCTGCTGATGAACACCCAGGTGGAGGACGAGGACGGCCGGATGCGCTCGCTGAGCGATGAGGAGCTGGCCTTCCGTTTCCTGGAGCTGGCCTTCGCCGGGCACGAGACGGTCGCCAAGCTCATCCCCAACGGCGCCATCGCCTTGACCTGGTACCCCGACCAGCGCCGCGAGCTGGTGGCCGACCCGTCACTGATCCCCAACGCGGTGGAGGAGATGCTGCGCTGGGATCCGCCCTCGCACTACCAGGGCCGCTGGACCACGCGCGAGGTGGAGCTGCACGGCGTCACCATCCCGGCCGACCAGCGCGTCATCCTCCTGACCGGGTCGGCCGTCCACGACGAGCGCAAATACCCCGAGCCGGAGCTGTTCGACATCCACCGCGACATCGACCGGCACGTCAGCTTCGGCTTCGGCCGCCACCTGTGCCTGGGCGCCTCCCTGGCCCGGCTGGAGACCCGGGTGGCCTTCGAGGAGCTGCTCAAGCGGTTCCCCGACTTCGGCTTCGACGAAAGCGGCGTGCAGCGGCACTACTCCAGCAACGTCCGCGGGCTGTCCAGCCTGCCGCTGGTCATCGAACGGACCGCGGCGACCGTGTGAGCCCGCCCATCCCCCATTCCACCCCCCGTCCGGGAAGGGAGCACCGGCGATGCCCGACCACCCCGTCAACGACGCCATCAACCTGCTCAGCGGGGAGTTCTGGGGCCGCAACCCGCACGAGGAGCTGCGCTGGATGCGCCAGAACGCCCCCGTCTACTACGACGAGAACTCCGGGGTCTGGGGGATCTCCAAGTACGCCGACCTGAAGATGATCTCCCGGACCCCGCAGGTGTTCTCCAACGCCCACGGCATCCGCCCCGACGCCCCGGCCATGGCGATGATGATCGACATGGACGACCCGGCGCACAAACTGCGGCGCAAGCTGGTCAGCGCCGGGTTCACCCGGCGCCGGGTGGCCGCCCAGGAGGGCTATCTGCGGCGGGTGTGCGATGAGATCATCGACGGGGTGTGCGAGCGCGGCGAGTGCGACTTCGTCGCCGACATCGCCGCCCAGCTGCCGCTGATCGTGATCGGCGACGCCCTCGGCTTCGCCCCCGAGGACCGGCCGCTGCTGCTGAAGTGGTCCGACGACATGGTGCGGGCGCTGACCGGGGGCGATGACCCGCGGCTGCTGACCGACGCCGCCGAGGCGTTCGCGGGGTTCACCGAGTACGCCGCGCGCGCCATCGAGCAGCGCCGCACCGACCCGCGCGATGACCTGCTGAGCGTGCTGGTCCACGCCGAGGTGGACGGCGAGCGGCTGGACCGCGACTCGCTGGTGCACGAGGCGCTGCTGATTCTCATCGGCGGGGACGAGACCACCCGGCACGTCATTTCCGGCGGAATGTACCAGTTGTGCATCCATCCCGATCAGCGCCGCAAATTGCTCGACGATCCCGGGAAGATCCCCGCGGCGGTGGAGGAAATGTGCCGATGGGTTTCCCCCGTCAAGAACATGAACCGCACCGCCACCCGTGACTTCGAGTTGCGCGGCCAGCTCATCCGAGAGGGCGACAAGGTGCTGCTGCTGTACCCGTCGGCCAATCGGGACGAGGAGGTCTTCGACGACCCGTTCCGTTTCGATATCGAACGCTCTCCCAACGACCACATCGCCTTCGGCAACGGCCCGCATTTTTGCCTGGGCAACAGCCTGGCCCGCCTGGAGATGAAGGTGATGTTCGAGCAGCTGCTGGCGCGGCTGCCCGACATCGAGCCGGTGGAGGAGGGCGAACCGCCCCACCGGCCGGCCAACTTCGTCTCCGGTTATGAGACCTTCAAGGTCCGTTTCACCCCCTCCCCCCGAATGGCGGCTTGATGGACGTCCTTCCCGAACTTGGTTTCTACGGCCTGGCCGGTCACACCTCCACCCCGCGCGACCTGCTGGACCAGGTCCGCGACGGAGAACGGCTGGGGCTGGGCGCGGTGTTCTTGTCCGAGCGTTTCACCACCAAAGAGGCGGCCACTTTGTCGGGGGCGGCCGGGGCGGTCAGCGAGCGGATCGGCATCGCCACCGCGGCCACCAACCACAACACCCGCCACCCGCTGCTGACCGCCACGTTCGCCACCACCATGCACCGCCTGACCGGCGGGCGGTTCGCCCTGGGCCTGGGACGCGGTTTCGACCTGCTGTTCGATGTGATGGGGCTGCCGCGCATCACCACGGCCCAGCTGGAGGACTTCATCGGGATCATGCGGCGGCTGTGGCGGGGCGAGGCGGTGGCCGGCCACGACGGGCCGGCGGGCCGCTTCCCCTACCTGCGCCAGGACCCGTCCTTCGACGAGGACATCCCGATCATGCTGGCCGCCATCGGGGAGCGGACGCTGGAGTTCGCCGGGTCGGTGGCCGACGGGGTGGTGCTGCACACCTTCTTCACCGACGAGACGCTGGCCCGGTCGGTGGCGGCGGTGCGGCGCGGCGCCGAAAAGGCCGGCCGGGACCCCGAGTCGGTGCGGGTCTGGTCGGTGCTGGCCACCGTCGGCGACCACCTGGATGAGGAGGCGCGGCTGCGCAAGCTGGTCGGACGGCTGGCGACCTACCTGCAGGGCTACGGGGACCTGCTGGTACGGGTCAACGGCTGGGACCCGCGGGTGCTGGAACGGTTCCGGGCCGATGAGCTGGTGCGCGGCTTCCCCGGCGCCTTCGATGCGATCGCCACCACCGAGCAGCTGGAGCACGTGGCCACGCTGCTGCCCGAGGAATGGCTGGCCGCCTCGGCGACCGGCAGTCCCGAAAACTGCGCCGAGCGCGTGGTGGAGCAGTTCTCGGCGGGCGCCGACGGCGTCATCCTGCACGGCGTCACCCCCGCCGAGGCAGAGCCGGTGGTGGCGGCCTACCGCAAGATCCGCCCGGCCGGCATGCCGTCCGGCCCCGACCTGAACCCTGGACGACGATGAACGCACACGTGCCCTCCGGCCCCGACGAGCTGACCCCCGAATGGCTGAGCCGGGCGCTGGGCGCCGAGGTGACCTCGGTGTCCTGGGAGCGGGTCGGCTCCGGGCAGATCGGCGCCTGCTACCGGCTCACCCTGAAAGGCGAGGAGAAGGTCCCGGCGCGCCTGGTCGCCAAGATGGCCTCCGAGGACCCCACCACCCGGGCGTTCCTGGCCTCCGCCTACCGCACCGAGGTGCTGTTCTACCGGGATGTGGTCCCGACCGTGGCGGTGCGCACCCCCCGCTGCCACTACCAGGCGATCGCCGACGACAACTCCGCGTTCGTGTTGCTGCTGGAGGACATGGCCCCCGCCGAGCAGGGCGACCAGCTGGCCGGGTGCACCCCGCAGCAGGCCGCCGCGGCCGTGACCAACCTGGCCGGGCTGCACGGGCCGCGCTGGTGCGACAAGACCCTGACGGAGATCCCGTGGCTGAGCGTCGTCACCGAAGACGACGCCGCCGTCCTCACCGAGGTCTTCGCCCCCGCGGTGGACGCCTTCGTCCAGCGCTTCACCGGCCGGCTATCGGATGAGGACATCGACACGCTGCGCCGCGTCGCCGACCGCATCGCCGCCTGGGCGGTGGCCCGCCCCGAGCGGTTCGGCCTGGTGCACGGCGACTACCGGCTGGACAACCTGCTGTTTGCTCCCCCGCCGCAGCAGACGGTGACGGCGGTGGACTGGCAGACGCTCAGCATCGGCCACCCGGTGCGCGACCTGTCCTTCTTCCTGGGCACCGCCATGGATCCCGCCGAACGCTCCGCGCACGAGCGCGCCCTGGTGGAGACCTACCACACCGCTTTGACCGGTTACGGGGTGGACGACTACGACCTGCAGTCCTGCTGGGAGGACTACCGGTTCGGCGCGCTGCAAGGCCCCCTGATCACGGTGCTGGGCTGCGCGGTCGGCACCCCCACCGAGCGCGGTGACCGGATGTTCTTGGCCATGACCCGCCGTTCCTGCGCCGCGATCCGCGAGCTGGGCTCCCTGGAACTCATCTGAGCCCGGAGACCGCATGTTCCACTGCCAGAACCCGGAGTTATGAGCGGCGCGACGCCGTCGCCCGGGTGACGCCCAACGCGATCGACCTGCAGACGATGGAGGAGATCGCTAACTGCCGGCAGGCGCTGCGCGACGACGACAGCGTCCGCCTCGTCGTGCTGACCGGCGCCGGGGAGAAAGCCTTCACGGACCGCAACGCCACCTCCCTGGCGCACCCCGCTGCGCCTGGGCGACCGCCTGCCGCCCAAGACCGCCGGCGACCTGCGGAAGCCGGTGATCGCCGCGGTCGACGACATGGCCTGCGACAGGGCGTTCTACCTGGTGGGGGGAGGCGGAGTTCATCATCTCCGCCGAGCACGCCACCTTCTTCAAGCCGCACAACGCCTGAGGCATGTCGGCGGTGCTGGAGCCGATGCCGCAGCGGATGCCGCCGGCAAGGTCATGCGCATGACGCTGATGGGTTCCCACGAACGCCTCAGCGCCCACCGCGCCCGCGAGATCGGCCTGGTCCAGGAAGTGGTCCCCGCCGCCGAGCCGCACCAGGCCGCCACCGCCATGCGCAACGACGCCGAGTGCATCCTGCTGTGGGCGATCCCCTCCCGGAAGGAGTGGGCCGAGGTCGAACGGGACGAGGCCGCGAGGCGTTCCCGGCTGCTGAACCGGGCCGCTCCGCTGATCCGCGACCGGCGGTGCATCCTCCTGGCCGGCTCTCCGCTGTGCCCGTTCCGCACCGGCCGCCTGCCCCCGTGCGAGGACCGCGCCGACTGGTCCGGCTGACCTCCGGTCCTTGGGACGGGGAGTGCTCCGGGCGGGAACGGCGTGTTGAAAAGGCTCAGTCCAGGCGGGACAGTACGTTGTCGGCGGCCGAGGCGTCGCGCAGCAGGGCGTCGAAGGCGGCGCTCTCGCGTTCCATGGCGCGGCGGACGCCGTCGCGGTGGGCCTCGGTGACCAGGCGTTTGGTGGCCAGCAGGGAGCGCAGCGGCTTGGCGGCGATCTGCCGGGCCAGCTCGTGCGCGGTATCCAGCAGGGTGTCCGGGGGGCAGGTGCGCAGGGCCAGGCCCGAGGCGACGGCCTCCTCGGCGGTGATCCACTCGCCGGCCAGCAGGGCCAGGGCGGCCCGCTGGTGGCCCATGCGCAGCGGCAGCAGGTAGCTGCTGCCGGCCTCCGGGGCGACGCCCATGGTGGTGAAGGGGGCCAGCAGACGGGCGCCTTCGGCCAGCAGCACCAGGTCGCAGTGGGCCAGGATGGTCAGCCCCAGCCCCACGCCGGTGCCGTTGACGGCGGCCACCAGCGGTTTGGGGAAGTCCACCAGGACGTCCATCAAGGTGGTGAAGCCCTTGCCGGCGTCCCCGACCGGCTCGCCGGCGGCGTGGGCGCGGGCGATGTCGGCCATCTCCTTCAGGTCGGTGCCGGCGGTGAAGGTGCGGCCGGTGCCGGTCAGCAGCACCACCGAGATCTGATCGTCGGTGGCGGCCTCGGTCAGGGCGTCGGCGACCGCCAGGTAGAGGGTCTCGTTGAAGGCGTTGGCCGCCTCGGGCCGGTTGAAGACCAAGGTGCGCACCCGCTCCCGGTCTTCGATCCGCAGCACGTCGTTCGTCATGATCGATCCCTTCTGGTGCTGCCGCGCCCTTGGCGGTGACCGTAATCAATATTATATTTTTTACTCACCAGTAACACTGCTGGCAACAGGGCGGATATGCGACCTGCCCGGCCGTCGTCCTCGCCGCGCCCGAGGCCGACGGCCGGGGCACCAGAACCCGCGGCACACGGACCGCCAGGGGCCGGACTTCGCCGGGCAGACGCACTGGACCTTGATCCTGGAGGAGCCGACCCCGGCGGGAGAAACAGCGGGTGGTTTTCCGCAGTGGGCCGCCGGCCGGCCGGGGAACGACCTGGAAACGGTCATCGGCAACGTCACCGAGCTGTCGATGGCCCTGCCCACCACGACCTTGCGCCGGCCGAGCCGCAAGGCGCGCTCCTAAGAGCCCCGCCCGCCGACGGCGGCGACGGTGAGCAGGCCGATGGGGACGGGCGCCCAATGCGTGACGGCGCGGAAGATCAGCACGCCCGACATCGCGCCCGCGGTCTCCACGCCGGTGGCGGCCAGCAGGGCCACCAGGGCCGCTTCGGTGGAGCCGAGCCCGCCGGGGCCCGGGACGGCGCCTCCCACGGCGGCGCCGATCATGTAGACCACGATCAGGGTGCTGAACCGGCTCCAGGAGGCGGTGCCGGGGACCGCCAGCACGCTGAGCGCGAACGCCACGCCCATGACCAGCGTGGTGGCGGCGGAGGCGACCAGCATGACCGCCAGATCCCGGGGGCGCCGCAGCAGCTGCGCCCCGGCGGCCAGCGGGCCGCGCAGCCACTCCCCCAGCCTCCCCCGCAACGCCCAGGCCGCCACCGCACCACAGGCCACGGCGACGGCCGCCACGGCCAGGAACGGGCCGGCCTTGCCGCGCAGCCACTCCCCCACTTGCGCCGACAGCACACCGCCGCCGGTGCCCACCGCGATCGGGGTCACCACGGCGAACAGCGCCAGGTCGGCGAGCGCGCCGCCGATCTGCAGCATGCCGGCCAGGGCCAGCGCCCGGGAGGCCGGGACGCCCCGGCCGGCCAGGTAGCGGGCGTTGACCGCCACGGTGCCCAGCCCGCCCCCGGTGATCCGGTTGGCCGTCGCCGCGGTGAACTGCGCCATCGTCGCCTGCAGCGGGGGCAGCCGCTGACCGGCCGCGCCGCCCAGGGCCACCGCCGCCAGCCAAAAATGCACCGCCACGAGCAGCACCAGCACCGGCACCACCGCCCAGTGCGCATCGGCCAGCGCCGCGACCGCCCCGCGGACCGTGGCGGCGGCCTCGCCGTTGGACAGTCCCCAGTACGTCCCCGCCGCCAGCAGCACCCCGGCCGCCGCCCATCCGACGCCCCGGCCCGGCCATGGCCGGATGCCGTGGCGGGTCACGGTGGGGCCGTGGCCGGAGGACCTCTCCGCGGGTCGATGACCGGCTGGGATGACATCCTGCACCATCGTTTTCCCCTCGACGACCGAGCTGTGGGCTTTCGGCCCCGGCGTGCTTGAAAAGGCCCAATGCCAGCAAACCCTTTCCCGTCGTCGGAAACAGTGGTGCGGCCTTGCCAATCGGGGGTGGGGCCAGCACCACCATCTCGGGTACAGCCACCGTCACCCGGCCGGTGCCCGCTGCGTGAGCGGTGAATCCTCATCGGCGGGCGGTGTTCACGTCCACCCTGCCGTGTCCGGGTCGTGTTCATACGGCCATGCTCGCCGGAGCGGCTCGACCGTCGCCGGAAGAGACGGGCATGCATGCCGAAGGCCCGGCCGCTGCAGGTCCGCGGCCGGGCCTTCGGGTTTCGTCCGCTGCTACTTCTTCAGCAGTTGGCGGGCCATCACCATCCGCTGAATCTGATTCGTCCCCTCATAAATCTGCGTGATCTTCGCATCCCGCATCATCCGCTCCACCGGGAAATCCCGCGTATACCCATACCCACCCAGCAACTGCACCGCATCCGTGGTCACCTTCATCGCCACATCCGACGCCAAACACTTACACGCCGAGGACACAAAGGTCAGATCCGGCACACTCTCCCCACGCATCACCCGCTCAGACTTGACCGCCGCATGATAAGTCAACTGCCGCGCCGCCTCGATCTGCATCGCCATATCGGCCAGCATGAACTGCACACCCTGAAAATCAGCGACCGGCCGGCCGAACTGACGACGCTCCTTCACATACCCCAGCGCATAATCCAACGCCCCCTGCGCAATCCCCAACGCCTGGGCGGCAATGGTGATCCGCGTGTGATCCAACGTCGCCAACGCCGTCTTGAACCCGGTGCCCTCCGCCCCGATCATCCGCTCGGCCGGCACCCGCACATCCTCCAAGATCACCTGACGGGTGGGCGACCCCTTGATCCCCAGCTTGCGCTCCGGCGGCCCGAACGACACCCCCTCATCGTCCTTGTCCACCACGAACGCCGAAATCCCCCGCGCCCCCTTACCCGGATCGGTGACCGCCATCACCGTGTAGTACTGCGACACCCCCGCATTGGTGATCCACATCTTCACCCCGTTGAGCACCCAGGCATCCCCATCACGCACCGCCCGGGTCTTCATCGAGGCCGCATCCGACCCGGCCTCCGGCTCCGACAGCGCATAGGAGAACATCGCCTCCCCCCGCGCCACCGGCGCCAGATACCGCCGCTTCAGCTCCTCAGAACCGGCCAGCAGCAACGGCATCGTGCCCAGCTTGTTGACCGCCGGGATCAACGACGAAGAGGCGCACACCCGCGCCACCTCCTCGATCACGATCACCGTGGCCAGCGCATCGGCCCCGGCACCCCCATAAGCCTCCGGGATGTGCACCGCATGCAACTCCGCCGCCACCAGCGCATCCAACGCCTCCTGCGGAAAGGCGCCGCTCTCATCCACCTGCGCGGCATACGGAGCGATCTTGGTCTCAGCCAGCTCACGCACCGTCCGCCGCAGCAACTCATGCTCCTCCGACGGGGCGTACGCGGGAAAATCGGCACTCATCCTCAGACTCCTTCGGCTGCTCGTCGCATCGTCCATCCCACGGCCCGCCCGGCACCGCCCGCCTCGGAGAACACCCGCCGGCCTGCTCCAGGGCACGGACACCAGTCGATTGGCCATCCGATATTAGGATGTCAAATTAATTTGCACGGATGCCCTGGTCAAGCCGGTGGACCGCCGGCCCCTCAGGCCCGGTGATCGCACGGCCGCCGCGCCACCCGCCGGCCGTGTTTCCCATCGGCCGCGAGAGCAATGAGCGGTGGGCTCCTTTCCCGAAAGTCCGCCGCCGTGCAGCGGCCTCACGACGGATGACCAGGGCGAGACGGCTCGTGCGCGCCGGACCGCGCCAGGTCGCTTCCCCGGGAGGTGCAGGCTACGACCAGGCCGAGACGACGGGTTGCAAGTACAGGGCGGGTCTTGGGCCACTGTGTGACGATACGCCTCTGGCGAGGTTCGCCGCTCTTCGGCACCGCCGTGCGGGGCATAACGCTCGTTGGGGAGGCGTCCTTGGATCTGTGGCGTCGGTCACCGGAACGGCCGAAGGCTGTGCGCCCCCGGTGTCCGGGCGGCGCAGGGTGCGCCGTCGTAGCAGGTCACAGGATGGCGATCGCGCGCTCCGGGCAGGAGCCGACGGCGGCGCGTGGTGGCAAAGCACGGGTTTTCGCTCGCGGCGCGGTGCTCGGCCTCGACACCGTGGCCGCCTTCAACATCAGCCGCCCGGCCGCCGCGCGCATGAACGTCAACGAACCCGAGGACGGCGAGCGCGGTGTCATCATCAACACTTCCTCCATCGCCGCCTTCGAGTCCAGATCGGGCAGGTCGCCCGCACCGCGGCCAAAACCGCCATCGCCGGGATGTGCCTGACCAAGGCCCGTGACCTGGACCCGCTGGGCCTCCCAGGTACCGGCCATCGTCGACGACCGGATGCTCAACGGCCGCCGCCTGTACCCGGACGGCGGGCAGCGTCTGGCGCCCAAGCAGCCGCCGGGCATGCCTCCCCCGCCCGGTGACGGAAAAGAGTGTTATCAAAGCCACGGCGACTGCAATCACAGCGGCATGGGGACACGGACGGAAACTACACTGAGGATCCTTTGATCCCTGTGGAGGAGTCGACCGTCCCATGGCGAGAGCCGACGTGAACGCCCCGGTCGCCGACATGGAGGAGCCGGCTGCAGTGCGGGGTCCAGGCGGACGGCGGCACCCCGACGGGGCCCCGGCGGGCAAGCTGGCCGCCCAGATCGCCCGGCGGATCGAAGACGACATCATCCGGCTCGGCTGGCCGGTCGGGCGCAACCTGGGCTCGGAGGCCGAGCTGCGCGAGCGCTACCAGGTGAGCCGGTCGGTGCTGCGCGAGGCGGTGCGGCTGGTGGAGCACCACCGGGTGGCGCGGATGCGCCGCGGCCCAGGCGGCGGCCTGCTGGTGACCGCCCCCGACGCCGGGCCGGCCGGCCACGCCATGGTGATCTACCTGGACTACGTGGGCACCAGCGTCGATGACCTGATGGACGCCCGGCTGCTGCTGGAGCCGCCGGCGGCGGCGCTGGCGGCCGAGCGGCTCACCGAAGACGGCATCGAGCGGCTGCGGCGCGTGCTGCGCGAAGAAGAGGAGCGGCCCGAAGAGCCCGGCGCGTGGCCCCGGGACCGGCTGCACACGCTGCTGGGCGAGCTGTCGGGCAACCCCGCGCTGCACCTGTTCATCGACGTGCTCACCCGGCTGACCGCCCGCTATGCCCACCACTCCCGCCGCATCTCCAACGCGGAGGCCGCACGCGCCAAGGCGGGCTCGCGGCACGAGCACGCCCGTCTGGTCGACGCGGTGGTCTCCGGGGACGCGGGCCTGGCCCAGGCACACCTGACCGAGCACCTGCACCAGATCGCCGACTGGCTGCACCGGCACCGCGCGCCGGAGGGCGCCCCCGCGGTG
The DNA here is from genome assembly GCF_001896795.1 of Thermomonospora sp. CIF 1. Lineage (NCBI taxonomy): Bacteria > Bacillati > Actinomycetota > Actinomycetes > Streptosporangiales > Thermomonosporaceae > Thermomonospora > Thermomonospora sp. CIF 1. The sequence goes on from NZ_MOYN02000020.1 coordinate 21,333, forward strand.
CCGGCCGAGCCGCGGCCGCCGGGCGGCCCCGGCGCCAAGCTGGCCGAGGTCATCGCCGCCCGCATCCACGACCAGATCGCCGCCGCGGGCTGGCCGGTCGGGCAGGTGCTGGGCTCGGAGACCGACCTGCTGGTCCGCTACGGCATCAGCCGGGCGGTGCTGCGCGAGGCGGTGCGGCTGCTGGAGCACCACCGGGTGGCGCGGATGCGCCGCGGCCCGGGCGGCGGCCTGGTCGTCACCGTCCCCGAGCCGGACGCCGGCATCGACACCATGGCCCTGTACCTGGACTATCAGGGCGTCACCGGTGAGGACCTGCGGGTGGTCCGCGACGCCATCGAGCTGGGCACGCTGCGGCGGGTGACCGCCCGCCACCGCGACCCGCAGGTCGCCGAACGGCTGCACGCCGCGCTGGAGCGCACGGCCGAGTGGCTGGGGCCGGGACGGGCGGGCGCCGACCTGTTCCACACTGAGCTGGCCGAGCTGTCCGGCAACCCGGTGCTGGTGATGTTCCTGCGCACCCTCACCGAGCTGTGGGCCCGGCACACCGCCGCCCAGGAGCAGCCGCCGCCCGGCCTGGAGGCCGCCGCCGAGGTCGAACGGGTCCACCGCCGCATCCTGGAGGCGATCTTGGACGGCGACCAGAGCATGGCCCAGTACCGCATGCGCCGCCACCTGAAGGCGCTGACCGCCTGGTACCACTGAGCGTTCCGCTCCCCGGTCCCGCCCCGCGCAGATCACCCGGCCGGAACCGGGGAGCGGGCCCTCACCGGGAGCGGGGCGCGCGGAACAGGGCCTCTTGAGCGAGGCTGGCGACCAGGACGCCCCTGGCGGTGTGGAGCGTTCCGGTGTACCAGCCGCGGCCGCCCGCCACAGTGTGCGGGACCAGATCCATCAGCACCCATTCGTCCATGCGCACCGGACGGTGGAACCACACCGCGTGGTCCAGGCTGGCCCCCGGCATTTCGGGGCCGTCGCTCTCGATGGCCGCCAGGCCGGTGGAGATGTCCGACAGGTATGTCAGGACGCAGGCGTGCACCAGGTCGTCGTCGGGCAGGGCGTCGGTGCAGCGGGCCCAAAAGCGGGTCGGCCAGCGCGTGGGGCTGGGCCGGGGCGGCAGGCGGCATTCCACCGACTGCAGCCGGGGCAGGGTCGTCGGGGCGAGCCCTTCCGGGGCGGGGGCCTCGGGCGCCGGGTGGACCTGCCGGTCGACGCCGGGCTGGGGCGTATGGAAGGACACCGACATGTTGAAGATGACCTCGCCGCCCTGCAGCGCCACGACCCGCCGGGCCGAGAAGCTGCGTCCGTCCCGGTCGCGTTCGACCCGGAAGATCGTCGGCCGGGCGGCGTCCCCCGCGCGCAGGTAGTAGCCGTGCAGGGAGTGCGGAACCCGCCCTTGGGGCACGGTGCCGCCGGCGGCGCGCAGGGCCTGGGCGGCGACCTGGCCGCCGTAGAGGCGGGGCGGGTCGTCGAACACCGTGGCGGCCCGGTAGAGGTCCCGGTCGATCTCTTCCAGGTCCAGCAGTTCCAGGAGGGACGGGCCGGTCTCCTCGTCCCGGTCGAGGCCCGGAAGAGGATTCAGTGAGCGCATACCCGGACATTAGTGGAGCGGTGTCGGCGGTTTTCAGGCGGCCCCCTCATTGAGTGCCCTTTTCTTGGGGAGGGTGCCGTTCGCATGCGGATGCGGCGGGCTCGGTTCGGGAGGCGGTCCGCCGTCCGGCGGCCGGGCCGGTCACCACCTCACGGCCCGGGCCGGGGGCGTCCGTGATGCGGCCGGCATGGTGGGCACCGCCATCGCCCGGGTGATCGCCTCTGCCGCACGGTCTTCGGCCATGCGGACGGGGAGAACGCCGGCGAGGTGACGAAGCGGCGGCCGCATACAGGTCGGTCAGCGCGTTGGACACGGCCACGATGTAGTAGGGCGGCACTCACATCAACGCCGCCTCGTACTCGCCCGCGGCCATGAACTTCACCGAGTTCAGCACGTACGACACCAGATCGCGGTGCCGTAGCACAGGGCCTGGGGGGCGGAGGTAGTGCCGCCGGTGTAGATCAGTGCCGCCGCGCTCTCGGTCCCGGCGGGCTCCTCTATCGGGCCGCCGACAGCGGTATCCGGGAACTCCTGCAGGGTGCATGCCTTCAGCCCAACCTGCTCCGGCATCCCCAGCCAGCCCCTCGTCGGCGATCGCATGAACGCGCGGGTCGCCTGGCCGGCAGCCCTCCCACGACGACTCGGCCGCCAAGCCCTCGCCGCCATGTCCAGCGGCATCGTCATGTGCACCGCACGCTCCGGTCGGTCATCGCGCAGGCCGGTTTTGGTCCGAGGCCGACGAGGGCTTGGCTGCCTTGAGCGACAGCGACTCGCCGTTGGCGGTCGCCGTGCCCGACTTGGCGCACAGCAACTCCGTCATCGGCCTTCGTGGACGTAGCGCCTGCCGAGGAGGCGCCGTCCTGTTGGGCGGGCCCGCGGCCTGCGCGGGGGCGGCCAGTTCCACACCGCCGTGCTCCCGGCGCCTCGTCCTCGCCGGGAGCGCGCACCAGGAGGTCTTCTTCATGCCGTCGACGGCGCCGGCCACCTGCTGCCCAGGACGCAGCTTCATCGCAGGGTCCTTCACATGCGTGCGGAGGGCATCGGCCGGCGGACGGTTCGCCCACCTGAAACCGATATCGGGCGAAATCCCCCACTATAGGTGCGCTGCGATCAGAACGGGAGAGACGAGCGGCTTCCTTTTCTTAGAGAGGATGCTCATCGTCGTCAATCAAGCACGTTGCGACACCATCTGCCCCATATAGGCAAATCAAGAATCTTCCTGAAGTGCCGCGCAATTCTCAGCAAGACTTGAGAGCGGCCAACCCGAGCACAGCTCCCCTCTCCCCAAAACCAGACATTAAAGGTATAAGAATTTGAGAAGTCGCGGGTGCCGAGCCGACGGCCTTCCCGTCCGCCCGCAGCGGTGCGGGAAGGCCCGGCGTGCGATGCGGAAGTGACACGCGAAGCGGCCGATGAGCCCCGGGACCGCTTGCGGCGGCCCGCACCCGGCCGGAATGGCGCGGCGGAGTTCGGACCGATGATCGAGGCGCTGCGCCTGCTGCGGGAGCAGATCGCCGGCGCCGCGTCCGCGCATCTGCTGGAAGAGAGGACACGCACCTTCAAGGAGCGGGCCGGAGCGCTGGAGCCGTTCACCGTGCAGGAGCGGGACCGGCTCGCCGGAAGACTGCCGGGCCGCTCCGGCCGGGGCCGGGCCCTGACTCCCGCCTTCCACGTGGACGAGCACGGTCCCTCCCACATCCGCGGCCGGTGCACCTTCAGCCGACACCACCTGGGCGGTAACTGGGTCGTGCACGGCGGGGTCATCCCGCTGACGTTCGAGGACGTGCTCGGACGGCCAACGCCGGCGGCGCGCACGGCCCACCTGCGCGTGGACTACCGGCTCCTCACCCCCATCGGGCAGGAGGATCCGGGTGGAGGCCGGGAGCGAGCGGGAGCAGGGACACAAGCACCTGCTGACCGGGCCATGGACCACGGCGCCCCCTGACCGGGGAAGCGAAGGCCCTGTTCGTGGCGCTGCGGCCCGGCCGACCCCGATCCGCCTTCGGTCAGCGTCGGTGAAGCGCGGCGTTCCAGAAGACGCGGATGCCTTCTTGGAAGTCCCGGCCGCGCAGGCTCGGCTCCACGGCGCGGGCCTCGGGGCCGGCTCCGGGTGCGGCCCGACGGCGGCCACGCCGTCCGGTTGTCCGGTGGCGCGGCGGCAGCGGTGCGGCCGGGTTCGTTCGGGCGTCTTCAAGAGCCGGGGCTCGGGCCGGGCGGTGGCGGCCCGCTCGCGCAGTGGGTCGGGCGGTCCCACGGCCGGCTGCCCGGCCCGCAGGTCACGGTCCCGCTGCCGTGGCCCGCCGGCGAACACGGCCACCCGCCCGTGGCCGCAGCGGCCGGATCCGGCCGCTGCGGCGGGCGCGAGGGCGGGCCGGATGCGGCCGGGGAGCGAGCCCGTGCGGATCACCAGGACACGGGCAGGGCCACGCCGATCAGCAGTGCGGCGAGAACCACGGTGATGCCGTAGGTCTCCACCGGGGTGAGATCGCGCTCGCCGCGGTGCCCGCGGCCGCCGGCGAAGAGGGTGAGGAAACAGCGCATCACCGTCATCGCGTTGAGGCAGACGGCCGCGACGAGCAGCGGCCAGGACGGTGCGAACTCCTCGGCCGAGTGCCGGATCAGCAGGTGCTCGGCGGCGAACCCCAAGGAGAACGGGAAACCGGCCACGGCCAGCCCGCACAGCAGGAACGCCACGGCCAGGCGCGGGGTGCGGGAGAGGTTCCCGGCGGGGACCGCCGACGACAGCGCTCCCCGGCGGGCCTCCAGTGCGGCGAGCGCCATGGCCAGGCCCGCCAGCGCGAGGGCGGCGACCTGCCAGGCCGGCACGAGCCCCGCGGCCACGGCCGGGGCCCGGCCGACGATCCCGCCCGCCATCAGCCCGGTCTGGCTCATCGCCAAGAAGGCCAGCGCACGCCGGGGACGGTCCTGCACCAGCGCCAGCGCCGCGGCCGTCAGCGCGGCGGCCCCGCAGGCCACGGCGACCGCATGCGCCACCGGCACCGGCAGCCGCCCGCTCAGCGGCTGAAGCCGGGTGAGCATCTCCAACGGGATCGTGCCGAACACCACGACCACGCCCATCGGGGCGTGCTCCGCCAGCCGCGGATACCAGCCGTGCACGGGGATGACCGCCAGACGGACCATGATCCCGAGCACGGCCAGGGCCGCGCCCGTCTCCTGCGCACCGGCCGCGGCCACCGCCGTGCCCGCGCCGAGCAGCAGGACGCCCGGCACGTGGTGCACGGCGAACAGGCGCCCCAGTCCGGGCGGAACGTTCAGGTCGCCGCCGGGACGCATCCCCGACCACACCAGCCAGGCCGCGACCGCCCACAGCGCGGGGACCGCCGCCTCGTGCCGGACGGCCGCCAGGGCGCAGGAGACCGCCAGCAGCCGCAGGATCCGGGCGAGCGTCGCCGGCGGGTGGGAGGCGAGCGGGGCCATCGCGACGGCCGGCAGGCCCGCCGCGCAGATCACCGCGGCCTCGGCCGCGGCGCCGGCCGCGTGCTGCGGCGCATCGTGCAAGGCCGGCAGCGGCAGCCCGGCCGGGACGCCCTCCCCCACCAGGACGGCCAGGCCCGGCGGCACCGCGGCGGCCGTCACCCACCGCACCGCCAGACCACGGGCCTTGCGGCGGTCGGCGGTGCGGGCGATGAGGAACGACGACAGCAGCAGCAACGCCGCCGCCAGTGACGGGACCGGCATGATCATGGCTTTCCGGCCTCCTCACCGGCGGTTCGCCCCGCGGGCACGGCCTGGCGGGTATCTGCGGAATGAGCGGCCGGCCGGGCGCCGGAACCCGCGCCCAGCCGTCGTGCCCAGTGCTCGTCCAAGCGGTCCAACCGCCGCAGCAGGCGCAGGAACCCGCCCGCCGCGTAGTCGGTGAGCCACGCGTCGAAGTAGCCGCGTTCCAGCGAGTACCGGTACAGCCACCGCCGCGCCCGCGGCGGCAGGAACCGCTCCAGGCCGAGGGTGTCCGCCCGCCGGTGCGCCGCCCTCTCCAGACGGTGGTGGTCGTGGATCAGGCTCGGCGCCCGCAGGATCTGGGCGCAGCGCAGCATCGCGTGCGCGATCAGATGCACCAGCGCCAAGTCCCGCAGCCCTGCGCCTATCTCGACCATGACGAGCGAGACCTGGGTCATCGAGGCGTAGGCCAGCGCGCTTTTGATGTCGGTTTGGACCCGCTCGGTCAAGGCGGCGTGGACGGCGCTCAGCGCGCCCACGACGATGATCGCGGCCCGTACCTGCGCGGAGGACTGCCACAGGTGCTCGGTCCGCAGCAGCAGGTAGGGCCCGAGGCTGACCGAGATCGCGCCGTAGCACAGCGCGCTGGAGGGGGTGGGGCCCTCCATGGCGCGGGGCAGCCAGCCGCCGAGGGGCGCCTGCGCGGCCTTGCCCAGCGCCGCCCACAGCAGCAGGATCCCCGGCACGATCGCGCCCGGCGTCCCGGCCGCCGGGTCCGACAGGGCGGTCGTCCCCGTGGCGTGGTGGAGCCACACGATGGCGCCGAGCAGCCCGGCGTCGCAGACCCGGTAGGTCCAGAACGCGCGCAGGCCGTGCTCGGCGGGCGCACGGCGCTCGTGGAAGAAGGCGATCAGCAGGGCGGAGGACAGGCCGGTCAGCTCCCAGCCGGCGAAGACGAACTCCAGCGCGTCGGCCAGGACGAGGAGCTCGGCGCCCGCCACGAACAGGGCCAGCAGCAGGTGGAAGCGCAGATGGCCGGGTTCCTTGTGCAGATACCGCCGGGAGAAGACGGCGATGAGGCAGCCGGTGAGGGCGGTCAGCCCGGCGAAGGGCAGCGACAGCCGGTCGGCCACCAGCACCAGGTGCAGGCCGCCGAACCAGGTGCCCGCCGACGCCGTCAGTCTCCCCCCGCCCCGGCAGGCCAGCAGCCCGCCCAGGACGGCGGCCGCGATCGCCGCACCGGCGAAGGCGCCCACCGTGACCGCCGAAACGCGGCGTTCAGACCACCGCCGCCCGAACCAGGCGGGGACCGCCGGCGCGGCGAACGCCGCGAGCGGAAGCCCCGGCAGCAAGATCAGCAGGACTTCGTGCGGCCGGACGCTCATGACCGCCTCCCGGCGGCCCCCGGCAGGGGCAGGAAGCCGTCCCCCGTCGCGAACGCGGCGGTCACGTGGGCGAAGCCCAGGTGGCCGCGGGCGCCCGCGTAGAACTGCACCGAGCGGTGCACCACCGGGAGCGCCGCGCCCTGCGGCACATGGGGCCGGAAGACGCCGCGGTCATGGACGTGCATCGCGGCGGAGTCCGGGTCCCAGGCCACCAGGCGGATCCACCCGTTGGTCACCAGGCGTCCCAGGTCCGGGCGGGTGCGCAGGATCGCCTCCAGCCGCTGCGGCGCGGCCTCCACCACCAGCAGCAGCCGCAGCGGCTCGTGGATCTCCACCATCTGCCAGGGCAGGCCGGTGCGCAGGTCGGAGGCGTGCCCGTCCATCACGCCCAGCAGGCCGGCGATGTTGTGCGGGAGTTTGGTCCCGCAGCCGTAGCCGGCCGGGTCGATGCGGCTGAAGTAGTACTCCAGGTTGATCCCGGCGCACACCGGCCCGACCGCCGCCAGCAGGTCCGCCAGCAGCTCCCCGGTGGGGTCGCCGCCGGGGTCGTAGGAGACCAGGAAGGCCCGGCGGTCCAGGAACAGGCCCCGGGTGCGCGAGCGGCGTCCCACGATGCAGACGGCGTTGGTGGCGTGCCCGTACTCGGGGCGGGGCTGGCCGAGATCCACCGCGCGGCCCGCCACGTGGGCCGGGGCCCGGCCGATGGGCAGGTCGGCGGGGGCGGACTCGAACCGGCGGCACCGCTCGTGCGCGGTGAGCGTGCACGCCCTGGCCATGGCCCGTTTGGCCGCCCGCAGCGCGCCGCGGCACCGCTCGGGCACCAGGTCCTCGTCGTAGTAGGTGATCGTGTCGGTGCAGGTGTCGTGGCAGGCGCCGACGAACCAGGTGTCGTCGGGGATGTGCAGGCCCTCGCGCCGCAGGGCGCGCCGGACGCCGGGATGGTCGGCCATGGCGGCGAACGCGCGGGCGTTCGGCCCGCCGCGGCCGCCGCCGGCGGCTCCGCAGTCGTGCGCGGCCTCGTGCGGGTTGTTCAGGCTGGACGAGCCGTGCCCGACGATCAGCACCAGGGGGGCGAGGCCGCCGGTCAGGCCGATGGTGCGCAGCACGGTCGACACGATCCGGGTCATCTCCGGCACCGTGTATCCCCGCAGCGGCCCGTCTTCGCCGTCCGCGCCCTGTCCGGGAGGCCGTTCCAGTGCCAGCCGGGTACGGGGTCCGGTGCCGCCTCGTCCGGTCCGCCGTGGCCGGTGCGGCGGCAGGCAGCGGGCGGCCAGGACGAGGAGATGGGCGAGTCCGAGCAGCAGGGTCAGCAGCCAGCCCCGCACCGGCGTCCTGGTCCCGGCCGCGATCTGCCGCTCCCACAGGTCCCGCAGCCGCTGCGGGCGCCGGGCCGTCCCGGTGACGGCGACCTCTTCGACCAGGTGGCGGGGCGTGACGGCGGCCGGGCACAGCGGACGGGCGCGGACGTCCTCCATCCCCCGGTAGAGCATGGCGACGCCGAAGGAACCGGCGTACCCGAAGGTCTCCACGTGCAGGAAGTGCTCCTCCAGGTGCCGCCGCAGGGCCTCCTCCCGCTCGTCGATGCAGAAGACGGCCTGGAAGCGGGGAGGGGGCACCGGTCTGGCCGCGATCGTCTGGTGGGCGGTGAGCGCGTCCAGCACCTCGATCCGGTGCCTTCGCTCATGGGCCAGTTGCAGCAGCCGGCGCCGTTCGACCGCGTCGCAGGCCCTGACCGCCGCCAGCCAGGCCGCCGCGGCGGCGCGGTCGGCGAGCACCGCCGTATCGACCGGCATCACCTGGGCCAGGACGAACGCCTCGTACACCAGTTCCCGGTCGGGCCGCCGCCCGGCCGAGGCGTCCGCCGCCGAGAGCACATCCAGGTCGGCGATCGCAGCGTGCGGGCCCAGGTGCCCGGTGACCGCATGCCGGGCCGCCTGCACGTCCAAGATGAGCTGCACGGCCAGGTAGTCGATCAGCCGTGCCGCGGGCGCCCGGACCGGCGCGCTCTGGGGATGCCGTTCCAGGCGGCGCATCATGCCCGCCCAGCCGGGCAGCGACAGCAGCGTGTCCCGGATCACCGCGGCCCGCTCGCCTGCGGGCACGGCGAGCCGCCCGAGCGCCCAGGCGACGGTCCGTTCCGCCGTCCAGCCCTCGGCCTCCTGCCGGCTCAGCTCACCGGCCAGCCCGCGCAGGAACCGGTCGGGCGGCCCGCCGCGCAGGCCGTACAGCCGCCGGAAGGCGCGCAGGAAGCCCAGTCGGCGCCCGGGCATCGGCCGGCGGGCGACCCCTTGGTCCAAGAACGCCCCCACCAGCCGGATCAGCACCGGATGGACGAGGCGGTCGGTGTCCACGCCGGTGAGGGCCAGGATCTGGTCGCGCCGCCGGGCCGAGGGGGCGCCGGGCCGCTGAGGCGGGGCGGCCTTCTCCAGGTCGTCCCACAGCCGTCTCAGCAGGCGCCGCTCGTCCCCTTGGGCCTGCCGCAGCAGTTCGGCGCGCCGCTTCGGCCCGGCCAGGCCGGTGATGCGCTCCAGCGCGTCCGTCTCCTGCAGCGTCCACTCCAGGGCGGCGCCCTGGGGGATCTCGAACGGGTGCCGCAGCCGCAGCGCGCAGAACGCCCGGCGGGTCGGGCCGCCGGGCACGATCGGGGTCTCATCGTCGAGGCCCTCGGCGGCCGCCACGGCGTCGAGGTCCTCGGGCCGGATGCGCCCGGCTTCCAGGCACTGGGCGAAGAAGTCCTCGCTCGGGAAGGGCTCGGTGCCATACAGCCGCGCCGCGCGGACCGCGGCCTCCTCAAACGGCAGGTGCTCGAAGGCGTGCAGGGGGTTGTGGTGGACGAACGCCTGCAAAGGCGCCTGCTCGGGCAGCAGTCTCGCCGCCTCTTCCACCAGTTCCGCGATGCCGGACGGGTCGTCCTCCGGCCGCCGGTGCAGGATCGGGCCCGGCCGGTTCATGACCGCCTCCTGCGCCGCCGGGTGGCCTGCGGGTGAGCGGAGACCGGACGCAGCCGGTCCAGCCCCCGGAAGGTGAGGGCGGTGATGGGCCACTGCCCGGACAGGTCGGCGACCCTGCGCAGGAAGGTGTGGTCGACCACGGCCGCGTCCCGGACGTCGATGACGACCCTGGTGACGCCGTCGGCGCCGCTGACCGTCCGGTGCAGCGGCAGCAGGGCGGGGAAGACCGCGGCCCTGGGGATGCGCACATGCAGCGTGCCGCCGTCCCGCAGCGCCTCGGCCCGGGGGCGCAGGAAGGCGCCCACCGGCACGCCCCGGCGCAGGTGCAGCAGCAGTTCGGCGGCCAGCCCGGCCGCCACGCCGATCAGCAGGTCGGTGGCGAGCGTGACCAGCATCGTGATCGCAAAGAGCGCGAGCTGGTCGGGGCCGATCCTGCCGACGCGCAGCAGCTCGCGCGGCGAGGCCAGCCGGGCGCCGGTGTAGACCAGCATGGCGGCCAGGACCGCCAGCGGAACGGCCTGCAGCAGACCGGGCGCCAGCGCCACGAACAGCAGCAGGAAGGCCCCGTGGAAGAAGTTGGACCAGCGCGAGACGGCCCCGGCGTCGACGTTGGCCTTGCTGCGGACGATCTCAGAGATCATCGGCAGGCCGCCCAGCAGCGCCGCGGCCAGGTTGCCGCAGCCGACGGCGAGCAGGTCGCGGTCCAGGTCCGCGGCCCGGCGGCGGGGGTCCATCGAGCCGACCGCCAGCACGGTCAGGGTGGACTCGATGGTGCCGATCAGCGCGAACATCACCGTGTACTTCAGCGACGCCGCGGTGAGGACCATCGAGAAGTCGGGGAGGGCGACGGCGCCGAGCAGGGTGCCGGGGATCTGGACGAGGTGCTCGGGTCCCAGATGGTGAATCCGCCCGAGGAAGTGGTAGTCGTGCGGGCTGCCCAGGTGGAAGGCCAGTCCCAGCGGCACCGTCGCGGCGAGCGCGACCAAGGGCGCCGGCACCGCGCGGGCCCATCGGGCGCGGACCAGCGGCATGCCGGCCATGATCAGCAGGGCGGTCGCGCCCAGCAGCACGATCTCGGGGTTGGCGTGCGCCAGGCTGCGCGGGATCTCGGCGAGCAGGTCGAAGGTGCGCTCGCCTTCGGGGCGGACGCCGACTGCGACGTGCACCTGCTTGGCGATGATGATGACGCCGATCGCCGCGAGCATGCCATGCACGACCGACGGTGAGACGGCCACGCCGGCGCGGGCGACGCCGCGCAGGGCGAGCAGGATCTGCAGGGCCGCGGCGACGGCGCCGGCGGCCAGCGCGCGCCGGTACCCGGCGACCGGATCGCCGCCGCCCAGCTCGGCGACCGCGCCGAGGGAGACCACGATCAGGCCCGCGGCCGGGCCCTTGACGGTCAGCGGGGAGCCGCCGAACAGGCCGGCGACGGCGCCGACGATCGCCGTCACCACTCCGGCGACGGGCGGGAAACCACTGGCGTGCGCGATTCCCAGGCACAGGGGGAGCGCTATGAGGAAGACCAGGAAACCGGATCGGACGTCCGCCGCTTTGAGCGCCGGACGGTCATGGGTCGGTGAATGGCAGTTGCTCATGTGCGGAGTCCTCACGTGGGCAGGGCGGATCCGCTCCGGTCGCGGTCGACCGGAGCCTGCGGGAGCGCTGGACGCCCGCATGCGGGCGTCCGGGGCGCAGCGGCGGACCGCGCGCGCTGCCCGTGTCCGGACTCGTGCCGGTTGACCTGGGGAAACCGGTCGCCGGGACGATGCTTTGGCCGCGTGGGCCAAGGCGGGCCGTCCCTGCGGCGATGAACTCGTCCTCGGTGCCGGAAGAGTCACCGAAGTCGGACTCGCCGGCATGGGCCGTGTGGACGTTCTCCTCGGCGGGCCCGGCCTGTTTTCCCGCCTTCTTCTCGATCCACGGCGCCGCGTTCTGCTTCGCAGGGGGCGTTCCCTCCGAAGACAGCCGCTCCGCCAAGCCTCCGGGCGGCGCCGAGAGCCGGGCGGAGACGGCGGAGCCGTCCAGCAGGCCGATCAGCAGGCCGGTCAGCAGCGTCACCGCCACCGCCCATACGGCGGCGGTTCGGCGCGGCCGGCGGGAGACCCGCGCAGTGCAGGCCGGCCGGACGTCCCCGCTGCTCGGCCGCCGGGCGGAACGGGGCGGCGGCGCTGTTAAACCGCACGAGGAGGAATCGACCATTGCTAAGCGACTTCCGGTCTTTTCGGCCACCGACGACCGATTGTGGCGATTTGGCGGATTTCCCGGCGAGGGGCTCGGGGTGGCGTTCCCACACTGAACGGCATGCTCCGGCCGGCCCGCCGCCGGCCCAGGAAGCAGGTGTGGTTCACATGTCAAACGATGCCGATGAGCCTCGGTCAACCGGCTTCGAAATCATAGCGGCCGCCCCGCCGCCCATCCCCCGCCACGACACTTTGAGAACCACCGAACGATGAGCCTTTTTCAACATGTGGCCTTGGAGGTCGGGGACGGGGGCCTCTGTGGCGTCCGACGTCGTGTCGTTGCAGGTCACAGCATCACTCTTGACTGCGATACTCCGCCCCGGCTCATGGAAGCGGCACGCCAGAAAAGACTCGACGGAAACCAATCGGCCATATCGCCGCATATTCCTGGAGTGGAACGACTCAGAAAACAACAACAGAAGACAGGCGACCCGAAAAGCCCGTCCTTTACGCTCGCCGCACGGAGTTTCGCCGGTTTTCCGGCGGGCGCCGTGGGCGCCGCGCCGACCGGCATCATCCCCGGCATGCGGGGAAGGCCGGTGTCATGGAACTGTTCCCGCCCATGCCGCTGGCCGACTGGCAGGACACCAAGTCCACCCTGCACCGCTTCCTGCAGATCGTCGGCAAGATCCGCCTGGCCGCCGGCATCCGGCGCAACCACTGGTGGGGCATCCCCTTCCACCTCACCGGGCGCGGGCTGACCACCCGCCCGACCGGGCGGGCCGACGGCGGCCCGATCTTCACCATCGACTTCGACTTCGTCGGCCACCGGCTGGTGATCACGACCCTGGACGGCCGGGAGGTCTCCTTCCGTCTGCCCGGCTGCTCGGTCGCCTCTTTCTACCGCCAGACGATGCAGGCGCTGGCGTCCCTGGGCGTCCGGGTGCGCCCGGCCGTCGCGCGGCCGTTCGACCTGCCGGATGCGGACCGCCCGTTCGCCGACGACACCGAGCACGCCGCCTACGACCCGGCCATGGTCACCCGGTACTGGCAGATCCTCAGCCAGGTGAACCTGCTGCTGGAGGAGTTCGCCGCCGGCTACAGCGGCAAGATCAGCCCGGTGCACCACTTCTGGCACACCCTCGACATCGCCTGCACCCGTTTCTCCGACCGCGTCATCGAGCAGGGACCCCAGGTCGACCCGGTGACCCGGGAGGCCTACTCCCGCGAGGTGATCAGCTCCGGCTTCTGGTTCGGCGACGAGGTCTTCCCCGCACCGGCCTTCTACTCCTACACCGCGCCCGAGCCCGCGGGCCTGACCGACCAGCCGCTGCGTCCCCGCGCCGCGCGGTGGATCGCCCAGCGCGGCGGGCACCTGGCCGTCCTGCCCTACGACGACGCCCGCGCCGAAGCCGACCCGCGCGGCGCCGTCCTGTCCTTTTATGAGAGCGCCTACCAGGCCGGCGCCCGCCTGGCCGGCTGGGACATCGCCGGCCTGGCCTGCCCCGGCGGGATCACCGACCCGCTGCTGCGCGGCCGGGGGTGACCTTTCACCGGTGACGCACCCGTTCCGGCGTAACGCGCCCATATACCCTTTTACCTATCCAAACAGTAGGTATTGCATGTATTACGGGTTGCCGGACGGAAGAGGCGGGCTGGAGTGGGCGGACAGGAGATCGCCGCGCGGGGCGGGGCGAGGCGGGATTCATGGCTGGTGTTCTCCGCCGGGGCCGCGGTCGGCTCACTGGGCGGCATGATCGGGCTGGGCGGTGCGGAGTTCCGGCTGCCGCTGCTGATCGGCCTGTTCGGGTTCGCCGCGCTGTCGGCGGTGATCGTCAACAAGGCGATGAGCCTGATCGTGGTGCTGACCGCGATACCGGCCCGGCTGGCCGCCGTGCCGCTCGCCGAGCTGAGCGCGCACTGGGCGGCCGCGGCCAATCTGCTGGCCGGCAGCCTCATCGGCGCATGGGCGGGCGCCGCCTGGACGGTGCGGATGCGCTCATCCACCCTGCACAAGGTGCTGGCCGCCCTGCTGGTGCTCATGGCCGCCGCACTGGTGGCCGCCCACGCCGCCACCCCGGGGACGCTGCACCTGCCCGGCACGGCTCAGGCGATCGCCGGGATCGCCGCGGGATTCGGCATCGGCGTCGTCGCCGCGATCATGGGCGTGGCCGGCGGCGAGCTGCTCATCCCGACCATCGTGCTGCTGTATGCGGTCGAGATCAAAATCGCCGGCAGCCTGTCGCTGCTGGTGTCGCTGCCCACCATGCTGGTGGCCTTCGCCCGCTACAGCCGCGACAGCAGCTTCGTGGTCCTGCGCGCCAACCTGCGCTTCACCGCGGTCATGACCGCGGGCTCGGTCGCCGGCGCCCTTGCGGGCGGGCTGCTGCTGGGGGTGGTCCCCGACGCCGCCCTCATCCCGGTGCTGGCCGCCGTCCTGCTGCTGTCCGCCGTCAAGCTGGCCCGCCACACCCCGGGCGGCGGCTGACGCGCCCGGGGCATCGCCGAGGCCGGCTGGGCGCTCCCCGCGGCGGGGAGCACCCAGCCGCTCGTCATTTGAGGAGCGGGTCGCGGGGCAGGCCGAGGATGCGCTCGCCGATCTGGTTGCGCTTGATCTCGGAGGTCCCCCCGGCGATGGACAGGCCGCGGTGCGAGAGCGCCAGCAGGTTGCTGATCTCGCCGGGGCCGTCCAGGTAGGCGGCCTCGGGGCCGCTGAGCGCGGTCAAGACGGCGGCCGCCTCATGGCCGAGCTCGGAGACCACCAGCTTGGTGATCGCCCCCTCGGGGCCGGGCTCGCCGCCGGCGACGGCGCGGTGCGCCGAACGCATGTTGAGCAGGCTCATCGCCTGCAGCCGCGCGGCGTACCGGCCCAGGCGCTCCCGGCCGCCGGGGAGCCGGCCGGGATGGGCGTCGTAGCGTTCGATGAGCAGGGAGGCGGGGGTGGTCAGGCCGCCCTGGCCGCCGCCGATGCTGACCGACTCGTTGCCCAAGGTGGCGCGGGCGACGGTCCAGCCCTCATCGACGGGGCCGACGACGTGGTCGTCGGGCACGAAGACGTCGCTGAGGAAGACCTCGTTGAACTCCGAGTGGCCGGTGGGCATCTTCAGCGGCCGGACCTCCACGCCCTCGGCGTGCATGTCGATCACCATCATGGTGATGCCCTTGTGCTTGGGGGCGTCGGGGTTGGTGCGCACGGTGGCGAAGCCCAGGCCGGCCACGTGCGCCCCGGAGGTCCAGACCTTCTGCCCGTTGACGCGCCAGCCGCCCTCGACCCGCACGGCGCGGGTCTTGATCCCGGCCGCGTCCGACCCGGCGTCGGGCTCGCTGAAGAGCTGGCACCAGATGACCTCCTGGCGCAGGGCGGGGCCGACCCAGCGGGCGATCTGCTCGGGGGTGCCGTACTGGATGAGGGTCAAGATCAG
Source organism: Thermomonospora sp. CIF 1 (assembly GCF_001896795.1). Lineage (NCBI taxonomy): Bacteria > Bacillati > Actinomycetota > Actinomycetes > Streptosporangiales > Thermomonosporaceae > Thermomonospora > Thermomonospora sp. CIF 1. Next base: position 36,537 of record NZ_MOYN02000020.1, read on the forward strand.
CCAGCCGGTGATGCCGTAGGAGGGGCGCCGGATGCCGGCGGCGTCGAACTCCTGCTCGATGACCAGCTGCTCGACGGCCCCGGCGGCCCGGCCGTAGGGCTTCGGCCAGTGCGGCACGGCGTAGCCGCTCTCGATCAGCCGTTCCTTGCGCTGCTCTTCCGGCAGGTCGGCGATCTGCCGGACGAAGGCCCGCACCTCCTGGCGGATGGCCTCGGCCTCCGGCGGCAGCTCCACCGTCCGGGTCCGGCTGACGCCCCGGCGGGTCAGGTCGGTCAGCTCGGCCGCCGCCTCGTCGGCGTTCAGCAGGCCGAGCAGGGCGGTGGCCCGCCGGATGTACAGGTGCGCGTCGTGCTCCCAGGTCATGGCGATGCCGCCGTGCACCTGGGTGTTGAGGTTGGCGCACAGGTCGGCGGCGGGCGCCGCCAGCGTCGCGGCGACCGCGGCGGCGTACGTCAGCTGCTCCCCGCCGCTGCGCGCGGCCCTGGCCGCGTCCCAGGCCGCAGAGGTCGCCAGCTCGGTCGCCACGGCCATGTCGGCGCAGTGGTGCTTGACCGCCTGGAACATCCCGATGGGACGGCCGAACTGGTGGCGTTCCCTGGCGTAGGCGGCGGCCATCTGGGTGCAGCGGGCGGCCACGCCGACCGCCTCGGCCGACAGCACGACCCGGGCCAGGTCCACCAGCACCCGCCGGGCGCCGGGCAGGACCGTGGCGGGTGCCCGGTCGAGGGTGACGCGGGCCGCCGGCCGGCTCGGGTCCAGGTTCGCGGGCACCTGCACCGACACCTGCTCGCCCGCTTCGACCACGACGACGTCGTCGCCCGCCGGAAGCAGCAGCAGGTGGGCCATGCCGCCGCCCACCACGACCGGGGCCGAGCCGGACGCGGCGCCTCCTTCGGCCGTCACGTCCGCTTCCAGTGCGATCGCGCCGATCACCGAGCCGTCCACCAGGCCGGGCAGGAGCTTCTTCTTGGTCTCCTCGTCGGCGGCCGCCACCAGCACGGCACTGGCGATCACCGTCGGCGCGAACGGGCCCGGGGCCAGCACCCGGCCCATCTCCTCGACGACGACGGCCAGCTCCTCCAGGCCGTAGCCGGAGCCGCCGTACTCCTCGGGCACATGCAGCCCCAGCCAGCCCAGCTCGGCGAGCTCACCCCAGAACGCCGGCGGCGACTGCGCCGGGGCGCCGGCATCCAGCAGCGCCCGGGTCGCCTGGATGACATTCCGCTTGGCCAAGAACGCGGAGGCGGTCTCCGCCAGCGAGCGGTGCTCCTCTGTTATCGCGATCGACATGATCGCAGAGTATCCTCAATCATCCCCGCTGACCAGGGCGAACGCACGGTATATCAACATTCTTACCCCTAAACTCACCCAGGATTCATCAGTAACCCCTTACAGATCAGTCCAGTCGTCCATATTAAGTACACTCAAATAGTTCATGTGGCTCCTCGGTGACCGAGCCGGAGGAGGCGGCCGGGACCGTCACCGCCTCCGGCGAGCCACCCGACCGCTCCCTGCGGCACAGGCGTCCCGCGATCGCCGGGCATCGGCCCGGATGAGCTCCCGACCGCTTCCAGACCGAGACCACCCGCAGCGAGCCCGGCGTCTCCGGGCGAGTGCACTCCCCCGGCGGGCGGGCCGCCCCACCACGCCGAACGACGCGCCGTCCGGCACAGGCCGGGACGGCCGGGCCGCAGCGGGAAGCGGCCTGGACCGGCCCGTCGATGTCGCGGTGAGCACCAGCGCGCCCCACTGGCTGCGCGCCGTCCACGCCGAACTGGCGACCGTTCTCAAACCGGGCGGCGTGCCGTTCAACGGGGATCACTTCTGTCCGGACGAGGCGCCCTCGCCACGCCCCGCCAAGCCGGCCGGCGCCCTGCTGAAGGCCGATGACAAGCGGTTGCCAGGCGGCCGGCAGAAGGCCGGGGCCGTCGGCTCGATGCGGTCGCCGCAGAACCGGCGTTCACGGAACTGAACGCCGAGCGCGCCCGGCGCCGGACCGAGGCCGACCACTACGGGCACGAGCTCGAACCCCTGTCCACGCACCTGGCGACGCTGCGCGCCGCCGGATTCACCGAAATCGGCGTCCTCTGGCAGCGCGGCGACAACCGGCTGCTCTGCGCGGCGCTTTAAAGACTGTCGCCGCCGTGGCCGGGCCCGGGTCCGATCACGGCGAAGCCGCGTCCACCAGCAGATCGCCCAGGGGCGTCCGCCCGTACCGCACTTCATGCCCATGCCGCCGGCGGGTCAGCAGCCCAGCGCGGTGGAGAGCGGTCAGATGCGCCGACACACCGCTGGGGCTCAGCCCATGACGTTCGGCCAGCGTCGCGGTCGAGGCCGGGACGTCCAGCGCGACCAGCAGGGCGGCCCGGGTCTTGCCGACGAGCCGTGCCAGCGCCTGCGGTGCCTCCGCCGAACGGTCGCGCCACAGCGTGGCGATCCCGCGCGCCGGGTAGACCAGGGCCGGCCGCCACGGCGGATCGGTCACCACGGCGATGATCGGCCAGGTGAACGCGCTGGGGATCAGAACCAGCCCGGCGCCGTCGAGCGTCCGCTCATGCTCGGCGGACGCCCGCACCTCGATCCGGTCGCTCTTCCAGCGCACGCGGTCGTCAAGATCGTTGATCACCTCGCCCAGCCCGTGCTCGGCCAGCGCCCGGGAACGATGGGCGATGTCCGCCGCCAGCAATTCCCTGATGCGAGGCCACCAGGGCAGCACCAGTCGCCGCCACGCCACCTCCAGCAGATCGGCCAGCCGATCCCGGGCCGCGGCCGGCTCCTCCAGCAGCTCTCGGACGGCCCGGCGCGCCGCGGCGTCCGGCTGCCGGCTCAGCGCCCGTTCCAGGTCCCGTTTGACCGCGGCCGGCGCAGTGGCCCGCACCTCCGCCAGCTGATCTTCGATCCTCGGGGCCGGCCCGGACGGCGGCGGACAGAGGAAGTCCGGCATGTACCCGTACGGTCGCTGGACCGCCAGCAGCGGCCCCAGCTCTTCGCCTATGTTCTGGCTTCGCACCGCCTGCCACCAGGGGCGCAGATAGACCCGTGCCTGCGGGGTGACCAGCGCCCGGGTCGCGATCACCGTCTCCAGCAGGGGCGAGGTGGCAAAGCGCACCCGCAGCAGATCCGCCCGGTCAAAGTACAGCCGTACGGCCATCATTCGCTCCTGAGCGAATCTCTCGCCGCCGCCGGAACCGCGACGCACAGTCGTCCCATGACGACGCTCAAGCCGCCGCCGGTCCAGGGCCGGTACCGGCAGGCGCTCGCCGTGGCCGAGTTCCGGGCGCTGCTCACGGCCCTGATCCTGTCCATGCTCGGCCAGAACGGCATGCTGCTGGCCATCAACGTCCTCATCTACACCGGGTCGGGGTCACCGCTGCTGTCCGCATTGGCGTTCACGGTGTCCTTCCTGCCCCACCTATTCGCGGGGTCGCTGCTGTCCGGCCTGATCGACCGCCTCCCCCAACGCCGCCTCCTCGTGGCGGGCGACCTGCTGCCCGCCGGACTCGTGACGATCATGGCTTTGCCGGGAATGCCGGCCTGGGCGCTGCTGGCCACGCTGTTCTGCGTCAACCTCCCGGTCCCGCTGACGATGGGAGTACGCGGCGCCCTGGTCGCCGAACTCCTTCCCCGCGAAGGGGTCATCGCCGGGCGGTCCCTGCTCCGGGTGGCCGCTCACACATCGCAGATCGCCGGATTCGCCGTCGGGGGAGCTCTGGTCGCGGCTCTGGCACCGCGCGGCACGCTGCTGGGAAGCGCGGCCGTCCTCGGCTGCTCGGCGTTGTTGCTGCGCCGGCGGCTCCGGCACCGGCCAAGGCGCGGCGGCCGGCCCTCCGTCTCCCTGGCGCGCGACTCGCTGCGCGGCGCACGCGAGGTGTTCAGCATCCCAGGGCTGCCCGGCGTGCTCCTGTTCTTCTGGCTGGTGCCCTTCTTCGTGGTGTGGCCGGAGGGCCTGGGCACACCGTACGTCGAGACGCTCGGCCGGCCCCCGGCGGACACGGGCTGGTGGCTGGCCGCTCTGCCGGCCGGAACGGCGGTGGGCGAGCTGGCCGGCGTGTGGCTGATCGCCCCGCACCGCCGCCGATCGGCCGCCCGGCTTTTGGCCGCCGCCGGGTTCGTCCCGCTGCTGGGGTTCGCGGTGCGTCCCGATCTGCCCGTTGCGCTCGTGCTGCTCATGATCACCGGCCTCTGCTCGGCCTACACGCTCGCAATGGACCACGTCCTGCTCGACATCGTCCCAGAGCGCCTGCTCGGCCGGGTGTACGGCGTGAACACCGCCGGACTGGTGGTGACGCAGGGGCTGGGATTCGCGGCCGCCGGTGCCCTGGCCGAGGCCCTGGCCTCGCACCTCGTCATCGCCTGCGCCGCGGTGAGCGGACTGACACTGACGCTCCTGTTCCGTCCGGCCGAGCTCACGCGAAAGGAGACACGACGGTGACCGCGATGAACCGCCGGTTCCCGGCCGATGTCTACACGGCGGTCCACGGCCGCGATCTCCGCCGGGTGGCGGCGGCCTTCGAACCGGAGGCCTGCGGCCGGGTGCTGGGCCGCAGCAAGGTGGCCGGTGACTACCACGGCCCCGCCGGGATGGCGGAGAGCTTCGATCGGATGCTGACCCTCAGCGAAGGCACGCTCCGCTACCACGTCCACAGCCTGCAAGCCAACGAACACCATGGGCCGGTCCTCCTGCGGGTGCGGGCACGGCGCGGCGAGCAGACCCTCGACCTGTCCGAAGTGCACCTGTTCTACCTCTACGCGCTGGAGCACGGCCCGGTCTTCACATTGTGGATCCGTCCCTTCGCCCCTACACGTTCGACAGGTTCTGGTCATGACGAACGCCACGACGCATATCGCCCGCCGCTGCTTCGACGGTCTCGCGCATCGCGACTGGAGGACGCTGAGCCAGGTGCCGGCCCCCGACGTGGTCTGACATCACCCGGGAACAAGTCCGCTGGCCGGCTCCGCCGAGGAGTGCGCCACGTCATCGCGTGGCTGAAGGAGATGCATGACCGTACGAACGGAACCCTCCTTTTGGGCTTGCACGACTTCACCGCCGACGGCGACTACGCCGGGGCGCCCGCATCCGGCAGCACCCGGGTCGCCTGGATGAAATTCGCCTGATCAAAAACACAGAAGCGGTCTCCGCCAGCGAACGGTGCTCCTCTGTTATCGCGATCTATACGCGCAAAGAGCGTCCTCAATCACCCCCGTCAACCAGGGCAAATTTGGATGATCTCAACGTTTTCACACTTGAATTTGAACAAGGGCGAGAAAACCACTCCTCGCCACCAACACGCACCCTTATCAAGTGCATTTAAATAGTTCACCTGGCGAGATCAGCGAGCGGATGCGGAGGGGCGCCGACGATGCCGAGGGTCGCCGCACCGCCATCGGCACGGGGCGGCAGGGTTCAGCGGAGAGCGCCCCGGGCACTTCACCAGGCCACTCTCCGGCATTTCTCGGAAAATGCACGGCGGGCCGGTTGTTCAACCGGAGCCGGCGAGCCGTCAAACGCGGACCCCGTCACTTTCCCACTCGATCGCCTCGAGCACAAGCTGGGCGATCTGAAGGCATGCCCTTTCTTGCCGCCTATCGGGCGTGATGTCGCCGTGATACCCCACAGAGACGAGGACGTTGCCACGGCGGACGTCGAACATCATCCCCTCGTGCTCAAATACCTTGAGGCACTCCTCCTCCCAGCCCGATCCCTCCGGGCGCAGCGCCCCTTCAACCGGGGGCAGGCAGGGCGCCGATTCGTGAGCCCGCCGGTGGGCCCGCCGTGCTCGCGCGATATCGGCCTCCCTGCTCTCCGAAGCGGAGGCGTACACCCAGACGTCCACTACCAGGGGAACGGCCGAGGGGTTGTCCCGCTTCCAGTCACAGCCGAGATGATTCAGCGTCGGCATCCGTCTCACGCTCGGCCGGATATCCGCCGCAGAGACCGCTGCGAGCAGGTCGGGGCGGCCATCCAGGAAGGAGCAGTCTTTCACGGTCCGCCGCGCATAGCCGGTCTGCACCGGGGCGGACGACCGCGGCGACGCCTTCGCGGCGGAAGCACCGGCCCGCGCCTCCCCCGATGAGGAGTCACTCCCGGAGCATCCGATCAGGGAGAACAAGGACAGGGCGAGCCAAGCGACCAAGATCGATACGCGATTCACCGCAGGAGCATACACCGCGCCCACGCCGCACCATGCACCCGAGCAGAACGGCGTTCCGGGCGCTTTCTTCCAGCCGCCCGCTCAGCGCCTTGGATCCGGATTTTCGCCAGAACACCTGCCTGTGGTGCAGTGAAGTCCCAGCCGCCGTGGGAAACAGCAGGCCACTTCAGAGATGACGACGCGGAGCGAACCTTTCCTGTGCGCCTTTTCCGCGGCTCGGCACGGGTACGCCCCGGCCGGAGAAGAGGCCGTGACTTGCGATGGCACGGCAGTGGGCGCCCCGAGCCCGGCCAGGCCGCCTGAATGGGCATTTGAGCTCATGAGACCCAACAAGTCACTTCTTGCGAGGTTTCATGCCGGTTCAAGGTGTTCTCGCCGGTGAGGCGACGGGTCATGGTGCCCGGTCATGGCGAGGCGGATCATGGCTTCGGAGGTGGCGGGCAGGGCTTCGTAGTCGCGGGCCGGTCGGCGATGGTGCATGAGATGGCCGAAGGTTCGCTCGACCACCCGGCGTCGGGGCGGCACGGTGAAACCTTTGGCGGCGAGATCGCAGGGGACGGTCTGGGCGTCGATGCCCAGGGTGGCGGCGTGCTCGATGAAGCGCGAGAGATGGCCGCCACCGGCCCGGGCTTGCGGGCAGTGGGATGCTCCGTGCGAACGTGGCCGAACAGGCGGGTGCCGGCAATGGGGGTCCTGCACGCTCGCGGCGGTGATGGTGATAGCCGGCAGCAGGCCGAGGGCGTCGGTGGCGATGCCGCGCTTGCGGCCCTCGGCAGAGCGCGAGACGGCGCAGCAGGCCGTTCGGCTCGGTGGACTTCCCTCGTCCCGCCAGGCGGCGAAGTATCAGTACACCGTCTTAGCCGGCCGTCGCCGACATCCGCCTGCTCGCCTGGTGCAAAAGCATTCCGTATTTACCAAGGCCCAGGTCGATGGCGGTCACCGCCTGCGCCCTCGGCTACGCCGCCGCTTTAAGCATCGCCTCGGTTCGTCCCCCGCCCCTACGGCCGGCGGTTTCACCGCGCTGACCCGCCAGCAGATAGCTGCAGGTCCTCGGCCCCCACCTCGCAGCCGGTTCCAGCCTGCTGCCGCGAGCAGAGCCTCAGCCACACGGGCTCAGACCGAATGCCGAGCACTCCCGACCGAGTCGGCCACCTTCCACTTCATGACCGGCGGACTTCCCACCGAGAGCGCCCCGCCTCAGCACTTGACTCCACAAGTCCAGCGATGCCTACTGCGCCCCTTCGGCGCTCTCCACCACTAGGAGGGCTCCTTCGATCGCATTGCGAAGATGGTGCCGCGCATTTCCCATATCCGCCTTCTCGATCAAAATCGAGAGGAACTCCGAGTCCGGATAGCCGGCCGCGCTCCCACCAATCGTCGCCCCCACCTGAGACCAAATGGCGATCATTACTTCATTGCAGGCCCGAGCCTGCCGCAGATCACCCGAACCTCCCTCCCTGAGGATATCGCGCATCAAAATTCCGAGATGATTCCCCAAGGACACCAAGAAAGTCCCCCTGGACTCTGATCCCAGAATCTCCAGAAACTTTTCCCTGACATTCATTGCCCCATGCCCCAAAAAATCTTCATTCGCCATCGATTTCCTTTGTCATAGGTCATGCGAGGAAAGAAGCCGACATCGTGCCCACGGGACACAGAACCGCGATCCGGGTGTTCCCGTTCATGATCGTCCCGTCCGGCTTCATGACCAGCGCGTGGTCCATCCCAGGCCGCAATGAGGTTTTCTCAACGAAAGTCGCCGCCAGACGTTGTTCAGCACCAGCGCGGCTTGTACGATGACGCCGATCCGGCCAGGGCTCAAGGTGACATGACGCAGAGCCCGCCGGCGCTGCTTGAGCCGCGTGGCGGCGCGGTCCTCCAGGACGCGCAGACTGCGCACCAGTCGGTTATAAGCACGAATGCCGGCATTCAACGAGCTGGAAATGTCGGACGCGGGCGGCGTGGAGTGCGGATGCCGATCCCGGCCCCCACATAGCCCACACCGGCCAATGCCACCAGCCCCGCCGCGGCAGCCGGATACAACGCCGGCAAAGCGTGGAGGCGGGCGGTGTACACATCGTGTGCGCTGCCGCGTTCGACATCGCAAACCCTCAATGGGATGCCGTCCGGAGCGGCAAGGAACAGAAGCATTGCCCGCACAACGGTGGGCCCTGCCCCGGGCATCGCAGGTCGTTACCGTCCTCGGTGGTGCCAGTGGCCCGGTCACAGAAGCTGAGCATCCCATCCAAGGTCACGGGCCGAAGCCCTGCCTTGCGGCAGTGGGCCAAGACCTGATGCAAGGTGGGCACCCGCCTGGAGAGACGGTGATGCCTTCATGCAGAGGCCGGTAGCCGGTGGCCTGCCAGATGCCGGCATCGCGGGTCGGGGCGGGCACGTCGGTGCCATGCCGGAAGCCGACGCGCCACCGGCATGGCCTGGCAGAACGGGCCCAAGCCCCGGGAACCGCGTGGGGTGCCGATCCGACGGCGAGCGGCCGGCAACCGGGCCTGGTGCTCAACCACGGGACGGGAGGCGTCGAGCATGGCATGATCGGGAACCAACGCAAAGCCTGTGGGCAGTGGCTCGTTCTGGTGGTAAAGAGAGCTCCTGCCAGGGGCTTTGTGGCTTTCAGAGGGCGATGGCGCAGCGTCCCTCCAACACGTTCAACATCCCTGATGCATGTTTTGCCCTGGTGTGTCCCGTTCAATTTCGCTGAGAAAACCTCACTGCGCCGACCCGCCAGCGGACAGCTACGGGGCGTCGGCCGCCTCCTGCGCCACCACCGCTCGGCCCATGAAGACCTGCGAAGCGCTGCCTGCCTTCTGTGAACTTGGGATCCATCTTCCATGATCGGGCACATGGCTTGCCGTCCCACCAGTGAGAACGTCGAACGGGCACGGCCCGATGGCTAGGGCTGATCGCCCCTTGTGAAATCCGGCGCCCTCTCAGTCCTTTGGCACTTGCCCGCGCACTCTTCCGTTCAGAGAACCTCTGGACGCGGTTTTTATTCGTACCCCTCCTCTTTGAGGAACTTTTCGAGAGCCTTCAGCGTAGGCTCGAGATTCGGCCGGGCTATGCCGGAGCCCTCAAAATGGATCAGAATCTTTGATTCATCATCGCGACCGAACTCGTCGACGAACGCCGCTACACACGAGCGTAGAATTTCCAGCACTTGCCTCTCGTCCTCGGCGTCCTGATCAGCATTCGATGCGGAACCCCTCATCAAGGGAGGCGTCGCCAAGACGATTCCCGGAGCTCCGTCGAAGCGGCTGTTATCCAGGACTTGGGCGACACCTGTTTTTGGAAATCCTCCATAGCGATCGTGGGCGATCGGAAACCACACGATCTCGGCATCACAGTCCCAACCCGTTTCCGGAGATGATCCGAATCTGATCTCCAGCCCCTTTATGTGCCCCAAGAACTCTCGGCACGTCTCAAAGTTTCTCGCCAGCCCTGAAGCGATCACATACTTCATTTGCAACCCACATCAATGCTCATGCTCGGCATGATCGACGGCCTCCCCAGAATCTTCAATTCCTCATCATTGAGAGCAACGCCACCGTCAATGACATCGGCCGTGTACGTCATTCGAGCCCCCTCTGGGAGATCCGCAAGTTCAACCTTGGTCCGGATCATGGCATACGGCCCCCCTTCGGGGAAGTCACGGTAAGCCCTCCGCGCATATTCAGCAGCTCCACGCTCCGTAAAGGAGAAGTACTTGACCCCGTTCGGGCTCTTCCAGGATCGATTCTTCATGATGTACCTGAGCTCGGGAGCAGTGACCGCACGCCAAAGATAAATCTCGCCCGACCGGCCTTTCCACCATTGTGGACCAGTACCGAGGTGCCGCCGGCCGGCACATGGTAGGTATGGGTGTCGGCGACGGTCAGGTTGTGGACGCGCTGGTGCGGGCTGGTGCGGGTGCGGACCGCCGTGACCTGGACGTAGGTGCCCGAACTGGTGCGCAGCCACATGCCGGGCCGCAGGTTCTCGGCGTCGACCCAGCGGCGGATGAAGCCGTCGGCCCAGAAGGGGTGCTCGTCCGTGGCGACGATCAGGCCCGTTTTGTCTCCACGAGGGCCGTCGACATCGACGGTGATCTCCACAAGGTCCTCAGGTCCTTCGCCGGCGATGGTGGCCAGGACCTTCTTGGCCCTGGTCTCACCGGTTTCGGGGTCGGTGGCGACCACTTCGTCACCCACCTGAAGCTCCTCGATGGGCTTGGTGGTGCCATCGGCCATGAGGACCTCAGTGCCGGGCAGGAAGCTATTGCAGGACCTGCTTGCCCGGCCCAGTCGTCTGGCAGTGGCCAGGGAACCGAGGAAGGGAATGGCGGACGCCCCGGAGAGGAGCGCTTCCTTCCATCTCCCTTCTGCTGCATAGAGAAGACCGTCGGCGATGTCGGCGATGTCCATCCCGGCCATGCCGAGCGCTTGAAGGGCTTCGTGAACATCGACCTTGCCGCCGCCGCACAGTTCGTCATCGGGATATTCAGTGCAGAAGGCGAGCTCGGCCTCAATGCGCATCTTCAGAGATTCCGGATTGTCGTACGGAGCTTCTCTGATGACAGTGAGGCGCCTACGGTACTCGTCGTACCTCTGCTTCCCCGTTGGCATCGGGGGGAAGTACTTGGGGTACTTACGAAGTTCGCCGTCCCAGCCGCCATCAGGCACCGGCGCATCACAGTTCTTCCCTGAGTAGTAGCACTCCCTGTTGCCCCGGAGCGGACCGTCCAGTCCTTCGGGATCGCTTTGGGTGACGGGGGTGCTGTTGGCGTAGGTGTAGCCGTTCCAGCTCTGCGGGTATTCGAGATTGAGCAGCGGGTCGACGGTCAGGAAACGGCCGGTGTTGGGGTCATATTCGCGTGCCCCCAGGTGGGTGAGACCGGTGGTCTCGTTGGTGCCGCCGACGAAGCCCTTGTCGAAGAAGGCGGGCCAGGTGCCGGTGGTGGCCCGGGTCTGGCCATAGGGGGTGTAGTGGCGGCGGGAGACCTTGGTGAGGTCGGCCGCGTCGACGGTGACCTGGCTGGTTCCCTGGTGGTCGGGGGCCAGGTAGGTGACCCCGGAGGGGGTGCGCATGGCGACGATCTGATCGCCGTGGGCGTAGTAGCGGGTGCCGGTGGCGGTGGTGCCGCCCTTGGGCAGCTTCACCTCGGTGCCGGGCAGGTAGAGAGTGGTGCCGGTGGGGTCACGGCGGATGAGGCGCTCGCCATCGGCCGTGTAGACGAAGGTGGTGGTGCCGTCGTCGGCACTGTTGGGGGCGCCGGCGTCGACGACCTTGGTGAGCTCGTTCTCTGCGCCGTAGGTGAAGGTCTGGGTACGGTTGCCGATCTTGCGTTCGACCGTGTTGCCGACGGCGTCGTACTTGTAGGTCTCGGTGACTGCGGGCCCGCTGTAAGGGCTGGTGCCGGTCTGGGTGACGGCACCGAGCATGTGGCCGGTCACCGACGGGTCCACGCCACTGGCACCGGCATAGGCGTAGGTGCGGGTGGCCTGTAGTGCACCGCCATTGGCACCGGCGCCGTACTGCTTCTCCTGGGTGCGGTTGCCGGCGATGTCGTAGGTGTAGGTGAACCGGTAGGGAGCAGGGCCCCCGATGGTGGCGTCGGCGGGGTCGTCGGCGCAGGCGCCACCGGCCTGGGTCCAGGCGTCGGTGAGGCGGCGCAGGTAGTCGTAGCCGAAGCACTGGATCTCAGTGCCGGCCAGAGCGGTGTCGGTGATGGAGGTGATGTTGCCGGCGTCGTCGTAGTCGTAGACGGCGTGGCGGTCGCTGCCGGTGATGTTCTCCCGGTCGACCCGGGAGGACGCCAGCCGCTGGGTGCCGTACTGCCAGGTGGTGGTGAGCCAGACCCGCTTGCCGGTGGTGTTGCCCAGCTCGTACTGCAGCGGCTTGCCGGTGGGGGTGTAGAGGGTGTTGTTGACGTAGGTGGCCAGGTTGCTGGTCAACCGGGTCGGCCGCCGATAGTCGTCGTAAGTGAAGACCAGCGCCTCACCGGTCAGGCCTCCGGCGGCCGGCATGCCCAGGGACTGGACGGTGCCGTCGAGGTGGTAGTTGGTGCCGAAGGTGTAGCTGGTGCCCACGCCTTCGACACTGGGGATGGTGTAGGTGACCGAACGGGGACGGCCGAGGACGTCGTAGTTGTTGACCTTGATGGTGGAGTCGTAGGTGTTGCCGTCCGGGCCGGTGCCCTTACGGGTGGAAGAGGTCAGCGCGCCTTTGCGGACGGTGTCATACACCCAGGTCGCCGGCAAGGGGCCGTTGGCCGAGCCGGAGCGCAGCGCGGTCTTCCGGCCCAGGACGTCGTAGGTGTAAAAGAGCTTGTCATTGCTGCTGCGGGCCGCCCCCGGCACGGGCATGTCCAACCGAACGCGCCGCACGGATCAACCCGAGCGCGAACCGGATGCCGATGGCCAGCCGGGTCAGGGGTCTGCCTTCAATCTCTATAACCAGGTATGTCGTAACTCTACATAGGGGGTGACGGGGGCCGTCGAAACTCAACCGCCGCCTTTTCGTGCCCTGCGGCTAGCAAGACCTTTCCCCACGGATATTCCGACCGCTGGTCCGCCTTTTGAGAAGGACGCAGCGACAGGCGTCCGAAACCGTGGAGGAAAAGCTCATCGACCTGCCGTCGGCCGGATTCCCCGTCGTCTCGTCCGCAGCCGCTCCGCCCATCAGTGAACCTTTTTCAACACGTGATCCTAGGTACCGGAGACGGGAGCACCGGCGACGTCCGCGACCATGACATTGCAGGTCACGGCATTGTCCCTGACTCCGAGACCCCCGCCTCCACCTGCGGGAACGTCGTGTTGAAAAGGTTCAGTGCAAGTTCGGCGGCCGATGGTTCACGGCGTTCTCTCACGCCCCCTTAAACGGGGTCGGAGTCGCCGTAAGCGAGCTTGTTCAAAGCGATGGCGGTCTGGGTGAAGGCGGTGTCGCCGAGGACGGCGCGCAACTCGGCGTTGAAACGGTCGATCTCCGGACGGACGGCGCGGAGCGTGGCGGCGCCGTGTTCGGACAGGTGCAGCGCCACGGCGCGGTGCTCGTGCGGATGAGGGTCGCGGATGATCAGATCAGCCGCGATCAAGCGGGCGACCAGTGCGGTGACGGCCGATTCGCGCAGGCCCAGGGTCCGGGCGAGCTGCTGCTGGGTGATGCCGGGCCGGTCATGGACGGCGAGCAGGGCGCCGAGCTGCGCGGTGGTGATCCCGGCGACGGCCAGGCAGCGCCGGTCGGCGATGGTGCGCAGCCGGTGGGCGGCGCGTTGCAGCAGGAAGTACAGGCGCTCGTCGGGCTCGGGCATGTGCAGATCTTGACAGAGGCGCACGGCGGCGATCACCCTTACTTCACTAGTGAAGTGAGGTGGGCGGTGGCGATGCATCCCGCAAGTCCGCACGGCCGGCGTCCTGCAGACGGCAGAGTCCGTCACCGGCCGGCCGAGTGAACCTTTGCCAACACATGGCCTTAGGCACCGAAGACGGGAGTTCAGGCGGTATCCGAGGTCACGACGTGGCAGGTCACGACATCGTCCCCGGCTCCAAGGCCCCGTCCCCGCCTGCGAGAACGTCGTGTTGGAAAAGGTTCAGTGATCGGCGCGCGATACGCCCCATCGTCCGTCGAGCCAGGAGGGCCGAATGAGCGACGCAACCCGAACCCGTACCGTCACCTGGGAGGATCCGGACGCCGGGCTGCTGAAGGCGCTGTCGATGGAGGGCATCGACGCGGTCAAGGCCATGCTCTCCGGCGAGCTGCCCGCCGCTCCCATGTCACGCCTGCTCGGCATCCGCGGGGTCGAGGCGGAAAAAGGCCGGGTCGTCGTGGCGCTCGAACCCGCCGAATACCACGGCAACGGCACGGGCGGCGTGCACGGCGGACTCGCCGCCTCCCTCATCGACAGCGCCGCCTGGCTCGCCCTGCACACCGAAATGCCCGCCGGGGCGTTCTGCTCCACGCTGCAGCTGAACATCCACTACGTCCGCCCGCTGCGCATCGGCGGCGGTGAGGTGTTCGCCGAGGGCCGGGTGCTCTACTGCGGACGGACCACCGCGACCGCCGAGGCCCGCATCACCGATGAGCGGGGCAAGATCCTGGCCCACGGCACGACCCACTGCACCGTGCTGCGCCCTTGATCATCCCGCCGCGCCCTGCAAACCCGCGTCCGCTGAAAGGCTGAGCACACCCCCATTTCCCAGTGCGGCAACCGGCTCAAAGAATTCCGGTGAAAAGAAAGCGACGCCCAGCCCTTCGAAGGCAAGGGCCGGGCGGATGAGAGCGGAATCGAGTCAGCCGGTCCTGACCTCGCGGTCCAGGGCGCTGCCCTTGACCCACTGGCTCCAGGGCATCTCGTAGTAGCTCCAGCCGTTGTTCCACGGCAGGCGGCGCGTGGTGCCGGTCACGATGACGATGTCGCCGCGGTAGGTGAGGTTGTAGAACCACTCGGCGAAGGGCGGCGGGGTGTTGATGCAGCCGTGGCTGGCGTTGACGCGGCCGAACGCCCAGTAGCGGTCGGGGCTGGCGTGCACGTACTCGCCGCTGCTGGAGATGCGCACCGCGTGCGGCAGCAGCAGGTCATAGCCGCCGTTGGCCTTGTCCTTGGGGTCGACGCCCATCCACTCCGAGGTCATCCGTTCGACCCGGTGCTTGCTCATGGTCAGGTGGATGCCGCTGGTGGTCAGGTAGGTGTCGACGCCGTTGACGACCCGGCCGCCCTTGCCGGCGCTGATGGGCGTCTTCTTGACGGTCTTGCCGTTGACCTTGACGACCATCTGCTTGGTCTTGGCGTTGGCGATCGAGACGTGCGCGTCGCCGATGCGGAACTTGCGGCCGAAGTCGCTGATGCCGTAAACACCGTTGCCGATCTTGATGCCGGCCAGGTTGGCCCGGACCGCGACCGTCTGGTTGGGCTTCCAGTACTGGCCGTTCTTGGTCCGGAAGATCACCTGCCGGTCGTTGATCCAGAACCAGGCGCCGACGGCCGGCTTGGTGGAGCGGATCTGCAGCGCCCGCTCCACATATTTCTTGGCGCGATCGGGGATCGGCCGGTTGAAGGTCAGCGTGACCGGCATGCCGATGCCGACCTTCTCCCCCGGCATCGGGATCATGTCGACGATCGTCAGCGGGCTGGCGGCCTTGATCGTCTTGAACCGGCTGGTGGCCGTGGTCGTCTTGCCCTTGTCGTTGCGGGCCACCGCCGAGACCTCATAGACGGCGCCGGGGATCAGCGTCCGGGACTTCCAGACGGTCTTGTCGGCCGACATGCGGCCCTCCACCGGCTTGCCCTTGATGGTGACGGCAACCTGTTCCAACGTCCCGTTGGCCGCCTTGACCACCACACCGTCCTCGGGGGCCGCCCGGGTGGTGCCGGTGGCGGGGGTGATCGTCACCTCGGGCGCTGCGGCGTCCTCCTGGCCGGCGACGGTGCTGCCCGTCCCCTTGCCCTCTCCCCCGGAGCAGGCGGTCGAGGCGAACAGCACCACGACTCCCGTGACCCCCGCAGCCCCCATTCCACGCAGTCGCACCGTGAACCTCCAAGACCCCGCCGGTTACCGGACAGACATTAGCGACAAAACTCGACGAGCATGTCCCGACCGGCGGGATTCCGGCCGGTCGAGATCGAAGTGTTGCCGTCGGCCCCATCGCCCCTTATCCGTTCGAAAGCCCCCGGATCTTTCATCCGGGGGCTTTCGGAGCCGTATCCGCCGGGGCTCAGGTGAGCGCGCTGCCCTCCTTCCACTCCTCAAAGGACAGCTGCCAGTAGCCCCAGCCGTTGTCCCACTCGAGCTGCCGGCTGGTGCCGGTGAGCTTCACCACATCGCCGCGCTGGGCGATCCCGAAGAGCCATTTGGCGTTCTGCGGGCTCAGGTTCAGGCAGCCGTGGCTGACGTTGGCCCTGCCCTGCGCGCCCACCGACCAGGGCGCCGAGTGGAAGTACTCGCCGCTGTTGGAGATGCGCACCGCATAGTCGACCATCTGCTCATACCAGCCGGGGTCGCCGGGCTTGCGGCCCGGGGCGGTCATCTTGACCGGGTGGGCCTTCTCCATCAGCAGGTGCACCCCGCTGGTGGTGGTGTACTCGCGGGTGGTGCCGTTGCCGGCGCTGAACGGCATGGTGCGCAGCTTCTTGCCGTCCCGGTAGACGGTGGCGTGGTGCTTGTTGATGTCGCCGGTGATGACCTGCTTGGGGCCGATCTCGATGGTGTAGGACTTGTCCTCGGTGGCGTAGACGCCCGGGGCGCCCTGCAGCCCGGCCAGCCGGGCGGTGAAACGCACCTTCTGGTGCGGCTGCCAGTAGGTCTTGGTCCGGTAGATGACCTGCTGGGAGTCGATCCACCGCCAGGCGCCCTCGACGGGCTTTTCCGGCGTGACCTCCAATGCCCGCTCCACCACGGCCTTGTTGGTGACCGGACGGTCGAACCGGACGATGATCGGCATGCCCACGCCGACCTTCTCCCCGCGGATGTTGGGGGTGACGTCGGCGATGCCGAAGGTCTGCCGAGGCTTGAGCGTGGTGAACGTGCTGGTCGCCGAGGTCGTCTTGCCGCCGTCGCGGACGCGCACCGACACCGTGTAGGAGGTGCCGGGCACCAGGGTGCGGTCCGCCCGCCAGTGGGTGCGGTCCGCGCTGAGCGTGCCGGTGATGGGAACGGACCCGCCGGTGACGGTGACGCCGTCCAGCTTGCCGTCGGTGACCTTGACCTCGATCGGCGCGTCCGGCTTGACCTGGCCGGTGCCGTTGGCGGGAGTGATCGTCACCACGGCGTTCTCGGCCTCGCCCAGGCCGGCGACGCCGCCTCCGCCGCAGCCGGCGACCGCCATGGTCACCGCGCCCGCGCCCCCGGCCACGACCAGCCAGAGCCTGCCCTTGCCGCTCACTCGTTCTCCCTTGTGTCCCGATCTTCACGCTCTTGGCGGTAAGTTTCGCCCGGTTGTACAGACGCCCCGACCGAGCGGAAGGTTCGGGACGAAACGGCCCGTGCCGCTCAGAGCGCGGCCGGGGCCGCGCCGACATGCCGCAGGCAGCGGTTGAAGCCCAGGATCGAGACCCCCGCCGCGGCCGCGCCCAGGGCCGTCACCAGCCCGGTGCGCACCCACAGGTAGGTGCCGATCGACTCGTGGAACAGCACCCACAGGCTGATCGCGGCGTTGGCGGCGAACACCAGCGCCCACAGCAGCGAGATCCGCAGGAAGAAGCGGCGCACCCGCTCCTGCCGCAAGAACGCCTCCGGCATCGGCACCATGTCGGTGGCGATCTTTTGCGCCAGCGGCCGGTTGAGCGGCACCGAGGCCAGGAAGGTCATGCTGACCAGCAGCGTCCCCAAGGTGGGCTGCAGGAAGTACACCACCGGGCTGCCGGTGGCCGCGGCCAGCGCGGCGCGGACCGTCACGCCGAGGGCGGCCAGCAGCAGCATGCCGGGCACCGGGTGTCCGCGGACCTTGCGCCAGGCGATGCCGCCGTAGACCCACAGCACCGCCGCCACCAGGCCGCCGTTCAGCCCGAGCAGGACGAACGCGGCGTAGAAGACGGCGACCGGGGCGATGACGCCCTCGATGAAACGCGGCAGCGCGCACCGCAGCATCACGGTCAGCGGGGGCAGTTCGAAGCCGTGCGGCGGGCGGACGGTCGGCCTTGCGGTCCGCTGATCGGTCTCAGGCATGGTGCGGCAGGTCCCCGAGTCGGCCGGGAAGGTTGCGTGAGGAGTCCGCACCACCGTACGCGATGATCTTCGCCATTCACGCCGAATCCGCCCACTTCTCCCGCCTGCGTATAGTCCGCCGTCACCGCCGCCCTCCCGTCTTGCCGGTTCGGGCGGCGGACGTGCCCTGGTTCACCGGCTCCGCCGAGCGAGGGTTTCCCGCGCGCCTGCGCCGTCCCCCGGTCGCGGGAGCGGCAAGGCCGGTTCGGCTGCCGCAGGCCCCGGCTTCGTCCAGGCGGACGAGGCCGAGTCGGCTCAGCGAGGGCGGGACAGCGGTTCCTGGGCCGCCGCGTAGATCGCCCGCAGGGCCACCGCCACCGCCGGGCGCCGCACGCTGGAGGCGCGGGCGACCGCGTAGACCTGGCGGGCCAGCGAGGAGTCGGGGATCTCCCGCACCCCGACCGAGGCGCCCACGCCCACCAGCGCCAGGGCGGGCATCGCCGCGATGCCGATGCCCCGGGCCACCAGGTTCACCAGCGTGTGCAGACCTTCGAACTCCCAGGCCACCGACGGCGCTCCGCCCACGCTCTCCAGCAGCCGGTCCACCGCCTGGCGGGACGGCTCGCCGGGCGGGGCGGCCATCCACGGCTCGTCCCGCAGCTCCTGCAGGTCCAGCGGCTCGGCGGGGTCGGCCATCGGGTGCCAGGGCGGCAGCACCAGCACCAGCGGATCGTGCCGCAGGTGGAAGAACTGCAAGGTGGCCGGGGCCTGGTCGACCAGCGTCCCGGTCCAGTCGTCGACCAGTGCGATGTCGGCCTCCCCCGACTGCACCTGGGTCAGGCCCGCGCCGGTTCCGCTCTGCCGCAGCACGAAGGTCAGCTGGGAGTGGTCGGCCAGGCTGCGGGCGATGGCGGGGGCGAAGGCGACGGCGGCGGTGGGGAAGGCGGTCATGACCACCCGGCCGGAGGGGATGCCGGACTCGGCCGACAGTTCGGCCTCGGCGGCCTCCACCAGGTTCAAGATCTCCTCGGCGCGCCGCACCAGGCGGCGGCCGGCGTCGGTGAGCTCGGCGCTGCGCGCGGTGCGGTCCAGCAGCGCGGTGCCGGCCTCCCGTTCCAAGGTGGCCAGCTGCTGGGAGACCGCCGAGGGGGTGTAGCCCAGGGCGGCGGCGGTGGCCGCGATGCTGCCCCGGCGGGAGAACTCGCACAGCAGCCGCAGCCTGCGCAGATCGAGCATAAGAAAATCTTATGCTCTCCCTCGAGAAGACTCGCTTGTGATGATGCTCCACGGGAGTGAACGATGGTTCCCGGACCCGCTGCAATGGGTTCGACGGGGGCCTTCCTGCACCGAGCCTCCGTCCCGTCATGCCTTGGAGCAGTCATGCCCTTTCCTGATCGCACGGGATCTGCATCTTCCGAACCGTCTTCCGGGCGCACCGGGATCTCCGCCACCCTCGCCGTCAACGAGACGATCGAGCGCAAGCGGCGTGAGGGGGTCGCGGTGCTGCCGCTGGGCTTCGGCGAGGCCGGCCTGCCCTTGCACCCCGCGCTGACGCGGGAGCTGGCGAAGGCCGCCGGCCGCAACTCCTACGGGCCGGTGGCCGGCTCGCCCGAGCTGCGGGCGGCGGCGGCCGGCTACTGGACGCGCCGGGGCCTGCCCACCGATCCGGAGCTCGTGGTGGCCGGGCCCGGCAGCAAGGCGCTTTTGTTCGGGCTGCTGCTGGCGCTCGGCGGCGAGGTGGCGCTGCCGTGCCCCAGCTGGGTCAGCTACGCGGCGCAGGCGGCGCTGACCGGCGCCGGAGCGCTGCCGGTGCCCACCCCGCCCGACGAGGGCGGAGTGCCCGACCCGGACCTGCTGGCCGAGGAGGTCGCCAGGGCCCGCCGCGCCGGACGCCGGGTCCGCTCGGTGGTGGTGACCCTGCCGGACAACCCCACCGGACGGCTGGCCGGGGAGCCGACCGTGCGGCGGCTGTGCCGGGCGGCCCGGGAACTGGACCTGCTGATCATCTCCGATGAGATCTACCGCGACCTGGTGCACGACCCGGCCGTCGCGGTGTCCTCCCCGGCGCTGTTCGCCCCGGAACGGACGGTGATCACCACCGCGCTGAGCAAGCACCTGGCGGCCGGGGGCTGGCGGCTGGGCGTGGCCCGCCTGCCCGACAGCCCGCTCGGCCACCGGCTGCGCGCCGAGCTGCTGGGCATCGGCAGCGAGATCTGGTCGTGCGCGCCGGCGCCCGTCCAGCACGCCGCCGCCTACGCCTTCAGCGAGCCGCCGGAGCTGACCGAGCACGTCGACCGCAGCCGCCGCCTGCACGCCGCGGTGGCCCGCGCGGTCGCCGCCCGCTTCGCCGCGGCCGGCTGCCGGGTGCCGCAGCCGCAGGCGTCCTTCTACCTGTATCCGGACTTTTCGCCGCTGGCCGGCCCGCTGGCCGACCGCGGCGTGCGCACCGGCCCCGAGCTGGCCGAGCTGCTGCTAGAGGGCCATGGGGTGGGAACGCTGCCGGGCAGCGCGTTCGGCGAGCCGGACACCGCGCTGCGGCTGCGCGTGGCCACCTCCCTGCTGTACGGGGAGAGCGAGGAGCAGCGACTGCAGGCCCTGCACGCGCCCGACCCGGCGGGCCTGCCGTGGATCGCCCGCTCCCTGGACCGGCTGTCGGAGGTGCTGGAGGAGGTGACCGCGCCGCAGCCCGCCCTGACCGGCCCGCAGCCCGCGGTGGTCTGAGCCGCGCCGCCGGGGCGCTGGAGACGGAACCTCTCTTCGATCCGCACGCGGACCAGGTCCCGGTGTCCCGCACGTTTCGGGGGGAGGTTCTCTGCGCACCGCCGTGGACCGGTACGCGCCAACGGCGTCGCGTACCGGCCCACGGCGGTGGGGTTCCATGTCACCGGGTTCGTCCCGTGGCGTGGAAGAGGCCGTCGCCGGACGGCCCGGCTCGCTTGTGACGTGGTTTTCCCGGCGGCGTGCGCTCAGACCGCGCCGCCGCTCCCGCGCATTCCGGCCACGGGAGACGACAGGCCCGAAAATTCCATTGCGGCCGGGGCTCGAACGTTCAGGCGCGACGCTGAAAAGTGATTCTCGCTTTGCTTTTGAAGTGCCGCCGCATCATCGACGGCGGGGAGCGCGCCCCATTCTTTTCAGGCGGAAACCGCCGAGTCCCGTCCGGAACGTCCCACATCTTCCCTGATCACAGGGCCGGACAGGGGGCGGCCTGGTGGAGCCGGAGGGACTCGAACCCTCAACTCCTGCTTGCAGGGCAGGCGTGTTCCCGTTGACACCACGGTCCCACGAAAATATTCCTGAATCGGCAGGGGTGGCAGGAGTCGAACCTGCTTTCCGCTGGTTTTGGAGACCAGCCGCCTAACCGGTGGCTCACCCCTTCGCGTTCGGACGACTATAACGATGCGTCATTCCCCGGCCGGATGCAACGCGTTTTCCGGAGACCTTGATCATCTATGGTGTCGGCATGGCGCTGCTGAGCCGGATCGCCGAGCGGGTGCTGGGGCTGCCGCCCGCGCTGACCCGTGACGTCCAGGTCCAACGGGGGCTGCGGGTGCCGATGCCCGACGGCGTGGTGCTGCTGGCCGACCGGTACGCCCCGCGGCGGGTGCCGGGCGCGCCGACGATCCTGATCCGCACCCCCTACGGGCGGGGCGGGCTGACGGGTGCGGGACTGTGCCGGCCGTTCGCCGAGCGGGGCTACCAGGTGCTGGTGCAGTCCTGCCGGGGCACCGGGGGCTCGGGCGGGCGGTTCGACCCGTTCGGGCACGACCGGGCCGACGGCCTGGCCACGCTGGAGTGGATCGAAAAGCAGCCGTGGTTCGCGGGGAACCTGCTCACCTTCGGCCCCAGCTACCTGGGGTATGCGCAGTGGGCGATGGCGCCGGACGCCGGGGACCGCATCACCGCCATGGTGCCGCTGCTGACGGCCTCCCAGTTCCGCGACCAGACCTATCTGGGCGACTCCTATACGCTGCGCGGCACGCTCAGCTGGACGGCGCTGATGGCCGCCCGGCAGGACGGCCCGCTGCAGGCGCTGCGGCACCGGCTGTGGGGGCGGCGGCGGGTGCTGGCGGCGATGGGGCACCTGCCGCTGTCGGAGGCCGACAGGCTGGCCACCGGGCGGCGGGTGGAGTGGTTCCAGCAGTGGCTGACGGCCACCGAGCGGGGGCATCCCTATTGGGAGCCCGAGCGCGATCACCGCGCCCGGGTGGGGCGGGTGCAGGCGCCGGTGTCGATGGTGGCCGGATGGCACGACCTGTTCCTGGTATCGCAGCTGGAGGACTATGCGGCGCTGCGGGCGGCCGGGCGCGAGCCGCATTTGACGATCGGGCCGTGGGTGCACTCGGACCGGGCGGCGCTGGGCGCGGCGATGAACGAGGCGCTGGTGTGGTTCCGCGCCCATGTGACCGGTGACCGCCGGGCGCTGCGGGCCGAACCGGTGCGCCTGTACGTCCAGGGCGCCGAGGAGTGGCGGGACTATCCCTGCTGGCCGCCGCCGGGCGCCCAGGCGCAGCACTGGTATCTGCAGCCGGGCGGCGCCCTGGCGCCGCACTCCCCCGCCACCGAGTCCGCCAGCCGCTTCCGCTACGACCCGGCCGATCCCACGCCGGCGGTGGGCGGGCCGCTGCTGGACGGCAAGGCCGCCGGGCGCAAGGACAACGCCGCCCTGGAGGCCCGGCCGGACGTGCTGGTCTTCACCTCTGCCCCGCTGGCCGCCCCGCTGGAGGTGATCGGCCCGGTGAGCGCCCGGATCGAGCTGCGCTCCAGCCGGGCCCACACCGATGTGTTCGTGCGGGTCTGCGACGTCGATCCCCGGGGCCGTTCGCTCAACGTCTGCGACGGGCTGCAGCGGGTGACCCCGGGGCGCTTCCCCGCCGACGCCGACGGGGTGCGCTCGGTGCGGGTGGAGCTGTGGCCGACCGCCTACCGCTTCCGGGCCGGTCACCGGGTCCGGGTGCAGGTCAGCGGCGGTGCCTTCCCCCGCTTCGCCCGCAACCCGGGCACCGGGGAGCCGCTGGGCGAGGCCGTCCGGCTGCTGCCGGCCGACCAGGAGGTGCTGCACGGCCCCGCGCACCGCTCGGCGGTGGTCCTCCCGGTGATCTCGCGGAGGCGATAACGATCGGGACGTGCCCCCGGCTCCGGCGGGCGGGTGGTGTAAGGTCCCAAATCGCACGGCGCATATGACAGAAACACCTGAATATCCCTCAAAACAGGTCGTGCCGGGCGTGGCCGTGATAAATGAAAACAGCGGCACGACAGAGCGTGATGAATGACACAGGAGGCGAGGGCCCGCCATGAGGCACGCGCAAGACGGGGCCGCGGCGGCGATGAACGCCGTGTCACGGGTCCTCGTGGCCCGGGGCAAGCACGAACCCCAGGAGCTGGAGAACCCGGACGTCAGCTGGGGCCAGCGCACGCGTGACGGCGTATGGGCGCCGACCAGGGACGGGCAGCGCATCCACATCGGCATCGACTGCTCGGGCGGCGACCAGCTGCCCACGGTGCTGCGGCCGAGCCTGCGGGTCTTCGTCGGGGTGGAGGTGGACACCGACATCGTCGCGCAGACCACCTCCACGGGGGTGCGGCTGCTGACGGTGCTGCACGGTCCGGACGCGCCCACGGAGTTCCGCTTCCCCCTCAGCCTGGCCGACGGCTTGGGCCTGGAGGCCATGCCGTCGGGCAGCTACGACGTGGTGCATCTGCGCTACGGGGCCACGGTGGGACGCTTTTACAACCCTTGGGCCTGCGACTCGATGTTCCGTCCGGTCAAGGCCGACTACGTGCTGGACGGGACGGCGATGGTGATGCGGGTCCAGCATCCCGGCTCCTTCTATCCGGTGGTCGCCGACCCGCTGTATTCGCGCTGAAAAGGCCCGCCGGGGCCGTGCCGCAGGCCCTGACGGCGGCTCGCCGGAGCAGACCGGCGGGGCCTGGGGGCCTCCGGCAGGTCCGTGCCGCATGATCGGGCGGGCCGGATGTTCCGTCCGGCCCGCCGGAGGTGGGACCGCCGGCCGGGAGACTGGAGATGATGTGATCTTCACTCATGACACCGAGCACGCGCTCGGCACCGTGGTGGACCTGGTCAACACGGCCCCCGACAGCTGCGGCGAGGAGGGGCTGCCCGATGTGGCGGCGCTGCGGGCCTTCATCGAGCGCCACAACTTCAGTGACGTCCCGGAGCCGACCGGCGAGGACCTGCTGCGGGTGCGGGCGCTGCGCGCCCGGTTCCGGGCCGTCTTCCACGCCCCCGACGTGGCCGGGGCGGTGGAGCTGATCAACGGCATCGTGGGAGAGGTGCGCACCACCCCGCACCTGACCGACCACGACGGCCATGACTGGCATGTGCATTTCTTCGCCCCCGGCGCTCCGGTGGCCGAGCATCTGGCCGCCGACGGCGGCATGGCGCTGGCCTGCGTGGTGGTGACCGGTGAGCTGGGCCGGCTGCGCGTCTGCGAGGCGCCCGGCTGCTCGCGGGTGCTGGTGGACCTGTCCCGCAACCGCTGCCGCCGCTACTGCGACAGCCGCACCTGCGGCAACCGGATGCACGTGGCGGCCTACCGGGCCAGGCGGCGCGAGGCCGCGCCGCGCTGAGGCCGGGCCCAGGTCACGGCCGCGCCCGCGGCGCGGGCGCCCGCCCGGCCAGGGCCTCGACGGCCCGCAGCGCCCGGCGGGCGGCGGCCACGTCGTGGACGCGGAACACCCGGGCCCCCAGCCAGGCCGACACCGCCAGCACCGCGGTGGTGCCCACGCCGCGTTTTTGCACCGGGCGGCCGAGGGTCTCCCCGATGAAGTCCTTGTTGGAGACCGCGACCAGCACCGGCCAGCCGGTGGCCACCAGCTCGCCCAGCCGCCGGGTGATCTCCAGGGAGTGGCGGGTGTTCTTGCCGAAGTCGTGGGCGGGGTCGATGAGGATGCCCTCCGGGGGCACGCCGAGCGCCACGGCGCGTTCGGCCTCGGCGGTGACGTGCGCGATCACGTCGGCCACCACGTCGTCGTAGCCGACGCGGTGCGGGCGGGTGCGCGGCCGCAGCCCTCCGGCGTGCGCGCACACCAGTCCCAGGCGGTGCTCGGCGGCGACCTCGGCCAGCTCGGGGTCCACCCCGCCCCAGGTGTCGTTGAGCAGGTCCGCGCCGGCCTCGGCGACGGCCCGGCCGACCTCGGCCCGCCAGGTGTCCACGCTGATCACCACGTGGGGGTGGCGTTCGCGGACGGCGGCCACCACGTCCACCACCCGGCGCAGCTCCTCGGCCACGTCCACCTCGGCGCCGGGGCCGGCCTTGACCCCGCCGATGTCGATGATGTCGGCGCCCTCGGCGACCGCCCGGTCCACCGCCGCCAGCGCGGCCCGGAACTCGTAGGTGGCTCCGCGGTCGAAGAAGGAGTCGGGGGTGCGGTTGACCACCGCCATGATCGCGAACCGGCCGAGCGGACGGCCGTTGATCACCACGGCCCCCGCGGGACCGCTCACCGGCGGCATGACGGCACCCTCATAGCGGCTCACAGCCTAGCCGGTCGCGGGGGCGGCCCTGGTCACGGGCCCACCCTCCGGGAGAGCACCGAAGAGGATTCGGTTTATGGTGGACAGGACTCGTCAGCACTGGACATTGATCGCTAATCTCGTACTTCAGTCCACCATCGAGCAAACAGCCCGATGACCACCCATATCGGCCAGGGAGGTTCCGCTGTCCAAGCGAGCGCTCATCACCGGTATCACCGGGCAGGACGGTTCCTACCTCGCCGAGCACCTGCTGGAGCAGGGGTATGAGGTCTGGGGCATGGTCCGCGGTCAAGCCAACCCGCATGTGGCGCGTCTTCGCAAGCACATCAAGGACGTCCACATCACCACCGGTGACCTGCTGGACCAGGGCAGCCTGATCTCGGCGGTAGAACGGGTTCAGCCCGATGAGGTCTACAACCTGGGCGCGATCTCCTACGTCCCCATGTCCTGGCAGCAGGCGGAGCTGACCGCCGAGGTGACCGGGATGGGCGTGCTGCGCATGCTGGAGGCGATCCGGGTGGTGTCCGGGGTCACCCAGTCCCGCACCCCGGGTTCTGGGCAGATCCGCTTCTACCAGGCCTCCTCCTCAGAGATGTTCGGGATGGTGCGGGAAACCCCGCAGAACGAAAAGACCCCGTTCCATCCCCGCAGCCCCTACGGGGTCGCCAAGACATACGGCCACTACATCACCCAGAACTACCGCGAGTCCTACGGGATGTTCGCCGTCAGCGGCATCCTGTTCAACCACGAGTCACCGCGCCGGGGGGCGGAGTTCGTCACCCGCAAGGTGTCGCTGGGAGTGGCCCGCATCAAGCTGGGGCTGGCCAAGGAACTGCGCATGGGCAACCTGGAGGCGCGGCGCGACTGGGGCTTCGCCGGCGACTACGCCCGCGCCATGCACATGATGATGTCCCAGGACAAGCCCGAGGACTTCGTGATCGGCACCGGCCGCACCCAGTCCGTGCGCGACCTGGTGGAGCTGGCCTTCAGCAGCGTGGGGCTCAACTGGCGGGACTACGTGGTGCTGGACCCCCGCTACACCCGCCCGGCCGAGGTCGACCTGCTGTGCGCCGACCCCAAGAAGGCCCGCGAGCAGCTCGGCTGGGAACCGCGGGTCGGTTTCGAGGAGCTGGTGACGATGATGGTGGAGTCCGACCTGCGGCTGCTGTCGAACTCCCCCCGTCCCGAGGACGAGCCGTTCAGCCCCGAGCACTGGTGACCCCGCCGCCCCAAGGCGGACCGGCACCGTGCGAGGATGCCGTATATGAACGGCTGCGAGCACGTCCGCGACCTGCCGGTTCCGCAGGTCGAGCCGCGCACGCCGCAGGGCTGCGAGGAGTGCCTGGCCGAGGGCACCCGGTGGGTGCACCTGCGGCTGTGCCTGACCTGCGGCCACGTCGGCTGCTGCGACTCCTCGCCGCGACGGCACGCCTCCGGGCACTTCGCCGCCACCGGCCACCCGGTCATCCGCTCCTTTCAGCCGGGTGAGGACTGGCGGTGGTGCTTTGTGGACGAGCGGATCGTGTAAGGGGCGGCGGAGCGGCCTGAGCACGCCGGAACGGCCGGCGGGCCCGGCCGCGGCTGCCTTCTCGGTGCTTGCAGCAAGGCCACGGCGGCATGCCGCACAGGACACCACGGGTGGCCTCTTCGGAGGTCGCCCCGCGTCCGACGGCAGGCCGCCGCTTCGTTTCCCGGCCGTCGGATAACCTGTGTTCCCCTTGCTTCCTCCCTTTGAAAGCAGGTCCCGATGAGCGGTACGGCCACTGCTCCGGCCGGGTGGGACGCCGAGCACGCCGTGGACACCGCTCAGGCCGCCGCCCTGGTGCACGCCCAGTTCCCCGCCCTGGCCGGCGCCCCGGTTCGCGAGCTGGCCTCCGGCTGGGACAACACGGTGTTCCTGGTGGGCGAGCAGTGGGTGTTCCGTTTCCCGCGCCGGGCGGTGGCGCTGGCGGGGACGGAACGCGAGATGGCGCTGCTGCCTAAGCTGGCGCCGCGCCTGCCGCTGGCCGTCCCCGTCCCGGAGCTGACCGGCCGCCCGGCCGGCGGCTACCCCTGGCCGTTTTGGGGCGCGCGGCATCTGCCCGGACGGGAGCTGATGACCTGCGGGCTGCCCGAACGGCGGCGGGTGGCGGCGGCGGCCGCGCTGGGGGAATTCCTGCGGGCGCTGCACGACCCCCGCCTGGTCGGACGGGTCGGCGCGGCGCTGCCGCACGACCCCTTCCGCCGGGGGGATCCGTCCGTGCGGGCGCCCCTGGCCCGTAAGCTGCTGGACCGGCTGGCCGGACGCGGCCTGTGGAAGCCCGCGGCGCCCGCCGCCGAGGCCATGGCGGCGCTGCTGGGCAAGGGCGCGCAGGCGGGGGCGTCGCGGGCCGAGCCCGTGGTGTGCCACGGCGACCTGCACCCGCGTCACCTGCTGGTCGATCCCGACGGCCGGGCCTGCGGCGTCATCGACTGGGGCGATGTGTGCCTGGCCGATCCCGCGGTGGACCTGTCGGTGGCCTACAGCGCCTTCAGCGGGACGGCCCGGGCGGCGCTGCTGGCGGCCTACGGGCCGCCGGCGGAGAGGGCGCTGAAGGGGGAGGGCGAGCTGCGGGCGCGGACGCTGGCGGTGTTCCTGTGCGCGGCCCTGGCCGACTACGCGTCCTCTATCGGCCACGCGGAAATGTTGCGCGAGGCCTTGCGCGGTCTTCACAGAGCCGTCGCCTGAGTGAGCTCAATGCCCTTATCTCGCCGTCTGTCCGCTTGTGCCGCGGGCCTGGGAGCGCTCCCGGCAAGGTGCCGGCCCGGTGAGCAGGGCGGCTGCCAAACCCGATTCCGACTATGTCCAAGACCGCATCGGTTCATTGCCATACGGTCTTGGCATGAATCTGCGGCAGCTGCGCTACGTCGTGGCGACCGCCGACCACGGGACCATGACGTCGGCGGCCGCGGCGCTTTACGTCGCCCAGCCCGCGCTCTCGCGGGCCGTCCGCGAACTGGAACGCGAACTGGGGGTGGAGCTGTTCGCCCGCTCCGGGCGCGGTGTGGTGCTGACCCCCGTCGGCGAGCAGGTGGTCCACCATGCCCGGATCGCCTTGGCGGCCGTGGAGGCCATCGAGGCGCTGGCGGTCACCCGCCCCGACGGGCGCGGCGCCGAGCTGCGGGTGGCCACCACCGCGGCACTGGAGGCCGAGCTGACCGGCCGGCTGCTGCCCCGCTTCGCCCGCGACCAGCCGGCCGTCCGGGTGCGGGTGGTGCGCTGCGGCGGGCGGGAGGCGCTGACGTCGGTCGTGCGGACCGGGCGGGCCGAGGTGGCCCTGACCGACCTGCCGGTCCCCTCCGACCTGGCCGTCCATCCCCTGGAGCACCGCGAACTGGTGCTGGTCTCCCCGCCGGGACTGAAGGTGCGCGAGCCGCTGGCGCCGGCGGCGCTGGACGGCATGCGGCTGGTGCTGCCGGCCCGGGGCGGCCCGCACCGCGCCGGGCTGGACGCCCTGCTGGCCCGGATCGGCGTCACCCCGGTGCCGGCCGTGGAGACCGACGACCAGGACTCCTGGCTGGAGCAGGTGCGCCAGGGAGCCGGCTCCCTGCTGTGGTACCGCGGCCGGCTGGAGGACACCCAAGGGCTGGTGGTGCGTTCCTTCACCCCGCCGCTGAGCCGGACGATCGGCCTGGTGCACGCCCACCGGCGGCTGCCGCCGGTGGTCCGCGACTTCCTGGCCTTCGCCAAGGAGGACGCCCGCGAGCGCCGCGGCGAGGGCCGGGTGCGGGAACACCTCTAGCCCGAGGGGATGTTCCTTCCGTGTCCCCCGCTATGGCGGCAACCGGGGCCGGAGGAGACGATGAACGCGACACACGCGCTGTGGCTGCTGGCGGTGCCCGTCGTGGCGGTGGGGGTGGCGACCGCCGCCCGCCGGGCGGGGATGCCCTCTCCGCTGGCGCTGGTGGCCGCCGGGCTGGTGATGGCGCTGCCGCCCGGGATCCCGGAGTTCGCCCTGGACCCGGAGTTCGTGCTGTTCGCGTTCCTGCCGCCGCTGCTGTTCTCGGCGGCCTGGGAGAGTTCCCTGCCCAACCTGCGCGACAGCGGCCGGGCCATCGGCTACCTGGCGGTCGGGCTGGTGCTGTTCACCACCGTGACGGTGGGATACGCCGTCTACCTGATCGTCCCGGCCATGCCGCTGCCGGCCGCGTTCGTGCTGGGCGCGATCGTGGCGCCGCCGGATGCGGTCGCGGCGGTGAGCGTGGCCAAACGGCTGGGCCTGCCGCGCCGGGTGGTCACCGTGCTGGTCGGGGAGAGCCTGTTCAACGACGCCACCGCGCTGACGGCCTTCCGGGTGGCGGTCGCCGCGACGGCCGGGGAGGGCTTCACGCTGCTGAGCGGCGGCTGGGAGTTCCTGTATGCGGCGCTGGGCGGCGCCGCCATCGGGCTGGCGGCCGGACCGCCGCTGCAGTGGCTGCGCACCCGGCTGCGCGACCCGGTGGCCGAGAACGCGGTGGCGGTGCTGGCTCCGTTCGCCGCCTACCTGGTCGCCGAGGCGGTGCACGCCTCCGGGGTGATCGCGGTGGTGGTCAGCGGGCTGTACCTGGGGCACCGCTTCGCCAGGTCGCCGGCCTCGACCCGGGTGATCGGCCAGGCGTTCTGGAAAGTGACGATCTTCATCCTGGAGAGCGTGGTCTTCCTGCTGATCGGGCTGCAGCTGCCGGCGGTGATGGCGGGCCTGTCCGAACGAAGCCCCTTCAGCCTGCTGTGGTGGGCGGCGACGGTGTTCGGCGTGGTGGTGGCCACGCGTTTTCTGTGGGTGTTCGCCACGGCGCGGGCGCCGCACCTGCCGCTCCTGCGCCGGCGCGCAGCCGGCGGACGGCCCCGGCGGCCGATGTGGCGGGAGATGACGGTGGTGTCGTGGGCGGGCATGCGAGGAGTGGTGTCGCTGGCCGCCGCGTTCGCCATCCCCACGAACACGGCGGGCGGTGCGCCGTTCCCCGAACGGCACCTGATCTTGTTCCTGACGTTCACCACCGTGCTGGGCACGCTGCTGCTGCAGGGCATGACGTTCCCGGCGCTGATCCGGCGGCTGGGCGTCAACGACGAAGACGAACGCCGCACCGACGCGGTGTCCGAGGCGGAGGCCCAGCACATCGCCGCCAACGCCGCGCTGCGGCGGCTGGAGGCGCTGGTGGAGCAAGAGCGCGACCGCCTCGACGAACGGGTCGTGCGGCAATTGCGCGACCTGGTCGAGCACCGGCGGCTCAGCGCCTGGGAACGGCTGGGCGGGGCCGCCGGACCCGACGGCGCCGAAGTCCCCACCGGCGCCTACCGGCGGCTGCGCCGGGAGATGCTGGCGGCCGAACGGGAGGCGTTCGTCCGCATGCGCGATGAACGCCGCATCGACGATGAGGTCCTGGAGCGGGTGCTGACCGAACTTGATCTGGAGGAGCTCGCGCTGTCTCGCCGGTGACCGGCCCTCAGCCCGCCGCCCGGCCCGCCTCCTGGGGCTTGTCGGGCAGCTCGGCGGCGTAGGACTCCTTGATGACCTCCAGGTGGTGCCAGGAGTCCCGGACCGTCGCCCCGGGCACCGCCCGGATGGCGTCCAGGATGTTCACCAGCTCCTCGCGGGAGGACGCCTCGGCCAGCCCCACGATGTCGTAACGGCCGAACCCGGCGGCCACATAGCGCACCCCCGGCTGGGCGGCCACCGCCTCGGCCACCTTGCGCACGCCTCCGGTGTCGACGACCACCCCGAACCCGCCGAGCTCGGCGGCGCCGAGCGCCAGCGGGTCGGCCAGCCCGGTCACCTGGATCACCCCCGAGCGCATCAGCCGCACCACCCGGGCCCGCGTCGCGGCCTGCGACAGGCCGATGATCTGCGCCAGCCGGGTGTAGGGGGCGCGGCCGTCGCGCTGCAGCTCCTGCAGCAGGCGCCAGTCGATGTCGTCGAGCGCGATGTCACCGAGCTCGCGCACCACCGAGTAGGCGTCCCGCACGGTGGCCACCGAGCGGAACACCTCGGCCGACCGCACGCCCGCGATGGCCCGCAGCTGGTCCACCTCCGCGGCCAGGGCCTCATCGTCGCGGGTGCGCACCTGCGCCACCAGATCGCACGGCCCGGCGGTGAGCGCGGCGAAGCTGACGCATGGGCGCGCGGCGATGCTCTCGGCGGCCTGCCGGGCCGACCCGTCCACGGTGATCGACACATGACCGACCGCCTGGGTGCCCACCACCGCCGAATGCACGATGCCGACGACCCGCACGACCTGCGTCTCCAGCAGGTGCTGCACTCGGGCCCGCACCGCCGTCCGAGACAGCCCCACGCGGTCGGCCAGGGCCTGGAAAGTGGCCCTGCCGTCCCGCTGGAGTTCGCGGACGAGCACGGTGTCGACCGCATCCAGCACGGGTCTCCTCCTCGACTGCAATGAATCGCCTTGTCGCTGCCCGCAAGATCATTTCATTTTCGGGCCGCGACCCGTCAAATTCCGACTTGAACGTGTTCGTCCCCACACTCCGCCGCCGATGCGTCGGACGCACCGCCCGGGCGGTGCCGAATGACGCGACGCCACCGGGCGCGCGGCCGTGGCACGGCACAGGCCGGCGCCCGACTGTGGCCGGGTCCACGCGGGCCGGCCACCGGTTCCCGACGCCCGTCCGGACCGACGGGGCACAGATGACCGGCACCCGGACGCCGTCCGGCGGCAGACCGTCCCCAGGCAGCACCGGGTACCGGCGCTTGACATACATGCGTCTCTCCCGGTGTTCACCTGTCGCCTCGCCCGACGGGACGACCGACCGCCTGAGGCACTTGTAAGAAACGTGCAATGAGGCGGCATTTTCGTCAAGAGGTAACACCAGAACCCGTGAAATCTCACCATCTCGCCACGCTGGGGGGCATGTGCGCCTTCACAAGCCGGTCAGGATCTTCCGTAACGTCGCCCCAGCGGGCCACCCGCGGCACGGCGGCGGGACGCCGCCCTCGCGCGGGCCTTCTAGACTGAAAGCCTCCGGCCAGATGGGTGTGGGACTACGACCGTGCAGTTGCTGAACGGCGAGCGCATCGCTCACGACCTGACCTACAACGACGTCTTCATGATCCCCCGCCGCTCGTCGGTGGGATCGCGGCTGGATGTCGACCTGACCACGGTCGACGGCAGCGGCACCACCATCCCGCTGGTGGCGGCCAACATGACCGCGGTCTCCGGGCGCCGGATGGCCGAGACCATCGCCCGCCGCGGCGGGCTGGCGGTCATCCCCCAGGACATCCCCATCGAGGTGGTCGCCGACGTCATCGCCTGGGTCAAGCAGCGCCATCTGGTCTTCGACACCCCGATCCGGCTGTCCCCCTCCGGGACCGCCGGGGAGGCGCTCGGGCTGCTGCACAAGCGGGCGCACGGCGCGGTGATCGTGGTGGACGACGACGACCGCCCGGTCGGGGTGGTCACCGAGGCCGACTGCCAGGGCGTGGACCGTTTCACCCAGGTGCGCGAGATCATGTCCCGCGACCTGGTCACGCTGCCGGACACGCTGGCCCCCCAGGAGGCGTTCGACCGGCTGCACGAGCGGGGCCACCGCCTGGCCCCGGTGGTGGACGCCGACGGGCGGCTGGTGGGCGTGCTGACCCGCACCGGCGCGCTGCGCGCCACCCTCTACAAGCCCGCCGTCGACGCGTCCGGACGGCTGCGCATCGCGGTGGCCATCGGCGTCAACGGCGATGTGGCCGGCAAGGCCGAGGCGCTGCTGGAGGCCGGCGCCGACCTGCTGGTGGTGGACACCGCGCACGGCCACCAGGAGAAGATGATCTCCGCGCTGCGGGCGGTGCGCGCCCTGGACCCGCAGGTGCCGGTGGTGGCCGGCAACGTGGTCACCGCCGAGGGCGTCCGCGACCTGATCGAGGCGGGCGCCGACATCGTCAAGGTCGGGGTGGGCCCGGGCGCCATGTGCACCACCCGGATGATGACCGGGGTGGGCCGGCCGCAGTTCTCGGCGGTGCTGGAGTGCGCGGCCGAGGCGCGCCGGCTGGGCCGCCACGTGTGGGCCGACGGCGGCGTCCGCCACCCCCGGGACGTGGCGCTGGCCCTGGCCGCCGGCGCCGCCAACGTCATGATCGGCTCATGGTTCGCCGGGACCTATGAGTCCCCCGGCGACGTGCAGCACACCGCCGACGGCCGGCTGTACAAGGAGAGCTTCGGCATGGCCTCGGCCCGGGCGGTGCGGCTGCGCACCGCCGACGACACCCCCTTCGAGCGGGCCCGCAAGGCGTTGTTCGAAGAGGGCATCTCCACCTCCCGGATGTTCCTGGACCCCCAGCGGCCGGGCGTGGAAGACCTGATCGACTCGATCGTGGCGGGGCTGCGCAGCGCCTGCACGTACGCCGGCGCCCGGAATCTGGAGGAGTTCCACGAGCGCGCTTTGGTGGGCGTGCAAAGCTCCTCCGGCTTTGCCGAGGGCATGCCGCTGACCACCAGCTGGTGACCGGCGCCCGGACGCGCCGCCGGCCGGGTCAAAGATGATCGAGGCCGGTGAGAATCGCGCTTCCCAATTGCGTATTCTTACCTTCACGTGCACCTATACGGGAACAGTTCGCGTTTGGTGAAAAACCACGCAACCCGTGGAGCGGTCTTGCGCGTCCAGTAGGTAGGCGGTGGCTTATCTCACCGCGCCTGGGGGATCGGAGCTTACATGGCCAGGAAAGCGGCCCGTGGCCGCGCCTCGTCCCGTGAGACGGGCGACCCGAACGCCGGGAGAGCACGCAGCCTGTCCGGCGCGCTGGGGCTGACGCTCGCCTCCGGGCTGCTGTGGGGCGTGGCGCACCTGTGGGCGGGCCGCCGGCTGGCCGGCGTGCTGCTGATGGCCCTGTTCATGGCGCTGGTGACCACCGTGGTGATCGCGGTGACCGTCTTCGGCGGCGACCTGACCGAGCTGGCCGTGCAGTCGCAGTGGCTGACCCGCGGCGCCGGGGCGCTGGCGGTGCTGGGCCTGGTCTGGGTCGCCGTGGTGATCCGCTCCTACCAGGTGGTGCGGCCCGCCGGGTTGGGCGCGCTGCGCCGCACCGCCGGCATCGCCGCGGTCACCGTGCTGTGCTCGCTGGTGGCCCTGCCGGTGGCGGAAGGCGTCCGCATCGCCCAGGACTCCAACCACACCCTCTCCAGCATCTTCCGCTCCGGCACCGCCGGCGGCCGCCGGATCGACCGGGACGACCCCTGGGACGGGCTGCGGCGGGTGAACGTGCTGCTGCTGGGCGGGGACGCCGGCCCCAACCGCATCGGGGTGCGCACCGACAGCATGACGCTGGCCAGCGTGGACACCCGCACCGGCGACACCGTCCTGCTGAGCCTGCCGCGCAACCTGGAGAACGTCCCGCTGCCGCCCGGCCCGGCCCGCGACCGCTTCCCCTACGGGTTCACCGGGGACGGGCCGATGACCCCGGGGCTGCTCAACGAGGTCTACGACTACGCCGAAAACCACCCCGACGTGGTGCCCGGCGTCCCCAAGGACCGGCGCGGCCCCGAGCTGATCAAGGGCACCTTCGCCGAGATCCTCGGCCTGCCGGTGCACTACTACATCCTGGTCGACATGCAGGGCTTCGCCGACCTCATCGACGCGATGGGCGGAGTGCGCATGACCGTGCCGGAGGACATCGTCTACGGCCGGTTCAGCGAGGGGCGCGTCAAGGCCGGCACCCGGGTGCTGTCGGGCAAAGAGGCCCTGTGGTACGGCCGCTCGCGCACCAACAGCGACGACTACGTGCGGATGGGCCGGCAAAAGTGCCTGCTGCGGGCGGTGGCCCGGCAGGCCAACCCGCAACTGGTGCTGACCCGCTTCCACGAGCTGGCCTCCGCCGCCCGCCGGACGATCTCCACCGACATCCCCGCCGAGCTGCTGCCGGCGCTGGTGAAGCTGTCGGCCAAGATGCGCGACGGCGCCAGGATCGACAGCCTGCAGTTCATCCCCCCGCTGATCAACACCGGCAACCCCGACTTCGAGCTCATCCGGAAGCTGGCCGCCGAGGCCATCGCCGAGAGCGAGCGGGCACGCGAGAGCGGCTCCCCCGCTCCCTCGCCGTCCTCGGCCTCCCCCAAGCCGGAGACCACCGCCGACCAGTCCTCTCCCTCGCCCAGCCCCTCTCCGCAGACCAAGCCGGTCTCGCTGGACGAGACCTGCCCGTCCTGATAGACCCGGGGCATGGAGCGCCGGTACCGCCTCCGCCAGATCGTCAACATCGTCAACGCCTCCACGCCGCTGGGGATGCTGCTGGCACGGGCCGGCGGCTCCGGCGGCCTGCGACGCGGCCCGCACGGGCTGCTGATCGGCACCGGCTACCGGCTGCCGCTGCCGGCCGCCCCGGCGTTCACGGTGGGCAACGTGGTGCTGGTGCGGGACGACGGGTCGATCCTGCGGCGGCGGCCCTCGCTGCTGGCGCACGAGGCGCGGCACGCCACCCAGTACGCCTGGTGCCTGGGGCCGGTGATGATCGTGCTGTACCTGGTGTGCGCGGGCCTGTCGATGGCGCTGTGCGGCGACCACGCCTCCTACAACCCCTTCGAACGCCGGGCCGGGCTGGAGGACGGCGGCTACCGGCGGCGCCCATTGCGCTTTGCGCGGCGCTGACCGCCGCTCAGCCCGGTTCGATGCGCATCGCGTCCTCCTCGGCCGTGTAGCCGCCGGAGTCGGGGCCGACATCGCGGGCGACGGCGTCCTCCTCGGTGTCGGGGTGGGCGCCCTCGTCCTCTTCAACGATCCGCCCGGCCGTCTGAGAGACGTCGGCCGTCTCATCAGCCGTCTGAGACTCGGGTTGTTCTCTGGCCAGCTTGTAGTCCATGGGCTCACCGGCGGCCTGTTCCTCGGCGGTGGTGCCGTACCGGTCGACGGCCACCGGCTCCTCGCCGGGCAGCGGCATCTCCTGGGGGTCCTCGGCCCACTGCTGCTGCGGAGTGCCGTCCTGCAGGTCGGGTATGCCCTCGTCCTCGAAACGGGACCGCGGATCAGGTTCGGTCATGGCGCCCTCCCGGTGCTCTGCCGAGGGGCCCTTACCCCCGCTGCGGCGATCAATCGCCGGTGGCTCCCGCAGCGAAGACCCGGCAACCAGCCGGGTTCGAGTCGCATCAAACGTTATACAGCCAACTTTGTTCCGCCAGACCACGAGACCCACAACGAACACGATTCGGGGGTAGCGATGGCACGCACGATCAGCGAGGAGCACATCGGCCTCGCCCACCTCGACGAACTGGGCCGGGAGCTGACCGACCGCGGCTACCTGACCATGATCGTCACCGCTGGGATTCCGCGCCTGGACGTCCTCAACCGCACCGACCCCGAGCGCCACGGCACCGTGCTGTGCGAGCGCGGCGCTCACGAGGAGGAACGCTGGTTCTGGTGGTCCTGGGCCGACCGCATCGCCCCCGTCACCGATCTGCGCCGGGCCGCCGACCTGATCGACCGTTTCCTGAGCGGCGCCGCGGGCTGATCAGCCGGGCCCGCCCCGTCCCTTCCGGTCCCCGCAAGGGGGATCATGGAGGTGAACGCGCAGGTGAACGGGAAGGCGGGTGCCGGTGCCTCGAATCCAGGACTGTCAGGCGTTCAAGGTGGCGATGCCGCGGGGACGGCGCCCGCAGAGCATCCTGGTCAGGCTGACCAACGAGGACGGCACGACGGGCTGGGGCGAGGTGGCCTTCCCCGAGCCGCCCGATTCCACCTGGGCCGACATCTCCGAACGGCTCGCCCCGGCGCTGCTGGGGCTGGAATGGGAGCGCCCGGAGGACGTGTCGGCCACCGTCGAGTTCGGCACCCGGCCGGCCGCCGCCGCGGTGGACATCGCCTGCTGGGACCTGTGGTGCCGCCTCAAAGGACTGCCGCTGGCCCACGCCCTCGGCGGCACCCGCACCTCCATCGTGACCGGCACCCGCATCGACACCGCGCCGTTCCTCATCGACGCCCTGATCAGCCGGGTCAACCAGGCGGTGGGCAGCGGCCACACCCGGGTGACGCTCAAAGTACGGCCCGGCTGGGACATCGAACCGGTACGGGCCGTACGGGCCGCCTACCCGGCCCTGGCGGTGGTGGTCGACGCCTGCGGTTCCTACACCGAGTCCGAGGAGCACCTGGAGACCCTGCAGGCGCTGGACGCCTACGGGCTGGTGGCCATTGAACGGCCCTTCCCCGCCGGGGACCTGGCCGCCCACGCCCGGCTCCAGCAGCGGCTGGAGACCGCGGTATGCCCGCAGATCAGCGATCTGGACATGCTGGAGGCCGCCATCGAGCAGCGCGCGGGCCGCATGCTGCACCTGGACATCAGCCTCATGGGCGGGCTGACCGCCGCCCGCGGCGCCCACGACCGCGCCTACGCCGCCGGCTGGGACGTGTGGTGCGGCGGCTCTGGAGCGTTCGGCATCGGCCAGGCCGCGGCGGTGGCGCTGGCCGGGCTGCCGGGCTGCACACTGCCCAGCGACGTCACCGACCCGGCCGGCGGACCGGCCTTCGTCTCCCCGCCGGTCCGCTCCCACGGCGGCGTGGTCGGGGTGCCGCTCACCCAGCCCGGCCTCGGCCACCAGGTCGATGAGGAGCGCATCGCCAAGCTGGCCACCGACACCCGGCGGATCCCCGCGTGAACGCCCCGGTCTGGGTGGTCGCCGGCCCGCCCGGCAGCGGCAAGAGCACCGTCGCCGACGGCCTGCTGGCCCGGCTGCGCCCCGTCCCCGCTCTGCTGGACAAGGACACCATGTACGGGTCCTTCGTGGCCGCCACTCTCGCCGCGCACGGACGCGACCAAGGCGAGCGGGAGGGCCCCTGGTACGACGAGCACATCAAGCGGCATGAGTACGCGGGAATGACCGCCACCGCCCGCCAGATCCGCTCCCACGGCTGCCCGGTGATACTGTCGGGTCCATTCACCGGTCAGATCCACGACGCCAAGCGCTGGCGAGCCTGGGTGACGGAACTGGGCGGCCCGCCGGTGTATCTGGTGTGGATCCGAACCGACGCTGAAACCCTGCGTCACCGCCTCACGACACGTGGCTTGTCTCGTGATGCCGGTAAGCTGGCCGCCTTCGAGGACTTCCTGGCTCGGATGCGCCCTGGTGTTCCCCCGCCCGTGCCGCATCTGGAGGTCGATAATCGCCTGCCGGCTTCCTCGACGCTTTCCACCCAGCTCGATGCCTTGGTCGCCATGACGGGCTGAGGTGATCTCTGTTTCGTGTGGCGCGGCGTCTTTTGTCGGGGAGTGGGCTTCGATAACGGCTGCTTCCGCCTCGTCCCGGGCCTGGGCGTGCCGTTTCTTGACCGCAGGGCGCCCGGGTCCGGTCCCTGCTCGCAGAAGACGGCTCGGCGAGTCTGCACCGCGTTCTGTTCCAACTCGCTTTGCCGACTACTCGCTTTCACGGAGGTCGAAGCGGTGTCCACCAGGCGCCTGCAGCCCAGGAAAATCCCACGTCGGCAACGTGCGGTCGAGACCCGGCAGCGGCTGCTGAAGGCCGCTGCTCGCGTTTTCTCCGAGTAGGGGTACGCCGCGGGCACCACCAACCGCATCGCCGAGACCGCCGGGCACTCCATCGGATCCCTGTACCAGTACTTTCCGAACAAGGACGCCATCCTCGCCGAACCGGCCACCGCCCACGTCTGGGCCGGGATCGCGACGATGCGCCGCCGACTGGAGGAGCCGCTGCCCGAGTCCCTGGGAACAAGATCCGCCTGTTCTTCCGGGCGGTTAGCGACAGCCACCGCGACGATCCCCGCCTGCGCCGTGTCCTGTTCGGAGAGGCGCTGTGGCCGCCCGAGCTGTTGCGGGTGTTGCGCCAGGTCGAGGAGCGGGCGGTGGAGACTGGTCACGGGCCTGTTGGAGAGCGGCCCGCGGGTGCAGGTGGCCGGCAGTTCCCTGGCGGCCGGCATGGTGGCCGCTATCGAGTCCTTGGTGTGCTGGGCCAGCAGCCGAGAAGAACCCCGCTCCCTCACCCTTGTGGGGAGGCGGTGGCCATGCTGACCGCCCACCCCACCCGGGGAGCTCCCGTCAGTCTGCCGAAACGATGAGGGACCTCACCCCCACACGACACCGCCTCAAACCAAGCGACAGAGCAAACAAAACCCAGCCTGAATCGGGGATCGGCACACCAACCCGCCCCCCCTCGCCCAACAACACAAAAAAAGGGGGGACCCCCGGTCCCCGTGTTTCCCGGAGCCCGTCCCTCTCAGCCCCGCTCAGGAGCCGAAACCCGCCCCCCGCTCACACGGTCGCAGACCCGCCCTCTGGGCTCTTCGAACGCACCCCCGCCCCTTTCTCAGCCCCACCTGAAATCCGGGGGCGGCACACCACCCCCGCCCCCCCCGAAAAGGGGGGTTCGACCCTGGGCTTCCCGAACCCAAAAACCCCCAGAAGCCGAAACCCACCCCCGCAGGCATGGCAAAAAGAGAAGAGGTCCCGCCCCCAGGCCTCCCGGAAGGGGAAACCCCGCCCGAAACCAGCAAGAAAAACCAACCCGCAAACACGACAACAACAAAAAAGAGGAGACCCCGCCCCACCACCCATAGGACCAGACCCCCTCCCACGAAAAACAAAAAAAGGACCCGCCCCCCTCGAGGGTTTTCACCCTCGAGGGGGACAGGCCCTTTTTCGACGTGTGTGTTCCGGCGGTGACCTACTCTCCCACACAGTCTCCCATGCAGTACCATCGGCGCTGGAGGGCTTAACTACCGGGTTCGGAATGGGACCGGGTGTTTCCCCTCCGCCATAACCACCGGAACGCCCAACCCCCACCCCAACCCCCCAAGAGGCCGACCACACCCTCCCCACTCCCCGGGGAAGGGGCCAGACCCACCGGCGGGCCGGTGAGGAAACCCATCATGGACGCTCCCCCCACCCCACACTACAAAACAGGGCGGGAACAGTGGGA
Organism: Thermomonospora sp. CIF 1; assembly: GCF_001896795.1. Lineage (NCBI taxonomy): Bacteria > Bacillati > Actinomycetota > Actinomycetes > Streptosporangiales > Thermomonosporaceae > Thermomonospora > Thermomonospora sp. CIF 1. Next base: position 76,664 of record NZ_MOYN02000020.1, read on the forward strand.
ACACTCGCTCACGCTGTTCACTTATCAACCAGGACCACACCCACCCCTTGCGGGTGCGGGGTTGTTTCCTGTGAACCACACAGGGACACGAACACCTGTTGACTGCCCAACCACCCAACGGTGTAGGCAAGCCACTCGGCTTATTAGTACCGGTCCACTCCACCCCTCACAGGGCTTCCATGCCCGGCCTATCAACCCAGTCATCTCCTGGGAGCCTTACCCCCACCCAAACGAGCGGGGAGGGAGACCTCATCTCGGGGCAGGCTTCCCGCTTAGATGCTTTCAGCGGTTATCCCTCCCGAACGTAGCCAACCAGCCATGCCCCTGGCGGGACAACTGGCACACCAGAGGTTCGTCCGTCCCGGTCCTCTCGTACTAGGGACAGCCCCCCATCAAGTCTCCTACGCGCGCAGCGGATAGGGACCGAACTGTCTCGCGACGTTCTAAACCCAGCTCGCGTGCCGCTTTAATGGGCGAACAGCCCAACCCTTGGGACCTACTCCAGCCCCAGGATGCGACGAGCCGACATCGAGGTGCCAAACCATCCCGTCGATATGGACTCTTGGGGAAGATCAGCCTGTTATCCCCGGGGTACCTTTTAGCCGTTGAGCGACACCCCTTCCACACGGAGATGCCGGATCACTAGGCCCTGCTTTCGCACCTGCTCGACACGTCCGTCTCACAGTCAAGCTCCCTTGTGCCCTTGCACTCACCACCTGATGACCAACCAGGCTGAGGGAACCTTTGGGCGCCTCCGTTACCCTTTAGGAGGCAACCGCCCCAGTTAAACTACCCACCAGGCACTGTCCCCCACCCGGATCCACGGGCGCGGGTTAGACGCTCGAAATGACCAGAGTGGTATTTCACCAACGACTCCACCCGAACTAGCGTCCAGGCTTCACAGTCTCCCACCTATCCTACACAAGCCACCTCAAACGCCAATACCAAGCTGTAGTGAAGGTCCCGGGGTCTTTCCGTCCTGCTGCGCGAAACGAGCATCTTTACTCGTACTGCAATTTCGCCGGGCCTGTGGTTGAGACAGCGGGGAAGTCGTTACGCCATTCGTGCAGGTCGGAACTTACCCGACAAGGAATTTCGCTACCTTAGGATGGTTATAGTTACCACCGCCGTTTACCGGCGCTTAGATTCTCACCTTCACCCCCGAAGGGGTTAAGCGGTCCTCTTAACGTTCCGGCACCGGGCAGGCGTCAGTCCGTATACAGCGTCTTACGACTTCGCACGGACCTGTGTTTTTAGTAAACAGTCGCTTCCCCCTGGCCACTGCGACCCCACCCAGCTCCCCCAGCACGTGGGTTCACCAGACAGGGCCCCCCTTCTCCCAAAGTTACGGGGGCAATTTGCCGAGTTCCTTAACCACAGTTCACCCGAACGCCTCGGTATTCTCTACCTGACCACCTGAGTCGGTTTAGGGTACGGGCCGCCGGCATGCTCGCTAGAGGCTTTTCTCGGCAGCATGGGATCACTCACTTCGCCTAAAACGGCTCGGCATCGCACCTCACCCTCAATGCGCGGCGGATTTGCCTACCGCGCGGGCCACATGCTTACCCCAGGACAACCACCGCCTGGGCTGAGCTACCCTCCTGCGTCACCCCATCGCTTACCTACTACCCCGTCGGGTCCCAGCCTCCCCGCAAACACCCACGACCCGAAGGTCGCAGGGGCGGTTCGGGTGGTTAGCATCCGGAGGTTCGATATGGGCGCATACCAGCGGGTACGGGAATATCAACCCGTTGCCCATCGACTACGCCTCACGGCCTCGCCTTAGGTCCCGACTTACCCTGGGCGGAACAGCCTGCCCCAGGAACCCTTAGTCATCCGGCGCACACGATTCTCACGTGTGACTCGCTACTCATGCCTGCATTCTCACTCCCGCAGCCTCCACCACTCGATCCCTCGGCGGCTTCACCGGCTACAGGACGCTCCCCTACCCACCCCGCGCCCTCCCAAGGAGAACACGAGATGCCACGGCTTCGGCGGTGTGCTTGAGCCCCGCTACATTGTCGGCGCGGAATCACTTGACCAGTGAGCTATTACGCACTCTTTCAAGGATGGCTGCTTCTAAGCCAACCTCCTGGTTGTCACGGCAACTCCACATCCTTTACCACTTAGCACACGCTTCGGGGCCTTAGCCGATGATCTGGGCTGTTTCCCTCTCGACCACGAAGCTTATCCCCCGCAGTCTCACTGCCGCGCTCAACTTACCGGCATTCGGAGTTTGGCTGACTTCGGTAACCCGGTAAGGCCCCTAGGCCATCCAGTAGCTCTACCTCCGGCAAGCACCACGCGACGCTGCACCTAAATGCATTTCGGGGAGAACCAGCTATCACGGAGTTTGATTGGCCTTTCACCCCTAGCCACAGGTCATCCCCCAGGTTTTCAACCCTGGTGGGTTCGGGCCTCCACACCGTCTTACCGGCGCTTCACCCTGCCCATGGCTAGATCACCCCGCTTCGGGTCCACAGCATGCGACTCAAACGCCCTCTTCAGACTCGCTTTCGCTACGGCTACCCCACACGGGTTAACCTCGCCACACACCATGACTCGCAGGCTCATTCTTCAAAAGGCACGCCATCACCAACCCCACCAAAGGCAGGGCCAACGGCTCTGACGGCTTGTAGGCATACGGTTTCAGGTACTCTTTCACCACCCCTCACCGGGGCACTTTTCACCATTCCCTCACGGTACTAGTCCGCTATCGGTCACCAGGAAGTATTTAGCCTTACCACGTGGTCGTGGCAGATTCACACGGGATTCCACGGGCCCCGTGCTACTCGGGACAACGCCCGGGAGCCGCATGCGTTTCGCCTACCGGACTCTCACCGTCTACGGTCGACCATCCCAGATCGTTCGGCTACACACACGGTTTCTCACTCCCCGCCAGGCCGGCGGACCCAGCTGGGCGCTCCCACAACCCCGCACACGCAACCCCCGCCGGGTATCACACGCGCACGGTTTAGGCTCCTCCGCTTTCGCTCACCACTACTCACGGAATCACAATTTGTTTTCTCTTCCAGCGGGTACTGAGATGTTTCACTTCCCCGCGTTCCCACCAACCGCCCTATACATTCAGACGGCGGCGACACCCCATGACAGGTGCCAGGTTACCCCATTCGGAAATCCCCGGATCACAGCCTGGTTGCCGGCTCCCCGAGGCATATCGCAGGCTCCCACGTCCTTCATCGGCTCCTGGTGCCAAGGCATCCACCGTATGCCCTTACCAACTTACCAACACCAACCCCTCCACAAAAAAGGGAGGAAACAGGTGGTCGGGCAATCAACAGATGCTCGCGTCCACTATGCAGTTCACAAAAAACAACCGGACAACCACACCCACACACCCCACCACCAGGCAGAGCGCCAGGCACGTGGCCCCGAACAGTCCGAGAAAACCAACCCCCAAAGAGGCCCGTTTCCTCAGGACCCAACAGTGTGCCCAACCCACCCAAGCCCCCGACACCGGAGGTTCCACACCCCGAACCCCACCCCCCGCACAGGGAGAAGCAAGGCTCCGACCCCTCAGTCAAGAGGAGCCATCCGACACCGTCGGATGCGGGTAGTACTGACCGGGCAGCAACCCAGGCAGGTTGACTAGCCAGTGTTCCACGATTTGCGAGCACCGGTCCGAGGCACCCACGGCCCCGTAGACCGAAACCCTGAACCACACCAACACCACACAAGTGCCGGCAGGTTGGACAAGTGCTCCTTAGAAAGGAGGTGATCCAGCCGCACCTTCCGGTACGGCTACCTTGTTACGACTTCGTCCCAATCGCCAGCCCCACCTTCGACCGCTCCCCCCCTTACGGGTTAGGCCACGGGCTTCGGGTGTTGCCGACTTTCGTGACGTGACGGGCGGTGTGTACAAGGCCCGGGAACGTATTCACCGCAGCGTTGCTGATCTGCGATTACTAGCGACTCCGACTTCACGAAGTCGAGTTGCAGACTTCGATCCGAACTGAGACCGGCTTTTAGGGATTCGCTCCACCTCACGGTATCGCAGCCCTCTGTACCGGCCATTGTAGCATGTTTGCAGCCCAAGACATAAGGGGCATGATGACTTGACGTCGTCCCCACCTTCCTCCGAGTTGACCCCGGCGGTCTTCCATGAGTCCCCGGCATAACCCGCTGGCAACATGGAACGAGGGTTGCGCTCGTTGCGGGACTTAACCCAACATCTCACGACACGAGCTGACGACAGCCATGCACCACCTGTCACCCGCCCCCGAAGGGACCCTGCATCTCTGCAGGTTTTCGGGTGATGTCAAGCCTTGGTAAGGTTCTTCGCGTTGCGTCGAATTAAGCAACATGCTCCGCCGCTTGTGCGGGCCCCCGTCAATTCCTTTGAGTTTTAGCCTTGCGGCCGTACTCCCCAGGCGGGGCGCTTAATGCGTTAGCTACGGCGCGGAATCCGTGGAAGAACCCCACACCTAGCGCCCAACGTTTACGGCGTGGACTACCAGGGTATCTAATCCTGTTCGCTCCCCACGCTTTCGCTCCTCAGCGTCAGAACAGGCCCAGAGCACCGCCTTCGCCACCGGTGTTCCTCCCGATATCTGCGCATTTCACCGCTACACCGGGAATTCCATGCTCCCCTACCTGCCTCTAGCCTGCCCGTATCCACCGCAAACCCACGGTTAAGCCGTGGGCTTTCACGACAGACGCGACAAGCCGCCTACGAGCTCTTTACGCCCAATAATTCCGGACAACGCTCGCGCCCTACGTATTACCGCGGCTGCTGGCACGTAGTTAGCCGGCGCTTCTTCTGCACCTACCGTCCAAACTTCGTCGGTGCTGAAAGGGGTTTACAACCCGAAGGCCTTCATCCCCCACGCGGCGTCGCTGCGTCAGGCTTTCGCCCATTGCGCAAGATTCCCCACTGCTGCCTCCCGTAGGAGTCTGGGCCGTGTCTCAGTCCCAGTGTGGCCGGTCGCCCTCTCAGGCCGGCTACCCGTCGTCGCCTTGGTAGGCCGTCACCCCACCAACAAGCTGATAGGCCGCGAGCCCATCCCCGACCGAACCCCCAAAAAGAGGGAACTTTCCACCCCCCACCATGCGACAGGAGGTGAATATCCGGTATTAGACCCAGTTTCCCAGGCTTATCCCAGAGTCGAGGGCAGGTTACTCACGTGTTACTCACCCGTTCGCCGCTCGAGTACCCCCGAAGGGGCCTTTCCGCTCGACTTGCATGTGTTAAGCACGCCGCCAGCGTTCGTCCTGAGCCAGGATCAAACTCTCCACCAAAGGCCACACACCCACCCGGCACAAACACCAGGTGAGCCAAACCTTCAGACGAGATCAAACGATCCCAACAACATCATCCTCTGACGAGGAACCACAACCCCCACCCACACCAGGCAGAGGCTGACACAAGGCACTGGCTTTTGACACACTGTTGAGTTCTCAAGAAACGGACACCCACCGGACCAGCGACCCGCAACCACGGGCCCCGACCCCGGGGCAACCCTTCAACACTACCGGGATCCTAGCCCCAGTCAAGAGACCGATCAAATCGACCTCACCGACCAGGAACCTCGCCCAGCCCCACACCCACACCCGCCGACACAGCCGACGAGCCGCAACGATCAAAGACCGAACCCGGTGTGGGAGTCCCGTCGGGCCGGCCACCTCACCCGGTGTCCCGCATCCCGTCTGGGCTCACCTCTCCAGGATACCCCCGCCCGAACACCCCGTCGAACGAGATTCCCCAGAGAGAACCCCCGCCTCGAGCCGACCGCCTCACTACCGGCGGCCCCGCTCCCCGGAGGGCACGAGAACTCTAAGCAAGATCAACACAAACGTCAAACCAGCCTCAGCCGGCTCACCGTGCTCCCACGTGGCCCTCCCATCCCCATCCCCGCTGCTCACCCTCATTCCGCTTCCATCAACTGCCGAGGTCAGACGGCTAGGGGCAGTCGGATGGACTGTTCGGCCAAGGGCCGGCTGGCTCTTGGCGCCTCCAAGGCTGCTGTGCTCTCCGCCCAGCCTCTGATCGTGAAGCGCGTCGAGCTCTCCCGGTAGAGGCCTGGGATGTGTGAACGGCTCCGTCCCTCGGAGCCGCAGGCGGACGCCCGTATACCTGCGGCCTGTTTCTAGGCAGCGGGCAAGGATGCACAAGGGCTCCTGCCTTCTGCCCCGACCGACGAGCAGTGAGCGCTGACCGAACCGCTCCTGACATCAGAGCACTGAGGTTTTCAACAAAAAGGAGAGCATGCTTCCCTGCCGTACCGACTCCCACCAGAGCGAAGACGCACCCGGCCGCTTCCCGTGAACGCTCCCGTCCCCGATGGCGACCACAGGCCTTCGGCACCTCCTGTGCCGTCCGCTCCCTGCCTTCGCCAGCGCTCATGCGCCAACCTCCGGGTCGATGCCGCCTCTCTGCGGCACCGACTCCTTGAGAAAACCTCATTGGGCCTTTCCAACACCTGGTCCCGGCTGCCAGGGGTGGGAGCCCGGACGGCGCCCGGTGCCGTGCCTTCGCAAGTCGCAGTCTCGTCCCCGGGCGTGGCGACTACCTCGACCTGCAGGAACAGCGCCTTAGATTAAGGACTCAGCCGCCTCGCCGGACGCTTAGAAAGGCGCTACAGAAGAGGTGGTACCCCAACCCGTTGAGAGATCCCCAGCAAAAGCGCCTGTAGTCCCTGCCGGTGCACTCACCAGAAAAGCAGTCAAATCGGTCAACTGCGGACGCGCTATGGGAGCAGGAGCGTTCTGCCTCAGCGGCGAGGCCGGTAGGCCGAGATCGTGACAGAGAGCGGGACCAATACGGGGTCGGGCAGCTTCCCCACCTTGGCACGCAGTTCCTGCGGAGAAAGATGGCGGGCGCTGGGACCCATCTCCACCAGCGTGGCGACCTCGTCATGGCTGAGCCGTACCTCGGTCTCGTAGTCCTCGGTGCCGGCCAAGAGGAAGTGCTCGCCCAGCGCCCGGCCGGTCCGCTCATGCTTGCGGGCGTCGACCTTGAGCAGGCCCAGGTCCGGGACCAACCGACCGAGGTGGCGGGCGGTGGGCGTGACCACGTACAGCGTGCCGTCCGGTTTGAGGACGCGGTGGAACTCTGCGCCGTTGCGGGGGGCGAAGACGTTGAGGATCGCCTCGACCGCCGCGGTGCGCACCGGCAGCGGCCTCCACAGGTCGGCGACCACCGCGCCGATCCGGGGGTGGGCGCGGGCCGCGCGGCGCAGGGAGTGCTTGGAGACGTCGATGGCCAGGCCCACGGCGCCCGGGACGCGGTCGAGCAGGCGGGCGAGGTAATAGCCGGTGCCGGCGCCGGCGTCCAGCACGCAGGCGCCGGCGGCGAGGGCGGCCCCGGCTCGTTCGGCGAGGAGGTCGGCCAGGCCGCCGAAGTGCCCGGCGCTCAGGAACGCCGCACGGGAACGGACCATCTCGGGGGTGTCGGCCGTGCCCGCGCGCGCATTGCCGGGCAGCAGGTTGACATAGCCCTGACGGGCGATGTCGAAACTGTGCCCGGCGGCGCAGCGCAGGCTCTTGTCCGCCACCGTCAGGCCGTCCCGGCACAGCGGGCAGGCCAGTGTCTCCACGACGTCGGTCAGCACGGGTTCATCTTCGCGGTCCGTGCGCCCGGACGGCCTCGGGGGGCGGGTGGTTTCTCAGTCCTCCAGGCGCTTGCGGACCTCGTCCATGTCGAGGTCGCGGACCTGCTGGATCACGTCCTCCAGCACGGCCTCGGGAAGCGCGCCGGGTTCGGCGTAGACGATGATGCCGTCCCGGATGGCCATGATCGTGGGAATCGAGGAGATGCCGAACCGCTCGGCCAGCTCGATCTCGGCGTCGGTGTCCACCTTGGCGAAGGTGATGTCGGGGTGGCGCTCGGAGGCGCTTTCGAAGACCGGGGCGAAGCGGCGGCAGGGACCGCACCAGGCCGCCCAGAAATCGACCAGGACGATCCCTTCGCCCTGGGCTGTCTTGTCGAAGTTGTCGGCGGTCAGTGTGACGGTCGCCATGTCGCAGTCTCCTCATCTCGGGTATCAGCCCTATAGAGCGGTGACCCCGCCCCCAGTATTCCCCGGCCGGGAATCACAGGGCCGTAATTAGCGTTGTCCGGTCAGGGAGTTCGACCAAAGAAGGGTCAGGATGGCTGCTACCCGCACCAAGGGCGACAGTGTCGAGACGCAGGACAAGGACCTCGTCGGAGCGTACCTCGACAGGATCGGCCGCACCCACCTGCTCGACGCGCAGGAGGAGGTCGATTTGGCAAAGGCCATCGAGGGCGGACTGTACGCCGAACACCTGCTGGAAGAGGACCGGGTGCCCCCGGGGGTGACCCGGCAGGAGCTCGAGGAACTCGTCGCCGCGGGGGTGCGCGCCAAGCAGCGGTTCGTCGAGGCCAACCTGCGTCTGGTGGTCTCGATCGCGCGCAAGTACCCCACCGACGCGCTTCCGCTGATCGACCTCATCCAGGAGGGCAACCTGGGGTTGATGCGGGCGGTCGAGAAGTTCGACTACCGGCGGGGCTTTAAGTTCTCGACCTATGCGACCTGGTGGATCCGGCAGTCCATCGGACGCGGGCTCAGCCACACCGCCCGGACCATCCGCCTTCCGGTGCACGTGGAGGAGGAGCTGTCCCGGCTGCGCCGTGCGGAGCGGCAGCTGGGCCGGGAGCTGGGGCGCGAGCCGACGCGCGAGGAGCTGGCCGAGGCGCTGGGGGCGGCCGTCGACCATGTGGATGAGCTGCTGCGCTGGCGGCGTGATCCGGCCAGCCTGGACGCGGCCGTCGACGACGCCGGGGAGACCCCGATGGGCGATCTGCTGGAGGACCCGGAGGGGGTCAGCCCGGAGGCCGAGGTGCTGGCGCTGGACGACATCGCGGGGCTGGCCCGGCTGCTGGACCGGCTGCCGGAGCGGGAGTCGGCGATCCTGCGCGCCCGTTTCGGGATAGAAGACGGGCAGCCGCTGTCCTACGCCCAGATCGGGGCGCGGTACGGGCTGAGTCACAACCGGGTGCGGCAGATCACCGACCGTTCGCTGCGGCGGCTCCGGCAGCTGGCGGCCGAAGCCGACCGTGCCGGTCGCGCCACCGGTCATTCCGTTCAGGCCCCGCAGGCCCGTCAGGCTCCGCGGGCGCGGAACTCCCGGCCCGCCGCCGAGCGCATCGGGCACGCTCCCCGTTCTCCGCGGCGCAAGTCGCCCGCGCAGGTGCCCACCAAGGCGGCCTGAGCCGCGGACGGCGGGCGGGGCGTGGGGCGTGTCGTTGCGCGCGGTGACCTAGCCTTGGACCGTGACTACGACGAGTGACCTGGGAGATCTGGACGCCTGGCGCGCGCTCCCCGCAGTTCAGCAGCCGGAGTGGGACGACCCGGAGGAGGTCCGGGCGGTGACCGCGGAGCTGGCCAAGGCTCCCCCGCTGGTCTTCGCCGGCGAGTGCGACCAGCTGAAGGAGCGGCTGGCCGAGGTGGCGCGCGGCGAGGCGTTCGTCCTGCAGGGGGGTGACTGCGCCGAGACGTTCGCCGGTTCGACCGCCGACGCCGTCCGCAACAAGCTCAAGACGCTGCTGCAGATGGCCGTGGTGCTCACCTATGCGGGCAGCGTCCCGGTCGTCAAGATCGGGCGGATGGCGGGGCAGTTCGCCAAGCCGCGTTCCAAGCCGGTGGAGGTGCGGGACGGGGTGACGCTGCCGTCCTACCGGGGGGACGCGGTCAACGGGGCGGAGTTCACGCCGGAGGCGCGGCGCAGCGATCCGCGGCGGCTGCTGCAGGCCTACCACTGCTCGGCGGTGACGCTGAACCTGTGCCGGGCCTTCACCAAGGGCGGGTACGCCGATCTGCGGCAGGTGCACGCCTGGAACCAGGACTTCGTCGCCTCCAGCCCGGCCGGGCAGCGCTATGAGCGGCTGGCCGGGGAGATCGACCGGGCGCTGGCGTTCATGAAGGCGTGCGGGGCCGACCCCGAGGAGTTCCACAGCGTGGAGTTCTACTCCTCGCATGAGGCGCTGCTGCTGGAGTACGAGCGGGCGCTGACCCGGATCGACAGCCGTACCGGGCTGCCGTATGACGTGTCGGCGCATTTCCTGTGGATCGGTGAGCGGACGCGGGCGCTGGACGGGGCGCATGTGGAGTTCGCCAGCCGGATCCGCAACCCGATCGGGGTGAAGCTGGGGCCGACGACGACTCCCGATGACGCGCTGGCGCTGATCGAGCGGCTCAATCCCGACGGCGAGCCGGGCCGGCTGACGTTCATCACCCGGATGGGTGCGGGGCGGATCCGGGAGGTGCTGCCGCCGCTGGTCGAAAAGGTGTCCCAGAGCGGGGGGCCGGTGGTCTGGATGTGCGACCCGATGCACGGCAACACCTTCGAGGCGCCCAGCGGGCACAAGACGCGCCGGTTCGACGACGTGCTGGACGAGGTCGCCGGGTTCTTCGAGGTGCACCGGTCGCTGGGCACCCACCCGGGGGGCATTCACATCGAGTTCACCGGTGATGACGTCACCGAGTGCGTGGGCGGCGGGCAGGAGATCGTCGAAGAGGATCTGCATCAGCGTTATGAGACGGCCTGTGATCCGCGGCTGAACCGCAGCCAGTCGCTGGATCTGGCATTCATAGTGGCGGAGATGTACCGCGGTTCCCAGTGAGCCTTTCAGGGCCTTCCGGCCCGCCCGCCGATGGTGGCCGCCGCAGGCGGGGCGGGCCGGTGGCCGTGCGTTCGTGAAGCTCGCGGTGAAATGTTCGGAAGTTCAGCGCGCCGGTCTTTTGCGGCGCGTGTTTTCGCGGTTTCCCCGTTCGCGTAGAAAGTTCGGCGGTGTTGTCAGATGGCGACTTCGGCCCAGACGACTTTGCCGCCGGTAACAGGGGTCGCGCCCCAGGAGCTGGCGAAGCGATCGACGATGAAAAGGCCCCGGTGGGACTCGTCCAGCGGGGCGGGGACGGTCATCTTGGGCATGGTGGAGGCGCGGTCGCGGACCTCGACGCGGACCGCGTCGGGGCGGCGCTGCAGGCGCAGTTCCAAGACGGTGCCGGCGTGGCGGACGGCGTTGGCGACGAGCTCGGCGACGATGGCGGTCACCTGTTCTTCCCGGTCCAGCAGCGACCAGGTGCGCATGGTGCGCGCCGACAGCCTGCGGGCCAGTTCCACCGCCTCGCTCTGGGGGGCGGTGCGAAGGGTGGTCTCGGACACCGGCTCATCCCTCGGGTGGTGTGCCTATGAGAAAACGGTCGAGTCCGGTGGTCCGCAGGACGTTCTCGACCCTGCCGTACGCGCCGGTCACCGTGAGGACGCCGCCTTGCTCCCGGGCCTGTTTGTAGGTGCGCACGAGCACGTTCAACCCGGAGGAATCGCAGAAATCGACCGCGGCCAAGTCGACGACGATCTGCCGGTGACCCGCCTCCACCAAGGATTTCAGCCGTTCTCGCAGCTCGTCGGAGGAGTGCAGGTCGATGGAGCCGCGTACCGTCACGGTCACGCGGTCGTCATGGCGCGTTGTGTGCAAGGCAAGGCCCATCGCTGTTCACCATAGAACATCCAGCTGTATACGGCATGCCGTAATGCCATATACAAGGCCTGTTCGAACGCGCCGCCGGGCGTCCCGTCACGAGGCGCGCAGCACGATCAAGGCGACGTCGTCGTTGGAGGGCTCGGGCCCGAAGTCACGCACCGCGCGCTGGATGCGGGCGGCGACGGCGCCGGCGCTGAGCCCCCGGCATCCGGCCAGCAGGCGTTCCAGGCCCTCGCCGTCGCCGAGCAGCCGGTCGCCGGCGCGCCGCTCGGTCACCCCGTCGGTGACGCACAGCATCACCTGGCCGCTGCGCAGCTCCAGGGTGTCGAGGGTGAAGTCGACGTCCTCGAACACGCCGAGCAGCGGCTGGGCTCCGGCGCCCTCGCGGACCGTGCCGCCCGGGTCGAGCACCAGCGGCGGCGGGTGCCCGGCGCTGACCAGGTCGATGCGGACGCCGGCGCGGCCGGGCAGCGGGGTGATCTCGCCGTGCAGCAGGGTGAGCAGCCGGGCGCGTTCCCCTTCGGCGAGGATGAGCCGGTTGAGCCGGGCCAGCACGTCGGGGACGGGCATGTCCTCGGCGGCCAGGATGCGCAGGGCGTGCCGGGCCAGGCCGGTGACGGCGGCGGCCTCGGGGCCGGTGCCGCACACGTCGCCGATGGCGAAACGCCAGCGGGAGGCCGGGGCCGACTCGCTGAGGTCGCCGCAGGCGAACACGTCGTAGAAGTCCCCGCCGACCTCGCTGCCCTCGCCGGCCGGCTGGTAGACGACCGCGACCTCCAGGCCGGGGATGTCGGGGATGCCGGGGGGCAGCAGGCTGCGCTGCAGCGCGCTGCTCATGGCCGTCTGCGCGGTGTAGAGCCGGGCGTTGTCGATGGCCAGCGCGGCCCGCCGGCTCAGCTCTTCGGCCAGGTCGAGCGCGCCCTGGGGGAAGCGTTCCCCGGCGGGGCGGCCGATGACCATGGCGCCCATGCGGCGGCGCCGGGCGACCAGCGGGAACGCGTACGCCTGGTCGCCGGCGAGGGAACCGGCCGCCGCGCGGGCGGCGTCGGGGGCCGCCGCGGCGTATCCGTTCCAGGGGCCGGAGGAGTCCAGCGGCGGCGCCGCGTCGGCGGCCTCCAGCAGTTCGCGCAGGGCGTCGACGCGGGTCTCGTCGGCGTGCCAGACGTAGGCGGGACGGACGATGCCGCCTTCGTCGACGGTGTAGACGGCGCACCAGGTGGCCAGGCGGGGCACGACCAGCTGGGTGACCAGGGCCATGGTGCGTTCGGAGTCCAGTGTGCCGGCCAGCAGGTCGCTGGCCTCGGCCACGAAGCTCAGCCAGCCCCGCCAGGAGCGTTCCAGCTCTCCCAGCCGGGCACGTTCCAAAACCAGTGTCAGCTCGTCGGCGATACGGCCCAGCCGCCTGCCCGCGGCCTCATCGAAGCGCCCGGGTGCGGCGGACACGGCGGCCACCACCCCGAGCAGCCCGCTTTGGGTCTGCAGCGGCGCGGCGGCCAGGGAGGCGGCGCCCAGGGCGGCGGCGAGCGGGTCGGAGGCGTCGGCCGTCCAGGGGAGGCCGGCGCGGGCGTGCGGGCCGAGCCCGGCGACGGTGAGCCGGCCGGGAGGCGGCCAGGAGACGGCGCCGGTGGAGGCGCCCGGCACCAGCTCGCCCTCACGGTCGGCCAGCAGCACCGCGGCCCCGTCGGCGTCCAGCATGTCCCGGACCGTCGCCACCGCCGAGTCCAGGGAGGTCTCCCCCGTCCGGGGGCGCGTCCCGCCTTCTCCGCCCATCGGGGCGGGCGCGGCGTCCCCGGTGGGCGGGGCGGGGCGCTCGGAACGCCGCGGGGTGGGGTCGGCGGTCTTGGGCAGCCGGAACCACACGCCCTTGGTGAGGCCGTTGTAGGTCACGCCCCAGGACGCGGCGAGCCGGTCGATGGACGGCAGGCCCCGTCCGCTGGTCGCCTCCAGGGAGGGCATGGCGATCTGGCGGGCGGGGTGACGGTCGAGCACCTCGATCCGCACCCCTTCCTCCTCCAGGGTGCAGCTGACTTCGAAGGAGGTTCCGGCGTAGGTCACCGCGTTGGTCGCCAGCTCGCTGGTGGCCAGCATCGCGTCGTCGACCACCTGCTCCATGTCCCAGTCGCTGAGGGTGCGGCGGACGAAGCGCCGCGCGGCGGCCACCGAGGTGGCCTCAGGCGGGAATGTGGCCGACGAGGTTCGTCGTTCCACCTGTTCTCCCCGGTTCAAGAGGCGATATGGATCCCAGTCATCGTGACAGACTGCAAATGTACGGCCCAACGGGAGTGTCCGCAGATCCCGGACTCGGTGAGCGCGGGCCAGGAGGAAAAGACTATGCCGCAGACCGCCTCTCGCACGGGACGTCCGGCCGTTTCGCAGCGGGACGCCACGCCGCGCTACAGCGATGCCGATCTTGCTCCGCTGCTCAAGGCGCTGGCCGCGCTGCGCGACGGTCGTTTTCGGGCGTCGGTGGAGGTGCCCGCCGACGGGGCGTTGGCCGAGGCCGCCGCGCTCGTGGAGGAGATTCGTGCCAACGGTGCTCATGTGGCCGGCGAAATGGCCCGGGTGCGCCGGGAGCTGGGCCGTGAAGGTCATCTGCGGGAGCGGTTGTCGCCGCCGGCCGCGCGGGGCGCGTGGGTGAGCACCGTCGAGGACGCCAATGCGATCATCGACAAGCTGACCGAACTGTCCACCGGAATCGCCCGGGTGGTCGAGGCGGTGGCCGCCGGTGATCTTTCTCAGCGGCTGGAATTGCGGTTCCGCGGCCGTCCCATGCGCGGTGAGGTGCTGCGGATGGCCAAGTCGGTCAACCACATGGTCGAGCAGCTGGACAATTTCGCCTGGGAGGTCACCCAGGTGGCCCGGGAGGTCGGCGTGGAGGGCCGGCTGGGCGGGCAGGCGCCGCTGCGCGGCCAGTCGGGCCGCTGGCGCGAGGTCACCAGCGCGGTGAACGTGATGGCGGGACGGCTGACCGCGCAGGTGCGGGACATCGCGGCGGTGACGACGGCGGTCGCCAAGGGCGATCTGACCCGCAAGGTCACCGTGGAGGCCGTGGGTGAGCTGCAGGAACTCAAGCTCACCGTGAACACGATGGTCGATCAGCTCTCGGCGTTCGCCGACGAGGTGACGCGGGTGGCCCGCGAGGTCGGCACCGAGGGGCGCCTGGGCGGGCAGGCGCAGGTGCGCGGCGTGTCGGGGGTCTGGAAAGACCTCACCAACAACGTCAACGGCATGGCCTCCAACCTCACCTACCAAGTCCGCAACATCGCACAAGTGGCCACCGCCGTCGCCAACGGAGACCTCTCCAAAAAGATCACCGTCGACGCCCAAGGCGAAATCGCCGACCTCAAAGACACCCTCAACACCATGGTCGACCGCCTGTCGGCCTTCGCCGACGAAGTCACCCGAGTAGCCCGCGAAGTCGGCACCGAAGGACGCCTCGGCGGCCAAGCCCAAGTCCACGGCGTCTCCGGCGTCTGGAAAGACCTCACCAACAACGTCAACGGCATGGCCTCCAACCTCACCTACCAAGTCCGCAACATCACTCAGGTGGCCACCGCCGTCGCCAACGGAGACCTCTCCAAAAAGATCACCGTCGACGCCCAAGGCGAAATCGCCGACCTCAAAGACACCCTCAACACCATGGTCGACCGCCTGTCGGCCTTCGCCGACGAAGTCACCCGAGTAGCCCGCGAAGTCGGCACCGAAGGACGCCTCGGCGGCCAAGCCCAAGTCCACGCGCCAACGGAGACCTCTCCAAAAAGATCACCGTCGACGCCCAAGGCGAAATCGCCGACCTCAAAGACACCCTCAACACCATGGTCGACCGCCTGTCGGCCTTCGCCGACGAAGTCACCCGAGTGGCACGGGAGGTCGGCACCGAAGGGCGCCTGGGCGGACAGGCGCAGGTGCGCGGCGTGTCGGGGGTCTGGAAAGACCTCACCAACAACGTCAACGGCATGGCCTCCAACCTCACCTACCAAGTCCGCAACATCGCACAAGTCACCACGGCGGTGGCGCACGGGGACCTGACCAAGAAGATCGACGTCGATGCGCGCGGGGAGATCCTGGAGCTGAAGACGACGATCAACACGATGGTCGACACCCTGTCGGCGTTCGCCGACGAGGTGACGCGGGTGGCCCGCGAAGTCGGCACCGAGGGACGCCTGGGCGGGCAGGCCAAGGTCGAGGGGGTCTCGGGCACCTGGAAGCGCCTGACCGAGAACGTCAACGAGCTGGCCTCCAACCTGACCACCCAGGTGCGGGCGATCGCCGCGGTCACCAGCGCGGTGGCCAGCGGCGATCTGAGCCGGGAGATCACGGTGGAGGCCGCCGGCGAGGTCGCCGAGCTGAAGGACAACGTCAATTTGATGGTGGCGACGCTGCGCGAGACCACGCGGGCCAACCGGGAGCAGGACTGGCTGAAGTCCAACCTGGCCCGCATCGGCGGGATGCTGCAGGGCCACCGGGACGTCACGCAGCTGGCGCAGCTGATCATGAGTGAGCTGGCCCAGACCGTCTCGGCCAACTACGGCGCGTTCTACCTGGCCCGTCCGGGTGCGGACGGGGAGAGCGAGCTGGCGCTCATCGCCGGGTACGGGGTGCGGGCCGAGCCGGACGCGGTGGCGTTCCGGATGGGCGAGGGCCTGGTCGGGCAGGCGGCGCTGGAGCGGCGCACGATCCTGGTCGACGATGCGCCGCCCGACTACGTCACCGTCCGCTCGGGGCTGGGGCAGGCGCCGGCCACGCACGTCATCGTGCTGCCGATCCTGTTCGAAGGCCAGGTGCAGGGGGCCATCGAGCTGGCCTCCTTCAGCGGGTTCACCGACACGCACCTGGCGTTCTTCGACCAGTTCACCGAGAACCTCGGGGTGACCATCAACGCCATCAACGCCAACTCCCGCACCGAGGCGCTGCTGGCCGAGTCCCAGCGGCTGGCGCAGCAGTTGCAGGAACGCTCCGATGAGCTGCAGCGTCAGCAGGCCGAGCTGCGCCGCTCCAACGCCGAGCTGGAGGAGAAGGCGGCGCTGCTGGCCAAGCAGAACCGGGCGATCGAGATCCAGAACTTCCAGATCGAGCAGGCCCGCCGCACCCTGGAGGAGCGGGCCGAGCAGCTGGCGCTGTCGTCGCGCTACAAGTCGGAGTTCCTGGCGAACATGTCGCACGAGCTGCGCACGCCGCTCAACAGCCTGCTGGTGCTGGCCAAGCTGCTGTCGGAGAACCCCGAGGGCAATTTGACCCCCAAGCAGGTGGAGTTCGCCAAGACCATCCACGACTCCGGCACCGACCTGCTGCAGCTGATCAACGACATCCTCGACCTGTCGAAGGTGGAGGCCGGCAAGATGGAGGTGCACCCCCAGCCGCTGGCGTTCACCAAGCTGGTCGACTACGTGGACGCCACGTTCCGGCCGCTGGCGGTCGACAAGGGGCTGGACTTCGCCGTCGAGGTCTCCCCGCAGGTGCCCGAGGTGCTGTTCACCGACGAGCAGCGGCTGCAGCAGGTGCTGCGCAACCTGCTGTCGAACGCGGTCAAGTTCACCTCCGAAGGCCGGGTGCGGCTGACCATCGCACCCGCCGAGGGCGTGGAGTTCACCGCGCCGGCGCTGCGAGAGGCGCCGCTGGTGATCGGTTTCGAGGTCAGCGACACCGGGATCGGCATCAGCGAGGACAAACTGCAGGTGATCTTCGAGGCGTTCCAGCAGGCGGACGGCACCACCAGCCGCCGCTACGGAGGCACCGGGCTGGGCCTGTCGATCAGCCGCAACATCGCCCACCTGCTGGGCGGGGAGATCCACGCCCAAAGCCGGGTGGGCAAGGGCAGCAAGTTCACCCTCTACCTGCCCGTCCAGTACCGGGAGAGCGGGACCGCCCAGCCGGCGGCGGCCGAGCCGCCCGCAGCGGCCGTACCGCAGGATCCGCCGCCCGCCGCCGTGGCGATCGACCCGCCGGTCTCCTCCGAGCGTCCGGCGGTCGGCGGCGCGGCCCGGTCGGCGGGCTTCCTGGAGGACCCGCCGGCCGAGCATCTGGATGCGGTGCTGTCCGGCCGCAAAGTGCTGATCGTCGACGACGATGTGCGCAACGTCTTCGCACTGGCCAGCGTGCTGGAGGGCTACGGCATGGAGGTGCTGTACGCCGAGGACGGCCAGGCCGGCATCGACCTGCTGCAGCGCAACCCGGACGTGGCGCTGGTGCTCATGGACGTGATGATGCCGGGCCTGGACGGGTACGCCACCACCGAGGCGATCCGCGGGATGCCGCAGTTCACCGACCTGCCGATCATCGTCATCACCGCCAAGGCGATGAAGGGCGACCGGGAGAAGAGCCTGGCCTCGGGGGCGTCCGACTACATCCCCAAACCGGTGGACGTGGATCACCTGCTGGACATCATGCGAACGTGGCTGCGGCGCTCCGCGGCGCGCTGAGCGCCGGGCCCGCCCGGCGCCGACCATGATCAGGAGACCCCAGGCGTGGATGACAAGGCCAAGATCCTTCTCGTGGACGATCGTGAGGAGAACCTCGTCGCGCTGGAGGCGATCCTCAGTTCCCTGGACCAGGACCTGGTGCGCGCCCGCAGCGGAGAAGAGGCGCTCAAGGCGCTGCTCACCGACGAGTACGCGGTGATCCTGCTGGATGTGGTGATGCCGGGGATGGACGGGTTCGAAACGGCCCGTGACATCAAACGCCGCAAGAAGACCCGGGACGTGCCGATCATCTTCTTGACGGCGGTCGACAGCGACCCCGACTACGCCTTCCGCGGGTACGCCGCCGGCGCGGTGGACTTCATCGCCAAGCCGTTCGACCCGTGGGTGCTGCGCGCCAAGGTGTCGGTGTTCGTGGAGCTGCACCGCAAGAACCGCCAACTGCGCGAACAGGCGGCCCTGCTCCGCGAGCAGGCGGCCCTGCTGCGGGCTCGGGCCGAGGTCCCCGAAGGCCCGCTGCCGCTGCCGCATGGCGAGCTGACCTCCCGCGTGGCGGAGATCTCCGAACAGGTCGACACGGTGCTGAAGGAATCCCCGGCCCACCTGCGCCCTGCGGTGGAGGAACTGGCCCGCCGAGTGGACGCCCTGCAGGGCACCCTCGACAGGCTGCCCGGCCCCGGCGGCCCGGCCCTCTGACGCGGCGCCCCCGAGGGCCGCTCGCCTGTTCTCCAGCCCGGGTGGTCACTGGAGCATTCGGGCCGCATCACAAGATGGAGCGTCCGGACTGCCCCGGTATGACGGTGCCCGGAAGGTCCACGGCCCGTCCCGGGGCAAGGTGGAGGCGGCCGGGACGCTGTATTTGGGGGCGGCGGCGCGCAGCAGGCGAAGCCGGCCGATCTCGGCGACGTTCTTCACCAGCTCGGCGTTCACCCAGGCGATCATGTGGGCGACGGTGTGCGCGGGGTCGTCCCGCCAGGGGAAGGGAGCGGTGGCGTCCAGTTCGGCGCCGGTGAGCCGCTCCAGCGCGGCCGGCCACTCTTCGCGCAGGTCACGCAGCCACTGGACGGCCGCTTCGGGACCCGGCCAGAGGATGTGAAAAGGTTCAGTGCACGTTCACGCCGTCCGCCCGGTCTTGGGTGAGGCGGGCGGACGGCGTGAGCGGGCGGGTCAGCTCTCCAGGCGGGCGCGGGCGGCGGCGATGCGGGTCAAGGTGGCCTCGCGGCCCAGGACTTCCAGGGATTCGAACAGGGGGAGGCCGACGGTGCGGCCGGTGACGGCGACGCGGACGGGGGCCTGGGCCTTGCCGAGCTTGAGGCCGAAGGTTGCGCCGACCTGCTCCAGGCGGGTCTTCAGCTCGTCGGCCTGCCAGGGGGCGTCGCGGTAGGCGTCCTCGGCGGCGGCCAGGATCTGGGCGGCCGGGTCCTTCATGGCCTTGTTCCAGGACTGCTCGTCGAAGACCGGCTCGTCCAGGAAGGCGAAGTCGACCATGGGGATGATCTCCGACAGCACCGCCACGCGGGTCTGGGCCAGCTCGGCCAGGCGGGCGAAGACGTCCATGTCGACCTTGAAGGGGGCCTTCTCCAGGAACGGGCGGCAGGCGTCGATGAACTCCTCCACCGACAGCGCCCGGATGTAGTCGCCGTTGATCGCCCGGAGCTTCTTGACGTCGAAGAACGCCGGGGAGGCGTTGACGTCCTCGATGCGGAACTCCCGCTCGATGACCTCCCAGGGCACCACCTCGCGGTCCCCGGAGGGGGCCCAGCCCAGCAGCATCAGGTAGTTGCGCATCGCCTCCGGCAGGTAGCCCTCGGCCTGGTAGTCCTCCAGGGCGACCTTGTCGCGGCGCTTGGACAGCTTCTGGCGCTTCTCGTTGACGATCACGGGGACGTGCGCCCACACCGGCGGGCGGTGCCCCAGCGCCTCCCACAGCAGCTGCTGCTTGGGGGTGTTGGACAGGTGCTCCTCGCCGCGGACCACGTGGGTGATGCGCTGGGTGATGTCGTCGACCACGTTGGCCAGCAGGAACGGCACCGTCCCGTTGGAGCGGGCGATGACGAAGTCCTCCAGCACCCGGTTCTCGAAGGTGGGCTTGCCGCGGATCAGGTCGACCACCACGGTCTGCCCCTCATCGGGGGTGCGGAAGCGGACCGCGCGGCCCTCGCCGGGGCCGAGACCGCGGTCGCGGCAGTGGCCGTCGTAGCCCTTGTTGGGGTCGCCGGTGCGGGCGGTCACGTCCTCGCGGGTGCAGTCGCAGTAGTAGGCGCGGCCCTGCTCCAGCAGGGTGTGCAGCGCCTTGTGGTGCTCTTCGATGTTCTGGGACTGGAAGTAGGGGCCCTCGTACTCGCCGGAGTCGATGCCCAGCCACGCCAGCGCCCGGATGATGCCCTCGGTCCACTCGGGCTTGTTGCGGGAGGCGTCGGTGTCTTCGATCCGCAACACCAGCGTCCCTTGGGACTGCCGGGCCATCACCCAGTTGAACAGGGCGGAACGGGCCCCGCCGACGTGGAACATGCCGGTCGGGGAAGGTGCGAAGCGTACACGGATCGGAGACGTCGACATGGGGATAAGCCTAGGGCTTTCCGGGGACCTCCCTCGCCTCGTCCGCGGCCGGCGGGGCGGTCAGGGCGTCCAGTGCGGGTCGCGGCCGGCCAGGCCCAGGGCGCGCTCCAGCGGCGACGCCGACGGCGGGACGGGGACCTCGGGGCCGAACGCGCCGAACTTGCGCGCCGTGTCGGCCATGGTCTGCACGTGCCCCAGCAGCGCCTGCTCCAGGTCGTCCCCGAAGGCGGCCTTGCGGCCGGTGGCCACGGCCAGGTCCCAGCCGTGCACCAGGAACTCCACGAACAGGATGCCGCCGACGAACGGGGCGGGCATCTCCGCCTGGCCGGTCAGGTTGGCGGCGCCCTCCCAGGCGTCCGGTTCGGACCAGGCCGCCGCGGTGCGCCGGGCCTGCTCGGCGTAGCGGGCCGCCCAGCCGGGTTCGGCGGTCAGGTCCGGCCCGTCGGAGCCGGGCGGCGGCTGCTTGCGGGCGGCCGCCCAGGCGCGCTCGCCGGTCCATTTGGCCAGGTGGTTCAGCAGGGCGCGGACGTCGAAGTCGGGGCAGGGGGTGGGGTCGCCGAGCCGGGCGTCGTCGATGTCCGCCACGATCGCGATGGCGGCCTCGGCGGCCGGCGCCATCAAGGGCCTGAGGTCCATGGTCGTCCTCCTCACCTGATCCGGTGCGCACCAGCATCCCATCCTGGAACATATGTTCGAGGGTTTTTGGGGAAATCCGCCGCGCCGCGCTCTTCGAAGCACATCGTTTCCGCAGATCAGGGCGGGTATTCCGGAGGCGGAGACGATGCCGCGCCCCGGCGTGGCGCGCACCGGAGGCCGTCGAGGCCCTCGAAGCCGGGGAAACCAGCTGACCGAAAGCGCACCGGGACTTCCCGCGGCCCGGCGGAGAGGACCATGCCGCCGGTGCCGCATTGGGGGCGGCTTGAGAAGATTCTTCGATGAGCAGCGACCATCTCACCGGCCTTCCCGCGTTCATCTCCGTGGCCCGTGACCGGCTGGCCGCGCACCGGCGCCTGGCGCTGGAGGGCGGTCCGGGAGTGCGGCGGGCGGCCGTGGCCCTGTGCGTGGTCCCGGAGGCGGACGTCCCGTCGGTGATCGTGATCAAGCGGGCGGACCGGGGACGCAATCCCGGCCAGTGGGGGCTGCCGGGCGGACGGGTGGATGAGGGGGAAGGCGATCTGCAGGCCGCGTTGCGCGAGCTGCAAGAGGAGATCGGCCTGGCCGCCGGGCCGGAGCACGTGCTGGGCAGACTGGACGACTTCCCCGCCGCCTCCGGGTTCGTCATCGCCCCGCTGGTGCTGGCGCTGCCGGAGCCGGGGCCGCTGCGTCCCAACCCCGGCGAGGTGCGCTCGGTGCACCACGTCCCGCTGACCCGGCTGGCCGCCGACGACGCGGTGCGCTGGGTGCCGCAGCTGGACGGCGGGCGGCTGCTGCAGATGACGCTGGGCCCGCGGATGACGATCCACGCCCCCACCGGGGCGATGCTGTGGCAGTTCCGCGAGGTGGTGCTGCTGGGCCGGCACGCCCGGGTGGCGGACTTCCTGCAACCGGACTGGACGCGCCGCTAGCGCCGTCAGAACGCGCCGCCGCCGCAGGATCAACGGCCTTCCCATGTCACGACGGTACGGCACCGGACGGACCGGCGGAAGACGGGCATCGGCGCGACAAGCGGCCCGATCACCTGCACAATGCTGTGCCGTCAACGGAACAGAAGGCGGATCGAGATCGTGACGATGTCCCAGACCGGAGCCCCCGGCGGCTCCGGCAACGCGCTGTACCTGCGGATCGCCGAAGAGCTCGGGGTGCGCGAGCACCAGGTCCGGGTGGCCGTGGAACTGCTGGACGGCGGCGCCACGGTGCCGTTCATCGCCCGCTACCGCAAGGAGGCGACCGGCGGGCTGGACGACACCCAGCTGCGCCGGCTGGAAGAACGGCTGCGCTACCTGCGCGAGCTGGAGGAACGCAAAGAGGCGATCCTGGAGTCGATCCGCTCCCAGGGCAAGCTCACCGAGGAGCTGGAGCAGCAGATCCGCCAGGCCGACTCCAAGGCCCGGCTGGAGGACATCTACCTGCCGTACAAGCCCAAGCGGCGCACCAAGGCACAGATCGCCCGGGAGGCGGGGCTGGAGCCGCTGGCCGACGGGCTCTTGAGCGACCCCGCCCAGGACCCGCAGACCGCCGCCGCGGCGTTCGTGGACCCCGACAAGGGCGTGGCCGACGCGAACGCGGCGCTGGAGGGGGCGCGGGCGATCCTGGTGGAGCGGTTCGCCGAGCACGCCGACCTGATCGGGGCGCTGCGGGAGCGGATGTGGACGCACGGGCGGCTGATCTCGCGGGTGCGGGAGGGCAAGGAGGAGGCCGGCGCCAAGTTCGCCGACTACTTCGACTTCTCCGAGCCGTTCACCGAGCTGCCCTCGCACCGGATCCTGGCGATGTTCCGCGGGGAGAAGGAGGAGATCCTCGACCTGGAGCTGTCGCCGGAGGCCGACGATGAGGCCGCCGCCGCGCCCGGCCCGTCCTGGTACGAGCGCAAGATCGCCGAGACGTTCGGCATCGCCGACCGGGGGCGGCCCGCCGACCGGTGGCTGACCGAGACGGTGCGCTGGGCCTGGCGCACCCGCATCCTGGTGCATTTGGGCATCGACCTGCGGACCCGGCTGCGCACCGAGGCCGAGGACGAGGCGGTGCGGGTGTTCGCCGCCAATCTGCGGGATCTGCTGCTGGCCGCGCCGGCCGGCACCCGTCCCACCATGGGGCTGGACCCGGGGCTGCGCACCGGGGTGAAGGTGGCGGTGGTGGACGGCACCGGCAAGGTCGTCGACACCGCGACCATCTACCCGCACGAGCCGCAGCGCCGCTGGGACGAGTCGATCGCGGTGCTGGCCGCCCTCGCCAAGAAGCACGCGGTGGAGCTGGTGGCCATCGGCAACGGCACCGCCTCCCGGGAGACCGACCGCCTGGCCGGGGAGCTGATCAAGCGGCACCCGGAGCTGAAGCTGACCAAGGTGGTGGTCTCGGAGGCGGGCGCGTCGGTGTACTCGGCCTCCGCCTACGCCGCCCAGGAGCTGCCGGATCTGGACGTGTCGCTGCGCGGTGCGGTCTCCATCGCCCGCCGGCTGCAGGACCCGCTGGCCGAGCTGGTCAAGATCGACCCCAAGTCGATCGGGGTGGGCCAGTACCAGCACGACGTGTCGGAGACCAAGCTGTCGCGGTCGCTGGACGCGGTGGTGGAAGACTGCGTGAACGCCGTCGGGGTGGACGTCAACACCGCTTCGGTGCCGCTGCTGACCCGGGTGTCGGGCATCGGGGAGAGCCTGGCGGCCAACATCGTGGCCCACCGGGAGGCCAACGGCCCCTTCCGCACCCGGCAGGCGCTCAAGGAGGTGCCGCGGCTGGGGCCCAAGGCGTTCGAGCAGTGCGCCGGGTTCCTGCGCATCCCCGGCGGGGACGACCCGCTGGACGCCTCGGCGGTGCACCCGGAGGCCTACCCGGTGGTGCGGCGGATCCTGGACGCCACCGGCACCGACATCCGCTCGCTGATCGGCAACACCAAGGTGCTGCGGTCGCTGAAGCCCGCCGACTTCGTCGATGACACCTTCGGGCTGCCCACGGTGACCGACATCCTGGCCGAGCTGGAAAAACCCGGCCGGGACCCGCGCCCGGCGTTCAAGACCGCGGCGTTCGCCGACGGGGTGGAGACGCTGGAGGACCTCAAGCCCGGCATGGTGCTGGAGGGCGTGGTCACCAACGTGGCCGCGTTCGGGGCGTTCGTGGACGTGGGCGTGCACCAGGACGGGCTGGTGCACATCTCGGCGATGTCCAAGAACTACGTCAGCGACCCGCGCGAGGTGGTCAAGCCCGGCGACATCGTCAAGGTGCGGGTGCTGGATGTGGACATCCCGCGCAAGCGGATCTCGCTGACGCTGCGGCTGGACGACGACCCGGCCGACCGGCAGCGCTCCGGGCAGGGCCGGGGCGGCGGGCGCCGCGACGGCAGGCAGGGACGCGGCGGTCCGCGGGGCGGCCGCGGGCAGAGCGGCCCGCTGATGGGCGGCGCGATGGCCGACGCGCTGCGACGGGCCGGGCTCGACAAGGGCCTGCCCGGGCAGCCCCGCCGCTGAGGCCTTCCGGCCCGCCTCGCCCGCGGGGCGGGCCGGCGCGTCTCCTCCGGGAGGAGGTCAGTCCTCTTCGGGTTCCTGGTCGAGGTCCAAGGCGACGACCGAGGAGCAGTTGACGCAGATCCACTCGGCGATGACCGCCTCGGCCTGCATGTCGCGGGTCCGGTAGGGACGTACGACGCGCCGCTTGCGCATGCCGTGGCCGCAGCCGGCGTGCAGCAGCAGCCCGCACATCCGGCACGGCCACACGTCCTCCTCCCGGCGCCGGCAGCCCGGGCACGGGTGCGGGTCGGGCATGCCCTCGATGGCCAGCTCGGCCCGCCATTGCCGTTCCAGGTCCAGGTACTCGTCGGCCGGCCAGTGCCGGTCGGCCAGCCAGGCCAGGTATTCCTCGTCCTCGGGTTCGAGCACCTTGGTCATGGACTCGGGGTGGCCACCGCCACCGTCCTGCCTCCTGCCGGAGCGGCATACCGCGGTGACGAACCACGTCGCGAGCATCACGACGAATGCCAAAAGCACGCTCATGTCCTCACGCCGTGTGGGCGTCCTTCCTGGTCCAAGCCCTGCGCGCCTGACCGGCGCGGCACAGTGAAAGCGCTCGAACGCTACAAGAAACACCCCACCTGGGAAAAGTCGATCAAAAATTGATCTACCAGGACGTAATGGGTCCCGGCCGGTGATATCCCGGCGGCCGGGATCGCGGATGCCCCGGCGGACGGCTCTGCACGCGCCGTGACCGGCCGGCTGTTAGCCTCCGTGGGGTGAGCGCGCAGATCGATCCGGACGTGGTGGACCTGAAGGTCCTGGCCGCGTGGATGGACGGCCAGGGCCTGCCCGGCGGGCCGCTGGAGGATGTGCGGCCGCTGTCCGGCGGCACCCAGAACGTGCTGGTCAGGCTGCGCCGCGGGGGACGGGAGTACGTGCTGCGGCGCGGCCCCAAGCACCTGCGGGCGCGCACCAACGACGTGCTGCGCCGGGAGGCGCGGGTGCTGACGGCCCTGGACGGCACCGACGTGCCCGCCCCGCGCGTCATCGCCGCCTGCACGGACGAGCAGGTGATGCACGGCGCGGTGTTCTACCTGATGACGCCGGTGGAGGGCTTCAACGCCACCACCGAGCTGCCCGCCCTGCACGCCGGCGACCCGGCCGTGCGGCACCGCATGGGGCTGGAGGCGGCGCGGGCGCTGGCCGCGCTGGGGGCGGTCGACCACGAGGCGGTCGGGCTGGGCGACTTCGGCAGGCCGGAGGGTTTCCTGGAGCGGCAGGTCAGCCGGTGGCTGTCGGAGCTGGATTCGTACTCGGCGCTGGAGGGCTACCCCGGCCCGCAGATCCCGGGGCTTGCGGAGGTGGCCGGCTGGCTGGAGCGGAACCGGCCGCTGCACTGGCGGCCGGGGATCATGCACGGCGATTACCACCTGGCCAACTTGATGTTCCGCTACGACGGGCCGCAGGTGGCGGCGATCGTGGACTGGGAGATGTGCACGATCGGCGACCCGCTGCTGGACCTGGGCTGGCTGCTGGCCACCTGGCCGGACGAGCGCGACGGCAGCGCGCAGATCGCCGGGCCGCTGGGGCTGGCGGGCGGCCTGCCCTCCCCCGCCGAGCTGGTGGCCGCCTACGCCGAGCGGCCGGAGGCGGTCGCGGGCCGGGATCTGACGGCCATCGACTGGTACACCGTGCTGGCCTGTTTCAAGCTGGGCATCGTGCTGGAGGGCACGCACGCGCGGGCCTGTGCGGGCAAGGCGCCCCGGGAGACCGGCGACCTGCTGCACTCCATCACGCTCGCGCTGTTCGACAGGGCCCGGCGCATCATCGCCTCCTGAAACCCGCCCCGGACGGGCGCCCGGCTGATTTCCACGCGGCCTCCTGGCACGGGGCCGGATGCCGCGCCGTTCGCCTTCGCGTGCACCTCGCGGAAACGAAGCGCAGATGAATGATCACCGAACGTAACGATTCGGGCGGTGTAGCGATTTCCCCAGTGACCGGGCCTGGCGTCCTTGCTCCCGAGCCCTCCCGGAGGTGGGCAGTGAAGGTTCTCCTCGGCAGGGATCCGGCCGCCTGGCTGGCCCTGGTCGCCATCACCGTGCAGTTCCTCGTCGCCTGGGGCGTGGAGCTGACCGAAGAGCAGCAGGCGGGCATCAACGCCGTGGCCACCATGGCGATGGGCCTGGCCGTCTCCTGGGTCGTCGCCAGGGAGAAGGCGATCCCGGCGGCCGCCGGGCTGCTGGCGGCGGTGCTGCAGCTGGGCGTGTCCTTCGGCTGGGACATCACCCAGGAGCAGATCGCCGCGGCGGGCGCCCTGCTGACCGCGGTGCTCGCCCTGTACCTGCGCACCCAGGTGACCGCGCCGATCGCACCGGACGGCAGCAAGGTGACGGCGGAGGATCCGCCGGCGAGCACCGGCCGGGCGCAGGCCGCCGAGGCCGCCTCCTCCAGGGCCGAGGCGTCCGCGGAGGGCACGAGCTCTCCGGCCGCCAAAGCGATCGCCGCCTCCGAGGAGCCTTCGGAGGCGGCGCGATAGCGGGCCGGGGGTTCAGCTCAGGCCGATGATCACTCCCTGCCGGGAGCCGTCCGGGTCACCGGGAGAGCGCATAAGGCGGGTTGGGGGCCGCGGAGCGGGCGGCGGTGAGGGATTGGACGATCTCGCCGACCCGGATCGCGGTGACCGACAGCAGTGTCGAGGCGATGCCGTGGGTGTGCTCGGTGGCGCCCTGGACGTAGATGCCGCAGCGCAGCGCATCGGTGGTGGCGATCCGGTAGTCGCGTTCCACCCGCAGCGTGCCGTCGGGCCGGCGCAGGCAGTGCTCCCCCACTTCGCCCAGCAGTGCGGACGGGTCGCCGACGCGGTAGCCGGTGGCGTAGATCAGCGCGTCGGCCTCCAGCTCGGTGCGCTCGCCGGTCGGCAGGAACTCCACGCAGGCGCGGACGGCGGAGCCGGTGGCCTCCACATCGGCGATGCGCGAGACGTTGAACAGGCGCAGCCGCCGCCGGCCGGTGACCTTCTCCTGGTAGAGGCGCCGGTACAGCTCGTCGATGAGGTCCATGTCCACCGCCGAGTAGTTGGTGGAGTGGTGGTAGTCCAGCAGCATCCGCTTGACGTCCTCGGGGGCGGCGTAGAAGTGGTCCACCGCCTCCGGGTCGAAGATGCGGTTGGCGAAGGAGCTGTCGTCGGCGGGGGTGTAGCCGTACCTGGCGAAGACCGCGCAGATCTCGGCGGCCGGGAAGGTGCGGTGCAGGTACTCGGTGACCTCGGCGGCGCTCTGGCCGGCTCCGACCACCAGCAGCCGTTTGGGGTCGTGCAGGGCGGGGGTGCGGTGCAGCAGCTCGTGGCTGTGCCATACGCGCTCGCCGGCCGGGGCCTCCGGCGGCAGCACCGGCTCCAGCCCGATGGCGATCACCAGGTTGCGGGTGCGGTGGGTGACCAGTTCGTCGGCCGAGCCGCCGCGGCGGACCACCACATCCAGGGCCGTGGCGGGCCCCTGTTCGGGCACCGGGCGGACCGTCACCACCTCGGCGCCGTATTCGACCTGGCCGTCGAAGTGCCCGGCGGCCCATTCGAGGTAGTCGTGGAATTCCGCGCGGGAGGGGAAGAGCGTCTTGTGGTTGATGAAGTCGGCCAGCCGGCCGCGCTCCCGCAGGTAGTTCAGGAAGCTGAACTCGCTGGTCGGGTTGCGCATCGTCACCAGGTCCTTCAGAAAGGACACCTGCATGGTGGCGCCGTCGATGAGCATTCCCCGGTGCCAGCCGAAGGCCGGCTGCCGTTCGAAGAACACCGCTTCGATCCGGTCCCCTTCGGCCGCCGTCGCGTTGTGCTCACGCAGCGCGATGGCCAGCGCCAGGTTGGAGGGGCCGAAACCGATGCCCACCACATCGTGCACGTGATCGGCCGAGTCGCAGGTCGGGGGGAGGGGCATGGGTGTCCTTTCCGCGCGAGTCGTCCGGGGAGATCCCCACCAAGGCGACGACAGTTAGGTTAGCCTCGCCTAACGAAGGTGAGCCTAACCTTTCCGCGCTTCGCGTCACAAGACACCGTGTTCAAGATCATCCGAGCGGGGCGGAGACGGCGCGAGGCGGGCGGCCATCGTGGCCGCCCGCCTCGCGGGGGTCCTCCGGTCAGGAACCGAACGGCTTGGGGGCGCCCTTCTCCCCCGGCCCCGGTCCCCACTCCAGGACCTCGTACTTGACGCCCTTGAGGTGACCCGTGCCACCGCCGGCGTGGTAGTCGTCCTTGGGCTTGCCGCCGTCCAGCAGGTAGCGGAACGAGTGGGTGTCCAGGTCGAGCATGATGCCCCGGTGCGAGGGCTCACCGGGCCCGCGGTCGCCGATGAAACCGGTGACGCTGCGGCCGCCGTAGGTGACGCGGACCTTGGTCAGCATCGGCCAGCTCGGGCTGGCGAACATGCCCTTCTGCATGGGTTTGCCGCTGGCGGGGGCGCCGGTGTCGCCCCTGATGCCAGAGCCGTCGTCCCAGAAGTAGGAGGCGGTGGTGGTGCCGGTCAGCAGCACCTCACCCGAATCGCCCGGGGCGGCCCGCCGGGCGTCCGCCGAGTCCTGCCGGGCGCTCGCCGTGCTCTGACCGCCGGCGGCGGAGGCGGCGTTCACCTTGGCGATCGTCCCGGCGGTGACCCCGGTGACCAGGACGGCTCCGGCGACACCGGTCAGGGCGATGTGCTTGGCGGACGTGCGCAATGGATTTCCTTTCGCGTGGACGGCTGGGCGAACTCGCCGCAAAAAGCCCGCATGGGCATGCGATCGCCGGCCTCACGGCCCGAGGAGAAGTCGGGAAGATCACCGCACGGGTCTCAGGGACCGGGGCGCCGCGGCTCAGCGGCGGTGCCGGCGGTGCGGGCCGCCACCTGGCGGGCGGCAGGCCCCGATTTATGCGGCTTTGTCGTCATGCGGCCGGACTTGACGGCCTGTTGACCGCCGCCGTACCGCGACTGGGGGAGCCGTTACCAAGAACAGACCGAACGCGGGGGTTTATTCAGCCGTCCAGGTAGATCTTTTGGGACGGTCCGCAAGGAGGGATTCGGCCCCCGGGCCGGGAAGGCTCTGGCAGCATGGCCGCCATGACCGACCGCAGCGGCCTGAACACAGCCGATCCCTACGACGAGGAGTTGCTTCCGCCGCCGGAGTGGGCTCCGGGCACGACGATGAGCCCGGGGACCCGCGCACTGTGGGCCTTCGTGGCACTGGCGGCCGCAATGGCGGCGGGCCGGATCTGGGTGGCGCCGCGAATCGAGGCGGCGGCCCTGGAGACCTGGACCACCGTCTTCGTGGCGATCTGCGTGCAGGCCCTGCCCTTTTTGGTCTTCGGGGTGATGCTGTCGGCGGCCATCACCGCGTTCGTGCCGCCGGCGGTGTGGCGGCGGGTGCTGCCCCGCCGCTCCGGCGCCGCGGTGCCGGTGGCCGGGGTGATGGGAGCGGTGCTGCCGGGCTGCGAGTGCGCTTCGGTGCCGGTGGCCGGAGGGCTGATGGCGCGCGGGGTCGCGCCCGCCGCCGCGCTGACCTTCCTGCTGGCCGCCCCCGCCATCAACCCCGTGGTGCTGGTGGCCACCGCGGTGGCCTTCCCGGACTCGCCGCAGATGGTGCTCGGCCGGTTCGCCGCCTCGCTGATCGTGGCCGTGCTGGCCGGCTGGGCGTGGCTGCTGCTGGGGCGGGGCGAGTGGCTGCGCGTGCCGTCCCGCCCGCTCGCCGCCGCCGGGGCCGCGGCGCGCTGGGAGTCCTTCCGGCAGGCGATGCGGCACGACCTCATGCACGCCGGGGGCTTTTTGGTGGTCGGCGGCATGGCGGCGGCCACCATCAACGTGGTGGTGCCCGCCTCCTGGGTGGACGGCCTGGCCGGGGTGCCGGTGGTGTCGGTGCTGACGCTGGCGCTGCTGGCGGTGCTGATGTCGATCTGCTCGGAGGCCGACGCCTTCGTGGCCGCCAGCCTGACGCAGTTCTCCCCCACCGCCAAGCTGGCCTTCCTGGTGGTGGGGCCGATGGTGGACCTGAAGCTGATCGCGTTGCAGGCCGGGTTCTTCGGGCGCCGCTTCGCGCTGCGCTTCGTCCCGCTGACGTTCACGCTCGCGGTGACGGTCAGCCTGGTCGTGGGAGGGGTGCTGCAGTGAGCAGGCCGGCGCAGAACCTGCTGCTGATCACGCTCGGCGCGGCGGTGCTGTGGATCACGCTGGCGACCGACGAGTACCTCAACTATGTCAAACCCGGCTTCCGGCCGCTGCTGGTCGCCGCGGCGGTGGCGATGGCCGCGCTCGGCGCCGCCGGGCTGCGTCGCGACTGGCACGACTCCCCCGGCGCCTCCCCCGACGGCGCCCACGGCCATGGCCACGGGCACGATCACGGGCACGGACCGCGGGTGGCGTGGCTGCTGTGCCTGCCCGCGCTGGCGATCTTCGTGATCGCGCCGCCCGCGCTGGGGTCCTTCACCGCCGCCCGCGGCACCGACCGTCCGGCCGCGCCGCCCTCCCCGCCCGCCGAGGGCTACCGGCGGCTCGTCCCCACCGGCGAGCCGATCGACATGACGCTGGGCGAGTTCATCGGCCGTTCGTTCGAGACGCAGACCGGGATGCCCAACGGACTGACGGACGTGCAGGTGCGGCTGACCGGCTTCGTGCGCTCCCGCAAAGAGGGCGACGGCTGGTACCTGACCCGGCTGAAGATGACCTGCTGCGCCGGTGACGCCGTCCCGTTCCAGGTGATCGTGCACGGGCTGGACAAGCCCGCCGACGGCACCTGGGTCCAGGTGGTCGGCGTCTACCGGCCGCCGAAGACCCGCAGGCCGGCCACGGGCATGCACGACCTGTACGGGCAGAGCCTGCGCAGGATCAAAAAGCCGAAGAACGCTTATGAGTGAGCCTTCTCACGACGTGGTCAGGGGGCCGAGACGGCTCTGAGGTCGCGACGGCGCAGGTCATGACACCGTCCCCAATATGCGGCCGGTGGGAGCGCCGTGGCGGAAAGGCTCACTGGGGCGAAGCCGCGGAACTTTCCGGGGAGCGGCCGGCGCGATGGCGGGCCGCTCCCTCGGGCAAGGGCTCGATGCCCGCAGGACGAGCGCCGGCGGTGCGGGCGCTCATCTGCGGGGGCGACGCGTGAGCGGGGAACACGCCGTCCCTGCGAACGCGCCGGGCCGCGATCAAAGCTGGGGGTAGCCGACCGGCTCGCGTGCGGGGAACACGTGCGAGCCGTCGTCACGGCGCTGCGCGGGAGGCGGCACCGGGGGCGGCGCCGCGGGAGCCGTCGCGGGCGGCGCCATGGGGGAGGCCACGGAGGACATCGCGCGCTGCTCGCCGAGCATGCCCGTCAGGGCACGGGCGGCCTCGGCGTCCATGCGCACGATCACGCTGGGACATCCTGTGGAGTCGACGAAGGGGGATACGCCGGGAGCGCTGGTCACCCCTCTCCGCTCAAGCGCCTGCCGCATCTCTTCGCGGAGCTCATGCGCCAACCACAGGGCTTCACGATCGCTGTCGGTCAGGTGTGCGTTCATCGCGATCTCCGGGGGGTCACGCCGGGGGGCCTGCGGGCTATCCTGCTCCGTTCATTGTGCAGGTGCAAGGTCTGATGCACGTGCATTTCATCAAAAGATCACACGTAACCCGCCGGGGCCCGGCTCGTTGCCCATCTCATATGGGAGGTGTCGTGGCAGCATGGACATCAGACCCCGCCTGCCGGCAACGGGGCCCGCTGCGCCCCGCCCGGCCGGCATGACCCCCCGGGAGCGCTCATGAGCCCAGCTCACGCCGCAGACGAGCCGCCGGCCAACGTGATCGCCTACCCTCGGAACGGTCCAACCGCGCTGCGCATCGCGCTCGGCGCCCAGCTGCGCAGGCTGCGCGAGGAACGCGGGCTGTCCACCGAGGAGGCCGGGTACGCCATCCGCGGCTCCCACTCCAAGATCAGCCGGATGGAGAACGGCCGGGTCGGCTTCAAGGAACGGGACGTGGCCGACCTGCTGACCCTGTACGGGGTGACGGACGGCGAGCTGCGCGAAAGCCTGCTGGCGATGGCCCGCCAGTCCAACACCCCCGGCTGGTGGCACCAGTACGGCGACGTGCTGCCGGACTGGTTCCTGGTCTACATCGGCCTGGAGCAGGCGGCCACGCTGATCCGCACCTATGAGGTGCAGTTCGTGCCGGGGCTGCTGCAGACCGAGGACTACGCCCGGGCCGTGGTCCGGCTGGGCCACCCCCACGCCCCGGAAGAGGAGATCGAGCGCCGGGTACGGCTGCGGATGACCCGGCAGGGCCGGCTGCACGGCCCGGATCCGCTCCGGCTGTGGGCGGTGGTGGACGAGGCGGCGCTGCGCCGCCCCCTCGGCGGCCCGGAGGTGATGCGCGACCAGCTGCGCCACCTGATCCGGATGACCGAGCTGGACCACATCACGCTGCAGATCGTGCCGTTCTCGGCCGGCGGGCACGCCGCGGCCGGCGGCCCGTTCTCCATCCTGCGCTTCGGCGAGCAGACCCTGTCGGATGTGATCTACCTGGAGCAGCTCACCAGCTCGCTGTACCTGGACAAGCCCGCCGACGTGGACCGCTACCGCCAGGTCATGGACCGGCTGTCGGTGGACGCCTGCCCCGCCTTCCAGACCCGCGCGCTGCTGGAGGAGATGATCGACCGATTGTGACCGCGCCCCTTCGGACCGTCCATGTCACCGGGCGGCGCCGTGGATGAGACCGGGGCCGCGGAACCACTGCTCTGAGAGAAGTTGAAAACCGGAGCAAATAGGCGCAAGCTGTCCCCTGTGCGAAGGCGGGGGTGCACGGTCCCTTCCACACCGTTGTCCGCAACCGTCGACAGGACGCACCGATGTTCCAGATTTGGGAGAGCGGAGAGCCCGCCAGGTTCGTCACCGACGCCGAGACCCTCCAAGGGGCGCTCGACAAGGTCGACACCATGTGCCGGCTCCGCCATGACCAGGCCGCCGCAGCGTTGGAGCAGCCCGAAAACGGCTACCGATTCGAGATCCGCGGTGAGAACGGCACCGCGCTGGCGACACTGACTTACTGGCCCGACCCCTCACGCCCTTATGAGAGCGTGATCGTCCGGGAAATGGGCGGGCAACAGGAGGAGAAAGGCTGAGCGCACCGAACCGACCGCAGACGGGCGGCGTGTTCCTAAAGCCGGGGGAACACGCCGCCCGTTTCGCAGGCGCTCATGCCGGGGCGCCTCAGGCGGCCCAGGAGGCCTTGTGGGCGAGGCGGTGCTGCATCAGCTCGATGGCCTCCGGCAGGCTTCGCGCGGCGGCCTGGGCGCGCAGCCGGCGGCCGTCGAGCTCGACGATCGCCTGGGCCAGCGCGGGCCGCGGCGGCGCCGGCTCGCCCAGCACCGTCAGCGTCACCCGCGCCGAGGCGGTCCGGCCCGGCACCCCGGCCAGCACCGAGCGCACCGCGCGCTCGGCGCGCGCCACGTCGTCCTCGGCGACCCGGCCCGAGGTCACCGTCTGCACCAGCGGTTCACGGTCCTTTCCGTCGTGCATTTCCTGATCCCCCAAAAACATGAATCCACAGCGGGCGTCCGGCCCCGCCCGCCTGCTCACATCTATGGGACAAGAATCAGCGGCACGACGTTCGCAAAAATCGGAGAGAGTTCCGTCACGTCCTGCGTTCGCCCAGCTCAGGCACCCGTGCTGTAAATCACTTTTTCCGGCGTCAGCCGAACTGTGACGCGCTTCTCACCCGGCTGCCGGAAAGGGTAGCGATCGGCGCCCAGATATTTCTTGGCCAGGCGGTCGATGACGGCGTCGGCGCCCTCGGTCTCCAGGCGGGCCGTCCCGGACACGCTGAGGTAGTGGTAGTCGTTGTCGGGGTCCTTGACGCTCACCGCCATCCGCGGGTCGGCCTTGAGGTGCTTTTCCTTGGCCCGGCCGACCGCGGTGTTGATGATGACGTCGTCGCCGTCCACATCCACCCAGACCACGGTGTTGTGCAGGGAGCCGTCCGGGCGCACCGTGGTGGCCCAGCCGTGCAGGGGACGGCGGAGCAGCGCCTTGGCGTCCTCGCTGAGCTTGTCCATCGCGACTCCTCACTGTCGTCACTGCGGCCCGCCTCCTGAAGGCGGAGACGGCGCGCCGCCGAAGGTTCCGCCTGAGCTGTTCCCGCTCCGCGGTCGAAGACCGCCCCGCGGCAGCCCTTTTCCGTCCCAGATCGCAGCGCCTGCGCAGACGGCGAACCAGGAAAAAGGTTCATCGCGGTCTGCATCGGGCGGGATGCCGCCGATGCCCTGGGCGCGCCGGGGTTTTACGCGGCCGAGCGGCGCGTGTAGCGTCGGCTGAACACCAGTTCGAGCAAGTGCGAAGTTTTCGTCAGCGCGACGCCAGCGAGGTGCCCACGTGCGCGACCGCGAGCCTGACGCCGAGCCGCCGCCACGGCTGCTGCGCCGCTGGGAGCTGGGCGAGGCCCGGCGGTTCGTCCCGCTGCCGGTGGACGGCCCGCACCGGGCATGGCGGGTGGAGACCGGCACCGGCAGGACCGTCCTGCTCAAGCGGTACGGGCAGATCGACCGCAAACGGGTGCTGTTTCAGCACTCGGTGACCACGGCGCTGGATGCGGCCGGGCTGCCGGTGCCCGCCCCCCTGCCCGCCCGCGCCGGCCGCACCCTGGTGCAGGCCGAGGGCCGGGCCTATGCCGTCTACCCCTGGATCGAGGGGGCGCGGCGCGACGGCCTGGAGCTGTCGCTGGGCCAGTGCCGCCAGCTCGGAGGGCTGCTGGGGCGGCTGCACGCCGAACTGGACCGCCTGGCCCCTCCGGTGCAGCAGAGCCTGCTGGTGCCCACTCCCCGCGCCGCCGACGCCATCGCCGCCGCGGACCGGCTGCTGGCGGCGCTGCCGCAGGACGGCGACGACTTCGCCGCGCTGGCCGGCCGGCGGCTGCGCGAGCGGCGGGAGCTGCTGCGGGAGCTGGCCGACCACCAGCCGCCGGAGGCGGAGGCGTTCACGGTCGGCTACATCCACGGCGGCTTTCACGCCCGCAACCTGCTGTACGGCCGGACCCGCCAGGTGAGCGCGGTCGTCGGATGGGGCGGGCTGCGCGTGGCGCCGTTCGCCGAGGACCTGGTGCGCGCGGCGGTGGCGCTGTTCGCCGGGTACGGCGAGGAGCGCGGGCTGGACCTGGACCGGGTGGAGGCGTTCGTGGACGGCCACCGTGCGGCCTTCCCGCTGGACGCCGGGCAGATCTGCTCGGCGGTGCACCGGCTGTGGTGGGAGCAGCTGTGCGATCTGGGCCCGCTGCGCCGCCACTACCTGGAACGCCGCCGGGACCGCCAGGGCCCGCCGCCGGCGGACGCGGCGCTGGTGACCTGGTGGACGGCGCACCTGGACCGGACGCTGGAGGTCTTCGCCGCCCCCTACAGCGGCGCCGCGCGGCCGGAGCAGGCCGGCCACCTGGATGGACCTTGAGGTCGCCGCACGGACGCAGGAGGACATTCGATGCCGATCGCCGCACCGCCGCAGGCGCCCCCGAGGCGGGCCCCGGGCGCCGTCGCCTTCTTTTCGGTGAGGTCGCCATGGACGTGCTGAGCAGCCGGATCCTGCTGCGTCCGGCCGATCCGGCGCGCAGCCACCGCTTCTACCGGGACGTGCTCGGCCTGGCCGTCTACCGGGAGTTCGGGCCGCCGGAGGAACCCGGGGTGGTCTACTTCCTCGGGCAGGGCCTGCTGGAGGTCTCCGGACGCTCCGCCGAAGGGCCGGGCGCGGCGCTGATGCTGTGGCTGCAGGTGCGCGATGTGCACGCCGAGCACCGGCGGCTGCGCGAGGCGGGGGTCACCGTGCTGCGCGAGCCGCGGCAGGAGCCGTGGGGGCTGATCGAGATGTGGATCGCCGACCCCGATGGGGTGCGGATCGCGCTGGTGGAGGTGCCCGCCGACCATCCGCTGCGCCGCGACCCGCGTCCGCTGCCCTCCTGAAGGCCGGATCCGGGCAGCGGACGCGTCACGAAGGCCGGTCAGGGCCGGGCGAAGAGCGGGTCCTCCCGGTCCGCCTCCCCGTTGGGGCCGCGGCCGTTTCCCTCCTGGCCGTTGGCGGCGGGAGGGGCGTAGGGGGACGGCAGCGGGGCGAAGGTGCCGGAGGAGGCGTTGTAACCGGCGGCGGGGGCCTCATACACCCCTCCGCCGATCGGCCTGTTCTCGCCCCCCTGAGCGCCGGGGGTGGGCGAAGGCGTGCTCTGGGTGCCGGGGGAGGGTGGCACCGGAGCGCCCGGCCCGCCGGAGGCCGGCGGTGCGGCCGGCGCGGAGGGGGCGCCGCCGGGCACGGGGGGCGCGGCCGGGGTCACCGACGACAGCACCCCCTGCGCGACGTTCTGCACGCCGGAGGAGACGTTCTGGGTGAGCTGGTCGATCTGGCGGCGGGCCCGGTCGGCCTCGGCGCGGGCGGCGTCCCGCTCGGCGGCCAGCGCCGTCAGCGCCGCCTGCAGCTCGGTGACCGTCTGGGCCAGCTGCTGGGTCTGCCCGGCCTGCTCGGCCAGGCGGGCGCTGAGCTGGTCGCGTTCGGCCTGGGCCTGCTGGGCCTGGACCAGCGCGGCGTCGCGCTCCTTGAGCGCCTCCTCGCAGCGGGCCTTGGCCCGGGCGGCCTCGGCTTCGGCTTCGGCCTGGGCCCGGCGGGCGGCGTTGCGCTCCTCCTCGGCCTTGGTGGCCGCCTGGACGGCCTGGGCCCGCTGCGCCTCGGCCTCCCGCATGACCGCCCGCAGGTCATCTGCGCTCTTGCGGGCGGCGGCGGCCTCGGCGCGCTGCGCCTCCACCGCGGCCTCGGCCTCGGCCAGCTTGGCGTGCAGGGAGACCAGCTCGGCGCGGCTGGACTCCAGCGCCGACAGCAGCTCGCCCTCGCGGGCGGTGACGCGGTCGCGCTCGGACTCGGCGGCCTGCTTGGCGGCCACCGCCTGCTGGGCGATCTGCTGGGCCTCCTCCCAGGCCTGCTGGGCGGCGTCCCGCTTGGCGGTGGCGATCCTGGCCTCCTCGCGGGCGCGCCGGGCCTCCTCCTCGGCCGCCTCGGCCCGGGCCCGGGCGGCGGCGGCCTCGTGGCGGGCCTCCTCGGCCTGCCGCTGGGAGGCGTCGCGTTCGGTCTGCGCGATGGCCAGGTCCCGGGCGGCCTCGGCCCGCACCTCGGCGATGCGCCGCTCCACCCCTGCCACGCTCAGCTCGGCCGTCAGCGACTCGGCGAGCCCGTCGGCCATCTTCTCCAGACGCTCGACCAGTTCCCAGGTCCAGGCGACCTGGCCGGTCAGGCCGGGAGCGTCCCGGTTGCGCTCGCGACGGCTGCGCGCCTCGCGCTCGCACGCCCCGTCGTTGTCCTGGCAGTACCGGATGATGCGGACACCCCCGACCGGCTGCGGCACCGGCCGTCCGCAGTTGGCGCAGGGCCAGACGGTGACGGGGTCGCCCACCCGCGCCACGGCGGTGTCGGCGTCCCCCTGGCCGCCCGTGTGCGCGGAGCGCGCGACCAGCTCCGCGCTGTTGACACCGGGCTCATCGCTGTTCGACATGACATGAAACGATACGCACTTGGTATATGGGGCTGTAGGGACTTGGGGATGGTTGTGGCGACTTCCATTCGCCGTGCCCTGTGACGGGCGGCCTGGGCCACGGGCCGCAGTCGTTCCTATACTCCCGGCGTGCGGCAGGGAGGATCCGGACGGGCCGTGGCGGAGGCGCTGGCGGACGTCGCGCGCCTGGGCCCCTTCTTCGCCGTCTCCACCGATCCGGCAGAAGGCGCCGACCCGCGGTGGCGGCCGGTGCCGGAGGGGGTGCCGGCCCTCATCGAGGCGACCGCCGCGCGCCTGGGCGTTCCGGTGGACCGGGTGGCCGCCTCCACCGCCCAGCTCGCGCTGGCGGCCCGGCTGTGGTCGCCGGTGCTGGGCTGCGCCCTGCTGCACGGGCTGGTGCCGGACCTGGCGGCGCTGCGGCAGCGTCTGGACGCCTCCGGCACCGTCCGGCTGTGGCTCGATGCGGCGAGATCGGCGGACCTCCTGCGGGCCGGGACGCCGGATGCGAAGAACGCCGGACGGGACGACGGAGCGGAGGAGGCGGACGTGAGGGCTCCCGCCGGCCTTCACGAACGGGACGAGGCGGCAGGCCCTGTGGCGCAGATGGCCGCCGCCGTCCGCCGTTCGGTCATCGAAGGGCAGCTGACGGCGGTCCATGAGGCGGTGCGCGCCCGCGTGCCGGTGGCCGCCGGGCTGCTGTGGGGCAACGCCGCCTCGGCGATGATCGGGGCGCTGCGCGTGCTGGCCGCGGCCCACCCCGGCCTCGCCGGCCGCAGCCGGCGCCTGGCCCGGCGGCTGCTGGAAGAAGAGGAGCTGCGCGGCTCGGGCGTGCCGGCGGGGCCGGGGCTGACGTTCCGGCGCCGCAGCTGCTGCCTTTACTACCGTCTCGGCGGCGGGGGCCTGTGCGGCGACTGCTGTTTCACCGTCGCTCCCGGGTCCTGAGGTTCTCCGGTCACAGCGGGATCTGGGCGATGGCCTTGAGGATGCGTTTTTCGGAGACCGGATGGCGGGTGCCCAGCTGCTGGGCGAACAGGCTGACCCGGAACTCCTCCAGCATCCACCGGATGTGCCGGACGGGCTCCTCCTGGCGGCGGGCCGCGGGCAGGCGGCGCAGCAGCTGCTCGTACTCCTGCCGCATCCGCTCCACCTGCTGCATCAGCAACCGGTCCCGGCCGGGGTTGTCGGGCAGCTTGTCCAGCCGCACCAGCATCGCCCGCAGGTAGCGCAGCAGGTCGGGCAGGCGCTGCCAGCCGGTGGCGGTGACGAACCCGGGGGCGATCAGCTCCTTGAGCTGGGTGCGCAGGTCGGTCAGCGACGGCACCAGCGCAAGGCTGGTGGTGCCGCGCAGCCGCCGGTCGACCTCGTGCGCGGCGCTCAGGATCTGCCCGACCTGGCCGACGATGGCGGCGGCGGTGTCGGCCAGCTCGGCGCGCACATGGTCGTGCAGCCTGGTGAAGCCCGCCGCGTCCCAGGCGGGCCCGCCGGCCTCGGCCATGAGCTTGTCGGCGGCGGCGGTGACGCAGTCGTCCAGCAGCGCCGGCACCGAGCCGTGCGGGCTCCGGCTCAAGGCCAGCTTGGCCTGGTTGCTCAGCCCACCGGTCAGGAACTTCATCGGGGACGGCGAGTTCAGCAACAGCAGCCGGCGGGTGCCGCCCCACATGGCCTGCCGCTGCTCGGCCGGGGTCTCATACAGGCGCACGGCGACGCTGTCGCCTTCGTCGGTCAGCGCCGGGTAGGCCTTGACCGCGTATCCGGCGTGGCGGCGTTCGAAGACCTGCGGGAGGGCGTCCATGTCCCAGCTCTTCAGCCCGCTGCGCTCGATGCCGTCCTTTTTGGCGGCGCTTGAGAGGGTGCCGCGGACCTTGCCGCGCAGCCGCCGTTTCAGCTCCTCCAGGTCCTTGCCCTCGGCGACGGTGCGGTCGCGGCCGTCGACCACCCGGAAGGTCATCTTCAGATGGTCGGGGACGCGCGCATAGTCCCAGCTTTCGCGGGGCACGGTGACGCCGGTCATGGCGCGCAGCTCGCGTTCCAGCGCCGCCAGCAGCGGCTCGGTGCGGGGCGAGAGCCGGGCCAGCACCTTGCGGGCCACGTCGGGGGCGGGCACGAAGTTGACCCGCAGCTGCTTGGGCAGCGAGCGGATCAGCTCGGTGACCAGTTCGGCGCGCAGCCCCGGCACCTGCCAGTCGAACCCGTCCGCTTTGACCTGGTTGAGGACCTCCAGGGGGATGTGCACGGTGACGCCGTCGTTGCCGTCGGCGTCCGCGCCGGGTTCGAACAGGTAGGTCAGTTTCAGCCGCAGCGGGCCCTGCTGCCAGTGGTCGGGGTAGTCGGCCTCGCTGACCTCGCCGGCACCGGCGTTGATCAGCATCTGCTTGTCGAAGTTCAGCAGGTCCGGATTCTTGCGGCGGGCCTTCTTCCACCAGGCGTCGAAGTGCCGGACGGAGACGACCTCGGCGGGGATGCGCTGGTCGTAGAAGTCGAACAAGGTCTCCTCATCGACCAGGATGTCGCGGCGGCGGGCCCGGTGCTCCAGCTCCTCGACTTCTTCCAGCAGCGCCCGGTTCTCGTGGAAGAAGGCGTGGTGGGTGTCCCATTCGCCGCCCACCAGGGCGTGCCGGATGAACAGCTCCCGCGACAGTTCCGGGTCGATGCGGGTGTAGTTGACCCGGCGCTGGGTGACGATGGGCACCCCGTAGAGGGTGACCCGTTCGTACGCCATCGCCGCGCCCTGCCGTTTGGACCAGTGCGGTTCGCTGTAGGTGCGTTTGACCAGGTGGGCGGCGAGCGGTTCGATCCACTCCGGTTCGATCCTGGCGTTGACGCGGGCCCACAGCCGCGAGGTCTCCACCAGCTCGGCCGACATGACCCACCGCGGCGGTTTCTTGAACAGCCCCGAGCCGGGGAAGATGGCGAAGCGGGCGCCGCGGGCGCCCAGGTAGTCGCGCCGTTCGGGGTCCAGCAGCCCGATGTGCGACAGCAGCCCGGCCAGCAGCGCCTGGTGGATGCGCTCGGGCGGGGCGTCGGCGGTGTTGACGGTCACGCCCAGGCTCTTGGCGACCTGCTTGAGCTGGCCGTGCAGGTCCTGCCATTCGCGGATCCGCAGGTAGTGCAGGAATTCGTTCTTGCACATGCGGCGGAACTGGCTGCCGGACAGCTCCCGCTGCCGCTCCTGCAGGTAGTTCCACAGGTTCAGGTAGGCCAGGAAGTCCGAGGACGGGTCGGCGAAGCGGCGGTGCTTTTCGTCGGCGGCCTGCTGCTTGTCGGCGGGGCGTTCCCGCGGGTCCTGGATGGACAGGGCGGAGGCGATGATGAGGACCTCGCGGACGCAGCCGAGCCGGTCGGCCTCCAGCACCATGCGGCCCAGGCGGGGGTCCACCGGGAGCTGGGCCAGTTTGCGGCCCAGCGGGGTGAGCCGTTTGCGCGGGTCCTTGGCGGCCGGGTCGAGGGCCCCCAGTTCGATCAGCAGGTCGATGCCGGCCTTGATGTTGCGCCGGTCCGGCGGGTCGACGAACGGGAAGGCGGCGATGTCGCCCAGGCCCAGGTTGGTCATCTGCAAGATGACCGAGGCCAAATTGGTGCGCAGGATCTCCGGGTCGGTGAACTCCGGGCGGCTTTCGAAGTCCTCTTGCGAATACAGGCGGATGCAGATGCCTTCGGAGACCCGGCCGCAGCGGCCCTTGCGCTGGTTGGCCGATGCCTGGGAGATCGCCTCGATCGGCAGGCGCTGGACCTTCAGGCGGTGGCTGTAGCGGGAGATGCGGGCGGTGCCGGGGTCGATGACG
Organism: Thermomonospora sp. CIF 1; assembly: GCF_001896795.1. NCBI lineage: Bacteria > Bacillati > Actinomycetota > Actinomycetes > Streptosporangiales > Thermomonosporaceae > Thermomonospora > Thermomonospora sp. CIF 1. Next base: position 118,478 of record NZ_MOYN02000020.1, read on the forward strand.
TATTTGATGCCCGGGACCGTCAGCGAGGTCTCGGCGACGTTGGTGGCCAGCACGATCCGCCGACCGCGGTGCGGCTGGAAGACGCGCTGCTGCTCGGCCGCCGACAGCCGGGCGTACAGCGGCAGGATCTCGGTGCCGGGCAGGTCCCGTTTGGCCAGCGCCTCGGCGGTGTCGCGGATCTCCCGTTCGCCGGACAGGAACACCAGGATGTCGCCGGGGCCCTCGGCGCACAGCTCGTCCACCGCGTCGCTGATGGCCTGGATCTGGTCGCGGTCGGGGTCGGCCTCGGGGTCGTCGGGGTCGACGATGGGGCGGTAGCGGACCTCCACCGGGTAGGTGCGGCCGGAGACCTCCACGATGGGGGCGCCGCCGAAGTGCGCCGAGAACCGCTCCGGGTCGATGGTCGCCGAGGTGATGATCACCTTCAGGTCGGGGCGGCGGGGCAGGATCTCCTTCAGGTAGCCCAGCAGGAAGTCGATGTTGAGGCTGCGTTCGTGGGCCTCGTCGATGATGATCGTGTCGTAGCGGCGCAGCAGCCGGTCGCCTTGGATCTCCGCCAGCAGGATGCCGTCGGTCATCAGCTTGACCAGCGTGTCGTCGCTGGAGGTGTCGGTGAAGCGCACCTTGTAGCCGACCAGCTCCCCCAGCGTGGTGCCCAGCTCCTCGGCGATGCGGGTGGCGACGGCGCGGGCGGCCAGGCGGCGCGGCTGGGTGTGCCCGATCGTGCCGAGCACCCCGCGGCCCAGCTCCAGGCAGATCTTGGGCAGCTGGGTGGTCTTGCCCGAGCCGGTCTCCCCTGCCACGATCACCACTTGGTGGTCGCGAATGGCCGCGGCGATCTCGTCTTTCTTCTGGGTGACCGGCAGCTCGGCCGGGTAGGTGATCGGCGGCACCGCCGCCCGGCGGCGCGCCACCTTCGCCTCGGCCCGTTCGACGTCGGCGGCGATCTTGGCGGTCACCGCGGCCAGGCGCGTCTCCTCGCGCAGCTTGCACGCCCCGTCGATACGGCGGCGCAGCCGATGCCGGTCCTCGGCCATCAGCTGGGGCAGTCGCTGCCGTAGCTCGGCCAGCGGCGTCGTCACAGGCGTCCCTTCACAGCGATCGTCTTCACCACACATGCCGTCCGCTCATGCCGTCCGCGACGGAAGGCAGGCGGCGCCGCGACCGGAGGGGGCGGTCCCGGCGCAAAGAAGGCCGCTCGTCACGGTCGCCGAAACCGGCGCCGCAACCTGCAAGACCGTAGCCACCATACGGCCCCTGGGCGACCGATTTTTCCGCCAGGGGCTCTGCGGGCCGCGGCTCTTCCGGTGAGGAGTGCCATCGCCACGACCGGGTATGGCCAATTTCTTACCGGCCCTCAAGGATCATCGTTACCCGATCACCGGCCGGCGCGTTACATGGGGAGGAAAGAGGAGGTTGCCGTGGGAAGCACAGCGGCGGAGGCAGCGGATCTGCGGGCCAGGCGCGAGGCGGTCGTCCGCGAGCACATGGAGGCCGAGAACGCACTGGACTTCGATCGGGCACTGAGCACCTTCGACCATCCCCGCTATGAGCTGATGGCCACCGGCCAGGTCTTCGACGGGCCCGAGGAGGTCATGGGCTACTACCGGACCACCCGCGAGGCCTTCCCGGACCAGCGCAACGAGAACGTGGTGCTGCGGCACGCCGACGACGCGGTGATCGCCGAGTTCGACCTCAAAGGCACCCATCTGGGCCCTTACCTGGGTTTTCCACCCACCGGCAAGTCGTTCACCTGCCGGATGGCGGCGCTGTTCCTGTTCGAGGGCGACCGCATCGTCTGCGAGCGGGTCTACTTCGACCTGACCACCATCGCCGCGCAGCTGGGGCTGCTCGGCGAGGTGGCCAAACTGGCGGAACCGGCCGGCTGATCCCGCGTCGGGGCGGCCACGGCGGGACGGGCGTTTCACAAAAGACCCGAGGCGGAGGCCCTGGCGGCGCATGCCGCCGCGCCGCCTTCAGGCCCCGCCGTATCTCCGCGGTGGGCATCGCGGAGATACGGCGGGTGAGAAAGGGCTCAGTAGCGGTCACCGACCGGGGCCGGCAGGGCGTCCAGCTCCGCCAGGTCCGCGGCGGTCAGCTCCAAGTCCGCGGCGGCGGCGTTCTCCCGCAGGTAGCGGGACTTCTTGGTGCCCGGGATCGGGATCACATGCTCGCCGCGGGCCAGCACCCAGGCGATGGCGACCTGCGCCGGGGTGGCGCCGTGCCGCTCGGCGACCCGGCGGACCGCCTCGACGATCCGCATGTTGCGGCGCAGCGCCTCCTCCTGGAAGCGGGGGTTGCGCCGCCGGATGTCGCCCTCCTCGAAGTCGGCCTTGGTGATCGTGCCGGTCAGAAAGCCCCGGCCCAGCGGGGAGAACGCCACGAACACCGCGCCGTGGGCGGCGCACCAGCCCACCACGTCCCCGGCCTCCTGGTCCGACATGCCCTGGCCGCTCATCCCGCCGGCGGTGCCGCCGGGAACGCCGGTCGGGTCGCGCGTCCACAGCGACAGCTCCGACTGGATCGCCGAGACCGGGTGGATGGCGTGCGCCTCCTCGGCCTGGGCCACGGTGACCTCCGACAGCCCGATCCGCCGCACCTTGCCCTCGGCGACCAGCTCGGCCAGCGCGCCCCAGCTGTCGGCCAGCGGCACCTCCGGATCGACCCGGTGCAGGTAGTACAGGTCGATGACGTCGGTGCCGAGCCGCCGCAAGCTGGCCTCGGCCGCCTGCTTGAGGTGGCGGGGCGAGCCGTTGCGGCCGACCCGTCCGGTGTCCGGGTCGCCGACCAGCCCGCCCTTGGTGCACAGCACGACCCGGTCGCGGATGCCGGCCAGCGCCCGGCCGATCAGCGTCTCGTTGTGGCCCAGGCCGTAGACGTCGGAGGTGTCCAGGAACGTCACGCCCAGCTCCACCGCCTCGCGGATCAGCGCCTGCGAGGCCCGGTCGTCGCGTTCGGACGGGCCGTAAGCCCAGCTCATGCTCATGCAGCCCAGACCGACCGCACCCACCCGGGTGCCGGCGAACGTCCGTGTCTTCATCAAGCGACCCTCCTCGGCCTCGCATGTTCCTCCCCGCCGCGGCCTTGAGGCGGCGGGGCCGCTTTCAGGTGCCGGAGGACGCGGCGCGCAGCCGGCCCAGCACCTCCAGCGGGTCGTTGAGCACCTCGCTGAAGGCCAGCTCGGCGGCGCCGATCAAGGTGGTGTCGTCCCCCAGCTCGGCGGTGCGCAGCTTCACCCGCTCCCGGGGGGCGGCCAGCCCATGGGTGGCCAGCCGGCTGCGGACCTGCGCGGCCGACCCCAGGTAGATGTCCCGCAGCGTCCCCCCGAAGACGACCATGGCGGGGTTGAAGATGTTGACCAGGTTGGCCACGCCCAGCCCCAGCCAGTCGCCGGTCCGGCACAGCGCGTCGCGGGCGACGGCGTCGCCGCGGTCGGCGGCGTCCACCACGGCGCGCACCGCATCCCGGCCGATCCGCCCGGCGGCGACCTGCCCGGCCCGCGCCAGCAGGGCGTCCTCGCCGACCTCGGCCTCCAGGCAGCCCCGCGAGCCGCAGCCGCAGCGCCGCCCGCCGGGGTTGACCACCATGTGCCCGACCTCGCCGCCGTAGCCGTCGGCCCCGCCCAGCAGCCGGCCGCCGACGATGATGCCGCCGCCGATTCCCACGTCCCCGTGCAGGTAGATCAGGTCGTTGCAGCCGACCCCGACGCCGCGGCGGTGCTCGGCCAGCGCCCCCAGATTGGCGTCGTTGCCGATCGCCACGCTCACCCCCAGCCCCAGCCGCCGCGACAGGGCGTCCCCCAGCGACACGTCGGTGGCGCCCAGGTTCGGCCCGTAGCGCAGCATCCCGTCGGCGCTGCGGACGATGCCGGAGAACGCCGCCCCCGCGCCCACGCACACCGCGTCCCGGTCGGCCCGGCGCACCAGCTGGCGGGTGAAGGACGCCAGCGCGCCCACCACCTCATCGGGGTCGAACGGGCCGCGCGGGCGGGCGCTTTCGCGCCGCTCCAAGATCACCCCGCCCAGCCCGACCCGGGCGGCCACCAGCCGGTCCACCCCGATGTCGAAGGCCAGCACATACACCCGGGTCGATTCGGGGCGCACCACCAGCGACGGCCGGCCGGCCCGCCGGCGCACCTCGCGCGGCAGCTCCTCGCGCACCACCCCGGCGGCGGTCAGCTCGCCGGTCAACGCCATGATCGTGCTGCGGTTGAGGCCCATGCCCTCGGCCAGCTCGGCACGCGAGGCCGCCCCCCGCAGATGGATGTGGCGCAGCAGCGTGCCCAGGTTGTGCCGGCGGGCCTCTTCCGGGGACGGAGCGGCGCGCATCATCCCCGTCCGGCCTCGCGGAGGCGGCCGGTGCCGTTGCGGCCGGCGACCGCGCCGGAGCCGTCCAAGCCGTCCATGCGCCCGGAGGTGATCAGCTCCACGACCTGGGAGTAGGTCACCTCCGAGGCCTTGACCTGGGCGACGGTGCGGCCCAGGTACAGCGCGCAGATCCGGTCGGCCACCGCGAACACGTCGTTCATGTTGTGCGAGATCAGCACCACGGCCCGGCCCTTGTCGGCCAGGCGCCGCACCACCTCCAGCACCTGCTGGGTCTGCGCGACGCCGAGCGCGGCGGTCGGCTCGTCCAGCACCACCACCTTGGCGTCCCACAGCATGGCGCGGGCGATGGCCACGCTCTGCCGCTGCCCGCCCGACAGGCCGGACACCGGCTGCCGCACCGACTTGATGGTGCGCACCGACAGCCCGGTCAAAGCGCGGATGGCCAGCTCCTCCATGGCGGCCTCATCCAGCACCAGGCCGTTGCGCCACTCCCGGCCCAGGAACATGTTCTGCACGATGTCGAGGTTCTCGCACAGCGCCAGGTCCTGGTGGACGATCTCGATGCCCAGCTCGGCGGCCTCGCGGGGACTGCCGACCCGCACCGGGCGGCCCTCGAACAGGTACTCGCCGCGGTCCATGGGCCAGACCCCGCCCAGGCATTTGACCAGGGTGGACTTGCCCGCCCCGTTGTCGCCGACCAGGGCGGTGACCTCGCCGGCGTACGCCGACAGGGCGACATCGTGCAGCACCTGGACGGGGCCGAAGCTCTTGCCGACCCCCCGCAGGTCCAGTACGGGCGTCACGGACATCTCGCAGAGCTCCCCACCTGGCGCCCCGTCCCCGGCAAGCGGGACGATCACACGCCGCCGCGAGCCTACCAGCCGGGCCGCCGGGGCGGAGGCGGCCCGGCCGGTGCGCCTCAGCGGCCGACGGCGACGCGCCTGCGGCGGGCCAGCGCATCGACGCTGGCGGCCAGCAGCAGCACCCCGCCGGTGATCAGCATGTTGAGGTAGGCCTGCGCGCCCAGCAACCCCAGCCCGTTGGCGATCACCGAGATGACCAGGCCGCCCAGCACCGCGTCGATGGCCCGGCCCTTGCCGCCGAACAGGCTGGTGCCGCCGATCACCGCGGCGCCCACCGCGTACAGCAGCACGTTGCCGGCGCCGGCGTCGGGGGTGACGGAGTTGAGCCGGGAGGCGTCCACCATCCCGGCCACCGCGGCCAGCGTGGAGGCGATCATGAACACCGACATGCGGATGGCGGTGACGTTGATGCCGGCGCGGCGGGCGGCCTCGGCGTTGCCGCCGACGGCGTACACGTGCCGGCCGTAGACGGTGCGGCCCAGCACGAAGGTCGCTGTGATCACCAGCAGGGCCACCAGCGGTACGCCCCACGGCACGCCGTTGAGCACCACCGTCGGGCTGGGGGCGCGGTCCAGGCCCATCAGGAAGGTGATGCCCAGCAGCGCCGCCGTCACCACCGCGATCCGCCCCACCACCAGCCCCAGGGGAGGCGCGATCAGCCCGCGGCTGCGCTGGCGGTGCCGGCGCAGCAGCTGCGAGGCCGCGAACAGGACCGAGCAGCCGACCGCCAGCGTCCAGCCCAGCCAGATCGGCATGTTGTCGTTGGCCAGCGCCACGATCACCTCATCGCGCACCGGGACGGTGCCGCCCTCGCCGATCAGCCGCAGCGTGATGCCCTGCAGGCCCAAAAACAGCGCCAGCGTCACCACGAAGGACGGTATCCGCACCACCGCCACCAGCAGCCCGATGACGGCGCCGATCAGCAGCCCGGTGAGCAGCGCGGCGAGCACGGCGGTGTACCAGGGCTGCCCGGCCTCGACCATCAGCTTGGCCATCACCGCCGCGCACACCCCGCTGGTCACCCCGGCCGACAGGTCGATCTCGCCCAGCAGCAGCACGAACACCAACCCCAGCGCCAGGATCGTCACCGACATGGCCTGCACGAACAGGTTGGCGATGTTGCGCTCGGACAAAAACGTCTCCGGCCGCAGCGCGGTGAACAGCACGATCAGCGACACCAGGCCGAAGACCGCCGGCAGCGAGCCCAGTTCCCCGGCGCGCACCTTGGCCCAGTAGTCGCGGACGGCCGAGGCCGTGGTGTGCTCGCGCCGGTCGATGGCGAAGTCGGCGTCGGCGACCTTCACGGCGGTCTCCTTGAGCTCGTGGGAGTGGATTGACATCGCAGCGCCCCCGCTCACAGATGGTTGTCGGTGGTCGCCGGGGACAGGCCGAGGTCCCCCGACCGGCCGGCGGTGATGAGCTCGACCACCTGGGTGGAGGTGACGGCGGACCGCGGGACGTGGGCGGCGACCCGGCCCAGGTACAGGGCGGTGATGCGGTCGGCCACCTGGAAGACGTCGTTCATGTTGTGGGAGATCAGCACCACGCCGTGGCCGGTGTCGGCCAGGCGCCGCACCAGCTCCAGCACCTGGCGGGTCTGCGCGACGCCGAGCGCGGCGGTGGGCTCGTCCAAGATCACCACTTTGGACTGCCACAGCACGGCCTTGGCGATCGCGACGGTCTGCCGCTGCCCGCCCGACAGGCTGGCCACCAGCTGCCGCACCGACTTGACGGTGCGCACCGACAGCTTGGCGAGGGTCTGGCGGGCCGACTCCTCCATCGACGCCTCGTCCAGCACCAGCCCGCGGGTGCGCTCGCGGCCCAGGAACATGTTCTGGACGATGTCGAGGTTGTCGGCCAGCGCCAGGTCCTGGTAGACGACCTCGATGCCCAGCGCCGCCGCGTCGCGGGGGCTGTTGATCGTCACCGGGCGTCCCTCGAAGAAGAACTCGCCGGAGTCGACCGGGTGGATGCCCGCGATGCACTTGATGAGGGTGGACTTGCCGGCGCCGTTGTCGCCGACCAGCGCGGTCACCTCTCCCGGGTAGACGGCGAAGTCCACATCGTGCAGGACCTTCACCGCCCCGAAGCTTTTGTTGACCCCGGTCAGCTGCAGCACCGGGGTTGCCTTGTCAGCCACTGTGCTCCTTCCGGACGGGCGGGGACGCCCGGGGCGCGGGCGTCCCCGCCGGTCACCGGATCTTCGTCGGCCTCGCGCCCGGCCCGGGGTCGCCGGGCCGGGCGCGAGGCGCTCTTCACCGGATCTGCCGCGGCACCCGGCCTGCGGATCCGCGCGTGCCCGGGGTGCGCCGCGGGCACCCGTCCGGGCCGGGAGGGGACGGGTGCCGAAGCGGGCTCACTGGATACCGGCCTCGGCGCACTTGTCGGCGTACTCGCCCGCGCAGAGCTCGTCCTTCTTGACGAAGCCGTCGTCGACGACCTGCTTGACGTTCTCCTTGAAGATCGCCACCGGGGTGAGCAGCACCGACGGCACGTCCCGGTTGCCCTCGGGGTCCTTGGTGACGCCGTTGGTCTCGGCCTGCTCACCCTTCAGCAGCGAGATCGCCAGCTTGGCGGCGGCCTCGGCCTGCTGCTTGATCGGCTTGTAGACGGTCATGCACTGGGTGCCGTCCAGGATGTTCTGCAGGCCCTGCAAGGTGGCGTCCTGGCCGGTCACCGCGACCTTCCCGGCCACCTTGTTCTTCTTCAGGATGGACACCGCGGCGTTGCCGAGCCCGTCGTTGGCGGCCAGCACCCCGTCGATCTCGCCTTTGTGCTCGGTCCACATCTGCTCGAAGATGGTGGCGGCGCGCTGGTTGTCCCAGCCGAGCACGGCCTGCTCGGCGACCTTCGTGTAGCTGGAGACCTTGTCGAGCACCGAGTGGGCGCCCTGGGCGAACAAGGTGGCGTTGTTGTCGGTGGGGGCGCCGTTCAGGTAGACGATGTTGGCCTTCTTGTCGCCGAGGCACTTTTGCAGGCCCTTGCCGAGCTCCTCGCCGACCTTCACGTTGTCGAAGGAGACGTAGTAGTCCGACACGCCGCCCAGCGTCAGCCGGTCGTAGTCGATGGTCTTGACGCCCTGCTGCTGGGCCTTGCGGGTCACCGCGGCGGCCGAGTTGGAGTCGATGCCGTCGATCAGCAGCACGGTCACCCCGCTGGTGATCATCTGGTCGGCGATGGTCTGGAAGCGCTGCACCGAGCCCTCGGCGTTCTGGATGTCGTACTGCACGCCGGCGGCCTTGAACGCCTGCTCCAGGTAGGGCCGGTCGAAGCTCTCGTAGCGGACCGAGGACTTGGTGTCGGGCAGGATCACGCCGACCTTGCCCTGGACGGCGCCGCCCTGGCCGCCGTCGGCGGAGTCGTCACCGCAGGCGGTGAGGGTGAGGGCGGCCGCCGTGGAGATCGCGGCGATACCGAGGATTCCCTTGCGCATCTGCACGGGTCCTTTCTGGAAGCGCGGCCGCCGGGTCAGCGGCCGCGCGGGGTGGGGTTTCCGGACGTATGGCAACGCGCGTCGCATGGCGGGACGGGTCACGCCCCACCGTATGAATGTTGTGCTCCGCAACATATGACGCGACGACCAGCATCGCTAGAGGAAAGACCCCCCGGTTTTGTTGCGAGCGATAACAATCAGGCAACGACCGCCCCGGCGCGGCCCCGCTCAGATGCCGCCGGCCTGCAGCACCTGCCTGGTCAGCGCGGTCAGCCGCCCTGAGGCCGCCCGGAACGAGCTGCCCGCCGGATGCAGGGTCAGCACCACCACGATGTGCCGGTCGTCCTCCCCCACCGTCCCGGTGGTGTGCAGCACCGGACGCCCCAGCCCCAGATCGGGCGCCGCAGCCGGCCGGTACCGCAGCCCGTTCGCCCCCGCCTGCCCGCACGGCTCGGCCGGCACCGTCCCGAACCCCGACCACCCCTGCTTGACCGCCCACGGCCGCCGCACCGCCCGCGGAATCCCGAAGTACTGGTCGAACCCGTCCGTGCCGCACCGGGTCGCCTTGCGCAGCTCCCCCAGCACCACGTCCCGAACTTCGGGCCGCGCCCGCTCCAGCAGGTAGCGGTACACCTTCACCACGTCATGGGCGCTGATCGCGGTGTACCCCCAATACCCCGGCCGGTCGGCCGGCGGCGGCGCCGTATCCACCAGCCGCAGCCGCTTCACCATCCGCGCCACGATCGCCCGCCGCCCACCGCGCGTCCACAGCACCGTGGCCGCCCGGTCATCACTGGACCGCAGCATCCCCCGCAACAGCGCCAGATCCCCCGCCGGCACCTCCCGCCGCGACTCCAGGTAGTCCAGCGCGATCAGGATCTTCACCACCGAGGCCGACCGCACCGTCTGATGCGCATCGCGCCGCACCGTCACCTTCCCGGCGGCCCGGTCGAACACCATGTACCCGGCCCACACCCCCGCAGGAACCCGAGGCACCACCCGCCGCCTGCGCTCCGAGGCGGACGGCACCGGCCCCGGCGCCCCGCTACCCGCCGTCGTCTCCACCACCGGCGGACTCTGCCCGACCCGCGACTCCCCTCCCCCAGTGGTGCACCCGCCCACCGCGAGCACCACCGCCACCGAGAACACCAGCCCACGCCACATCACAGAAGCCACCCGCCCATCCCACCAGCCCCCGCAGCCCCAGGTCACCCGCCCTTCCGAATTCCCGTTACGCACTAGGCCGCCGACTGCGCTAAGGTAGTCACGCCTGCTCCGCCAGGCACCGGGATGTGGCGCAGCTTGGTAGCGCACTTGACTGGGGGTCAAGGGGTCGTGGGTTCAAATCCCGCCATCCCGACACGAACTAGCAGGTCAGAGGCCTGATCATCACCCTGATGATCAGGCCTCTCGATCGTTTGCCAGCCATTCGTCAGCGGCTCCGGCCGTCTCCCACGGCACTCCGACGGTTCACACGACACCGGGCGAACCCCTGTCCCATGATCATCTCTGCGTGTGTTCACACGCCCCGAGAGCCCGGCAGGGATCTCCGTCGCCCCGAGCAACGCCGTGATCTTCCAGGGACCGGAGTCCAACCCTATGCGGAAGCCTCTCGCGCTCCGCCGAACGCCCCGATGGGTGCCCCGTCGCCTCGAAGAGCCGGCGCGAAGCTGACACCGTCTCGCCGGCGGCCCCTGGCGACCAGGTGCGCCGCTGCCAAACCGCCCGCCCCTTGAGCACTCAACGGGCCCGGTGACCACGAGCTGTCACGCAAAGGACGGACCGACTCCATTCCCGCCATCGAAACGCTCCGATACGTCCGCACGGTCGCCCCGGTGAAGCACGGAGCATCCCCGGAACACCCGGGCCTGCTCAAGTCGGAGACCCCCGGCAAAATGCTCTCCGAGCGCCCCAAGAACAAGGCTGGTCACTGCCATCCGCAATGGTGCCAGCGCCCTGGTCGTGGGAGATGGATGTCCTGCTGGTAGTCCCATTCCCGACGTCCTGTCCCGGCAACGAGCCATCGCCTAGTGCGATTTGGACATTCGACTCGAGAGCACATCGACGCCCTTGCTCAAGAGCGAGCCATCTCGCAATGAGGAGCAGCTCCCGAAAGCCGGTGACACATCTGCTGTGGAAAGTTCCCTACCGAGCGACGAGCGCCACAACGAGGACCGGCCGCTAAGGGCCGGTGACACGGCTACAAGCCGCAATGAGGAGCGGCCGCTGAGGGCCGGTGACACCCCCGCACCTACCAGCAGTACAAGGCGCTGATGAAGCCGCAATGAGGACCGGCCGCTGAGGGCCGGTGACACCGCCACCGTGCCCGACTGCAACGCGCCCGAGAACAGGGCCGCAATGAGGACCGGCCGCTGAGGGCCGGTGACACCGGGGTGTCCTCGTACAAGCGCCCGTCTTCGTCGGCGCCGCAATGAGGACCGGCCGCTGAGGGCCGGTGACACCCTGGCCGGTGCCGCCGCAGGCCTCGCAGACGGTCTCGCCGCAATGAGGACCGGCCGCTGAGGGCCGGTGACACGCCGGCGCAGGTCGGGGAGCTCTGGGGCGTCTCGGAGCCGCAATGAGGACCGGCCGCTGAGGGCCGGTGACACATCTACCTAACTCCCAAAAACGCTCGCAACGTGGCGGCCGCAATGAGGACCGGCCGCTGAGGGCCGGTGACACGCCTGAACGGGGTCGTCGGCAGGTCGCCCCAGCGGGTGCCGCAATGAGGACCGGCCGCTGAGGGCCGGTGACACACGCAGCGTGCCCGGCCGGTCTCTGCTCGTGTTAGGGGCCGCAATGAGGACCGGCCGCTGAGGGCCGGTGACACCTGACCACTCGGCTCGTCCGTGAGAACCAAACGGTCGTGCCGCAATGAGGACCGGCCGCTGAGGGCCGGTGACACGTCCCCGTGCGGCCGCTGCCACAAGCCCAGGACGAGCCGCAATGAGGACCGGCCGCTGAGGGCCGGTGACACGCTCTCGCTGGCGATGCTGTGCACCCGCCCGGCGTAGCCGCAATGAGGACCGGCCGCTGAGGGCCGGTGACACTCGTCGGCCGAGGCCACCAGCGCGCCGCCGGGCTCGGGCCGCAATGAGGACCGGCCGCTGAGGGCCGGTGACACCCCCGCCCCGGGGGCCGTCCCCTGCGCATCGAAAGGCCGCAATGAGGACCGGCCGCTGAGGGCCGGTGACACATCCCTCAGGAACGCCAGGGCGCTGGCGGTGACAGGGCCGCAATGAGGACCGGCCGCTGAGGGCCGGTGACACGCGGGCCGATGGGCTCCCGCACGTCGAGGTCATCGAGCCGCAATGAGGACCGGCCGCTGAGGGCCGGTGACACTTGGCCCTCAGGTGCCGCAGGTTGCCCAGGCCAAAGCTGCCGCAATGAGGACCGGCCGCTGAGGGCCGGTGACACCCTGGGCGGGCTCGTCGTCGGTGCCGAAATCGGCGAGGCCGCAATGAGGACCGGCCGCTGAGGGCCGGTGACACGTCGAACTCGCCGGGCTTGGGGCGGTAGGGGCCGATGCCGCAATGAGGACCGGCCGCTGAGGGCCGGTGACACGCGGCGCTGCTCGCCGATCTCGGCGCCCGGCATAGGCCGCAATGAGGACCGGCCGCTGAGGGCCGGTGACACGTCCACATACATCGCCTGCACGCGCGCGTTCACGACGCCGCAATGAGGACCGGCCGCTGAGGGCCGGTGACACCTCACCTCCCGGCCGGCCATCGGACCGGCCTTAGGAGTGCCGCAATGAGGACCGGCCGCTGAGGGCCGGTGACACGCCCTATGAGCTGGGAATTCTCCGGAGAGTAGGGAGACTGTGACAGCTTCGCTGCCCGTTTTGTTCCTCATAGTTGCTCTTTGGGG